>NZ_JAVHXT010000014.1:0-56182 GCF_031119335.1 Pedobacter sp.
ATTTTGTGCGTATCCTCTTTTTTCTTAACTGCTGCACCTTCACCTTTAGCTGCTGCTACCATTTCGCCAGCTAATTTTTCTTTCATGGTTTTTTCACCACGCTTACGCGAGTAGTTAATTAACCATTTCATACCTAAAGCAATTTTACGCTCTGGACGTACTTCTGTAGGCACTTGGAAGTTTGCACCACCCACACGACGAGATTTAACCTCTACAGCAGGGCTGATGTTAGCTAATGCACGTTTGAAGATTTCTAAACCATTCTCGCCAGCTTTTTTCTCTGCCAATTCAACAGCATCATAAAAAATTGAATACGCGATTGATTTTTTACCATCAAACATCATGTTGTTTACAAATCTTGTAACCTGAACATCGTTAAATTTAGGATCAGGAAGAATAATTCTTTTCTTTGGTTTCGACTTTCTCATTTCTTATTTCCTCCTAATTATTTCTTTTTACCTTTTGCTGGAGCTGCAGCTGCTTGTCCTGGTTTAGGACGCTTAGTTCCATATTTACTACGACGTTGGTTACGACCAGCTACACCTGATGTATCTAATGCACCACGGATGATGTGGTAACGTACACCTGGTAAATCTTTAACACGACCACCACGGATCAAAACGATTGAGTGCTCTTGTAAGTTGTGACCTTCTCCTGGAATGTAGGCATTCACCTCTTTACCATTGGTTAAACGTACACGGGCAACTTTACGCATTGCAGAGTTTGGTTTCTTAGGGGTAGTAGTATATACACGTGTACATACGCCTCTTCGCTGTGGACAGCTGTCCAACGCTGGAGATTTACTCTTAAACTCCAGTGCTACTCTACCTTTTCTAACTAATTGTTGAATGGTTGGCATTTCTTGCTTTTTGTTTCTATTATTTATTTAATTTCCTTGTTGTTAGCAGTTTATAACTAGCCTACATTAAGGGACTGCAAAAGTAGAACAATTTCTTTTAACTATCAAGAGGTTACGATAATTATTTTCAGAGTTAAAAATAGTTTAACATAAAATTGCTTTCGAGTTAAAACAAGTCGTTTATTTATTAGAAAAGCAAGTGCAGTATTTCATTGGTTTCGATAGTCCCGCTTTTTGTTCCTAATCGGGAGCCGCTCCAATCCAGATAGGCTTAGTGTAGGTCAAAGCTAGGGTTCAAGTAGGGATAGAGTACCAAGAGAGCACCATACTATGCAAGCATAAAAATTAGCAATAACTACACTTTCCAGCACCACCTGTTGGGGCATACTAAAAAACATTAACCATGAAAAGAGTATGTATTTATCCCAAAGATGTGAGTATCCTTACGGACAAAAGCTTAAGGCATGCCCAAAAACTATTGCAGACCATTAAAGATGCCATGAACAAACGAAAAGACCAATACGTAACCATTGCCGAATTTTCAGAGTACACAGGCATCCACATAGAACTCGTGCAAAGCACCTGCATATAGAAAAAGCAGTTCACTAAAATTATTGAGAGACACTATGCCTAGCCCCGTGGTTTTAACCCGGGGCTAATTAATTAGATTATTAAATGAACTTATCGGTCTTATACGGCCGAAACGACGTTTAAACAAAGTACCTTCGGACGTTTAAACAAAGTACCTTCGGACGTTTAAACAAACCTTCACCTCACTAAGCAGGCTACCTTTGTTCCATCAATCATTAAAAAATAAAGAAAATGGAACAAAACAATCATTACGGTGCATTACAAAAACCTATCGGTTCAGGATTTAATGCAACTTCTACATCAACAGAAGTGATTAAGGGCATAGACCTAAGCGGAAAAACAGCCATTATTACTGGCGGGCACACAGGCATTGGCCTAGAAACCACCAAAGCATTGGCACAGGCGGGCGCTACGGTTATCGTAGCGGCGAGAGATGTGGAAAAAGCCAAAAAGAACTTAGAAGGAATAGCCAGAGTAGAAATTACATCACTAGATCTCATGGATCCGTCGCAGATCAATAGCTTTGCAAAGGCATTTTTAGTTACAAACAGACCTCTACATCTATTAATCAACAACGCCGGTATCATGTGGGTACCTTTGCGCAGAGATCATCGGGGTTTCGAATCGCAATTAGCCACCAACTATTTAGCAATGTTTCAGCTTACGGCAAGCCTATGGCCTGCGTTAAAGAATGCAAATGGCGCAAGAGTAGTAAATGTGTCTTCTGGCGGGCACCAATTTTCAGATTTTGATTTTAACGACCCCAACTTTATACATAGGCCTTACGATACTTTGCTTGGCTATGGGCAATCTAAAACAGCTGTAAATCTTTTCAGTCTAGCATTCGATGACCGAGCCAAAGTTCATCAGGTGCGTAGTTATGCCCTATGTCCAGGCGCTGTAGGTGGCACAGAACTGGCAAGAGAAGCACCATTAGACCTATTTCAGCAATTGGGATATACAGATGCCCACGGAAATATCTTACCCGAAGTGGCAGCTTCACTAAAAACCATTCCGCAAGGGGCGGCAACTACGATATGGTGCGCTACCAGCACTGCCTTAGCAGATATGGGAGGTGTTTATTGCGAAAATGTAGAAGTGGCAGATTTGAATGCCGATATAGCCGCTATTGGTGGAATTAAACCCTACTCGCTACACCCAGAACATGCCAATAGATTGTGGCAGCTAAGCGAAGAAATGACTGGCATAAGCTTTAACTTAGATGGAGTTTCGTAAATTAGAAGATTACGACATGGATTATCAGGTAAACTACATACATCCCAAGATCAAGATTTCTTGCTACAGCGGAAAACTTTTTAAAACCGAGGCCGCCTTTGACGAGCATTTGCTGGTATGGCTACTTTCTGGCGAAACAAAAATTGTGCAGGCCGATGAAAGTTTTGTATTTGGACCGGGAAGCACTTTCCTAATTCCAAGGCATCAGTTAGCAACCATTATCAACTATCCAAAAGATGGATGGCCGCACAAAGCAGTGGCCATGCATCTCTCGGCAGATCAACTACGTATTTTTTACAACAATAAAGTAAAGACAAATACATCACTCTCGCATAAGATTCGTACATTTAACCACCACCCGCTTTTAGAAAGCTGCCTTGCTTCCCTAAACCCATATTTCGAATTGAAGGAAACTTTCCCAGAGAACTTGGCTGCACTGAAAATAACAGAAGCTATAGCCATTCTCCATGCAATTGATAAAGATATTGATGGCGTATTGGGCAACTTCGAAGATCCACATAAAATAGATTTGGCCGCTTTTATGGAAAAGAACTTTATGTTTAACATGCCTTTGCAGAAATTCGGATATCTCAGCGGTCGCAGCTTAACCACTTTTAAAAGAGACTTTTTTCAGCTATACCAACTTACCCCACAACGTTGGCTAACGCAAAAACGCCTAGAGCTGGCACACTATCAGCTCTCCCAGAAAAATCGTAAGCCGATAGAAGTTTACCTAGAAACAGGTTTCGAAAATCTCTCGCATTTCTCCCACGCTTTCAAGAAAAAGTATGGCTACACACCTAAAGATTTAACTATGGCCTCAAAATCTACCGCAAATAGCTAACAACAAAATTGATACAAAAACTAGTTCATAGTATTCCCCATTCAAATTTGATATTCGGTAATTGTTTCCTATCTTGGAAAAACACACAAAAGTACCACGTTATGAAACCGATTAAGACATTCATTGCCTTGGGCATTGGACTATGCTTAGCCGCATGTTCACTTTATTCGCCCACATATTTTGGCACTAAGTACACACCTACAGAAACGGTAAAAGCCTATTACGCCACCAAAGATATTGAGAGACCATTTGAGGTAATTGGCCACATGAACGCACGTACCGGACATTCCGAATCAAGCCAGGCGAACACCAGAAAGCAGGTTATTGAGAAAGCAAAACAAATTGGCGGCGACGGTGTAGTTTTTTCAGAAATCAACAGGCAGGTAAACCGAAACGCTACCGACGATTTTACGATAAAAGTAGAAGTAATCAAGTTCAAATAGCTTTAATTCATTGGTTAGCCGTTTAATTATTTAACTGGTTATTGGCTATTAGTTATTGGTAATTGATTATTGGTTATTGCTTATCTCTAAGCTACCGGAGGTTAACTAGTAAATTACGCCACTTAAAATAGTGATCTGAAAACTGCAAACTGGCAAATACTTTTACAAATCACGTACTAATACCGCAAACGGTTTGGGCTTACAAGTGTTATATCTCACATACTAATTAAAAAAGATATGGGATTTATAAAAAACGCCTTAATAGGCATCGCAATTTACAAGGCCTTTGAATACTTGACCAAACCAGATGTATTTGGCAGAACAAAGATTGATGAGATAAAAGAAAAAGCTCCAGAATGGATAGACACAGCTAAAGCTATTAAAGAAGACTTACAAGAAGGCAAAGTACCGCAAGCACTGTAGTTAAAGCTAACAATTTTAAGAAAGGGAACATCATGAACACTCACCATATAGGGCCAGAAGAAGACGAAGCACCAAATTTGGAGCAGTTTCAGGTAGGCAGACCAAAAGATAAGTCAACTGATGCTTCCGCAGATGATGATAGCAGTTATACACGGCAGGAAAAGGAATTTGCCGATGGTGAAGGCACGCAATTGGCCCAAGCTTTCGATGAGGAAGACGAAGAAGAACAAGATGATAATTAGGTCTAAGAAACTGTTTAAATTTCTTTGGAGTTGCTACTAGAATTGCAATTTAAGAAACTGTTTAAATTTCTAGAAGCAAAATGCTTAGGCGGGTGTGCCCACCCGCCTATAGATTACCGATAGAGTTTGGTGTCCTCGAACTTATTCCGATTATTATTTGAAAACTCAACCTATAAAATAGCAATGTCATTTACAAGCAGTTTTTAAGAAACAGTTTCTAGAAAATTATTTTATTTTTTTTAAAACCTTTTTATTCCTTGTCGGTTATTTAGGTATTCTTCAAAGAAATAGTTTGTTTGGTTTAAAGCCCAGAGACGGATGTCTGTGGGCTTTTTCAATAATTGTATTTTTTTGATTGGGCTGGCGCACTAGGGGTTTACAAAATTTAAAAAGATCTCTCCACAAGGCCAGTCTGTTCCAATACAATCGGAAAGATGACGGATGAAGAGCCGGTCATTGCAAATACCACAAAAATCCACATTAACTACTTAACCACTTCACCCTAGCGGGATACCTTTGCGCATAGCCCATCACCAATTGCAACATATAATGATTGCCTTTGTAGCCTTGCAAGCTTTCTTTAATATCAACTTCGTTAAGCGATTGCTGGGCATCCAAGTAACCCATACGGCAAAAACTGCCCTTTTCTACATAAATACAACCTTGCTCCTCAACCGCCCTGCCCTGTTGCAAAATCATAAAACTTGGCATAGCAGTGGCAATATATGCTAATAGTTGCTCTACCGCTTCGTTATGTTCGTTCACAGATGGCAAAGCTTGCTCAGATCGCAGCACAGAAGCTTTACCATAGCGGCAAAAGCGTTGGTCTATTTGAAACTTCTCCGACATTTCTGCCAGATAATTCAAACCATCCACTTCCCTATCAAAGGTTTTTACAGCTTGCTGCTGCTTAGGTAAAGGACCAACCGCCAAATAACTGTAACCACTCATAGCTACGTAGTGGTACAAACCGTATTTAGCCTCGAAACGTTTAAGGGCACTATTGTATATAGGCCACAGCCTTTGAATTTCTGCACATTCTAAAAGAAGCGCCATCAGCTCTGAACCGCATCGCTCGAAAGAAATAGCATAAATATCACGTAGAAAATGTTGCCTTCTGGCACTCCCAATATTTCCACTAAAATGCGAGGCTACCCTTTTTTTAAGGTTAATGGCCTTGCCCACATAAATTACCTTGCCTCCACGGTTGTGGAAATAATAAACACCTGCACTTTCTGGCAAAGCCTTGAAATCGGCCTCGGGCACGTTAGGTGGCAAACGTTGCTCTGGAGAGGCCTTCGTAATCATCCCCTTAATTAGCTCCTGCTCGTCGTTAGCCAACAACATGCTAAATAAGATCGCGGTAGCTTCGGCATCGCCCATGGCACGGTGCCTATCTTTTAAGTCAATTTTCACTGCACTACAGAGTTTGCCCAAACTATAAGATGGCAACCCTGGTATCAATTTCCGCGACAAGCGAACGGTACAAAGCTTAATTGCGTTCCACGTCAATCCGCAAGCGGCCAGCTGACCTCTTAAAAAAGAGTAGTCGAAGTTCACATTGTGCGCCACAAAAACACAATCAGCTAGTAAATGGTAAACTTCATCTGCCAACTCGGCGAAAGTTGGTGCGCTTGCCACCATGGTTTCATCTATACCCGTTAACGCTGTTATATGCAGGGGAATAGGCATTTCGGGGTTAACTAACTTGCTCCAACGTCTAGTTACTTTTTTACCATCGTGCAATAAAATCGCTATCTCAGTAATTCTACTATTAGACACACTCCCCCCAGTAGTTTCTATATCCACTACCGCATATTTAGTTGCTACAGAATTTAGAGATTTAGATTTAACCACTCTTGCCATAACGCAAATATTACTAATTTTATTAGCAAAAACAAGTAATGGTTTAGCTTTTTATCAATAAAAATTTAGCTATTTAAGTTTCCACAAGCGAAAATACTTACGCGGGCGGGAAACCCGCTATAGCCTACTGCTAGAGTTTGGTGTCCTTGAACTTGTTCCGATTTTATCCTATCGTGTGGACACATCTTTTGTACTTCCATTGAAAAGGTCGTCATTCCCGCGTAGGCGGGAATCGTAATGCAATTAGCTGGTCCATTAGCCGCTTTAAGATTCCCGTTTTCACGGGAATGACGCTAGATGACCAGACTTGTGTTAGGATTTTATCGGAAAACTCAATCTATAAATATTGATATTATTTTTAAACAGATTCTTACAAATAACAGAAGAGTTGATTAGACATCCTAAAACTAACCGCCTTCTTTTCTATACATTTCTGTTACAAGATTAAACCAGCAACACGTACCGTATAAATACGTGTTTTACTCCTTTTTCAGCTATCAAATGCAAAAAAGGCATGTAAATAAGTACGTATCGGCATCTTTTTGGCAAAGGGTGTTTCATAAACTAAGAATGTCATGAAAATAAAAACTAACCATTTAATCACTCGTATGGCTGTAGCAGCCGCAGTGATTTTCTCCGTTTCTTCGTGTTCAAAAGATGATAATGATAATATGATGAATGCAAAATTATCATTCGTTAACACTGTAGAAGGTTCGGCAGCTCAAGACATCTTTATTAACGACTCTAAAGTATCAACATCAGCAGTAGCTTATGGCAGCAGTTCCAACGAAATTTCTACCTCTGCTGGTGATAAGACCATATCTTTCAAAGATGCTAATTCGGCAACGGTAACTGCAGTAGCAGAGGTTAACACCGATGTAAACAGTTCACATACAGCTTTTTTGGTAAAACAGGCAAACGGAAGCATGGGAATTAGTTTGTACGCAAACGATAATACCTCGGCTAGTGGCAAAGCGAAAGTACGCTTCATTAACGTTATCCCGATGTTGAGCAGCACTATCAACGTTACTACCAGTGCAGGAACAAACTTAATCTCTGCCTTGGCGTTTAAAGCCGCTTCTGCTTATCAAACTATTGATGCCAACACCAGTATGAATGTAATGATGACGGGTTCTTTGGAAGTAACTACCATTGCAGGATCTGAGTTGCAAGCCGGTAAAATTTATACCATTTGGTTTGATAGTTCTACCACTACCAAAGCTAAATACCACATTGTGGTACATAATTAACAATATTGGCTGTCTCCGAAATAAGTGCTTCGTTATAAAAAAGGGGACAGCCGATTTTAATCCAATACTGTTAAACCTGCATCATCCATACATTAATATCATCAGAAGCTGGTATATCCAATTTCTTTCTAATCCGATACTTTTTTCCCTCTACCGAACGAACAGAAGTTCTGGTATATCTGGCTATTTCCTTCGTATAAAAGCCTAAACGTAATTGGGCGCAGATCAGTAAATCGGTAGTTACTAAATTGGGTGCACGCTCCATTAGCCTTTGTGTAAACACTGGGTGATACTCTTGAAACTTGATCAAAAATGCGGGATCATTGTCAACTGCTAAATTGATGATGTCTTTTAAAACATCATCATCTATCTTATCATTCAATGTCTTTGTTTTAAGATAGACTAACTTTTCATTAAGATGTTGTCGTTTTTCTGTTAGCAATTGGTCTACTCTTCTGTGTCGTTTACGAAACCTTAACCAAAAATAGGTCAGACCCGCCGCCGCTAGCGTACAGATTGCAATGACCAATGTATAATTAGCTTTCTTTCCCTTAAAAACTACCTCTTTGTCTTTCACAATCATTTCTGAAGCAGTTTTAACCGCACGACTATCTACGGGGATAAGGCTGTCGGTAAGTTTACTAAATTGCTTTAAATGTTCTTGCGACTTTTCTAGGTTACCAATTTCTTCGTAAAGCGAGGCCAACTTTTTATTACATGCCTTAATATTGCCTACGTTTTTAGTACGAAGGGCTAAACTCAATGCCTTTTTGTAGTTAGTTACAGCTTTATCTAATTCTTTTTTATCTATATTGATATCGCCATAGCCCATATAAATTTCTACGGCATACTTTTCTAGGTTATGCTCTTTAGATAGTGCCAGTGAAAGATTGAAATAGTGTTTAGCAGAATCGTAGTTCTTTTTCATGAAGTAGGCCCTACCAATACCTACGGCTTGGATTAATGCAAAAGCTTTTGGATTACCTTTTCCACTTACCTTGTTGCCATACATGAAAGACTTTTTACGATAATACAGCAATGAATCTACGTTTAACGGAATAGCAGTATTGCCGGTTATATTATTACCAAAAATGGAGTAAATTCTAGCGAGATTATTATTTTTAGCTTGTCTCTCAGTAATTTGTTCTGCATAAATTAACGCTTGGTTTAAGCACTCCCTGCTTTTGTCGAAAAAAAGCAATCTGCTGTAGCAATTTCCTCTAAGTGCATATAAATGCGACATTTTAGCAACCTCTCCAGATTCTAAAATCACTTTCTCCCAATTGTTCAAAAACTGAAGTGCCTCTTCAAATTGGTTTCTGTTAAACAGATGCACGCCTTTGGTTAATACCGCAGCTGTTAACCCTTTGGTATAGTTGATGCTTTTCGCATGTTCAATCGCTTTATCTGCCAGTGCAATACTTGAATCAAAATCTGTTACCTCTTTTGCACGAGCATTTAAACTATCTACACGCTGCTTAGTTACCTGAGCAGAAGCAGTAGAGAAAATAAAGAATATAGGTAGGATCGGCTTAAAAATTCTTAAAAACATACGGAGGAAGCGTAAAAAACAAGTGACAAAATTACTAAATATTTCACATAAATAGTTGCTAATCAAAGCTAAAAAACAATTACAATCTAATCATTCTCATTAGAGATACTTGATTATATCGAAATTAATTTCAAATATTTTCGGAAACAGGGGTAACAACTTTTAGATGTACTTGATATCTCATTGAAACAACAATGAATATTAACCTTAAGTGACGTGATGGAAATTACTAGTGCAAATTGTAAAGCTGTTATCGTCACTTAATAAAACCTAAAAATCATGAAAAATCGTATTCAAATCATCGGAATTTTAGCATTAGCATTGGTAACTTTTTTCGCTTGTAAAAAGGATGGCGAAGAACCACAAAAGGAAGAGCGTTTTTCTGTAGCCATTAAAATTGCCGCAGAAAGAGGAGCAATAGAAAATGCCATCTTAGTGGGCAACAAAGCAGAGTTAAAAGCCGCATTGAGTAAAAAGGGAGAACCTGTTATCATCAAAAAAGTATCTAGCAAAAACAACGTATTTGTTCCCGTACTTGATGATGTAAAACCTGTTGATCCTAGCAAAGGATGTTGGTCGGAAATATCGGCCTATGCCGCAGCCCACATGGCAGAGTGGCAAGCGCTAGCCAACCAAACCTGTACTACAGTAATCAGATGTATTACCTGTCCAAATTCTGGTGGTGGCTTGTTTGTAATGTACGCCATTGAGCCAAACAGCCCTAACTGTAACGTGTTAGAGTTTGAGATGCAGCACAGTTTAGCGATATTTAACTATGGCGATAATGAATTAGACAGCGAAGCGGTTGCAAGCGTAATCAGTAAAGGTAAATAACAGCATTAAGTATTTGCACACAAAGAACATGAATAATGAAGGGGCCGCAAAGCCCCTTTATCTGTTTAGAAACAACCAAATATTATAACTCAATGATGTACCAGTTCATACACCCGGTGCATATACATTGCCTCATCTATGGCATGCACAAAATCGTGCAGCTCTGCCCTTGTAAACTTCAAGCAAATATCAGGGAAAGGTGTAGATAAAATCACTACCCTATTACCATCTGGACTATATTCAAAAAACTTATCAAAATTGAGTTGCTTAGCCACCTTGGTAAACTCGTAAAACTGAGCAAACGAGAAACTAAGTAATAAGCCAGGTTTCCAAACATTAATCATTTTACAATTATTGCACTGCGTAATCTGTATATCGCCAGAATTTGCGATCATGGTTTTCTTGCACATATCAATTAGAGCTGATGTTGCAAATAGCTAATTATTTAGAATAATTCCAAATAAGACTTGAATTATTTTAATCAGCTATGAAAATCAGTCACTTAAAAATAATACAATCAAAACAAATCCTCATTTGTTAGCATATACAAAGAACAATAGCCGAAACTAAACCAATTTCAATGAAAGTGTTGTGGTTTTTGAAGCAATTTAAGTAATGAGAACCCAATAGCTTCATCAGGGAATAAAATAAATTTAAGACAGATGAAAAAAGAAAATATCTTAGTAGAGAGAACTTTTAATGCTCCCGTAGCCGAGGTTTGGACTGCCTTAACCGATACTAACGAAATGAAAAAATGGTATTTCGACATCGAAAAATTTGAGCCTAAAGTTGGCTTTAAGTTCGATTTTATGGGTGGACCAGACGATGGACCAAAATACCTGCACTTATGTGAAATTACAGAAGTTGCCGAAAATGAAAAACTAGCATACTCATGGCGTTATGACAATTATCCTGGCAACACTTTAGTATGCTGGCAATTGATGGACAAAGGTGACAAAACCATTGTTAGGCTAGTGCATTCGGATATACAAACCTTAGCCGAAGGTGGAACCGATTTCTCGAAAGAAAGCTTTACCGAAGGCTGGAATTTCATTCTTCATACCAGCTTGAGAAATCATTTAGAAGGTGAAAGCGATTAAGCTAGCGCTTTGCAGATACGTTTAATTAAGCCCGGACCTTCGTAAATAAACCCAGTATACAACTGTACTAGCGAAGCTCCGGCTGCTAATTTTTCTTCTGCATCTTTAGCCGAATGAATACCACCTACGCCAATAATTGGAAAAGCCTTACCAGATTTTTCAGACAAATAGCGAATTACCTCTGTAGAACGATTGGTTAACGGCTTCCCACTTAAGCCGCCCATTTCGCCTTTTAGGTTTTCTGGCGCATACAAACCTTCGCGGCTGATGGTTGTGTTGGTTGCAATAACACCTGCAATTGCAGTTTCCTTTACAATTTCGATGATGTCATCTAATTGTTCGTCGGTTAAATCTGGAGCAATTTTAAGCAGAATTGGTCGTGAAATGCTGTTCTTACAATTACGTTTTTGCAAAGTATTTAGCAGCTCCATTAAAGGCGCCTTTTCTTGCAAAGCACGCAAACCCGGGGTATTTGGCGAACTTACGTTTACCACAAAATAATCTACTACATCGAACAGTCGGTCGAAGCACTTGATGTAATCGTACACCGCTTCTTCGTTGGGCGTATTTTTGTTTTTGCCAATGTTGCCACCCACAATAATCTCCGGATGTCTGTCTTTCAGCAAACGCAAACGCTCGGCCATGGTATCTACCCCTTTGTTGTTGAAACCCATGCGGTTAATCAGCGCCGCATCTTCTGGCAGGCGAAACATACGAGGTTTATCGTTGCCAGGCTGTGGCAAAGGTGTCACCGTACCTACCTCAATAAACCCGAAGCCCAAATTGCTCAGTGCCTCTACGTACTCTCCATTTTTATCAAAACCTGCGGCCAAACCCACCGGATTTTTAAACTTCAGTCCAAAAACCTCACGTTCTAAACCTTTAAAGCTTACATCGTAACTTCCCCGCAGCACCGATTTGCCAAAAGGAAACACGTCATTAAACCATTTAAGGCGTTTTACCACAAAATGGTGTACATTTTCAGGGTCGAATTTAAAGAATACAGGTTTTACCAAACGATACATGATGCGAAGATAGCAAAAAAGCAAATCTTAACATTTCCTTAATTTATTTTTAGAAAAGCACCAGCAAAGCACGGTGGCAAAAGCAGTCCTTTGCTTTCGCTAATCCCGATGGAGGCCTGTACAACAAGCAAGCAAAACATAAGGAACTAAAAACAGATGGTTAACATCGGGAAACCGCTTCGCCAAGGTTTATTTTACGAAGCAAGTACAAATGGTAAAACTTATCTAATGCCATCTTTCATTTAAATTTTTGAGAAAAATATTTAATTTTAGCAGATACTGATATAGCGTAAAGCCAACATTGCTAGGTTGTATTTGCGCTATTTTATGAGGGTTATAAATAAGTTAGCGGCCATTTTAAGCGACACTTCAAAACGACAGGAAAATGATGAAGAAAATAGCAATAATCGGTGCGACAGGAATGTTGGGACAACCTGTTACAAAGGAATTTATTAACGCAGGTTTTGACGTTACCTTGTTGGTGCGGGACACTAACAAAGCAAAACAAATATTCGGCTCAACCGTCCGACTTGTGGAAGGCGACCTGAAAGACACGAACAAACTAAAACAATCTTTGGATGGACAAGACGGACTTTACTTAAACTTGTCTATTGAACAAAAAAGTGGCAAAACAGACTTTCAACCAGAAAGGGACGGACTTGACAACATTCTTGAAGCCGCCAAAAATTCAAGTGTAAAAAGAGTAGGTTACTTATCTTCTTTGGTTCACTTGTATCAGGGACAAAACGGTTTTGATTGGTGGGCGTTTGACATCAAACAAAAAGCAGTTACAAAAATCAAAAACAGCGGACTTAATTACTCCATTTTCTATCCATCAACTTTTATGGAAAGTTTTGACAAAGGTGCATACCGACAAGGTAACAACATTGCACTCGCAGGAACTTCCAAGCATAAAATGTTTCTAATTTCGGGTAGTGACTACGGCAAACAAGTTATAAAAGCGTTTCAACTTGACAACGGAAACTACGACTATGTTGTGCAAGGACAAGATGGTTACACCGCAGACGAAGCCGCTAAGTTTTACGTTGACAATTACACAAAGAAAAAAGTTAAGATTATGAAAGCACCCGTTGGACTGTTAAAATTCTTTGGGAAGTTTACGAACAAGTTCAACTATGGTGCAAACATTATTGAAGCATTGAACAACTATCCCGAAAAATTTGAAGCTGAAAAAACGTGGCAAGACTTAGGAAAACCGCAGGTAAAATTTATTGAATATATTAAAAAAAATGCCTGATAAGACTGGTTTTGCGTCAGGCGGGCTGACGTGAAACTTGGGGATTTGTGCTTCTATTTAAGTTCAGTGCTGGCAGACAGTTTTGTGCTCCGAAACCCGCCCGAACGCAAAGCCCGAAACCGTTATGTGATATTGAAATGAAACGTATCCTAATTCCAATTCTACTAAGTTTAATCGGTTGCACAAATCAACAAAAACCTGTCGAAAAGTCAATGGTCGACACTTTGGTTGAAATAGTAAAACCGACCACACAAACTAATGTTGATACAAGCTATGTTTCTCTTTTTTTAAAAATTGATGGCTCGAATACAATTGCTATCAAAAGAGGTTACTACAATCCTAAAGATTACAGCATTTATCGTCAAACGTTCTTTTTGAATGGAGAGAAGATATTTACGGATACTGGGAATTACCTCGTCGACAGCAGTAAATACAGCAGGATTATTGTCGAAAAGGGAAGTGTGCTCCTATTTATGGAATGTGACGGTCACCCAAACCTAGACTACCTGTCTGCTTACTCCATCGACATTAAGAACAAAAAGATGACTTATCTATCATCAAGTGTCTTCGACGGCAATCCTAAAAGCAAGACGAAGCCTTTTACCGACATTGACGGAGATGGCTTTATAGAATACGGCGGTTTTGACCTCACGGAAATGCATCCCAACCCCGACTCTATGTACTACCGTCCATCTAGCTTTTATGAAATCAGAAACGGAAAATTATTTTTCGACAGTTTGTTGACCAAAAGAGAGGACATCAAAGCAAACGCAGTTTATTCTAAAAACCCTATAAACTTGACGGTAAGAAAACCTAAAATATAAACATCACATAACAACAGGCTCAAGTCAAGCCTCGGGTGAAGTGCAAACACAATAATTTGATTTATTTATTTAGATTAGTACGACAGGTTCTGTTGTGCAAGTAATTAAGGCTCAACGTAAACCTGCAAAACGTTATGTAGCATTTTAAAGACCGACACCACGAATGAGGACACTATACAAAATATTAGGCCTTGCTATTATTGACTTTGGACTGATTTGGCTATGGGTGTATCAAATGAACCCAGACCCAAGTGTTTCAATAGGAATTATTCTTTTAGTTCCTTTTGTTTTTGTTGTTAATCTAGTAATAGCGGGGATACTTTTCCTCGTGAAAAAAAGAGAGTATTCAAAAGTATTTCTTGTAAACTCTATTATAGCGTCAACTATAATGTTTTACTTATTTGGAAAAGGAATTGACAGATACCAAAATAAAAGATTGGAAAGTTGGACTTTTCAAAAAGCCGACACCACATTTTCGTTGATAAGGTGGAAAGAAACAAACGAATTTAGTATGAGTTATAGCTTAAATCCCGGTTCTTCTTGGGACTTTTTAGACGGACGCTGTGAGTACGAAAATGGCAAATGGGTATTAAAAACCGACTCTGCGACAATGAAAATTGAAAAGAACAATCTGATTGGTTTAAGAAATCCGACAGACACCATAAAAATGACAAAAGTGAACCGATAAAAAACGGCACATGACAACATGTTTTAAGTTAAGCCTCCGGCGAATATTTTTTCCAATTATTTTAAAAAGATCTCTCAACTTCGGTCGAGATGAAAACAGTTCTATCTGTTAATGTAAGTTAAGTAATTAATAAACAACATAAAGCACTCAAAACTTACGCTAGTTTAGTATGATGGGTAATTTGTGTAGGTAAATTAGGTTCAACTTGAACCTGCCAACCGTCATACGTCAACCCATAACAACCGTTCGTAATAAATTTCAACACTTGACAAAAAAATATTGCTTGATAAAATTATTATCGTAATATTGCAATATACAATTAACAAAAAATGGGAGCAACAAAAACAGAACATTTCACAGAAAGGCAAAACCAAATTGCAACCATCGCAAAAGCGTTGGGACATCCTGCAAGAATTGCAATTATCGAGTATTTAATGAAAGTAAATGAATGTATTTGTGGCGACATTGTGAATGAACTTCCATTGGCCCAACCAACGGTTTCTCAGCATTTGAAAGAATTGAAAAATGCTGGAATTATAAAAGGAAATATCGAAGGAAACTCAATTTGCTACTGCATTGACGAAAAAACAATCGAAATTTTAAATGTTTATTTTTCGAAAATTATAGAAACTGTTTCCAAAAGCAAATGCTGCTAAGCATTCTTTTACGCAAAACTATCGTAATATTGCAATTAAACTATAAATAATAAGCAATGAAATTATCAGACATAAAACTCATTTTGTCAAAATTAGAAAATGTTGAATTTCAATTAGAAGACGGAACATTTGTTCCAGAACATTTTCACGTTACAGAAGTAGGAATGATCACCAAAAACTTCATCGATTGTGGTGGCGTAATCCGCACAGAAAAAGTAGTAAACTTTCAACTGTGGAATGCAAATGACTTTGAACATCGGCTGAAACCCCAAAAGCTACTTGGCATCATTAAACTTTCTGAAGAAAAACTAAACATTCAAGATTTTGAAATTGAAGTGGAATATCAATCGGAAACCATAGGCAAATATGATTTAGAATTTAACGGAAAAACCTTTCTGTTAAAGAACAAAACAACTGCTTGTTTGGCACAAGATGCTTGCGGAATTCCACCAGAAAAACAAAAGACTAATTTAGTGGGATTGCCAGTAGCCCAATCTGGCTGCACACCAAATTCAGGTTGCTGTTAATATGAAAGAAAAATTGATAAAATACAGAAGACCAATCATCATCACCATAGCTGTTATTGTGTTGCAACTAATTTTCGGCTTCGACCCAAAATTTTGTATCATCAATATCATTTGGTTATTCGTTTAAAATTATGACAAAAAAAGTATTGGTGCTTTGTACCGGAAACAGTTGCAGAAGCCAGATTACGGAAGGGTATTTAAGACATTTCGCAAGACAAAAAGCCGAAATTTTAAGTGCAGGTGTAGAAACCCATGGCGTAAATCCGAAAGCAATCGCAACGATGAAGGAAGATGGAATTGACATTTCAAACCACAGCTCCAACAACATAGACGAATATCGAAACATCGATTTTGATTTCGTAATTACCGTTTGTGATAATGCCAAGGAACGTTGTCCATTCTTTTCTACAAAAGCTAAAAAGTTTCATCACAATTTTCCAGACCCAGCCAAAGCAACAGGAACAAACGAAGAAATTACCGAAGAATTTAGAAAAGTAAGACAGCAAATTAAAGCTTATTGCGAGAGTTTTGTTTCTGAAAATTTATAATTCTATGTGCGAAAAAGGAATATAAAAAACTTCGTAAGTTTAACTTTTCTTTATCATTTTTTTTATGGTAATGTGAGTGCTTAGCCATTTAAAAACTTACGAAGTTTAACATATTCGTCTACAAATTGATATCGCTATAACGTATCCTTTTTCTTCTTGTTAAACAAGCCTTTCAGCTTATTACCAATTTCAGTAGTTGCTTTATCTACCGCCTTTTTCTTCAAAGTATCTACTTTCTCCTTGGCTTTAGCTTCTAGCTCTGCTTTTTTCTCAGCTACTACCTGATTAACCACCGCTTTTGCAGCACTACCAGCAGTTCCTTCTCCTGCACCATATTTTAGCTTGATATTTGGTTTTAAGAAAGTACCCAACAAATCAGCGTTAATTTTAATGGTTTCGCCCATAGCTACGTTTGTTCCCAGCTTACTGTTTAATGCAGCCATTGCCGAATTTGCAGCTTCATTAGCTTTGGTGCCTAACATCGCCCTTGGCACATTTAAAATCAAATCGTAATCCATAGATTGGTCTATACCGTTAGAACCTTGAACATTCATAGCAACACCTTTTACTTTGATATCAAAAGGAGCTACAATTAAACGACCGTTATCAATCCTGAACTTCGTTTTCAAGTCGTTCACCTCTAGTTTTTTCAATTCGGTTACACCTAAGGTATTTGCCAATTTGGTTACTGGCTCAAAACCATCAACAATTGCTTGGATGATATTTGCCAAACCTTCTGCATTAATCGATGAATAAATTGGCATCATTTTCTCATCCAAATCAGAATTGAATTTTAAATTGGTAGAGAAAGTTCCTTTGGCAAATTGTGCAATTGGGGCTAATAATTTCACAGTATTAAAAGTATTAAACGCCTGCTGAATGTCGATTTTTTCCATTCCAAAATCTACATCTACCTTTGGTTTTTTAGGATTGATTGTCGCGTACGAACCGTTCATTCTCACCGTTCCGCCAACCATATCTAAGCCTAAGTTTTTGAAGTAAACCGTTCTATCTTTTACCTGCAAAGCACCTCTGGCATTTTTAATGTCGTATTTATCATACTTTAATTGATTAGCTTTTAAAGCCATGTTGAAATTGATATTTGCAGGCACTTCAAAAACCGTCAATGGAACTTCTTCTTTAGATTTCGTTTCTTCCGCAGCAGCCGGTCCCATCAATTCATTTACATCGATGTAATTTGAAGCAAGATTAAATGTACCTTCTAACAACTGGTTCTTCTTAAAAACGTAGTTCAAATAGTTATTGATAGAACCATTCGCATCAAAGTCACTTTTACCTAGCTTCGCACTTAAATTAGCCAACGTAATATTCTTCGGACTGAAAGTCATTTTTGCAGATGGAATACTTACTGGCATCGGTACATTTTTACCAGCGTAAACAAAGTTGGTCGCCTGCATTTGTCCCGAAGCTTTAAAGTCTTGGTATTGTCCTTTATCAATTGATGATTTTCTACCTGCAGCTTGCACATCAGCCAACAACACTCCAGAAATTGTCATATCCTTTAACGGGAAAATAGTGGTCAGTTGCTTCAAATCTAAGTTTCCTTTCAAAGCCATGTCTACAAAAGGGTCGCTCATCGGGTTCTTTACCAACAAACGTCCATCCAATGGCGCTTTGCCAAACTCTAAATGGAAAGCAGGAATATTCACTACCGTGTGGTCTAAAACTCCGTCTGGATTAGCAATATTTGCCTTTACCTGAATGTTGTTAATGGCCGATGGCAACGATGGATATTTGATTTTACCATTTACAATGCCCAAGTTCAAATTAAAAGTTGGGATAGTTTTTTCGTTGTAAGTTCCTTTCACCACACCATCTACACCAAACTTTCCAGTAGCTTCCATATCTTTAAAATTGGCAGCGTAAATAGCAGGAATTAACGAAAGGAAGTTCTTCAAATCAGACTGTTGAGCATCAAACTTCAAATCCATCACCATATCGGTTTGGTTAGGCATAGCCAAATAACCCACTGCGGAAAGCACCAATTCGTTCAGCTTGATTTTATTTTCGCCGAACGTGAACTTCATCTGTTTCATGTCCATTTCTAAAGGCAAGCTGGCGTCTAAAATCACTCCATTTAGGTACGGAATACCACCATATTTTACCGTCAGTTTTTCAATATCAGACAAAGTGGTTAGCGTAAAAATATCTTGCGTAAAGTTTCCTTTACCGCTATGGTTCAAGTTTTCGGCCTGCAAAAAGAAGTTTAAAGAAGCATCATCATAAGTGATTTTACCTTTTTCAATCGAGTATTTTTCTAGCGCCGCTTTAAAGGCTGTGCTTGCCGTATCGCCAGGTTTCGCAGTGCTATCTGGCTTCATGATATCCCAATTGGCTTTACCGCTTTTTAGCACTTTCGCCAAAATGGTTGGTTCTTGCAAACTCACAGCATTAATTTCGTAGGTTTCACCTTTAATTACGCTCATCAAATTTAAATCGAGCTGTAATTGTTTAATGTTGGCTAGGGTGTCTTGAGCAAAACTATCTACACCTACTACCGATAAATCGTTTAAGCGAATGCCCATTTTTGGGAACGAACGGATTAAAGTCAAATCAAATTCTTTGAAATCTACTTTGGCATTTACTTTCTCGTTAATTACAGATTTTACTTTGGCAACAATCTGGTCTTTAAAAAGATAAGGAACAGCCGCCGCAGAAATGAGCAAGACAGCGAAAACAATAGCGATGGTAATTAGAACTTTTTTCATGGTGTGTTATTTGTGAAACAAAAATAGGTTTTTTCGTTGGTTTTTAGTGTGTTGGTTCAATAGCTCATTGGTTCATTAGTTGATATGTTATTTGAAAACCTTTGTTCAGCTTTCCATAGCAATTACAGCGCCGCTTTTGTTTCAATCTTTTTGTTTTTGGCTTCTGCTGTCATTCCGAGGAACGAGGAATCTATTTCTGAAATGCTAGAAACTCTATATCCTTCGCTACGCTCTGGATGACAAACAAGACAAAAAGTATTTTCACGACAATCGGGTTTGGGTGTCAATAGCAGTAACATTTCTTTTAACAAATCAAAACGTAGAATTTATTTTATGGTTTTACATCTTATTTCCCCAACGGTCCGTCGGGTTAAAACCGTCTCAAAAGCGCATAACACAAAGTCTAGAGCCATATTTACAACATTATCGAATTTGGTATAGGGTTTGCAATCCGGGTCACTGAAAAACACATCATACCAATGAAATCGATTAAATCTATAGTTCTAATTATTTTGGTTAGCTTATGCTATGCCTGCTCAAACGGCACCAAAACAGATGGCATCAATTATTTTGACAAAGCGGGACTAGTTACACCCACTTTCCAAAACGAAAACCTTAACCAGCACCTCAAATCATTTGAAGAACTCTTTAATGAACTTGGCACCGCGGCAAACATTAAGGATAAAGCAAGAAGAAACCAATTCAGTATTGCCTACTCAGATTGGATCTTGGACGCTAAAAAATTCAAAGACAGCATCCCAGTAAAAGATCAACAAAAACTAGACAACTATCTTGTAAGCACTACCGTACCATGGAACGTCTTAAAAAACAACTTGTTCTAAACTAGTTACCACCATACACCCAACATTACCGATTTGGATTTGTACCAGATGAAATTGATAAAACAAAGTACCAAATTGTAAATAGCATGATAGAATTAGTAAAAAACACAAGTTTAGTAATAACAATACAAAACGGTAATTTCCTAAAGCAGCAAACCTCTTTGTTATTCGCAACAATTGCTTTGTTTTTAGCGATTTCCACCACAACAACATTAAAAGCTCAAGAAGCAAAAGTGATTGCTATCCTCAACTTCAGCGGCACTGTTGGCAGTTACCCAATAGAAATGAAGCTTGAAATAAACCAAAAAAGCGACAGTGTAAGCGGAGAATATTACTATACCAAAACGGGCAATTTGCAGCAAATTTTACTAGAAGGAATGTTAAAATATGGTGTACTAAATCTACAGGAAAGTGTTTATAACGATAAAAAAGGTTACTATGAAAAAACTGGGACGTTTAGGTTAGCTTATGTAGACCAAGTTGCCCTTAACGGCTCTTGGCAAAAACCAACCAAAAACGCGCCATCTTTAACCGTAAAATTAGTTGCTAGAGAAAACTTAAAGGCATTTAATCCATCTAGTTATATTTTTCAGTTTAACAGAAATAGGGTTAAGCTAGATTACATTCCAGCAGATGCCCAGTATTATTTCGACTTACAGTCGCTAAAAATCTTCGTAAATAAAAGTATGCGTTGGGCTTTTGTAGATTTTGACGATGTATTTACCAAAGAAGCGCAAATAGAGCTGCAAGACTTCAACTTTGACGGTTATTTAGACTTTAAGCTTCCAATTTACTATCCTGGTTTGGCCAAAGGTGATTATTCCTATCGATATTTCATTTACCATCCCGATAAACGTGGTTTTATCCAACACAAAGACCTGAACGAAATGGGCGTTATGTTTTTCAATTCGGTAAAAAAACAAGCCGAAACAATTGATGCAGATGGCAACGGAAACGAGGGCACAAAATATTACAAGTGGCAAAGTGGAAAATTTCATTTGATTAAAGAGGAACGTGTTTATGAAAACGACCCTTATACGCACTACACGCATTATAAAATTGAAAACGGAAAGTCTGTTCTGGTTAAAAAGGAAAAGAAAAAGTAATGCGTAAATCAAAAAACTAAAACGTAGATAATGATAGGCCTTATCATCATATTCCTAATTTTTTGTCCAATAATTGGCTTCCTTATCTACAAAGAGTTAAGGCGAAATACCAAACGCATTATTGTAATTGGCGAGTTTGCTTTCATCAGCTTTTTCATTGCCGCTCTAGCGCTCTTTTGCCTAGCGTGGCTAATTGATGCCAATGATTATTATGAAGCTATAGATCCTGTAGATGGCGGCTATACGCCATTTGCATCCAGACATTTACCTACGTTAATTGTATTTTTTGTGTTATCTATGTTAGCACTAATAAAACTCTGGTACAAAGGTAGAGCGTTGCCTCCGCTGCTATTTTCATTATTTGCTGTGCTATTAATTATCGGCATACCCATAAGCATCATGGTAATTATGCAAACCAGCACCAATACCGAGCGTAGTGGCGAAACTTTTCTATTTGCATTATTGCCCTTGTTCTATCTCGTGGGGACATTTCTAGTTTTCGTCAAAATTGTAGACCAAGAAGCAAGTGCTGCAAGTTTAAAAGCCTATCGTAATAAATATTTAAACCTATTAAACCAAAAACTTGCCAATACCAAACAGCAACCTTTATGGATTTTCTTAATGTTGGCTCCAGTTTTCATAATTGTAGTTACTATTTTAATGCTCTTCGGGCAAGATGCCAATTCCATTACCAAGGTTTTTACAGAAACCACCACTTGGACATTTTCGCAAAAAACGCATCCTCCATTTTTAGAGCACGAAGGGCATTATTTGTGTACTGTGGCCGTATGTGGCGACCCAAAGGTTGTAAAACCACTTCGCTTAGGTAAAAGACATGGGCACGAAATTGTAGTGAACAGGCAGCTGTTAATTGCCAATGCTTTTGAAGAATTGATACAAGAAAACGCACCTCGTTTCCACAAAGTGATAAGAGATTTTTACGATAAGTATGGCTATCCCCTATCAAAAAAAATTACGACTACCAAAGCATCAAACGCAGTTTACATTTTAATGAAACCTTTAGAGTATTTCTTTTTAATAGTGCTGTATTTGTGTAGCGTAAAACCAGAAGAAAAAATTAACAAACAGTATGCGATTTGAGACTAAAGATTAAAGAAGAAAGACCCAAGCGGCAGAACGTTAAAATAATTAACAAACAACATCATACCTCAAACATTTACATCTATCTAATGGAAAACAACAACACAGCAAACATCGGCGAAAAAATTAAAGCCGTAGCCATCACATTTATCGGTGCTGGTATTTTTAGTCAGGGTACATTTTATTTTCAAGAACAGTACAGCTATCGTATTCCTAGAATTTTGTATCCGATTTACGAATTATTTGGCAATACGGGCTTAGCTATTTCGATGCTTACTTTGGGTTTAGCTTTAGTTTTCTGGGCTTACACTAAATGGAAAAACACAGGAAGCAAAGCTGGCATTTTCGCTCTTGTAGCAATTGCAGCGTTTGCGATATTTTTCTCGATTTTATTTTTCACTGGTAAAAAGGCTACACCCGAAGAATTGATGCAGTCGTCTGAAGAAACGAGAGCAAAAGGCATTGAGAAAATGGCAGCAATGGAGAAGCCGAATTTTGACAATGTTGAAGTTGAACAACAACTCGCTGCTTTTGAGACGCTTTTACAACAACGTAAAAATGCTTTCAATGAAAAAGACCAGCAAGCCATTAAAGCAAGTGACCAAGCTTACATCAATTGGACTGAACAATCTGCTCCGCTAATTCAGAAACTAAAAACACCAGAAGAAAAGCAGCAATTTGCTTTGTATTTGGGTAAATTAGGGATGAAATGGCAAGAGATTAAGTAACTCCTCATCGCCCATGATTGCGAGAGCTTGTTCCGATTCATCGGAGAAGCATGACGAAGCAATCTTTCTTGTAAAATAGATTGCTTCGTAAACTCGCAATAACGAAGACCTTGTTAAACCAACAACCAAACCAAAATGCTCATTACCTTAAATTACGCTTACACCCAAGAACAGCTCAAAAGAGCTTATCGGTTTAATGTTTTCCCTACGCCAAGGGCGAGGTATTTTATGCTCTTTTTTAGCTGTTTTATTTTTGGTGTTGGCACTTTAGTTTGGTTAATAAAAGAACCAAGTTCATTTAATCCGCTCATTTTAAAAGCACTGAAAAATATTATGATAGCAGTTTGCTTATTGTGGCTGTTGGTGTTATTGGCTGTTGCGCTTAATTATTTCTACTTACCCGTTTACGCATTTAAAAAAAGTCCTTACTACCAAGGCAATTTCACGGTTAATTTAATACCAGAGGGATTAGCCTACAAACAGCAGATTGTAGAGCAAGATAACCACAGCGCAACAGACGGATTTGTGAGCTGGAAAACATTTACTAAAAAAGCAGAAAACGAAGAGTTTATTATTTTGTTTATCGGTAGAAAGCATTCGATAATTCCGAAAAAAGCTTTTGATAACGAAGCAGATTTACAAGATTTTAGATTGTTTTTAATGGCGCAGAAACATATCATGAACAAGAAATTTAACGGTAAAGAAATTTGGGGCTAACTTTTTGCACAAAACAATCCTACTATGAAACTATTAAAAATCTGCATCCTGGTCATCGCCCTAGCTAGCAGTTGCGATGCCAAACCAAAACCATCGGCTATTGCCAAAAGCCAGATGAAAAATGTAGCCAATTACGATGCTGCAACTAAAACCATCCACGTTTTTGTAGCGCTTTGCGACAACAAATATCAGGGCATTGTACCAGTTCCAAAAGCTATTGGCAACGGACAAGACCCTGCTAACAACTTATATTGGGGCTGTGCTTACGGTGTAAAAACCTATTTCAAAAAAAGCAAGGAATGGAAGTTGCTTAAAACACGAAAGCTGGATAAAATACGAATGGAGCGCTTGGTGTTTAAGCACGTCAGCAAAAATTATTACCTCGTTGCCGATGCTTACGATGGCCAATACATCAAAAAAACAACTACAGATTTTCTTTACAGCGCCGCCGGACAGTTGAAAGACACCATCCAAATTAACAAAACTGCCATTGGTATAAATGGCAATGCAAAGATGGTGGCTTACATAGGGCACGATGGTTTAATGGATTTCCAATTGAACGAAAACTTTGCCAATGCCGATGGCAAACAACGCGATGCGATAATTTTAGCCTGTATTAGCAAGAAATATTTTGCACCGCATTTAACCGCCGCAAAAGCAAACCCAGTTGTTTGGACAACCGGACTAATGGCACCCGAAGCCTATATTTTACACGATGCACTAAACAGCTACGTTAATGGCGGCACAGCTGAACAAGCCCGTAGCAAGGCAGCCTTAGCGTATACCAAATTTCAAAAATGCAGTTTAAAAGCATCGAGAAATTTGCTGGTTACAGGGTATTAAATTCTAAAATAACATCAACCTCTAAAATGAAAAATATAATCTTATTAATCGCACTGGCTCTTACATTTAACCTAGCGCTGGCACAGCAAAAATATTTAGAATTTAGCGTAAATGGCAAATATGGCATAACTGATACTTTAGGTAACGAAGCTATAAAACCAATTTACAAGTTTTCTACAACTGTGCCCGTTAAAAACCAGATTTACCTGCAAGATTTTAGCGATAAACCCGACATTATTTTTAATACTAAAACTGGTGCAAAAGCTCTGTTCGAAAGTGTTTACAGCAACGAAGTACGAATAAAAGGTGTGCAATATTCTCGAATTACCAACAAAGGTAAAAAGTATCTTTTAAGCGAAGAAACAGACAAAACCATTCCTTATGGTAGAGATTACGATGAATTTTACAACGCTGGAAACTACATTATTGCTAGATATTATGCCCAAGACCCTTACGTACCTGGCGGGAAAGATAAAAACGGCAAATTTTTACCTCCAAAAATTAGGGAGTTGAAAAGGCATCATATAGTTTTAACTAATGATGAAACTTTAAAACCTGTTGTAGATAAGGGCTTTGATAAATACTTTGCTCTTTACAAAATGCCTGAAGAAACGAAAGATGAAAGAATTGTAAAAATTGAAACGATTACACTTAAGTCAATAAAAGAAAGCGACCCAATTTTCGATTACATTATTTTAAGTCAGGGTAGTAACCACCGCTTGTACAATGCCAAAATGGTTTTGGTAAAAGCTTTTGTTTTGGCAAAGCCCGATGAAGATAAGCTGTTTGATTATGCTGAAAAGCTGTTAAAAATTAAACTTAGCACCATGCCAAGTGCTGAAAATGGCTATGTTAGTGCGCCACCGATGATGGCTTCTTCTGGAATAAAGAGCAAAAATCCTTATAGCGAACCCGAAGAGAAAAAACCTTTTAAGCCTTTCTTCTACATCAAAAAATTGGAGAATGGCAATACCATTTTCGCCTTGCAAGAAACCGAAGAAATTAGCAAACGCATTTTTGAAGCTAAAGCCTCTACAAAAGTTAAATTGATGGACCACATCAGCAAAATTTATATTGAAATTAAAGGCAAAGAGGATAGCAGATTTTACTACAATCCTAAAACTGGGGAGATTTATTTGCCAAAAGCTTATTTAGGTGAATTGGGAATTACGCTGCTATAAAATGATGAACCTTGTATTTGAACGTAAAATATATTGCCCTTTCAGGGCGTATTTGCAACATGCTTATACCAAAGGCCTTGCCTTTGGCTAGTGTACAAAAGGCTTTCAGCCATTTGAAGAATATAATTTGAGAGAAGGAATAAAATAAACGAAAGTTGACGAACACATTTTAGGATTTCCCTGAAAGGGAAACATACCCTAACCCGATGGCAACGCCTCGGGCAAATTGGAAAAAGCAGAGAAAAAAATACCCTGAAAGGGCAACATAAGCTAACTCGTGGAAACGCCTCGGGAACAAGCGAAGATAAAAGCAAAACGCCCTGAAAGGGCAGCATAAATTTGCCACCAAATTTGAAAAATGAACTTAAAAAATATAACTAGATACATTTCGATTGGCTTAATTACGTTAAGTTATGCCTGTAGCAACACGAAGAAAAACAACAATAAAGCTGTTGAGCTTGGCAGTGCCGATACCGCTGTAATGGCAAAAGTGGACGGGACATTGGTTGCGGATACGGCTGCCCAATTATCAGTACATATACCAGAAGAACAGAGTATTAATTACAATGACAGTCTAGATTTTGAGCGATACAAAGTTGATGCTGAAAAAATTGAGGGAAGAGCAAATTTAGATTGGGACAGCTATATAGAAGCTAAAACCTTTAGAACTCGAATTATACAAGCTTACTCCACTAACGAAGTTAGCTTTGCCGGATATTATGTGACCTCGATTTTTGGTTGTGGCGCAGGTTGTATTATGGGGTTTATGGTTGATATAAGGGATGGCCAGATTTACGATTTGCCTTTAGGCGAAGAAAACTCTTGCCTATTTACGGAAGACAGGGCCGTTTATGACATTAACAGTAGACTTTTTATAGCTGCCGTTTGTAAGGAAAACTTAGAAGCAAAAACCGTTTATTACAAAGCTTATTTGTGGAATGAAGATAAAAAGGAATTTGAAAAAGTAGAAAAAGAAGCCTTTTTGAAGAAATAGTAAAACGGTGGGTTTTCAAACCTTGCATAAAAGCACAGAAATATGTTAATTAAACCTGACAGTAGCGAGCACGCAATGTCATTAAGTTAAGGATTATTTATAACGTTGGCGGGGACGCCAACATAAGAATACTCCAGTGTTGGCGTCCCCGCCAACGCTTAACTTAATGACATTGAGCGAGCACGCAGTAGCGGCAAACCTATGTGTTTGCTCTACGCAGTAAAGCGGATGGCAGGACTGCAGTACCTATAAAACACTAACATACATTTACAAAAACCTATGATTATTAAATTTAAACTTACTGCTATACTGGCTTTCGGTATCTCGGCATTGGTCTTGGCGCAAGGCAGAACCCCTGATTTTCAATTTAAGGTGGTTGAAACTTCCTACATTATGAACCTAAGCAAAGGCAGTGCAAAAACAACAAACGATACGGTGTTTTACAATTTGTACCGATGGGGCAATGCGAAAAGAATTGGCAAGGAACTGAAGCACATTGTGAACAGAAAAACCGGTGATACAATTAAAAGTGGGAGTTTTGAAGTGATGGATAACCGCATTCTTTTTTTCGTAAAAGAAAATAACAGGGCTAGCTATGTAAACATTTATACGCAAAACGAAAAGGGTTTGCTGTCGTTAACCAAGGGTGCAAGGGCAGTTTCGGCGGTACCTACCAAAGCTCTAATTGAGCCATTGCCGCCTCACGATGGTACGGGTTATCCTGGTTATGTTGATATACCTGCAGAATTTCCAGGCGGCATTAACAAAGCGAGGCAGTTTCTGGCAAATAATATACAATACCCTGATGAAGCAGTGGAAAATGGTGTGAATGGAACGGTGCAAGTTAAGTTTACTATCGAAGCTGATGGTTCTATTAGCAACATCGAGATTGTAAGAAAATTGGGCTATGGTTGCGATGAAGAGGTTATAAGAGTGTTAAAACGGATGCCAAAATGGAACCCAGCTAAGCTTAAAGGACAAAATGTGAGGTCGTACTTTACCATGCCTGTAAGTTTTAGAACGCAGTAAAATTTATTGCTTTATCTATATTTAAGCATGAAACAAGAGATTAAGCCGAACAAACCAATCTTAATTGCTGGGGTAATTATTCTAGTCATTAGTTTATGCATGATTTTCCCATTTGAATATAGCAAGGCTAGTTTAGTTAGCGATTTAAAGTTCACCTATTTTACGTTGGGTATAGCTATGCTTGCTTTAATGTATGCTTTCATGGGAAGGAGTACTTACAAGGGCTTACTTTTCCTTTTGGGTAGTTGTATTTTTAGCATCATTTGTTGGTTCGCCTTTTATCCAAATACTGATTTATCCGAAAAAAGCTCCAAAGTTTTTGAGCTAACAATAGCTATTTTATCTTTCTTCGAGAACTTCGCAATACTTTACATGGGTACAGTAACAGGAATAGTTGCGGGCTTAATTTTTATAATCGTAAACGCCAGGTTTTTGAAAGATGAAAATCGTTGCCGATTATTTTTTAAAAGGTTGATTTCTTACCTGATAATTTTAGGTATTGTGTCTATTTTATTTTTCAAAGGAGGCGATTGGATTTTTGAGATTTCGGAGCATTTTAAAAATAGTGGCTAAAAGTCGTCATTGCGAGTTTACGAAGCAATCTCCTAAAACATTTACCAATGAAAAAACTACTCCTACTATTAACCATTCCAATACTACCATCTGGAATATTCTTTCTGTACAACAGTTATGTACCAATTGCCTATACAAACGAGTGTAAAGATAAACACCTATTTCGTTACCAATTTGGCATATATAAAATCGATACGCTTAGCAAAAAAGAAGTGAAAATCGAGAAAATTGGCAATGCCGAAGATTACTTTGGGCTTGATAAGCCAGCATGTATCGATGGCATTTACAAATACGAACAGTCGTTACGCAAAAAGAAAATGGATAGCATAAACAAAAAGCTGAACTGGAAACTCATTAGACATAATTTATATCGTAATAAAAACGGGGAAATCGGTTTTCAGGAAGATAGAAGTTTAGGAGAGGGCACTTCCCCTGTAACTGATTATATTACAAAATTTGGCTTTAATGATGGCAAAGCTTTAAAACGGTAATAGACACGGTCACTTTTGAAGATTTGGGCAGTTCCTACTACAAAGACAAAAAGCACATTTATAGCTACTATGCCATGTTGGGTGGTGGTAGTTTCAGCATCGACACCAAAGTAGATTACAAAACATTTAAGGTAATTGGCGATACCTACTCAAAAGATAAAAACCATATCTATGCTGATAGAATGGGCATAATGGAAGATGCCGATTACAAAACATTCCGTACCAAAATAGGCATTGGCCCGTATGCTAAAGATAAAAACGCTTACTATTATTGGGGCCAAAAAATTGATACGGCAAATTACGATGATGAATACACCAAAAAAGCCATTAAGAAATTAAAAGACCTGTGAAAAAGAGAAAATTACTAAGTCAACGGCACCCATTTTTATACTTTTTGGCAGTTGGCGCAAGGCGGATAAAAAGACGGTTGGAATGGATTTTCGATGGCAAAAAATATGCTAAAACCAAAGCCAGCGACAAACTCGATTTTCGGATTAAAAAACATCAATCGGTTCTGCTCAAAAAGCTTGGCGATAACAACGAGCAACTGCAAATTAACAAAGTAACCAACCTTAAAATAGCTTCAGCAAACATTAACGGTATCATTATTAAACCTGGCGAAACCTTCTCGTTTTGCAAATTGGTAGGTTTGCCTACTAAAAAGAAAGGCTATTTGTTAGGTATGGAACTTTCGTTTGGCGAAGCAAAAGCAGGCATTGGCGGTGGCATTTGCCAAATCTCCAACCTTATCCATTGGTTGGTTATTCATAGTCCGCTAACGGTTACAGAACGCCGCCACCATTCTTTCGATCCATTTCCAGATGATGGGCGTGTGTTGCCTTTTGGCAGTGGCGCAACAGTTTTCTACAACTACCTCGACTACCAATTCACCAACAATACCGAACACACTTTTCAAATTAATCTTTGGTTTACAGATAAATGTTTGGAAGGCGAATTACGCATAGACACTGAGCTGGATTACGCTTATCACGTTGTAGAAAAAGAGCATCAGTTTTTAAGAGTAGATGGGCAATTTTATCGCAAAAATGAGATTTGGAGAGATAAGATTTTAAAATTTGAAGGTGGCAGAGTTGTTGCCTCAGAATTGATAATGAAAAACTTTGCAAGGGTTACTTACACGCCAGCCGAGTTTTTAGATACTACAAAAGAATAAATACATTTCCATTACCAACATGAGACTTAAACACATCTTAATATTACTGCTAACCACTACTTTTTTACACGCTTGCAGTCAAACGCAAACGCCACAAACCCTCGAAGCTAAAAAGTACATTGCGGATTTAAAAGCAATGAAATACGACGAGCTGAAAACGCAGTTAAAAAAAGATACAGCGCTACTGAATAAGCTGATAAAAACGGCAACTTTTAGCCTGCAATTAACCTCGCATTTTTCATCGGGAGAGAAAAGTACCGTTGATAAATCTGCTCCAGAATTTGATATCAACCATGATGAAGCTACAATTAAAGCCCTTTTTAACGATTACTGCAACAAACTGCTCTTTGAACAAAACTTTAGCGACAACGCAAATCAAGAGCGTTTTAATCTTTACGGCCAAGGTTTATTTAGGTACGAAAGCAGGTTTAGTCTAACCGACGACAATCACGTTTTAGAGAAAAAAGACAGCTTGTTTAAGCCTTTTAAAAACAATGTGGTCACCAACGAAAAAGCCTACTTTTTTAGGGGTAAAAAAATATCAAAAACGGATATCGGTCTGAAACGTATTGACAGTATTGAGGCAGAGTTGAGCTTAAAACTTCCGGTTGAATTTGAAAAATTTTCGATTGATAAAGCTGATAAGATTGCTAATTATAAAGATGATACGATTGAGATAGAAAGTTTAAAGGAAAACAAGGCTCAGCTAAAAATTCCGATTGGTTTATATGCTGAAATTATCGGTTATCAAGCCGTTAATAACAAAAATTTAAGGATGAATACGAGTGCGTTAAGTGCTACGCCAATGTTGGGCATTGATAAAAAAGTAGGCGAAAGTTTAAAAGAACTGCGTAATATTTTCGCTGAAGTATTGGAAGAAAACGATGAGAAAAGCGGAAAGGAAAAATTAGATAAAATTGGTCAAAATCATTTAAACGCTAAAAATGATATGACTGAGTTTGATATTTATTTAAACAAACTTTCGAAGGATAAAAAGCGGTTAGAAGAGTTGGGCGATATTGGTTTGTACAACGAAATTGCCAACTCGGGCAAAAAGGTAATCGGTGTGCAAACGCAGTTTGTATTTATAGAATTTCCAGATGATATTAAAAGTATTGATGTTTTTGTAGCTACCAAATCTGTCGCATTTCAAAACAAAGCGATGGTTAAGTACGGCAACCACTACCTAAACCCAAAATATTTTGACGAAGCTAAACCTAATATTGTTTTTTATAGCCATAAAACCGACAGAAAATTTGGTGTCTCCAATCGGGATGGCGAAACCATTGTCAAGCCTAAGTACGATGAACTAAAACAGCTTTCGAACGAATACTTTTGGGGCGATGAAAAGTTGTATTGGCTAGATGTTGCTAATGAAAAGATGGTTGTGCTACCGCAATTTGTAAGTTTTGTGCAGACTTTAAAACCAGGTTACGATGTTTTTGAAAAAACAGTCGGCAATGATACTAAACTTGGTGTGGTGCTAAATCGCGGTAAAACAATTTTGCCTTTTGAATACTATCGTTTCGAAAAACATGAGAAATTCATTGTTGCTAGCAAAACGCATAACCTAGATGAAATTTACGATTTAAATCTGAAAAAGTTGCCTAATAAAGGCATCCAAAAAATAAGTACAGTAGATAACTTTATCGCTACTGATATTGAATTCCCGGCAATTTTTGTAGCAGAAGACAGCAATAGGAAAAAAGCTTTGGTTGATAAAAATTTACACTTTTTGACGGGTTTTAAATACGAGTTTATCAATCCGTTTTATGGCATAAACAACTATTATATGGCAGGGATTAGGACTGCAGATGGAAGCAATTATTGGTACGGAATTATAGACGACAAAGGCAAGGAAGTTACGTCGTTTATCTTCTGCAATATTTCCCAAGAATTTGATAAAAATGGCAAGCTAAAATTTTGCTTGAAAGACAAAAGAGAGGCAATGGATTTTAAAGCGTTTTTACAGAAGTATAAAAAATAAAAATTGATGAAAAAGGCATTACTAAAATTCGGGATTGTACTCGCCATCTGCTTTTCGGTACACATTTTGGTTGGCTTTTTTTCTAGCTTAATCGTTAATCATTTCATCTTAAATACCCGATTGGCGAACTTCACCATTTATGATGGCTATGCAGATTTCAGCATGCTATTGTTTTATATTCCGGTATCAGCGTTGCTTGTTTATGATAAAGTTAGAGGCAATGTTTGGCTTATAGCTTTAGGTGCGTTTGTGGTTATTTTAATCAGTAAAGTTTTCTTAATAGATGTCATTGCTCATTACATTAGGTTTTATGTAAAAACTGCGCAAAATGGCGCTTATAATTTCGAAATTTTTATAAATCGATTAGCTAAGAATTTGGATGGCTTGCTTTGGGAATTTAGCAATTTAGGCCAGTTTTTATCTTTCATTGTTTGGGTTTTCATCGCTTTGCTTGGTGTTTGTTATTTATCCATTTGGATAAAAAAGAACTATTAGACTAGTAGTTTAAATATGTTGCCTTTACAGGGCGTTTTTTATACCGTAAACAACCTATGGCGTTTCCATAGGTTACAATACAAAAGGCTTACAGCCTTTTGACAATATTAAACTAACTGCATATCAATTACATAGATATGATTTGCAGTTCGACAATTAGCCTGTAAGGCTAAAATACTGCTAACCCGATGCGTCGCATCGGGCGGGCTGAAGAATGACCGAAAACGCCCTATAAGGGCAGCATAATATATATATAAATTGAAAAGCTTTTTTGCACATATTTTCGTTTGGCTCGCTATTATGGTGGTGTTTAGTGCGGTCACCTTTTTGGTTTCCAACCGATTTATAGTTCCTACTGTGCCTGTTATTTTAGCCGTTGTTGTTTTGGCAGTTACTAAAACACAACGGAAACTTATTGGTCAAAAGCAAACGCCAATTTACGAAATTACCGAAGGTACGGTGAAAATTACGGGGAACATTAGTGCTCCAAGAACCTTCGAAACGCCCTATTTTAAACAACAATGCATTGCCTACATTTACGAAGAAGGCAACATTACCTACGACAGCGAAAGTGGTTCTGAACATGTAAGAAAAACTCGTATTGAAGAGCAGTTTCAAGATTTTTATTTGAGCAATGCTACAGGCAAAATAAAAGTAATTGCAACCAAATTAAACCTGGCTTTTTTACCCGCTAAAACCGATACTTTGCACAGCATTAAATACGCTGTAGATGATATCAGGTACAGCGAAAGAGCTTTAAAAAACGGCGATTTAGTTAGTGTAATGGGCTACGCCCGAAGAAATAACTATGTCGAGGTAGAATTGAGCGAAAATGCCGGACAACCCTTAGTTATTGCTACACCAGATTTTGAAGACAAAGCACAAAAATCTTTTCGTGTATTTAAAATCTTACTGCCTTATATTATTCTGATGTACGTTGCTGTAAATTATTTTCTATTTGCACCGCTTAAAATCCACATAAAAGAAAGTCAAATTTTTCCCTATTTCGCCATTTTCGGAATGGCCATTTTATCGCTTATTTTGGCAGTGCTTTCTAAAAAGCACAAAGGTTTTTTAAAGGTGGTATTTGGTGTGCTTGCCGGAGCATGTTTCAGCGCATTTTTCCTCAGCTTTCCGCTCATCTGCCTTTTTTACATCATCAAACTCGAATACTCACGTATTTTATGCATTTGGCTTGCCATTTTAGCCTGCAATTTATTAGCCTTTACCATTAATTATCACAAGTTGGAAACCGCTTTTGATTAACCATTAAAACCGACTACCTAAATGAAAAAACAATTATTCAAAATATTTACATTTTTATTTATTGCCATCACGGCGATAAAAGTACAAGCGCAAGAAATTAAATTTCCAGAGAGCTTTTACTCACCACTTTCTCTTCTTAAAGGAATGAAGATTGCAGAAATCCCGAAAGATATCCAAACCAAATACGGCATTAAAAAGAACCCAGGTTTAATTACCGATGTTGCAAAAAATAAAGGCTTATTTATGAGTAGCAAAATACCTGGTGTGCAAGCTATTTATTTTGAAGTTTGGGAAGACATTGAAGAAACAAGGATGGATTGCGGTTATGAAGTTGCAAAATTTGCTTCGATAGCCGAATTGAACAAGATACTTCCTAATCTAAAACCAAAAGGGCGGGATGGGGCTTTTTTAACTGTCCAAAATTATTTGATTATTGTGAATTGCGACGGCTATAAAAACTTTGGCGAACGTATCGAAGATATGATAAAGTATTTTCAAGAAAAGCTTGGTGCAAAACTGTATCAAGATAGAGGAAAAGACCTAGAAACTGCCGTTACCGAAAATTACGTAACCAATTTACCGCCACCGCTACCGCCAGAACCAAAAGGTAATTACACAAGTATCGCAATTGAAGATTTGGATAAACGCATTGCAAATACGGACGGATTGGCGTACATACGTACAAAAAATCGCAAAAAGTTGGCACCAGGAAAATATCGGGCAAGTAGTATGGCACCAGCTTTTGAAAGTTTAGTTTTTACGCTTGACCAAGACAGTTTGCTTCACGGCGATTACGAATATCATTATGCTGAAGATTACAGTAAATCGCCCTCAAAAGAAAGTAAATTAACTTACGACCATGGCGTTTTAACTTCAGAAACTGTTTACAAAAACAGCAAACTTTTAGGCTCAACAACCTTTACGCCTTCGGTGATTAAAGAAGGAAATGATTTTTCAATTACCATTAAAACAACTACAAAAGACCCAAATAATGGCGATAAAGAAGTGGTTACACTTTTTCGTAATCGTAAACCTGTGTCAAAAATTACCATAAGATTGGGCGTTTCGGTAATTAAAAAAGATTTCGAGAAAAAGGTGCTAGAACATTACAACAGCAAAGGGCAACTAACCAAATTCCAAAAACCTGGCTTGCGGGAAGAATATGATGGCAACGGAAAGACAATCTATAAAGAAGAATGGACAAATGACGACCATTTTATTTACAAAAACGGAAAGCTGAGCCTCAAGGAAATCGGCGTGAAAGATAAACAACAGTATTTAGTTACTGAATATGATGAGAATGGAAAAGTGACGAGAGAATTTTCGAGAGGTGTAGAAACCTACGCCATAATTGCCAATCCTGATGAGTACGAAAGCAATTTAACCGAAGCGCTGTTTGAATACTACAAGAAGAAAACGAAGTGATTTGCATTGTCCTTACAAATTTAAACCCGACAGAAGCGAACATCCCGATTTTATCGGGATAAAGCGAATGGCGGGACTTTCGGAACCGATTGACACAGAAAATGCTTTTCAAAAAAAGATAAAACTATGAAAAAAATACTCACCATTATCATTACATTAATCAGCATAAACAGCTTTGCACAAAAAGGAAAACCACCTGTAGCCGTAAGACTTGCAGGCACATCAGACATTTTAAAAACCGATAAACGTTTGGCAGATTTTACGATTAAAAACACAAAATTTAATGTTTACTTGGGTTATCAAAAACCTGATGAAATACGCAGGCAACAAAAAAGCGATACCTTGCAGGTATATAAAATTACTTTAGACAAGCGGAAATTTAGTGATTTGGAAATTGTAAGATATGGCACAAAAAATGGCAAGATTATTTTAGAAGGAGAATATAAACTGCTTAATGACACGTTGATTGTGAAAGGAAATTTTTACGATTATACAGGTCCATTCTGCATCACGACGAAGTACGTTACCGATAAGTGGGGCTTGAAAAAAGTAAGCGACGATATGAAGGGAATTGCGTTAGAAAACTTAACCGAAAGACATTTGAAACCTGCAGAAATGAAAGTTCCACCTATGATTAAACAGTAATTTTTATGAGAACGATTTTAATTTTTATACTCTTTTTTACTGCCTCTACTGGTTTTGCGCAACAGAAAAAAGCCATCCAAAATTGCCCTTGCACAGGCTCGAAAGAGATTAGCGCATGGGCGCCAGAACTAAAAAAGGGATTTGACCCAAAAAGCATCTTTAACAATTTTGCTTACAGCGTAAACGGCATATATATTGCCGAAGACCGCGACACGGTTTACCAAATCAAAATTATAGTTGACCCGAAATCGTATGGTACTTTTGTGTACTATCAGCACCTTAGTTTTAGTAAAGCAAGGGTGATACATAAGCAGGCTACCAATTGCGAAACCTCAACAAACGTACACGATGGCGGTTGGGTTGGCAACAACATTTTTGAGCCTAAAAATGCCGTCAACAAACAATTTGTTGCTTCTGGTTTTTTTGTGGGCGAAAGCTATTTACGTGTAGATAAAAGTCATTTTTTTACGCTTTACAAATGTGATAAGAAAAGTGAATTTGGTATTCACGATGCAGATAGACAACGTTATTACCGCAAAGCATATTGGGAAATTGAGGGTGATTACCCTGAAATTTCAATGCGCAGTTTTACCCAAGTAGATGTAAAAAAATACAATAAGCAACAGCTGGCAGAAATGAGAAATACCGTTTATGCCCGCTATAATTATGAGTTTAAGGAGGGCGGAAAATGGTATCAGCATTTTAATAAAAAGCCAGATTACCGCATGAACTATTTTAAGGATGTAACGCCGTTTTTAACGCATGTAGAGAAAGAAAACATCAAGTACATTACGGCTTTTGAAAGCGCCGATTATTATGACAATCAATTTAAAAACGATTTTTTAGATTTTTGGGAGAAACTGAAGGTAGCAGTTCAGGAAAATGAGGTAGAAAAACTGTATACTTTAATTCAATTTCCATTTATAGTGAATGGAGAGCACGATGAAATGCCTAAACTTAAAGTTAGCCAACAACAGTTTCTCAAAATTTGGTCCATGCTTTTGCAACAAGAAAATTATGACATGAACAATGCTAACAAACTCGTGTCATGGCTTTCTAAAAGTGCATTTAGCAAAGTTGATGCTTTTGCAGAGCAGATGATACACACCAAATCGAACAACATCGCCAACCTTGGTTTCGAGAATATAAATGGCGTTTGGAAAATGAATAGCGCTTATGCTGATACTGACTTATACCCGAAAATACAATATATGCTTAAAAACTAATATTGCCTGCGCAAGGATAAATCATTTCTTTATAGTAATCACCCTACCCGTAACCAAAGTAAACTCATAAATTCGATACAAGCCGTCATCAGTCATTTCGATACTTTCTACCAAACCAGTTTTACTAAAAGTGTCTGTCACTAAATCACCTTCTTTAATTTCGTTCAGCACATCTAGTGGCGTATCTTCATTTAATCTGATCATAATTACTTGGTAAACATCAGTCCAAAGCCAACATAATCAGCTTCGGTTCCGTGTATGTAAATTTTCGACTGTAAAGCTAGCCAATTATTCAATTTATATTTGGCACCTGCTGTCCAATAAGTCTTTACCGGCAATAAGCTGTTGTAATGAACATAATAGCCATACTTTGCCATGAAGGCTAAATTACCCATCCACAAATCTGGTCCAACCGCAGCGCCAACACGCCACCTCTCCAATGACGAAGCTTTTGACTGATAAGTTTCTAAATTTCTATTCGGGTCATAAATGGTATGGTAGTATACCGCATCAATACCAGCTCCCAACGCCAAATAAGACGTTAATCGATAGTTATATCCACCATATAAACTTGTTCGCCATAAGCCATCTCTGCTTTGGTAAACGCCCCTTCTGCCCATATTAACTCCTAAATCGAAACTGTGTTTTTTAAATGTTTCTTTCTCGAAACTCGGTTTCTCTACGTTGATATGATCGTTTAATGCTCTAGCTACACTTAAACCAACGCTTACCACATTCAATCCGTTATTAGGTACTCGTGTACCGCCGTTAGAATAATGCAATACATCTAAATTTGCAGAAACATCAGTATTTTTATTGATGGGAACATTTAACTTTAATCCTGCTTTGAGTCCGAAATTTAGTTTACTTCCAACTACCGGATTTTGGTTGCTGAACCAAGACTCGCCTGCATATAAAATTCCAAAACCTGGTGTAAATTGTAATTCGGCTTTGCTGATATTTAACAACGGAAAGGTCAATCCGCCCAACAAGCCATAACTATCCCCAAACTCGCCATTTTGAGGGGCAGCAATACGGGTGACATCATCCATCCGTTTGTAGTTGAAAACAACGTCGATGCTTTTGATGCCCAAATCGCTAGACCAACGCCTAGGTTGGCGATTGATATTGTAATGGAAAATAAGTTCCCCACCGTAGGCACTGCCTTGTAGCTTGTTCTGGTTGGCACTAAAACTACTGATTGCCTTTTGCAAATTCAATTCGAGTGTATGTGCGTTTTGCTGAGCTTGGCTATACCAAGGCAAACATAAAGCCCCAAGAAGAAAGCACTTGGTTAGTTTGGATATTTTAAACATTTATCTCAATAGATTAGATAAATCAAAAGTATGAAATTTATTTACGCATTGTCCATTTAATGCCCATTAAAAGCTGCTTCAAAAACAATTCATTGGTATAAGCTTCTGGCGTATGCCCTAAGCCTGTGTAGAAAACCCTGCCACCATCAAATTTATGACACCATACAATTGGATGGTCGTTATCCATCTTTCCCCCTTGATAAGAAGTTTCATCTACTTTTACCAATACTGTCACATCTTTATTGAAAGATTTGAAGTTATACCACTCGTCGGTGTGTAGCCAGCTTCCGGGCATTCCCTTCATTAGTTTGTGTTTTGGATAAACCGACACTAACTTAGCTTGCTGCACTTTGGGGTGATTAGTGAAAAATGCACCTATCATTTTGCCATACCACTCCCACTCGAAACAAAAATCTGTTGCTGCATGAATACCAACCAAACCACCTCCATTGTTAATATAAGTTTTCAAAGCCTGTTTCTGATCGTCGCTAAAAACGTTAGAACCCGTAGGATTTAGAAAAATGAGTGTACGATATTTGCTTAAGTTCTCCTTAGTAAAACTGCTTACGCTTTCAGAAGTATCTATTTCGAAATTATTTTCAAGGCCTAATTTTCTGATAGCCAAAATCCCATCTTTAATAGATTTGTGCCTATAGCTTTTCGTCAGAGAGAAAACCAAAATTTTATTTGTTTTCTTAGATTTTTGAGCAGAAACATCTAGGTTGAAAATCAGTAGCAAACCTAAAAGGATTGCTCCCACAAGCTTAATTTTTCTCATTATAAAAAGTATCGATATATAACTGTTCTACCTGCTTTCTGGCCCATTCTTCTTTTCTTAAGAATTTTAAGCTCGATTTTATACTGGGATCCTTAATGAAACAATTGAAGCGCAACAGATAACCTAACTCTGCCCAGCCATAATGTTGGCTCAGTTGGGTAATTATTGTTTCAAGTGTTTTACCATGTAATGGATTATTCTTTTGTTCTGCAGCGGGCATATACAAAGTTAGCAGGGATTAGTAGAAATACAAAAAACCAGCAACTGCTAATTTAACAGTGCTGGCTTGTTTTTGATAGGTATTATATAGTTAATTAGCCAATGTATACCAATGGATTACAGATATTAGAAGCTCCTTGATGATAAGTTGATAAAGATTTTATAGCTTTTACATCTACAATCCGCTCGGGATATTTATTTATTAGTGCGTTAATCATTGCTAAGCCAATCTCTTTAGTGGTGTTTATCCTATTAGGAATAAAAATTTTCAACAACGGGAAAAGTCTATAAATAATCTTTTCATGAAACTGCCCACACTTTTGTTGTGACAAAGAAGCAACTAAACCTACCCTAAAAAAGTATAACTTCTTAAAAATCAATTTAGCTAACGCATTTTCTGCTTTGCCCATTATTCTAGCCTTCATCACTGTGCCTAATTCTGTAGTATCTGAAGTTGAACTTGATAAAAAGCTAAAAACAATATTCGGATTAAGTTCTAGCAAACGACAAGCCAAGCTCAAAGTCATATCTATAGCAAAATGAGAACAAATTCTTTCATCTAAGCTGGCTGCAGGGCACTCTGTACAATAGAAACACGCATCATAGCCTTTCAACTGCCGCTCATAAGCATCTAACTCTAAAAAATCTGGAATAATTAATTCCTTTAATTTAGGATGTTTTATTTGTTTAGACCATCTGCTAACTAACAATACAGCAGATATAGCTTTACTTTCAAGACATTCTTGCAAAACGCCATCGCCCACCAATCCGTGGGCTCCAGTAATAATTACCCTGTATTGCATATCCGCAAATATTTAAACTCTAAATCTGTTTACTGCTTTACAATCTTAAACTCAGTTCTTCTATTAAGCTGATGATCTGCTTCGCTACATTTAACGCCATTGGTACATTTATTTACAGGTACACTTTCACCGTAACCTTTGGCGGTAATTCGGCTTTTCTCAATACCTCTATCAATAATATATTGCACCGCAGAATTAGCCCTACTTTGAGATAACCACTGGTTGTACTGATCGTTTCCTCTACTATCTGTGTGCGAGCCTAATTCTATCCAAATTGTCGGATTTTCTTTCATTATCGCTACCAATTTATCTAGCTCAACCGCGGCGTCTTTCCTGATGTTAGATTTATCGAAATCGTAGTAAATATTCTCGATACGAATTGGTTTATCTATAACAATTGGCACCAGATATAGAAATTTTTCAATTGGCTTAGTGCCTTCATATCCTTTAGTTGTTAAGTCTTCTGTAGCACTTCTAAAACCAGTTCTATCAGCTAGTAAACTATAGTCTGTATTTTCATCCAGATTAAACTTAAAACTGCCATCTTCACCTGTCTCCACTTTCATTGGAGAGCCATTTTCACCCCTAAGCGTTACTACTGTATTCGCCAACGGCAAATTCGTTTCCTTATTAAATACTTTGCCCTGAAGAACAAACTTTAGCTTTTCTTTTTCTAAGTAGCTGTAAATATCATCTTGCCCCATCCCCCCTTCTCTATTGGAAGCAAAATAGCCCTTCAATTTACCTGTTGGACGAAACGTGAAATCATCCTGGGCCGAATTAATTGGATAACCTAAATTTTCTACACTCACTAAACCACCATTGGTAATCTTAGCTCTGTGTATATCCAAGCCTCCCATCCCAATACCGTCATCAGTAGAAAAGTAAAAATAACCATCGTAAATAACGGGAGAACGCTCATTGCCCGGTGTGTTCACAGCTACCAGATTTACAGCATTACCCCAAGTACCGCTATCTGTACGTTCGCAAAAATAAATATCGGTGCCACCTTTACCGCCCGGCATGTTAGATACGAAGAAAAGCATTTTACCATCGGCACTTAAAAATGGATCGCCAACAGACCACTTTTGTAAGTTGTTATAACGGAAAGGTTCTGGTTCCGACCATTTTCCATCACGTTTTTTACTGCTATAAATTTCGATATTGATTGTACTTGGTTCGCCTTTTATTTTTGCCAAATTGCGTGGAATGCGGGTCATTGTAAAATACATTTCAGTTTCATCTGCGCTGTAGCTAGCAGAACCAACGTGAAAATCGGAAGTGTTTTCTAAAGGGAAAAAAGTTACGGTATCAGCACCTGATTGGTGTTGATATAGCCTTAAATAGTCGTTACCTGTCCATCCGTAAGTATTTTTATCGGGTTTCTTACTTCCATCGAATTTTAAAAATGGTTTTGCGGTTTTGGCTCTTGGTGCACTTACTCCCGTTCTATCCGAAGTAAATACCAAACCATTGTTGTACATTACCGGCGCCCAGTCAGACTGCGCACTATTGACTTGCCTTTCGTTCAAAATAGTCACCATCTTCGGATTTTTCATCCATTTTATGGCAGAGTCGCATGACTTTTTCCAGTTAGCTATTTGCATTAGCTGTGCCGGATCTGCGCCTTTTAATAATTCTCCATACTTCACGTATTGTTCTTTGGCCTCAGTATACTTGCCATTATTCTTTAACATATCCGCATAGTGTTTAAAGAATTCGGCTTTTGTTCCATCCATACCAACAACAATAGCGTACCAGCTTGCAGCCTGCTTAAAATCTCTCATCAACCTATAACATTCAGCTAATTTTTCTGCTGCATATAGTGTTTTCTTTTTTTGATATGCCTCGGTGTATAATTGGATTGCCTTTTCGTAGTTAAAAAGCTCGAATTGTACATCTGCTTCTTTTAATACATATTGTGCTTTGGCGGGTATAGCCAGAAAAGTAATAAAAGCTAGCACTATTAAAATGACTGATTTTTTCTTCATGGGTATTACTATAGGAAATCAATGACGATTAAAAATATCTCTGCGACATCATGCGTATATTTTTAGGCTTGATGTAAAAGCCAACTGAGATCTCGTGGGTACCGCCGGTAGTGCCCCTCAAACTACTCATAGCATAATCGTAGGCATAGCCGATACGAAGCTGTGGGGTAGCAAAAAATTCAGTCATTGCTACTATTGAGTTTGCTTTTACCAAATCTTTTTGCAGATAAGATTTATCATAAAGACTAACTGCCGTACGATAACTTCCGCCCAACCATATCCTATCGGCTAATAGTACAAAGGCATTCACGTCTAAACTGGTTGGTCCGCCTCTATCATCCTTTAATAAAAAGGAAGGTTTTAACTGCACGGTTTCGTTAATTGGCAATAACATCCCAGCTGTAAGATAATAGTGTGGCTTTTGCATGGGAAACATCACCATATTTCCCTTATTTTTATCCAAGTAATGCGCTATCAAATTATCTACAGATACACCAGCATACCATCTGTCATCAGAATAAAAAACCCCGGTTCTAGCATCGGGCAGTAAGTTTCGTTCGATTCCCATTGTTGCTCTAGGATCATTAGGATCTATCGCCTCCAACATATTGCCATTGAGTGTATTTTGTACAACACCTACACCTAACCCAAGTGCTAATCTTGCACTTTCGTCGCTACTGCTCATCCTTATCCGATAGGCATAACTTCCATACGCAGCGATGGTACTTTGCGGTCCCAACTTATCTGAGGCCAACTGAAAAGCCAATCCCACGTTACCATCGTTAGCAATTGCATCTATCGCAAGGGAAGCACTTTTTGGCGCACCTTTAATGCCTGTCCATTGGTTACGATAAAAGCTGTGCAAGTTAAGTTGTTCTTTATAACCTGCGTAAGCGGGATTAATGTATATGCCGTTAAACATATACTGGCTATATTGTGCGTCTTGTTGCGACTTGCCAACTAAGGCCAAACCAATAAGAATGCTTGTTATTAATACTTTTAATTTCATGGTAGATTTATTTGATATCGTGCTACATCTAATCTTTCAATAAGGTTACCCAGCCGGTAAACACCTGCCATCTGCCTGTAGAGTCTTTTAATTTTAGCACATAATAATAAGTACCTCCATTTAGCCCTCTACCGTCCCACTCATTTCTGTAGGTTTTACCGGTGCTTTTCCAAACTTCGTTGCCCCATCTGTTATGGATAATTAAATTGTTTTCTGGATAAGCTTCTAAGCCAGGTATTTTGAACGTATCGTTCTTACCGTCGCCATCTGGTGTAATTACGTTTGGTATTTGCAAGCCCATAATTTGTTTTATATGGGTTGATGAGTTGTTGGTTAGATCGATATCTGTTTCGGTACTGGTTACTTTCGCAGTATTGGTTACCATACCAGCCAAATTAGCCTTCACTTTTAGTACAAGTTCTATTGTTGCGCCAACTGCAATACTGCCCACGTTCCAAGTAAGGGTTCTGGTGGCATTGCTATAATCTGCTGCTCCGTAGCTCGAGGTAGTAGATATGAAAGACAATTGCTCTGGCAAAATATCTGTAACCACTACGCCAGTAGCCAAATTGGCGCCTATGTTTTTAACCTGCAAAATATAATCAAACTCTTGCCCAATATGTGTGCTCGCTAACGAAGCTGATTTAAGAATACTCAAATCAACCGAAGCTGCATTAGGAACTGGTGTAACCGTAGAAGTATTATTTGCCAAAACCGGATCGTGTTCATTACCGCTAACCGTTGCCGTATTTGTGTAAGAACCTGTAGCATTAACTTTTGCAGTAATTCTAAGTGTAGCCGATTGCCCAACCGCCAAATTGCCGATAGTCCAAATACCAGCTGGGTTTGAAAGTGTACCCATTGTTTCATTAGAGCTAACAAACGTATAACCAGCAAGTAATTGATCGTTTACAACCACACCAGTAGCATTGTCTGGACCAGCATTGGTTACTACAATGTTAAACACCACATTATTACCAATGGTAGGGCTAGCGTTGTCTACCGTTTTTACAATACCTAAGTTAGCTTGTAATACACCTGGAATTGGTGTTACGGTTGAAGTGTTATTAGCAGGATCTGGATCTGTTTCTATACCAGTAATGGTAGCCGTATTACTGTAATTACCACTAGCATTTATTCTTGCTACAACCGTTAGGGTTGCAGTTGCGTTATTAGCTAAATTACCGATGTTCCAAACTCCAGTTACACTATCGTAATTACCTACTGAAACCGTTGAACTTACAAACGTGTAGCCACTTGGCAATAAATCATTTACCCTTACTCCAGTAGCATCTACCAATCCTAAATTTCTAGCTGAAATAGTGAATGTAACGTTAGAACCAACAATAGGAGCGGCATTACTCACTGTCTTTGCCACCATTAAATCAGCGCAATCAACTGTAGTTTTGGTAAAGAAGGCCGTTGCATCTACTGTTGCTGGCAATATCAAATTATTACCAATATTGATGCTAATTGGGGTTCCGCCGTTGGTGCCACTGCAAGTTTTAGACCACACGCCTAGCGCAGTTTGCTGACTAACATAGGCCAAAGCATTATTAAAAGCAATTTCGTTAGTACCTGCCCCATTGGTATTGGTTGCCGCATTGTGCTGCAACGAAACATTGGCAGCACCAGCTACATTACTGCTTATTTGCCAAGTTCTATCCATCCCTTTGGTTGCAAAGACCGTTTCGACAGATGAACTTGAACTATAATCTTTTACCTGCACATTGATGTTCCTAGCCGCAGCCTGATTAGCCACAGTTGCTGGTGTGTAATCTAGCCCTGCAATACTTATCGGAAATAAGAATGAAGCATTGTTAGCTAAATTTTCCTTAACTACTACGCCAGTACCATTAGTTACAACATGCTTGGTAACATCAAAACCGGTGAAAACAGCATCATCATCTAATACTAGATTGAAATTGTTGAGGAAGATATGTCCAGCCGTGAACTTAACTGTATTGGTTACACGTGTATTTCCCGTTAAAGAAACTCCAGCAGTATTGTCTATTTCGATATTTGGTAATGATGGGTTAATACCCGAAGTATAACCACCGTTTAAAGTTTGTTGCAATGGATAACCTGCATACAGCGGATTATTTGCCCTAAAAATGATTACTCCTGTACCTGTTTGTCCATTACTTGGTAAGGATATAAATCTTGCTGCAGGATCTATCGTCATGTTTTTTCCATAGAAAATAGCTGTTGCACCATCTTCAATGTATACTACGGCATCAGGTCCAAAAGTCACATCACCGTACCAAGTTACCGGTACACCTGCATTGATATCAAAATTATTATTGATATAAGTTGATGATTGACCTTGTGCTACCACCGACACGCAGGCTAATAGTATAATTACGATTAATTTCTTCATTGTCTTTTTATTTAACCTCTCCTTATTTCCCTGCCCTACTTCTTATCGCTGGGTTTGCAATGGCACAATTCTCTAATACTACCGTTACCGGTATCCTATCACTTTCGCAACCACCGGCTACAGTTTGGGTAGCATAATAAGTAGTGTTGCTTACCAACAAAGTTGATGATGGCAACACCGTGGTACTTGTAGCATCTGCGTACCATTTAATGTTTGTACCTGTAATAGTGATATGAGCTAATGAAGTATGCACTGTTGCACAAAATTTCTGGTTTGTAGCAGCTGTTGGGCTAACTTTTTGCAATACCGCCAACACCACATCTCTAGTACTGAAACAACCTGTAGCTGTTTCTACCACCCTTACATACACCGTTTTGCCCACACCAGTGTAAGTATTTGCTAACGAATTAATTCCCGCAATGGCATCTGCTGAACTTGCGTGGTAAGTAAACGTATAATTGGCAGGTGTAGCCACTAACATTGCATTGGCGTCTGTTAAGGTAAAATTACCAGTATTACCTCCCGATGTAATTGCGCAAGCATTTACGGTAGTTGCATTTAATACCGGGTTTGGCGTTAAGCCTAAAGTTATCGCATCTGTTAAAGTACAACCCGGACCATAAGTTACCGTTACACTGTAAGTTCCCGGACCAGTTACCGTAATATCTGGCGTAGTTGCCCCATTGCTCCATAAAATAGAAGTAGCATCGGCATTAAAACTTGCGGTACTTAAGGTATAAGGATATTGATTACAGCCAAGTATCTTATCTTCACCTAAGTATTGAAAGCTATCTTGGGTAGCAAAAGTCCAGTTGCTGTTGCCACCGGCATCGTCACCTACTACTTTGTTTTGGGCAGTGGTACAAGAACCGCCTGCAGCGATGTCTGTTAAGCGGGCAAATTTAATATCAAAATTACACAGGGTGGATATAAATGTTGCCGGTGTACCTGGAGTAGTTGCACGAAATCTGATTGGGTTACAAGGTGTGCCATTTGCTGTTAAGCTATTTGTAACTGTTATTGTACTGCCTGAACCTATACTATTATCGGAAGAATTGGTATAGCGTAGATTATCAACAATAAATCTACCCGTCATACTACTCGTAGGCCTTAGGAAATTAAGATTTGTAAATCTCAAAGTACCGCTGCCACTACCTAAAGTAGCTGAAATACTTTGATTTACATTCATTGTACCATATTCAATAGTAACGCCTGCTGGGGTAGTAATAGGGATACCCCTCACATTTACATTGATAGTACTACCCGTTGCATTCCAATTAGCTAAATTAGCACTATGTGCTGCTATATAAGTATTTGTACCATCTGTACCATTTAAAGTAATTACAGAATTTGATATATCTGCAATATTTGCACCTATAACCTGTAAGTTCAAAGATGCAGCTATAATGTTATTGCTGTTGGTGTAAAATTGACCAGATGCAAATCTGATGTTATGATTAGAACTGAAGTTATCCAAGAAATCATATCTACCACCGCCATTAAATGTTAATAAACTACGTACTGCCACACCGTTGGTAGTAATGGCATTGGCATTAGTTACCAACGAATTTCCTCTCATGTTCCAATTTCCAGCAAAAGGAAAGGTCATGCTTGGTGCCAGCCTTACTAAGCCGTAGGTGTTTAAATTAAGTCCCGAAATACCTGCAAAAATTGGTGTGCGACTGCTTACGTCATTATCCCATGTCATATTACGACAATTGGCATCAATATCAATGGTTACGGTTTGGTTATTTGCTGTAAATGAATTACCATCAAAAAACACATCGTCTGTAATAGAAGGAATACAGTTATTTACATTTGTAACAGCAGGATTACCCCCCGAAACACCAATGCTCCAATGCGAGGCATCGTTCCAATTACCTGTACCACCTACCCAATAAAAATTTTGAGAAGGATTAGCGGTGATATTTACATTCAGGTTATTACCCAAATCTTCGCCGCCAGGAACCGACATGGTTACGCCTGTAGAATTAATGTCTTTTAATACAGCATTGTTTACTACAAATGGTAGGCTGGCCTTAAACAGTTTTACTCTCACGCCAGCAGATGCAGATTGGATAGTTACCTTTGGCGAGCAACTACCGATACTGTTGGTATTTATGGAGTTTACAACTGTATAAACCATAATACTAGTGTTGGAGGTAGCATTAAAGGTGTAGGTTTTACCAGCCGACAAATTATAGTTACCTACCTTGTGACTAGCAGCTGAACTGTTTATATTTACAAAGTTTGCATTACCAGTGGATGTTATATTATTAGCTTCGAAGTTCAAAACACCTTCATTTCTTAACTTAGCGGTACCTGTATTTGCTTTGAAATTAATATCATTAAAAGATAGTTCTGAGAGCAGTACTGTGCCATCGCCTACATAACCATTGATTATAAACTCTGCGTTTACCCCTGTTAAATTAATTGTAGAAAGGGCTGCATTAAAAGAACCCAAAAAAGGTGTCGTCAATACAAAAGCATTAAGCCCACTAGCATCTCCATGAGTAAACGTTAATACTGAATTTGAAAAATTAAGGTGACGAACATTACTAGCCAAAGCTGGTATAGATGAACTGGCAAACCTAACCGCCGTAATATTTTTACCGTTACTGCTAAATGTACCTGCACTAATCTGCAACAATGCCGAAGGAATAATTAAATCATCGGTTAAAGTATAAGTACCTGTACCAAAAAATTGTATGGCACCTGTAGTATAATTTGTACTTCCAGATTTCACCGTATGGTTGCCACTACCTACATATACCAAATTAGAAGCTACACCGGTACTACCCGAAAAATCGGCGCTGCCGTTAACATTTAACAAACCACCCGTAAGCCTACCTCTATTATTGGGGTCTGTCCAATAAACATTGCGGGCGTACGCCATGTTGGTAGTACTAGCACCAGTGCCAATAGTAACCGTTTGTCCTGTTGTGATAAACGAATTGGTATCAAAATATACATCATCATTATAATTTGGCAAACAGCCTGTAGGCGCTTGTGCAGATCCACCACTACCTAAAAGAGACCATTTAGTTGGATCGTTCCAATTACCTGTGCCACCTACCCAGTAAAATGAACGTGAAATTGTAGTTGTGCTTGTAGTATAAGTTCCGGTATTCAAGCCTAAATCGTTATTTACAGGCATGGTAAGGGTACTGCCCGAAAAAGCAATAGATTTAAAACCAATGTTTAAGGTGGTTATAGCTGATGTAGCATTTAATGCTATTGGTGTTGCACCTTCTGAGCGTATGCTCGATTGTCCTACGCAACTAGCAGTTTCGTTAATGGTATTTACGGTTAACTTTAAAGCTCCAGTTGAAGTAATATCTACTGGTTTTAGCAGATTTAAATTTGTAACGTTAAGACTTACCCCATTGCCGCTTGTATTAAATGCCGAAGTATTGATATTAAAATCTGTAACCCCAAAAATAAAATTTGAATTGTTTCTAATGTGCTCTGAACAAATACCTGGCGTAGTTTCTGTAAAAGTGATGGATTTTATACCGTTAATTACTGTACCATTTGTAACTGAGTTACCTGTGTTGATAAATGTATTTCCAGTACTTTGGTTAATGTAAATTTCTGCATTAGTCCAATCGTAATTGGTTGTTGACGGACTAGCACCAAAATTAAGCGCACCACTATTTGCTGCCCCCCTATTTACACTTAATTTACTGTTAGCTAGATTAACCGTTTTAGTTCCTATAATAGTTGGAGCAATTATAAACCTGCCAACTTGTATCCAATTACCGTTGGCAATAAATGTAGTGTTGCTAATACCAATTTCTACACCAGGCAAATTTAAATCACTTAATAAAGTATAAGTACCTGTTCCTGCAAATGCAATAGTTCCACCTGCACTATGAACAGAATTATCACCCATATTTACAGTATGATTACCCGTACCTAAAAAAGAAGCTGTAAAACTAGACAACATGTGCTTTCCGTTTGAAGAGAAGCTTCCATAGATATTTATCGTTCCACCAGAAAAAGTAATTACTCCAGTAGAGAGCACATTAAAATTTGCAGCAGCAGCACCGCTAGCTACCACAATTGTTTGCGTTCCATTTCCCGCTGGAAAATACACATCATCTGTAGATTGCGGTGCCAAAGAACCATTGGCGGGTATACCAGAACCCGGTGCACTTTCCCAATTGGCGGCATTGGTATAGTTTTGGTCGGCACGGCCAGTACTTTTCCAGTAAAAATCTACTGCATAGGTTTTACTGCCAAATAGCGCAACCATTATTAATACGGCTAATATCTTATAAATGTTTTTCATGTAATGCTTTTTTATTCTTTTGATATCAAATTGAATAAGCTAAAGCTTACAACTGTTTAAAAACTACGTTCATGTAAGTTTTTGCAGTTACGGTAGCAGTGGCTAAAATTCTATAGCTTAATTTGCCATCAGGAGTTAGCGAAACACTTGCAGGATCGAAAACTGTATTATCGAAATAGGTTACAAAATAGCCTAATGCGTTTGCTGCTAAAACATCTAAATTACCTGCTCCTGTACTTTTTATAGCTGTGCGGCCAGCAACAGGACCTGTTGCACCCGTCATACCAAATTGTGCGCTATAAATGGCATACATATCTACTGTGAAGGTTTGTGTTCCGGCATCGTAGGTTACGTGGGCAGGCAAATCTGTGTTGGTAGTTGGCATCACCATAGACGGAGCGTAGAAAAATTTGGGTGCAGCTACTGGGTTTGCCCAAACAGTGCTATTTCCGCTACTCTTAGTTAGCACCTGCCCTGCAGTACCGCTAGTGATAGGCAAAAAGTAATTGGCTTTCACTACACCTGAGCCGTCACGTAAATCAACCCCAATACCATTTGTTTTTTGCACTAACAATTCGGTCCTATGGTTGTTAGGGAAAGAACCGCCAGGGCCCGAACCATTTGTTGTGGTATGCACCAAACGAAGACCATTGTTTTGCAAAGAAATGGTAGAACCAAAATTATCTGTTACATTGTAGCTTTCCATAAAGAACTCGCCAGTATTGGTATTTCTAATGGTAGATACAGAATTAGTTCCATTTTGTGAAGCCATTGCCGCTTGAGTATTGTTTACACTAACAGTATTTTTTGTGGTTCCTGTCACAGCCTCCAATGCTGCAGAGATAGGGCTTGCAGAAGCTGCACGATAATTGCTTGTTGCGCCGTCGTACCAGTAGTGCATAGCTGCATTTGGGTTCAGCGGGTTGTCTATTTCTGTTCCATAAAGAGCATTCCCGCTAATTACTTCAGCTTTAAAATTTCCTTTTACCTCTAATCTTTTACCTGAAGGCGTAGCACCGCTAAAATCGCCTACAGCTACATTTCCAATTTGGTAAATAGCATCGGTATTAGCAGTTGCACTGTTGGTTGTGGTTTGTATTCTCCAAGGCTCTGGAGCAGTCAATGCCCCAGCAGTTATGGTTTTTAAAACTCCTGTCGCATCTGCAACAACCACTTTATCTGTAGCGGCATTACCTGCGTAAGCAGCACTATTAATGTTTCTTATTTTTAAGCCGCCATTGCCAGCTGTTGCTGCACCACCTAGATCTAACAGTTCCGTTGGTTTTACACTATTTTCATTAGTGATTAATGAAGCAGGATCTTCAAAGAAATATCCTGGTATACCAATACCTGTCTTTCCATTTTTAAGAATAGTTAAGGCATTTTGACTTTTTTCATCTTCTACACTACCATTACCTATTTGAAATAGGGCATCTGTAGGAACCATATTTAATGGATCTCCAGTTTGACGGATGGCATTCTTTATACCAAAAACAGTTTCTGTGAACGAAGGAGCGTAAGTATTTGTTCCTGCTGTGAAGGTATTTTTACCTACAGCATTCGATCTAACGGCAGCAAAAGAATGTTCTCCAGTAGCATAACTTCCATCTCCCGAAGCAAAACTCTCTTCTCCAATAGCGTGTGTAGCGTTACCAAATGATGCCGACATGCGACCATCAGCACTTGTACTATTACCAAAGGCTACAGAGCGTTCGCCTCTTGCATGGGTTGAATTACCAAAAGCTGCTGAGTTTTCTCCTAATGCAGATGTACTATTACCTACTGAAAATGCATTTTTAGCTTCAGACCTGCTGCTACTTCCAAGCGAGGTTGAATTTTCGCCTATTGCTCTATTCATGTATCCAAAAGCTACAGAATTTATCCCTACAGGCAGAGGGCCACTTCCAAAATCGGCTACTTCACCACCTCTTACTGCTCCGCGAACATCTAGAGGAGCGACTGGAGCTTTTGTTGCGAAAATACCTAGTGGGTCTATACCTACATTTCCACTCTGGTAGATATTTTGAGTGTTAAGCGTAGCAGGGTTTGTTGTTAATTCTACCCTCCAGTTATTACCGCCTAGGGGTGTATTTGCGTCAATTAACCTGATCCATTTTGCCTGTGGAACACTCCAATAATAATAACCCGGAGTTACATTATTAGGCGCAACACCATCAGTGGCTGTATTGAAAACTGTTAAGGAGTTTGCAGGGGCGTTTATCGGTGCAGCAACTGTAGTGCTTGTCAATGCTACTCGTGGTAGCAAAGCACCTTTGTTGGTAGCAACCATATCTATTACAGATGATGGTGCTGGGTTGCTGGTTCCAAAACCTTGTTGTGCATTTGCAGAACCTGCTAATGCTACAAGTACAATAAGTGACAGGCTTAAATTAGTATAGTTTTTCATAGGTAGGATATTTCGTTTACGCTTCAATTAGGCAAAGCCTATCATGCGTTTCTGTCTTATTTCTGTTTGATTTCTTTAATTACTTGATCAGTGATATCTGCCAACGGATTTAGATACAACACGCTGGTTGTTGAGCTATCTAAAACCTGCATGTATTTCCCCCTTAAAGCCACAGTTTTTATGGCTGCCATTACTTTTTCTGTATAAGGCTTTGTTAGTAGCTCTTTATATTCAGCAATTTTTTTATTTGCCATTTCGCCGTATGCTTTCAAATCTTTATCTGCAGTTTGGGCATCGCCTATGGCCTTAATAGCATTAGGTGCTTTAGCATCTAGTTTATACAAGCTATCTGCTTGCGTTACCAATTTATTTAGAGCGGCTTGTTTCTTATTGTATTCGGCAGCATAACCAGCCGTTTCTTTAGCTACTAAGGTGTCAATTTTTGCAAATTCACTCATACTTGCTATCACTTTTTGCCCATTAACAATGGCCAGTTGAGCCTTACTTTGAAAGGCAAAAAATAATAGCGTAACAAGAATTGGGATATTTTTTTTCATTTGTTTATTTATTGAGAAAGCGAATTAATTAAGGCTTTAATATTTTGATATAAATTATTACTTGATGTGTATTTGAGTTTAAAATAGAGGGCGAGATTATAGAAATCTCCATTATGTGCAATCATCATCCCTAAACATGCTACTTCCCTCTACTCTTTTACCTCAGCCCTCCCTCTCCAAAGGAGAGGGAGTTGTTATATGTATTTTTTTAGATTGAGGAAGTTTTCTTAACCTTTCTCCACTCAACCTTTTATTTTAAATACGACTTACAACGAACCAGTTTGTGCCGTCAGACTGTATTACCCAACCTTGCCATATTGATGCACCGGTTATTCCAGTAGCTGCAGCATTTCCATCTATGGTACCGCCAGCAGAAACTACATTGACTGCACCTGTTCCTTCAATCATCTTAACTGTATATCGTTTACCTTTATTAGTAGCCGCAGCAGCTGGCAGTGTAATTTTAACCGTTGTAGCTACACCAGTTTGAACCAATATGGTTTCGTCTGTTGCTAGCATTGTGTAATCTGCTGATTTGGTTTCAATGGCTGTACTTGTACTTGCTGCAATGGTTTTCAAAACTCCATTTGCATCTGCTACTACAAGGTTGTCTGTAGCAAGGCCTGCAATAGTATTTATATCACGAATGCGAACGTTACCAGAACCAATATCCAAACGTTCTGTTGGGGCAATTGCTATATCTGTACCAATATTGCCATTATTTAAAATAGTTAACGCATTTCTACGTACACCAATACCTCCATTACCTACTTGTAAAAGTGCTGTACTTGCCGTTGTAATAGCATTATATCTACCTAATACAAGCTCATTTGTTCCTGAAGAAATGCTTCCATTTCCAAAGACTGCAGAATTACGTCCATTCGCTTCATTTTCAGCACCAGAAGTAAATGAGTTAACTCCCACTGCTTTATTCATCGTACCTGTAGCAAAGGCTTCTGTTGTTCCAGTAGGAATTGTATTAAAGGCACCGAAAGTAGCTGAATTATTTCCATTTGCCTTGTTACCTTGTCCTGCAGCAAAAGCATTTATATCTGAAGCTTCATTCTGTTGTCCAAACGCAGCAGAATTTACCCCTGCAGTACCTATATGGCTAGTTCCACCACGCACTGCACCTTCTACATCAAGTGCCGCACCTGTTTGCAATGCGTTTTTACCTATGGCCACACTTCCCATTTGGTAAATATTTTGTGTATTTGCAGTTGCACCTGCATTAGTGGCTACGTTAAACCAAGGTTCAATAGCTAACGTAGACGGATTTACTGATTTCAATAATCCCGTTGTTGGATCTGCCACCACTAAAACATCAGTAGCAGCACCTGTTTGTAAGCCTGCAATGGCTAATGTATTTGTGACATCTGTCGTAATAGTAGTAGGCTTAGTTAATGCACCCCCTAATTGAATGTTATTTACTGTTTTTGTTAAACCATTATCTGCTGTTACTGTTGCAGGCAAAATTGTAGAAACCTCTTTTACCTTTAACACACCGTTCACATCAGCAACTACCAACCTATCATTCGCATCGGTACTGATATAGTTTGGTCTTTCAGCGGCTTCTACAGTTCTCCAAGCGGCCAATGGACCGTAACCTAATGCTCCAATTCGTACGCCACCTAAAATTAAATCTAGACGCTCAGTTGGGGTTCTCCAAAAAGCATCAAAGTTTGGATCTGAACCAAAGGCCCAGTTTCCTTTTTGATCTATTACAGCACGATATTTAACACCTGCGGTATTTACCAATGTTTTACCTCCATCGCCTTCCGAAGCTCCAGATACACCAAACCAAATCTCTCCACCAAAATCATTTAATTTACCTGTTCTAAGTACCATGCCTGCACGTTGTTGGGTTGATAGACTTCCCCATCCGTAATTTGCTGACGATGTACTTGTGTGCCCTTCAAAGGCCGCTATAGATTGCCCCATACCTCTTGCCGTTCTAGCACCTATTGCTCCACCAGAAATAATATTACGGTGTACAATTGCCTGTGCTGCACTTGTGGTTGCTAAGCTGTAGTTTACATCCAAATCTTCATTAGCTTGAAAAGTTACCTTATCGTCATTCTGACGACCTAATAAATTACCATCAGATGGATTGTAACCAAAACCTACTCTACCTGCTGGAGTTACAATGATATCGTCTAAAACCTGTGTTGATGTAGGAGTACCGGTTGTTGCATTGTTTTTAGTAGCATCTACATTGAAAACACCAATTCCATTTTGTGTACCTATAGCTACATTTCCATGTTGGTAAATATTCTGTGTATTTAGTGTTGCCTTATCCGTAGTTAATCTCACATTCCAAGGCTCCATCGTCAATATCGCTGGATCTACCGATTTCAATAATCCCGTCGTTGGATCTGCCACCACTAAAACATCAGTAGCAGCCCCTGTTTGTAAGCCTGCAATGGCTAATGTATTTGTGACATCTGCCGTAATAGTTGTTGGTTTAGTTAATGGCCCACCTAACTGAATATTATCTCCAGTTTTAGTTAAACCGTTATTTGCCGTAACTGGGTCAGTTGTTCCTGTTGCGCCGGTTGCACCAGTAGCTCCCTGAGGCCCTTCGGCTCCTGTAGCTCCGGTTAGACCCATTTCACCTTGCGCACCTGTGGCGCCCTGTGGGCCAGTGGCACCCGTTGCACCATCAGCACCTGTTGCACCCTGAATTCCTTGGATACCCTGCGGGCCAGTGGCACCAGTAGCTCCAACTGCACCCTGAATTCCTTGGATACCCTGTGGACCAGTGGCTCCTGTAGCTCCGGCTAAGCCTGTTTCACCTTGTACACCGGTTGCGCCCTGTGGGCCAGTGGCACCCGTCGCACCAACCGCACCATCAGCTCCCGTTGCACCCTGAATACCTTGGATACCCTGCGGACCAGTGGCTCCTGTAGCTCCGGTTAGGCCTATTTCACCTTGTGCACCTGTGGCGCCCTGTGGGCCAGTGGCACCCGTAGCCCCAACCGCACCATCAGCTCCCGTTGCACCCTGAATACCTTGGATACCCTGCGGACCAGTGGCTCCTGTAGCTCCGGTTAGGCCTATTTCACCTTGTGCACCTGTGGCGCCCTGTGGGCCAGTGGCACCCGTAGCCC
>NZ_JAVHXT010000014.1:56282-119778 GCF_031119335.1 Pedobacter sp.
CACCTGTGGCGCCCTGTGGGCCAGTGGCACCCGTAGCCCCAACCGCACCATCAGCGCCTGTTGCACCCTGAATACCCTGTGGGCCAGTTGCACCTGTAGCTCCAGCTGCACCACGAAGATCACCTGTCATCGAGCTAGTGCCATCGGTAAATGTTATGGTAACTATACCTGTTGCCGGATTATATATAGTAGAAGTAATACCTTTACCAGCAGTACCTGTGGCACCAATTGGTCCTTGAGTACCAGTAGCACCAGCCACCCCTTGTTGACCAACGGCTCCAGTATCTCCTTTTAAACCTCTCAAAGATACCCACCCAGTACCGTCCCAATAATAAACTCCAGTACCATCTGGTGTATGTGCAGGGTAAGCTGCTGTACCGCTAAAACCTGTAGCAATAGTTTTGATATTATAAACCATCATTCCCGCTACCGGTGTGCTTCCTGTCGCCAAACCCCATGTGGTGGTATTGGTAAGGTTTACCCTTGGGAACAACAATCCCTTGTTACTGCTTTCTAACTCCAGAATTGAGGCTTTGTTAATAGTTGTAGGGTTATCGCCAATCTTTACTTGTGCATTAACAGACTGCACACATGCGCATAACAATACGCAAAGCGTAATGCTTCTTAAAATGTTTTTCATAGGTTGATGTGGTAAAATGTATGTTTGCAAACGCACAACGTACTTGTACCTCAATAGCCAATTTTTATGCCCACATTAAAAAAGCACCATAAAACAACTAAAAACCTTATATTTACGTTAAGAACAATATAAACACCACCATTTCGTTGTTGTTGTTTTTACCCAGTTAGCGTAACACTCTCCTCATTATACAAACTCAAACACTTATAAATCAAATAATTAATACAACCAAAAGGAGTACAAACAATATGTTACGCTATTTTTAGTTGTTGTATCTTTCTTTTCAGTTTACGAAATTTTCCATCTGGCAACAAAAAGGTGCGGAAATTTAGTTTCCGCACCTTGCTAACGATTACAGCTAAGATAAAAAACTAACCTACTGTATTTCTCGGATTAGATCTGGTATTTGTAGCCCCAGCTTTAGATATCTTATAATTCAATGAGAAATAAAAATAGCGGTTAATGGTATTGAAACGTACATCTTCCATCCTACTTGCATTTACAGTTCTATCTATGTTAGTATTCTGATTTAAGATATCGAACCCTTTGACTGCTAATGTAATTCTACGTTTCATAAGGTACTGTTCCAAACCGGCGTTTAGCAGGAATATATTATTGTTAAATCCATCGGCCCTACCTGCAGTACCGTTATGCTGTAACTCTGTGGTGATACGCATATTTTTAACAAACTCCCAACTTACACTTGCATTGTTCCAAAAGCTGAAATACTTGTTATCAATAGCTGCGGGCTGAGAATTATTTACCATACTGTATTGCACACCCAAATAAACACCAGCGTTTAACTTATTATCTATATCGTAGCTAAAATTAGCATTCGGGCCAATGTTGTATCTATCGGTCACATTTTTCTGGGCGTTAATATATGAAGATAGGTGTGATGTAAAGAAGTTAACGCCATAACCCATTCTTAGCCCTTTAATTTTTGTTGGCTGACCGAAGAAGGTACCCGTATTGATGAAGTAATTGCCATCTACATTAACTGGCTGTACATGCTGAACGCCATTTACATAATTTACGCTATTACCGATGGCATCAATCGAATAGTTGATTAGGAAATAGCCATTCCAGTACTTGTTGTTATCTGCACTAAACGTATTGAAATTAATTGCCATACGGTGATTTTTAGTAGCTTCCAAAGCTGGATTTCCTATTCTTTGATACAATGGGTTGTTATTGTTTTGTACCGGTTGCAGGTCGTTAACCGATGGTAGGTTAACCGAAGAGTTATAGTTTAACTGTATCGTATGATTAGCTTTATTCTTAAAATTGATAGTTAGTCGCGGTAAAATATTGTAGTATTTTTTGTCTAATTGGTTGATACTTGCTCCTGAACTATTGAATGCAGTAGCGTCTAAACCAGTTTCTTGTAGGCCAAAGCCAAAGTTATAAGTCCATTGACTGCGGGTGTGGATAAAACCAAATCTGGCACTTTGCTGCCAATTCCTATTATCGAGCGAATTTGAAAAATCGGACACTATGGTTTCATACCTATCTGTAATTGTATTGTAATCGAATGTAAGTTGTTCTGCATCTACCCTACTTTGGTTATAGAGATATCCAACATTGGCGCTCCACTTCTTGTTCAGTTGGCGCATGTAGTTTAAATTAAGGGTGTATGATCTTGAAACATTTTCTTGTTGAGCTTGCTGATTAATCAGATCTTGATCGGCAGTAGCATTCTCATATTTGTTGATCAATGAGTTATTGGTCCAATTTGCGTTGTAGGTATTCTGTGTACCATTTAACCTTAAGGAAACCGAGCCATTTTTTAAACGACGTAATGCCGCAAATTCGCCAAAGAGTGCCGGAGTGGTATTTTTCTGATCGAAATATTGCGTTCCATCGTTAGTTTTGCCAGCCGCATCGAATGCAGAATTAAACCTACGATCGTTGATATTTCTGGTGTAGTTAAGGATGATGTTTGGTCTGAACGTGATATCGGTTAAAGAATCTGGATGGTACTCTGCCTTGAAATTAAAGCGGTGTGCCTGGTTGTCAGAATTTCGTATAGAAAGCTCCGATGTTCTTAGCACATCATTACTATTGATATCCTGAATAGTTGATAAGCGATTACCGATACCATTTGAAAAATATGTGAAGTAGCTGCTGCTAATGGCCAGTTTATTATTTTTGCCCCAGCTATTGCTGTAGTTTAGGCCGCCGCTATGGGTGGTGACCTCTCCTATCGCATTATTATCGAACACACCAGAACCGCCAATGGTGGTGCGTCCGTTATTTACGTTGATAGAGAAGCTGCCTCCAGCTGGTGGTGCAAAAATGTTCCCGATGTTTCCGCCGGTAAAGCTGTTTAAATCTTCGAACTGGAAGCTGGCATTGCTAAGGTTATTGCTCATACCCAAAATTGCAAACTGTAGATTTTTATTGAAATGATTTGCACTCAAATAGCTGTTGTAACGATCGGTTGTGCCACTTGCTAAGTTCGCATTACCAAACCATCCACGTTTTTTATCTTCTTTAATGGTTAAGTTCAATACTTTTTCACGTTGGCCATCATCTATACCTGTGGCTTTTGCCTCCAGTGTTTTACTGTCTATCACTTGTACTTTTGCAATAGCATCTGCTGGTAAATTCTTGGTTGCAGTTTTGGGGTCAGTACCGAAAAAATCTTTTCCATCAACAGTTAATCTTGAAACTTTTTGTCCCTGCACCAAAATATTTCCATCTCGGTCTACCTCTACCCCGGGAAGTTTCTTCAACAATTCTTCTACGGCTGCGTTTGGTTGGGTTTTAAAAGCTCCAGCATTGTATTCTATTGTGTCGGGCTTTATTTTAACATTGGCCTGCTGACCCGTTACGTTTACTTCTTTAAGTTTCAACGCATCTTCCTGCATTTGCAAAGTTCCCAATTCTAAGTTTCCAGTTACTTCTATTGGTTTTAAAATAGATTTATAACCTAAGGCTGAAATTTTAAGGTTGTATTTTCCATTCTTTAGATCTTTAAATGAAAATTCTCCGTTAAAACTGGTTAATGCACCTGTTCTCTTGCTCGAATCTGCCTGTTCGGTTAATAGTACGGCAGCATAAGCCACAGCTTCCTTATTGGTTTCGGCTTGTAATTTACCAGACAAGCGGCTTTGTGCGAAAGTCTTCGTAGTTAATAGGCAGCAGATGATCAGAAATAGTTTTGTTTTCATTTATGTCTTTTTTGGTTTTGTGCAGGCTCGGATTTTAAGACCTACAATTCATAAGACGCAAGGCGATTTGGAATGTGACACTTTTTCTGAAAAATTTTATAAATATTTTTCTAAGTGTGATGCTAGTGGAAATTTGGTTGGGATATGATGGTGAATTAACAATAGGTTTCATTGATTAGATGCGCAGAAAAGGTCGCTCCTACGGAGCTTGTATTGATTGGATCATTACCCTACCAAAAGTATGCCTCTACGAGGCAATGCAAAGTCGAGAAACATCAAAAGCGATGATTTAGTTATAGGTTGAGAGAACACCGTAAGTGTTCGGAAGAATTTAAAGCATTTAATTCTTACATACCACAAATAGAAATAAGGGCTTTAAGGTTCAAATGATACAAAAATCTTTGTGTTCCTTTGTGTCTTTGTGGTTAATTTTTAATCTTCCGAACACTTATGATGATAAACACACAACTGCCAGAATTCTAGTTGATATAGTAAAAGCCTCGTAGAGGCGACCTATTGGTAACAAACTACTGCCTTCTGCTAAAGCTCCGTAGGAGCGACCTTATAAAAAACATAACATTACAAGAAAGGCCACTCCTACGGAGCTTATGTCGATTGGATGATTACGCTACCAAAAGTATGCCTCTGCGAGGCAATGCAAAGTCGAGAAATATTTGAAGTAGACGGCAATGTCATGTTCAACGTAGTACAATTTGAGGGGATAATTCCCGCACAAACTTATGTTAATTAGACCTGATTGTAGCGTGCATGCAGCCCATGCAATGGGCAAATAAAGCGGAAAGCAGGGCGGGTTTGAGATAGATGCAGCGAACAAGCTCTTCTAAAACAAAAAAACCCGCAAGGGTTAACTTACGGGATTGATATGTGCTTAGGATGGTTATTAGTTACCTGTCCATTTGTTATTGTCAGCATTGCTATCTGGCAATGTTTGTTGCGGATCTAGCACCACCTCTACCACTTCTTCTGTAGTTGGGTAACGCACCACCCAGCTGGTATTTTTCATCCAAACATCGGCAGCAACTTTAACTAAATCTGTTTTGCCACTTTTGGTTTTAATACCTAAAATGATTGGCATTGGCATTTTATCTAAATTATCAACTTTGATGTTATAAGCCGTGATAGCACCATTATTTTTAAGCTCTTTAACTTCAGAAATACCTTGATCCATTTTCCAGTTGTTCAAGAACCAACTTTTCCAGAACCAGCTCAAATCTTCGCCAGCTGCATTTTCCATAGTACGGAAGAAATCATTAGGTGTTGGGTGTTTGTAAGCCCAGTTGTTGATATACTGGCGGAAGGCGTAATCAAACCTGTCTTTACCCAAAATTTGATCTCTTAGGATGTGGAGTGCCCAACTAGGTTTGTAATACAAGTTGATACCTATGTTAGCTTCAGCCATACCATCGGGCATTAACATCATGTTTTCGAATTTTGGATTACCAATAACTTGTTTACCGATGGCGTGCATATTCATTTTGCGTGGTTTGTACTCGCCGTTGTTAAATTCTGTACTCGATAAATCGTTGATGAAAGTGTTGAAACCTTCGTCCATCCAACCGAATTTACGTTCGTTAGATCCCACAATCATTGGGAACCAAATGTGGCCAAACTCGTGGTCAATTACGCCCCAAGCATCGCCTTTTTTAGCTTTCCAACCGCAAAACACAATACCTGGATACTCCATACCGCCAATATTTGTGGCTACGTTCACCGCCATTGGGTATGGATATTCTAACCACATTTTTGAGTAATGCTCTATAGAAGCTTTTACGTACTCTACCGCTCTACCATAACCATCGTTGCCATTACTCTCTACCGGATGTGCAGAAACCGCCAACGATTTTTTACCGCTAGGCAAGTTGATACGTGCGGCATCTAAAACAAAGGCTTTTGATGACGACCAAGCTGCATCGCGGGTATTAAGCATTTTGAATTTCCAAGTCAATTTATCTTTTGCAGGGCGAGATTTTGGATCTGTTACTTCAGCTTCAGACCTGATGTGAACCGTTTTATCGCTGTTTTTAGCTTCATTCCAGCGTTGTAGTTGTGTTGCCGTAAATACTTCTTGTGGGTTTAATAACTCTCCAGAACCCATTACAATGTGGTTTGCAGGCACAGTTACATCGAAAGTGATGTCACCAAATTCGCAATAGAACTCACCAGCACCCCAATAAGGCAAAGTGTTCCATCCTAAAACGTCATCATATACGCTCATACGTGGAAACCATTGTGCTACCGCGAAGATTTCTCCATTTTTAGTGGTTAAATGGCCTGTTCTATCTGAGCCCAACACAGGGATTTGATAGGTATAGTCCATTTTGATTACTGCTACATCGCCATTTGCAGCCATTGGTTGTTCTAGGCGGATTTGCATACGTGTATCTTCTACCAAAGAAGTAAATTTGACAGTTTTTGCTTTTTGAGAAACAGACAGGTTGGTAATTTCGTAGCCACCGCTGAAGTTTTCGCCCTGCGCACCATATCTACTTTTAGCTGGTGTAATAGACAAACCACGAGAACCTTCTTTAAATGAGTTTTGATCTAACTGCAACCACAAATAAGGCAATTTCTCTGGACTATTATTTTTGTAGGTGATAGTAATGGTAGCTTTAACTTTACTGGTAGCTTCATCTAGCGTGGCGCTGATGTTGTAATCTACACGGTTTTGCCAATATTTAGGACCTGGAGCACCACTCGCAGAGCGATATTCGTTTCCATTTTGGGTATAAAAAAGTGGACTGAAAGCTTCTTCTGGTACATATTTAGAAACTAGCTTATCTTGAGCAAAACTCAATTGTCCAAATAATACGGTTATTGCAACCGCAAATGATTTCAATAAGGTTTTTTGCATGTTTAATTATTTTGTTGCTAAGGTAAATGGAAAATAGCAATTTTCAATTTTGGCACATGAATATTACCAATGACTAGGGTTTACCTTTCAATTTTGGTAAAGCAGGTAGCTTGCGAGCATCGGCAGGTAGTTTTTTCCACTCATTAAAAGTGGTTGCAATGTAATAAGTATAGTCAAAAGGTGTGTCTGCCTTTACTTGTTCTACCGTTGGGCGGTACAAGCCAATGTAATCATCCAAATCCTTTTCTTTGTAGTTTACCAGTTTCTGGATAACCGTTTTATTAAAGTTTTTGGAAATTTCTTCATTAATATCTGCTGCTTCTTCGAGCTCACGCTCTTTTGCCTGTTGCTTACGCCATTTGCCATAACCTAAGTTTAAACGCAGCCCTCCCTTTTCTTTCGAAGCATCTACCCTTTTAGCTGCTACTGCATCTGGGTCTTTAGTATCCAAATACGGAGAAATCTTTACGGTGGTAACATCTACCGTGTTCAGGGTATTCACTGCCAATCTCAAATAGATATTCTTGGGAAATAAATTTACCAAGTAAACAGTATCGGTTTGATAGCCCATAGAAGCGTAAGATATAAGATCTCCCTTTTTTGCTTGTATGGCATAACGTCCGTCTTTATCGGTTAGCACTACCGCTTTAGAAGTTAAATTTCTTACCGAAACACCTTGTAGGGCAGTACCACGTTGTTCGTTATCAAAAACATTTCCGGTAACATAAGTCTCTTGAGCCATTGCAGCACAGGGCAATAACAAAAAAATAAATAAATATAGTTTCTTCAGCATCATCAAATGTAAGTTACTTTACGCTTTGCGTAACCCGTTTAACAAAATTTAACAAGCCTATTACTACTTTAGCAAAGCTTGATATTCCTCTTCCTTAAAGCCCAGCAAAATCGCTTTACCATCTTTTTCTACAATTGGTCTTTTAATGGCACTTGTGTTGGCTAACAAATATTCAATTACGGCATCGGGTGTATTAATTTTTGCCTGTTCTTCCTTTGTCAACTTCTTAAAGGTTAAACCCGCTTTGTTAATCACCTTCTCCCAGCCAAAAGTGTTAAACCATTCGGTTAATTTTTCGGCAGTAATTCCTTTTTTCTTAAAATCGTGAAATTCATATTCGCTGCCATTATTCTTTAACCAGTCTTGCGCTTTCTTTACTGTATTACAATTGGGAATGCCGTATAGTTTCATTGTTTTTAATTTCTTTTGAAGCGCTAAAGTTAATAAAACTAAGCACTTTAAATAAACCAGTTATTAGCTGATATAGGTAAATCGCTTTTAAAAATCAAAAAGATTTGGCTAAAGCCATATTGTAACCTTTTATACTGTCCGTTGGCTGAAGCCAAACGGCAATGAATTTCCTTTATGCCGTTTCATTGCCGTCCCATTTATGGGGCGGATATTTAGGGAAACAAACAAGGCTTTAGCCAAAATTGTTTTCAAAAGCAATTTCCCTAGTAGCTGATACTTTTAGTTCCCTTCTTATTTCCCTAATGTGTATCTTAGCTACCTTTATATCACATCAATAGGGTTCTTATGCTCAAACTATCTTTTAAGCAGCAATTACTTACCGGATTTGCGGTCTCATTAACTTTTGTCTTAATCTCTGCAATAGCTTCCTACCTAAGTATCAATTCGCTAAATGATAGCTATAAATGGGTAGCACATACGCATGATGTAGCTAAAATGGCGGAACGGTTAGAAATAAGATTGTTACATTCTGAAGCATCTTTGAGAGGCTATATTTTAACAGAAAGAGCAGATTATCGCGAACCTTACGACGAAAACATCAACGCTATTTTACCGATGGTAGAGCAATTGGCTGATATGGTAGAAGATAATCCTAAACAGCTACAAAAAATAGACAGCATTAGGTTTTATGCAATAGCTAAAGTTACGGAGTTGAAACAAATTGCAGCTAAAGGAAGTGCTGGAAATTTTGTTGGTGCCAAGCAACAGTTTCTAACCGACAGAGGCAGACTTGACAAAATAAAGTTTTTAGCCTTTTCTGATGAACTGATTACTCTAGAATATAAGCTATTGAATGAAAGGCAAGAAGTTGTTACTAGTAGAAGCAATAGAACCATTGTTGTTATCATTGGTAGTTCGCTGTTAATTTTTGCTTTAATTCTGTTTTTACTCAAATACATTCGCCAAACTTTTGACCAGCAAAGAGAAACGCAAAAACAAATTTTAACTACCAACACCGAGTTAGAAAAACTTTCTGCGAAAAACGAATACCATAATTGGGTGTTGAGTAGCGAAGCACAAGTAAACGATGTAATGCGTGGTGATTTTGGAATGGATCAGTTGGCGGACAACATCATCACCAAAATATGTAACTTGCTCGACTATCCTGTTGGCGTATTTCACTTGGTAAATAGAAGCCAACAAACTTTAAGAGTTAGGGGAACTTACGCTATAAACGAAGTTTTAGATGATAGAAAATACAAGTTTGGAGAGGGTTTAGCTGGCCAAGCGGCATTGGAAAAAAAGGTGAAAATTTTCAGTCCCGTTCCAGAAGGCTATCTTAAAATCAGCTCTGCTTTAGGAAATGTGACACCAACTCACATCCTATGTTTGCCCGTTTTATTCGAAGAGCAGACCATTGCCGTTTTAGAAATAGGACTCACTTCTGAACCATCACAAAACCATCTATCTTTTTTGGAGCTGGTAGCAAAAGATATTGGAATTGCTGTAAACAGTATGGTGGCTAAAGTTAAGTTGCAAGAGTTGTTTGAGAAAACCCAACAACAGGCAGAAGAACTTACTGCACAACAGGAAGAACTACGCGTTACCAACGAAGACTTGATGCACAAAACCGAAGAATTACAAGCTTCGGAAGAAGAACTGAGGGTACAGCAAGAAGAATTACAACAAGCTAATTCAGAACTGGAAGAAAAAGCGCAACTATTAGAAGAAAAAAACGCCTCTATTAATCAAGCGAAAGAAGCAATTAGCTTAAAGGCAGAAGAACTTTCTTTAAGTAGTAAATATAAATCAGAATTTTTGGCTAACATGAGCCACGAGCTACGCACACCATTAAATAGCATCCTGATTTTAGCCAGAATATTAAAGGACAACAAGCTCAATAATCTGTCTGATGAACAAATTAAATACGCGGGGGTTATACATAATGCTGGTTCAGATTTGTTGGCTTTGATTAATGATATCCTGGATCTTTCAAAAATAGAATCTGGAAAAGTTGATCTGATTATTGAACAAGTAAAGCCTTCATCTATAAAAGCTCAGGTAGAATCTTTATTTAATGAAGTAGCCAAACAGAAAGAAATCAATTTTGAATTTAAGCTGAAAGACCAAATACCCACCAGCATTGTTACCGACCAAGCGAGGGTAGAACAAATTATCAAAAACTTACTTTCTAACGCATTTAAATTTACACGCAAGGGCGGAAATGTGACAGTAGAAATAGGCTTAGCTCAAAAAGAAGACATCAAATATAACTCGTCGCTAACCACCCAAGACAAGCTGATTTACTTTGCTGTTTCAGACAGTGGAATTGGTATTCCTTTAGATAAACAACAGGTTATTTTCGAAGCTTTTCAGCAAGAAGATGGATCTACCAGCAGAAAGTATGGCGGCACGGGACTAGGTTTATCCATTAGCCGAGAACTTGCCAACTTACTTGGTGGCGAAATTCAGCTAAAAAGTGAAGTAGGCTTTGGTAGTACTTTTACTTTAATTATACCACAAGAACTTGGCGTACCGGTAGAGATGAAAGAACCGGAAGTAGAAAAACCAATGGTTGTATCACAAGCTACGCCTACGCCAGTGGTTTTAAATAGCCAACAAGCGTTTAAAGCTAGAGGAGATGGCAATAGATTGTTAATTATTGAGGATGATGAAAATTTTGCGGAGATCTTAAAAGCCTATGCCATAGAAAAAGGCTTCGAACCTATTTTAGCCCATCGGGGAGATACGGGCTTGGAATTAGCTTTGTCCGAATTGCCAGATGCCATTGTACTCGATGTAATGCTTCCGGTAATGGATGGATGGGCTATCCTAAAAAAACTGAAAGCAGAGCCAACCACAAAACACATCCCTATCCACATGATGTCGGCCGGCGAAGAAAAAGCGGGCAAGGCGAAAAAAGAAGGTGCCATTGGTTTCCTTAAAAAACCAGTAGAAAAAGAAAAGCTAGACCACGCTTTTGAGTTGCTATCTAATCAATATATCTATAATTTTAATAATGTACTTATTGTAGAAGATCAGATACTACAAAGCAATGAGCTTACCGAGCAATTGATTAAAAAAGGCGCAAAAGTTTCGCAAGCTTATACCGGTGCAGAAGCCAGACAAATGTTGGAAGAAGGGATTTTCGATTGCATCATCCTAGACCTTAAATTACCTGATATTTCTGGTTTTGATCTGTTAGACGAAATTAAAACTAACGAAGACACCAAAGACATCCCAGTTATTATTAACACTGCGATGGAGCTAGACAAAGACAAAATGGCTCATATTATGCGTTATTCGCAGGCTATGGTATTAAAAAGCAACAAATCTAACGACAGACTTTTAGACGAAGTTAGCTTGTTCATGAACAAATTGCAGGCAGAAACACCTAAAAAGGATGAAGTTGCTACAGTAGCCAAAGCACCTAAAAACTATGCGCCAACCATTGAAAAAGCATTAGAGAATAAAACCATTTTAATTACTGATGATGACATGCGTAATATCTTCGCACTTTCATCGGCTTTGCAAGACTATAAAATAAACGTAATTATTGCCAATAATGGTGTAGAAGCACTAGAAAAACTCTCGGAACATACAGAAATTGATTTGGTATTGATGGATATCATGATGCCTGAAATGGATGGCTATGAAGCAATGAAAAAGATAAGATCGCAAAGACATTTAGCTAACCTGCCTATTATAGCATTAACCGCAAAAGCAATGAAAGCCGATCGTGAGAAATGCATTGCCGCAGGTGCCAGCGACTATATCTCAAAACCCGTTGATATTGATAAGTTGTTGTCTATGCTAAGGGTTTGGTTAAGTTAGCGGGTATAGAAAATGATGAAAGACATGATTACTGATGAGCAAGTAGAGGAGATTATTTTCGTTACTAAAAACATATACGATTTCGATTTTGATGGCTATTCTAGAGCGTCGCTAAAAAGACGTCTCAATAGAATTATGTTGCTTAAACGATTAGATTTTTTCGACTTAAAAAGCACACTTACCAATAATGAAGACTTCTTTCACTATTTCATTAACGAAATTACGGTGAATGTGACAGAGATGTTTCGCGATCCAAAGTTCTTCAAATCTTTGAAAGAAAACGTACTTCCCTACCTAAGCTCTTTTCCGCATATTAAAGTTTGGAACGCAGGTTGCTCTACAGGTGAAGAACTATATTCGTTTGCCATACTATTTGAAGAACAAGGATTGTACAACAGAAGCTTTTTTTACGGAACAGATGTTAACCACAAAGTGCTCGAAACAGCAAAAGAAGGCATCTACGACTTGCAGAAAATGAAACACTACTCCGAAAATTATCTTGCTTTGGGAGGGGGAAAATCATTAGCAAACCACTATGTTGCGCAATACGATGCCGCCTCTATTTCAAGACATTTGAAAAAGAATGTGTTATTTTCTATGCACAATTTAGTATCAGACGGCCCTTTTAACGAGTTTCAAGTAATTTCCTGTAGAAACGTGCTGATTTATTTTAATCCCGAATTACAAAAAAACGTCATCAACCTTTTCTACGAAAGCCTTGCCAATTTCGGGTTCTTATGCTTGGGGGGTAAAGAAACCATTCGCGACCCACTTTTGGCCAAGAAATTTAAAGCAGTAGACAAGAAGAACAACATTTACCAAAAAATTAATTAACTTTCCATTCAATGAATAAAATCAACCTTTTAATAGTAGACGATAAGCAAGAAAACATTATTGCTTTAGAAGCCCTTTTAAACAGGAATGATATTAATATTATCACTACAACATCTCCTAATGAAGCACTCCGCATTTGTTGGGAGAAAGACATCGCTATTGCGCTTGTAGACGTACAAATGCCCGAAATGAATGGCTTTGAGCTAGTTGAAATTCTAAAAAACAACACCCGCACTCAAGACATTTTGATCATTTTTGTAACTGCTATTTCTACCGAGACCAAGTACGCCATAAAAGGATTAAGTGCTGGTGCTGTAGACTATCTTTACAAACCTTTAGATCCATACATCACATCAGCCAAGGTAGATTCTTTTATCCAATTGGTAAAAACCCAAAAGGAAATTAAAGCCAAAAACCAGCAACTAGAAAAGATACAAACAGATTTAATTAAGGCCAAGGAAGAAGCTGAACTGGGCAAAAGAGCCAAAGAAAACTTCATGGCTAATATGAGCCACGAAATACGCACACCTATTAATGGTATTATTGGCTTGGTGCACTTGCTCCAGAAAGAACAACTTACAGAAAATCAAGCTGAAATAATTGGCCTGCTGGATGTTTCGTCTAACTCTTTACTAGGTGTAATTAACGATATTCTCGATCTCTCGAAGATTGAAGCTGGCAAGTATACTATTGCCTTTGCAGAAACCGACATTAAAGACTTAGCAAAACAAGCTACCAACCTACTTAATGTTAAAGCAATAGAGAAAAACATTGCTTTAAAATTGGATATCGACGAAAAACTACCAAGACACATCATGGCAGATTCGCTTCGTCTTAACCAAATTTTCATGAATTTATTGGGTAACGCTATTAAGTTCACCAACGAAGGCGAAGTCATATTTAAACTCGAAGTGTTAGATGAAAAACCAAATACATCTTTACTAAAATTCTCGGTTATAGACACTGGCATTGGCATTTCCAAAGAAAACATCCAGTCTATTTTTCAATCTTTTGAACAGGTAGAAAATGTACACACTAGGGTTTATGGTGGCACTGGTTTAGGCTTATCCATCGTTAAAAAGCTGGCAGAACTTAAAGGCGGCGAATTAGATGTACAAAGTGAACTTGGCAAGGGAAGCGTGTTTTCTTTTACGAAATGGTACAAAACAGTAGATAAAAAGGTTGAAGAAAAACTTATTAAAGCACATTCGACATTACCTACATTAGATGGTATCAAGATTTTAGTTGCAGAAGACAACTCTATCAATGTTTTCTTAATTGTAAAGATACTAAACGACTGGAAGGTGCAAACCACAGTAGTAACCAACGGTGCTGCAGCCTTAGAAGCATTAGAAAGAGAAAACTTTGATTTAGTACTAATGGATACCTATATGCCGGTAATGAACGGTTTAGAAGCGATCAAAAAAATTAGAACTGGTTATATTCCTGGAAAGGAAAAACTGCCAATTATTTCGTTTTCTGCCGGAGTACTAGAGCAAGACAAAGAAACAGCTAAAGAAGTAGGTGCCGACGATATCATAGGTAAGCCATTTAAAATAGACATACTACACGAAAAAATTAGCAGGCTTTTGAGAAAATAGCTACTTATTAAATAAAGTCATAGTTTGCGCAGCGCCAATGGTTGCAAAACTTTTAATCATACTTACTGCCCTATTAATTAATATGGGCAGTTCTTTTTTCTCATTTTTATCGAACTGACCAAGCACAAATTCTGCTTGTCTACCTTTCGGAAAATCATTGCCAATACCAAAACGCAAACGAGCGTAGTTTTGCCCACCACAAAGCTCTTCTATGCTTTTTAAACCATTATGGCCAGCGCTACTGCCCTGTAATTTCATACGCAGTTTGCCTAGTGGCAGCGCCAAATCATCTACTAAAACCAAAACGTTTTCAGGAGCAACCTTTAACTCTTTCATCCAGTAGTTTACTGCTTTTCCGCTTAAATTCATGTAGGTGGTAGGCTTAATTACATGTAGCTTTTTGCCCTTGTGAGATACTTCCGCATGGTAAGCCAATCGACCATGTTCAAAGCTGCCCTCAAATCCTGCAACCAATTCGTCTGCAATGTCAAAACCAATATTGTGTCTGGTGCCAACGTACTCAGCACCAATATTTCCTAAGCCTACAATCAGAAATTTCATGCTGCGAAGTTAAAAGACTTAAGCTAAAAGACCAAAGACTTAAATTGCGAACTATGTATAAAACAAAATGGCATCCCATCTTGGAATGCCATTTTATCTTGTAAATCAAGAAATCCTTAAATCCTGACTATTTTTTACCTTTAGCTTCGTTTTCTGCTTGTTTCAACGCTCTAGACATTGCAACAGAAACGATAGTATCTTCAGGAGTGTTAGTTACAAAGTAATCGCCTTTTTCCAAATCGCGAACGCGGAATAAGTTACCTACTTCTAACTTAGCAATACTTACTTCAACTACTTGAGGCATGTTTTTAGGCAATGCTTTAACACGTAGTTTACGTAATTTTTGAACTAATTTACCACCCATTTTAACACCTGGAGAAGTACCGGTTAATTTAACTGGAATTTCCATAGTGATTTCTTTTTCATCAAATAATTGAAGAAAATCAACGTGTAATAATAAGTCTGTTAATGGATGAAACTGAGTATCTTTTACGATAGCTTTTACAGCTTTACCGTTAACTGTAATTTCAACAAAGCTAGCTTCTGGAGAGTAGATAGCATCATTTAAATCAGTTCTTGTAACAGCAAAGTGTACTTGTTCAGTACCTCCGTACAATACAGCGGGAACCTTACCTTCGTAGCGAAGCTCTTTGGCATCGCGTTTCCCTACGTTCTCTCTTGTAGAACCGCTAATAGCGATAGTTTTCATATTTATATTTATTTATTTGTTTAACTGGTTAAGTGTTTAAATCGGTTAACTGAATAACCAGTCCTACAATTAACCTTTTATTATCTTAGTATTCAAATCAGTTAACCGAATAACCAATTCCAACAATTAACCTAAACTCTAAAAAGCTCGCTAATTGAGCCATATTCGTTCACGCTAGCAATAGCTTTAGCAAACAATTTGGCGGTACTTAACTGCTTAATTTTCGGGCTTTCTCTTCTCAACGGAATAGTATCCGTTACAATTAACTCTTCCAACATTGAGTTTTCAACTGTTTCGTAAGCTTTACCAGACAATACTGGATGCGTACAAACCGCCCTCACACTTTTCGCTCCGTTTTCCATGATCAGCGCTGCAGCCTTCGCTAAAGTTCCAGCCGTATCGCAAATATCATCAATCAGCACAATATCTTGTCCGGTAACATCACCAATAATCGACATTGATTCGATTTCATTGGCACGTTTACGACGTTTATCACAAATTACCACCTCAGCATTGAAGAATTTCGCAAACGTTCTAGCTCTATACGAACCTCCCATATCTGGCGAAGCAATTGTTAAATTCTCTAAACCCAAGCTCTTAATGTATGGCACAAAAATTACTGCCCCATCCAAATGATCTACCGGAATATCAAAAAAACCTTGAATTTGCGCCGCATGCAAATCCATGGTCATGATACGGTGTATGCCAGCCGCTTTTAACAAGTTTGCTACCAACTTAGCTCCTATTGCTACCCTTGGTTTGTCTTTCCTATCTTGGCGAGCCAAACCGTAATAAGGAACAACAGCGGTAATGTAATGCGCAGATGCTCTACGAGCGGCATCAACCATTAACAAAAGTTCCATTAAATTATCACTGGGTTGGTACGTAGACTGTACTAGGAAAACATCACATCCTCTAACCGATTCATCAAAAGAAGGCTGAAATTCGCCATCGCTAAATTTACTTAGGGTAACATTACCTAGTGGTTTGCCGTATTCTTCGGCTATTTTGCTAGCGAGGTCTTTGGTTCCACTTCCAGCAAAAATTTTAACGGGGTTAAATTGCAATGGCATGATTTGCGGATATCAATGCTTGTTAAAAAAAAATCGGGTTGCGGTTTTATTCACAACCCGAAGTGATTTGTTGTCCGACCTGGATTCGAACCAAGACAAACAGTACCAAAAACTGTCGTACTACCCTTATACTATCGGACAATCTCCTATTTCAACGTTCTCTCGAACACTCTTTCAAGCGTCTTGCCGAAACGGAATGCAAATGTACGCACTTTTTCGATACTTGCAAATAACTACACAAAATATTTTAAATTTATTTATTAGCCTCACTGACACTCAGGGAGATTTAGTTATTTTTTGTTAAATAAGGCACCTAACTCACTCCTATATCAATCTATTTTTTTATTTTCGGCAGCATTTATTGCACCAAACTATAGGTTTTAAATACCATCATATTCAAAATATGGAATACAAGAAAATAAACAATATTATTGGCTGGGCATGTTTTTTAATTGCTACAACCACTTATGTTTTAACGTTAGAGCCAACCGCAAGCTTCTGGGACTGCGGCGAATTTATTGCTTCGGCTTATAAAATGCAGGTGGTGCACCAGCCTGGAGCGCCTTTGTTTTTAATGATAGAGCGTTTCTTTTCTTTATTAGCTATGGGCGATAAAACAAAAATTGCCTACTTTATGAACTTCGGTTCTGCAGTAGCGAGTGGTGCAACCATCCTATTCTTATTTTGGACTATTACCGCATTAGCAAAGAAAGTACTCATTAAAAAAGGAGAAGAAATTTCTACTGCAAACTTAATCACCATTATGGGTGCAGGCGTAGTTGGTTCTTTAGCTTACACTTACTCAGATAGTTTCTGGTTCTCAGCTGTTGAGGCAGAGGTTTATGCGCTTTCATCATTATTTACCGCAATTGTATTTTGGGGTATCTTAAAATGGGAAGCCGTGGCGGATGAACCAAAAGCAGATAGATGGTTATTGTTTATTGCCTACATCATGGGCTTATCTATCGGTATCCACTTATTAAACTTACTTACTATACCAGCAATAGCATTTGTTTACTACTTTAAAAAAGAGAAACAACCAACCACCTCTGGAATTTTCAAAACACTTGGTGTTGGTATATTAATTCTAGCAGTAATTCAATATGGTATCATTCAATATTTAGTTTCTTTCGGCGCCTACTTCGATCTTTTCTTTGTTAACACTTTAGGCTTGGGCTTCGGTACTGGCGTATTGTTCTTCGCCATCTTATTAATTGGCGGATTGGTTTGGGGTATCAGATATTCTATCAAACACCAAAAAAGAGTACTGAATTTAGCCTTGTTATCTACTGTATTAATCATTTTTGGCTACGCTTCTTTTGCCATGATTATCATTAGGGCGCAAGCAAAACCAAACCTGAATAACAGTGATCCTGATAATGCTTTCTCATTTTTAAGCTATCTTAACCGTGAGCAATATGGCGACAGACCATTATTGTTAGGGCCTAACTACAACTCAATTCCTAAATATAAAGACGATGGTTCTGCACCGATCTATGTAGAAACTGGTAAAACCTATCGTAAAGGTGATACGAAGTATGAAGTATCAGGAACAAAATCAAAACGTATTTACGGAGAAAACGAAACCTTTCCAGACAGTATTCGCAGGTTACAACACGAAGTTCTTTTCCCTCGTATGTACAGTGATGAACAACGACATGTAGATTACTATAAAGACATGATGGGAATGAGCGATGAGCATTTCCCAAGCTTCTTCGACAATTTAGGTTTCTTCATGCGTCATCAAGTTGGTTTTATGTACATGCGTTATTTCTTGTGGAACTTTGCTGGTCGCCAAAATGAAGACCAAGGTCAGGGCAGTTTGTACGAAGGCCAATGGATAAGTGGTATTAAGCCAATTGACGGAATGTTGTACGGAGATCAAAGCAACCTACCTCCTACTATTAAAGAAAGTAACTCGTATAACCGTTTTTATTTCTTGCCGTTAATTTTGGGCGTTATCGGTGCAGTTTGGCATTTTGGTCGCCATCCTAAAGATGCTGGTATTGTTGGTTTGTTATTCTTCTTTACAGGATTAGCTATTGTGCTTTACCTAAATCAAAAGCCAATGGAACCTAGAGAAAGAGATTACGCTTACGTTGGATCTTTCTATGCCTTTGCCATTTGGATTGGGCTAGGCATTATCGCTATTAGGGAATGGCTGCTTAAAAAATTAGACCCGAAAGTTGGAGCTATTGCTGCTAGCGTTATCGGATTATTAATTGCACCAGTATTAATGGCCAAAGAAGGTTGGGATGACCACGACCGTTCTGAGAAAACATTAGCTCGTGATATTGCGATAAGTTACATGGAATCTTGTGCACCAAATGCCATTTTATTTACTTACGGTGATAACGATACTTATCCGTTGTGGTATGCGCAGGAAGTTGAAGGTATTAGACCTGATATTAGATTGGTAAACCTAAGTTTATTCGATACAGATTGGTATATCAACGGAATGAAACGTAAGGTTCACGAATCGGAGGCTTTACCAATCTCTATGACAGAAAAACAATATGTTTCTGGTATAAGGGATGTAATGTACCACAAAGACATGGGCATTGCTGATCCTGTTGAGCTTAAACAAATTGTAGACTTATTGTTATCTGACGATTCGGAAGACAAATTACCGCTACAAGATGGCTCTATGACCAACTTTATTCCTACTAAGAAATTTAAGTTGACCGTTAATCCGCAAGATGTAATTGCTACGAAGACTTTACCTGAAAGTCGTGCAGGAGAAATTGTACCTGCCGTAGAGTGGACTTTTAACAAAGGCTATGTAACCAAAGGTAATTTAGCGATGCTAGATATTTTGGCGCATAACAACTGGAAGCGTCCAATTTATTTTGCCAGCACAGTGCCTTCAGAGCAGTTTAATGGTTTAGACAAATATTTATACAGCGAAGGTTTGGCGTTGAGGTTGTTGCCTATCGATCCATCAAAAAGAGGTGAAGAAGAAGAGCAACCAATTAACTTAGACCCTATGTACGACCACGTAATGAATAAGTTTAAGTGGGGCAACATTAAAAACGCTAAGTACTTAGATATTCAGTCGGCTGATGATATCTCTATCTTCAACAACATCTTTAATAGTCTAACAACTTCGTTAATTAAAGCTGGAAGATTGGAAGATGCTAAAAAGGTAATGAAGAGATATGATGAGGTTATTCCATCGAAAATTTATGGTATGCGTGCTGCTATGGGTGCGGCAACAATGGCGCAGAACTTATACCTTTTAGGCGAAACAGAAAAAGCAAATGCATTGATTAAAAAATACGCTGATTTTGTTGGCAAGGAGATCACTTACTTAGGTGATGTTACCAAGAGCAAAGGTAAATTGGTAGGCGACAGAAATATCCAAATTGGTTTATTCTACGGATTAATGCCAATGGCGAAGGTAGCTTTGCAGCACAACCAACCTAAATTGGCGAAAGATCTAGAAGCGCAAATTAAATCTCTATTTGCCTACGGTAACTTTGCACAATATTTTGGGGAACTTCCTCCAGACTTCATGAATTTGTAAGCAATTTTATAATCTATTACACAGCCGTCCCGATTTAAATCGGGACGGCTTTTTTTTGCGAAGATGAATCAATCAGATGCGAACCCTTATACCTGTCGTGTCGAGTTTCGAGACATCCATTACAAGTTTATTAACACAAGCACCGCTACGCTAATGCTTGCGCTAGAGAGTGTACGTTAGCGAAGGAAATAGTTCCTAAAAACGTGAGTTCGACTATTATTTGACTGATTTATAGCTCTATATTGTGTGCCTTAGTCTAACTGACCTTGAAATAAATTCAGGGTGACGATATATTCGTAGTTCGTCTCCCGAAATTAATTCGGGACTAGTTTTAACGGTCTGTTTTAGCCTATTTAACGTGAGTTCGGGTTAAGCAATTCTACCAACCTTATATATTAGGTGTTTAAACGAGTTTTTCGCTCGCCGCCGCTAGGCTCTTACTTTTTGACCGCAAAAAGTAACAAAAACTCCCGGTTGCTTATTTTTCTTTCAAAGAAAGTGCTTTGGCTTATTACTGCAATCCGAAAAATAAGAGCCCGAAAATTAGCTGAACGAAGATTTCAGGGGCTATCGCTAGCCAAAAACTTATTTTTCTTATCCCAACTCACGTTATTTAATAATCGAATTGAGGTTAAGAGAGATTGCTTCGTAGTGCCTCCTTGCAATGCGAAAAACGGAAGGGACGCCAACCTGTGAGGAGTGTGTGTAAACAAAAAAGCACAACCATTACTGATTGTGCTTCTATATGTTATATTTTCTAAATATTAACCTTCGTTAACTACGCCCATTGAGCAGAATTTATCAATTCTTTTAGCGATCAATTTTTCTGAATCTACTTTCTTTAAAGCTTTTAGATCGTCTAAGATTTGAGCTTTTAAAGTCTGAGCCATTTCTTCAGGGTTTTGATGCGCACCTCCAAGAGGTTCTTTTACCACACCATCAATTAATTGGTTTTTGTGCATATCTTCTGAAGTAAGCTTTAGGCACTCTGCTGCTTTTTCTTTGAAGTCCCAGCTTCTCCATAAAATAGAAGAACAAGATTCTGGAGAAATTACCGAATACCAAGTATGCTCTAGCATATACACTTTATCGCCGATACCGATACCCAATGCACCACCTGAAGCGCCTTCGCCTACAATAAAGCAAAGAATTGGCACTTTAAGCACCGACATTTCTAGCAAGTTACGTGCAATTGCCTCACCTTGTCCGCGTTCTTCGGCTTCTAAACCTGGGTAAGCCCCCATGGTATCGATAAAAGAAATTACAGGCTTATTGAACTTCTCTGCCAAACGCATTAAACGTAAGGCTTTTCTGTAACCTTCTGGATTGGCCATACCGAAATTGCGAAACTGGCGCTCTTTCGTATTTTTTCCTTTTTGGTGACCTATTATCATAACGGTTTGACCATCGATAGTTGCAAAACCTCCGATGATAGCTTTATCGTCTTTAACAGTCCTATCTCCGTGAAGCTCAATAAAATCGTCACAGATGAAGTTGATATAATCTAAGGTTTGCGGGCGCTCTGCATGGCGAGACATTTGAACTTTTTGCCAACCTGTAAGGTTGCTGTAAAGGTTCTGACTGGTCTGCTCTGCTTTTTCTTCTAGCTCTGCCAATGTAGCCGACATATCAACCTTGGTCTTATCGGCAATCTGCTTAACCTTTTCAATTTGTTGATACAAATCTGATAAAGGCTTTTCAAAATCAAAAGATGTTTTCAGTTGTTCCATAGTTGGGGCTGTAAAATTACGCATTTATATGGAAACTATAGACAATAATTTAATGCGACTTCTTTTTAAGCGCTGATTTTACTGTGATATAGGCTAAACCTACAGCTAATAACAAGCAGCCAACGCCAAACAAAACGAATGTATTATCTTCACGCTGTACGAAATCTATACCTCTAACAGCAGCATAAATTGCAAAAACTAAGCTAAGAAAAGTTAAAACAATTTTCATCTTTTAATTGAATTGCGCAACGTTAAGGTAAGGATTTTTGCTGACTTTGCAAAGCACTTACGCTGACTCCTAACTTGCCAATAGCACATTCTTTAAACAATAGCCCTGATTGAAACGAAAATACTTTTTGTTGTAGATGCGTTGATTGAAACTTCGTAAGTTTTGTAAACTTACGAAGTTTGTTAGGGTGACATGGGCAAAAAGATTGTAGTGAAAAGCAGGACTTCTGTTAGATAGTAGCTCTGCTTTTGCGCTTCAAATATTTTTAAAACTTAGCTGCTTGGCCAGGTTTTGGTGTTGATTTTTTGATGAAATCGCGGATATGGTTGTTGCCCAGCTCTAAATCTATTTTGCGCAGGTACATCATGTGCCCACTTTCGTAACCTTCCCAACTCATTCTATCTTTCAGTTTGCCGCTTGGGTCCATTTGCCACATGTTATATTTTGCGTTGAAATAATCGCAAGCGCCATCGTAATAACCAGATTGCACCAACACATGCAGGTAAGGATTTTGAGCCATTGCTGCACGTAAATTTTCGCCGGTATTGTCGCCAGTTCTATCCCAAGGATGTACTGGGCCGAACATATTGTACTTTAAATCGGTCTTGTAGTTGAGCTCGTTGCGCAGATACATATTGATAGCCGGCGTAAAAGAATGCAGCCAAGAAGTTAACTCTGCATTGTAATCTGGGCGTTCGCCAGCGTCATTTTTGTCGATACCTTTATACCTAGAATCTAAACGACCAACGGTAAAACCTTTGTCGCGAAGAAGCTCTTTCCAAAACAGATTGGTAGAAATGTTAAGGTTATTTTGAAGTATCACTTTTTCGGGCAAACCAGAGAAACGAGCCATTTTTGCTGCGATTTTGCTTCTTTCATCTGCAGAAATGAAACCGCCTCTAGACATTGCCGGCACCAATTCATTGATGGTGAATTGCTCTACTTCTGGCAACATATCGGTTAGCTTTTTACCTTGTAGATCGGCTGGTAAAGCTTTGTGATACCAAGCTGTTGCGGCAAAGTAAGGCAAACGCAAAGCGGCATCCATTACACCACCTCTTTCTATACCCAACTCGGTTGGAGAAACTAAAATTACTCCGTTTAGGTACATCCAGTGGTTGCTTTGCAGCTCTAAAGCCAATCCAGATACACGTGTTGTACCGTAACTCTCGCCTATCAGATATTTTGGCGATGCCCAACGATTGGTGCGAGTTACGAAAGTATTAATCCACTCTGCTAGGTATTTGATATCGGCTTTTACTCCAAAGAAACGGTTGGTGGCTACATCTTTGCCCACAGTTCTAGAATAACCTGTGTTTACCGGGTCGATATAGACAATATCTGCCACATCGAGTATGGAAGTACTGTTGTCTTTGTAACCGTAGGGCTGTACGGGATAACCTTCGTCGTCTATTTTTAGCACTACTGGGCCGGTGTAAGCAATGTGCATCCAAACTGAGGCAGAGCCTGGACCGCCGTTAAAAGAAATTACCAAAGGACGACTTTCTTTATTGCTGATATCGGTTCTTTCGTAGTAAGTGTAGAATAGGCCTGCTAGTGTTTTGCCTTCTTCGTCCCAAACTGGCAAAGTACCTGCGGTTGCTTTGTAAGGCACTGCCTTTCCGTTAATGGCTACGGTATGGTTGGTAATTACAGAGCTTTCGGGAACAATGTTTCTTGAAGCGATGTTGGTATTTGCTTTAACTGGTGCTTCTTCTTTGGTAGCAGTTGATTGTGCGGCCGCAGGAGCATTTCCACGTTGAGGACTGCCCGCTTGCGTTTGCGAACGCTGTTGAGCAAAGGCAAAATTGGCAAGTAGTAATACCGCTGTTGCAAGGGTAAAAGTTTTCTTCATTTTTATTAGTGTAAGGTTTGCTGATATAAATATCAGTAATGAAGATGATTTAGCGTAAAGTGAACTAAAATGTTACTGATTTTTTGTAAATTGAATACACATTTATTTATTATGGCAGGAACATATTCGCAGTTATACATACAAGTTGTATTTGCTGTTAAGGGAAGGGCTAATGTTATACAATCTGATTGGAAAGATGGGCTTTATAGTTACATCTGAGGTGTTATTACTGCTAAAGGACATAAGTCGATTATTGTTAATTGCTATAAAGACCACATCCATTGCTTTATTGGCTTGAAGCCTTCTACGAGTTTATCCGATTTACGAAGGGATATCAAGAATAATTCTTCAAAGTTTGTTAACGATAAAAATTGGGGTAAAAGGCAAATTTCAATGGCAAGAAGGATATGGTGCTTTTTCTTATACACATTCCCAAGTAAATCAAGTTTATAACTATATTTTAAATCAAGAAGTACACCATAAGAAGAAAACATTTAGAGAGGAATATTTTGATTTTTTGTTAAAATTTGAAATCGAACATCGACAAGAATTTCTATTTGATTGGATAGAATAGATTCTCCGCTGCTGCTTATTAAGATATTTAAAAATAATTTCACCCCTTCGGGGTTTTAATGTTTAACTTATTGCTATAATAATATCAGCCCTTCGGGCTTAAAAAATACAGGCACCAAAAACCGATTATAATGAAAATTGCATATAATCAATCACTAAGGGCCATATAACAATATGGCCATGATAGGTAATGCCATCCCTTAGGGCTTAAAAATACTAGATACCAAAAACCGATTATAATGACAATTGTGGATGATCAATCCCGAAGGGATGAAACTACTATAACCTATAAACAGGAAGAATGCAAAACCCCGAAGGGGGTGACATTTTAAATTGATGAAAACATGCTACTTCAATATCGGCTCCAATACCTTCATATCCCCATCAATTTTATGATGATAAGACAAACCTAAGATTTTAGCCAACAAAGGATAAACATGCACATTTTCAAAAGAATTGACAGTTAAACCTTCTTTAAAAGCTGGCCCCCAAGCGTAGAAAGTAGCTTGCATATCTGGCAAATCATTATCAAATCCGTGCTTGCCAATATTTGTTGGCTTGCCTGTAAGATTAAATATTTTTGGTAGGCGAGGAATAAGAATGATATCTCCTATCCTACCATCTTTATTGTTTTTTGCTCGGTAATGCCAACGTTTAGGCATTTTAGTGGTAAGGTATACATCGTAATCTGCGCCTTGTTTTTTAAGAGCTTTGTATAACGGTTTAATATCTTTTTTATCCTTCGCATAAATTTGCAAAAGGGCATCACCGTTTGGCACAATAAACTTTTCTTTATCGATAATAGAAGGCAGCGGCATGGCATCTACATTGTCTGCATTGGTCATGCCGTGGTCTGAAACAAACACAAAGTTAACAGCCAAGCCAGTCATTTTTGCTAGCTCAACCATTTCACCAACGGCATCATCTACCAACTTTACTGCAGCGGCAGTTTCTTTAGAATCTGTTCCAAAATAATGTCCCGCAACATCAACCTCTGGGAAATAAAAGTTAATTAAGTGCGGACGTTTTTCTTCTGGCAATGCCAACCAATTTTTAACTGCGGCAATCCTTTTATCCATCGGTATTTTAGTATTGAAGTTGTACCAGTAGGTTGGCCTAACTCCCTGAACTGGCGTCTCTGAGCCCAACCAATAAAACGCTGCCGACAACATTTTTTGCTGTTCTGCCAAAACCCAAATAGGTACACCACCATACCAAGTACTATCTTTTACGGCATTAGGATCTGTTTTTACGTAAAGTTGTTCCTTCTTTGGATCGTAAAACGAATTATTAACGATACCGTGGTGAGAAGGATACATTCCGGTAACCAGTGTGTAGTGATTAGAAAAAGTAACCGAAGGAAAAGAAGGCTTCATGGCCGTAGCTTGTACACCTTTCGCTCTTAATGCCAGCAAATTTTTAGCTTGGTATTTATCGGCATAATCATTTCTAAAACCGTCGGCAGAAATATAGATGATGTAAGGTTTATCGATTTGCGAAGTATCATTAGCTCGATTGGCTACCACCTGCTGCGAAAGATCTTGGGCATACAAAATCTGAATGCAACAAATCACCAAAGCAAAAATTAACCAAACTTTTTTCATCGATTTCATGAGGCAAAAATAATGGAAATTAAATACCTGAATGTAAAATTACCATAAACAAAAAACCAAGATAGCAATTGCCATCCTGGTTCAATTTCAAAAAAAAGTAATTCTAAAAATTATCCCCGCATCACTCCTATTTTCTTACCATCAAAATCTGGGAATAAGACCTTATCATTGTCGATGCCTAAATGAACATCGGCAACTTCACTAAATACGCTTCTAAAATCGGTGGTTACAGCCAAATCTCTACCATCTTCCAAGTTATCTTTAGACAAAGGATTGACTACACCATGTACCAAACCACCGTTAACACTATTTCCTAAAATGAAGTTACAAGATCCACGACCGTGATCTGTACCACCTGTACCATTTTGCGCAACAGTACGTCCAAATTCTGTCATGGTCATTACCGTTACATCATCTTGATATCTCGACAAATCATTCCAAAATGCCATCATACAATTGCTCAAGTCATTTACGTTACGAGCAAAAACACCCGTGTCTTTGCCTTGGTTAAAATGTGTATCCCAACCGCCAGACTCTGCAAAGGCTACCTCTAAACCCACATCCATTTTAATTAATTGTGCAATCTGTTTCAACGAGTTTCCTAAAGCTGTTGTTGGATAAACTACATTATTTTCTGGCTTGTAATTCCTTACATCAGTTTTTTGAAGCATTTTTATGGCATCGAAACTCTCTTTTCCAGTGTTCTTCAACAAGTCAGATGAAGTTTGGTCATACAAATCCTCAAAACTCTTGGAGGCCATTTTAGCTCCTGAAACATTACCTCGCATTTGGATGTTGAAATCTGCCAAATTTCTAATAGCTACTGCTGGATTTTCGCCATAAAACGATCGAGGTAATGATGAAGTTAAGCTTACACCTTGAAATGGTGTAGCTGCGTCGTGGCCCAACAAGCCTACTGCCCTATTTAGCCAGCCGCTAGTAGTCCCTTTTTTAAATGGCGTACCCGACTCCATGAAATCTTGTGCATCAAAATGCGAACGGGTGTTGTTTGGAGAACCTATGCCATGCACAATTCCCAACCTTTTTTCCCTAAACATAGGCTCAAAAGCAGCCATTGAAGGGTGCAAGCCAAATCTTCCGTCTAAGTCAATCAGTGGTTTTTCATTAGCACTTCCTTTAGCAGCAGTCATAAACAAACTCGGACGTGCAGCTTTCAAATAGTCGTCGGTAAATGGTGTTACAGCCATTAAGCCATCCATTGCCCCACGTTGGAAAATACAAACCAATATCTTTTTCTTTTTAAACAAAGATGGATTTACAGTACCTGCAACCGCATCGGCAAGAAATCCGGGAATGCCACCTAAACCTATTCCAAATAAGGCTAAACCTCCAGCTTTTAAAAATCCTCTTCTAGATACCATAACTCTAATTATTTACGTTGAAATTCTGGAGAGCCAATAATTACGCCCACCACCTGGGCCAACATGGTATTATTACCTGCCTGCGTTTTAATCGGTGGGTTTTCATTAGCTTTTCTTCCACTTCCCATTTTCATTTTCTCTTCTTTTACTGGTTTGCTATCCATGCTCTGCATTTCCATACCAGTGTTATTATTGTCTTTCTTTGCACTGTTTTGCTCGGCAGCTTTGGCCACTTTTTGTTGCAAATTAGGATCATTTAACATTGGCTTTAAACGAGCCACTGTTTGTGCCAATTCTCTTTCTGGCATAATTAACTTACTATATGTGAGCAAAGCTGCTTCCACACTTTCAGGCTCTCTGTTATTATTTAAGCTGGCTAAATTCAATTTTACGCCCGGTATACGTTGCGAAGCTAATGCCAAGCCAAAATTCATTCTATTTAACAAAGAACCAGTATTGATCCAATATTGTCCATTATCTGGGAAACCTGTTGGCGCTTGGTAGTAATACATTTGCTGCCCCATGCGGTTAATCCAGCTGTAAAGCTCATAAGGTTGTGTAATTTCTGCATTTAAACTTCTTACCGCACTCATAGCTAATTCAAAAGGAGATTTGGTTTTCTCCCTCAATGCTTGCTCCGACCAAAATTCTGGTGCATTTACCATGGTAATCAATACGCTTTTGATATCACCTTTGGTTGCTATAAAAGTTTTAGCCATTTTATCTATTAGCGAACTTGGCGGAACATCATTTACAAAACGTACTGCTAATTTTTTAGCTATAAACTTAGCAGTAGACTGATGATGTGCCAACATTTTCAATAATTCTACACCTTCATCATAACCGCCGCCAGCAGGAAATTTCTTGCCCAAAACTACCTTCTCTCCGTTATCGTGTCTATTGGCATTAAAGAAGAAATCGCCATCCAATACAAAACCTTTTTCCTTTAAACCACTGGAACCTAAGCGTTCAATTAGGTTTTTATTTCCTGCACCGTAACCTTCCTTACCTAGTGGCGCTACCGTCCAGCCAGTCAACACTCTTGCCGCTTGGGTTACATCGTTTTGCGTGTACCCTCCATCAACACCTAAGGTATGTAACTCCATCACTTCACGAGCGTAGTTCTCATTTAAACCACCCTGTTTCTTTTTATTCTGAATTTGCTGTTGGATTTTCTTTACCCGTTCTTTCCTCTTTGCTTTTTGCTCGGTAGACATCCCCATATCACTCATCGACATCATCTCTTGATCTGACATAGGCACGTTTACACCAGAACTTGAAGAATTATCTAAATACATCAGCATTGCTGGCGATTTGGCGGTGCTTAATAGCAAATCTTCAAAACCTCCAAATACATTTGGTCTAATCACATCTCTCTCATAGGCTGGCACAAAACTGGCACACTGCGGTTTATTAAGCGCTACGTTGAAATGGTTAAACCAAAAATCGGTCATGATTTCTCTCAGCTGATTTTCGCCGTATGCAGCTCTAAGTATTTTTTGATTGAAAAATTGTCGATACAACTCTTGTAGGGGACGATATCCCTTATCCTTCATGTAGGTTTGGATAAGCTCTCTTTCGTACTTATTGTTGTTTGAGCTTATTGAATCTTTATGGATATAACCATCTCTAATTGCCCAGCGTCTAACACGTGGTCCCTGCGGAAAAAGATCTTCCACCTCACTATTGCTAATGTTAATGGCATCGTACTGCGACAGCATTTGGTTAAGATTTTTATCTTCCAAATTACCGTCAAGCTGCTTTTTAAGCCATTTATCCAATCCAACCTTTACCACTTCTTCCACCTGCCCAGGTTGTGCACCATAAGTAAAGCGACTTAATAGGTGTGCTGCCGCCTGTTCATTGCTTAAACCCGACTTCTTGTAGGGCATTGCAATTTTATCGGATGCACTAATAACCCGAACAAAAGAAGACAATATGATTGCGCAACAAAACAAAATTACGCTCATATAAAAATTATGAATATTACGTTTCATATCTTTTGGTTTAGTTTCCTATGTAAGACAACGTTATTTTCTAAAAGGATTAATCACATTGTAAAAAAAATCTCACAAAGCGAAAGAAATGCCTTTCATTTATTAAAACAGCGACTTAAACAAATAAGTTTTATTGAAAGATGTTTGAAATGCAAAGCGACTCATTCTCAAATCAAGATGACTTCACTCAAAAAAACATAGCTCCAAATAGTCTTCGACAAGCTCAGATTGACAAGTATTTTTTATAAACTTGAATGACTGTTAAAAATTACATGCCTCGGCCATGTTAAGTGTTAAGTTGTAGCTGCTCTGATCAATCTTTTGCGCTACGATATAACTTTGCCCACCATATACAATCTGGAAATCGTAAGTTTCGCCTAGTGCAAGCAGGTTAGTACTGATATTTCCTTTGTCCATATAACCTAGATATCGATATGGCTCTGTACCGCCCGTTTTTTTGAAAGACACATAAACACTTGGTCTGATTTCTATATCAGGCCTATTAGGGCAGGTACCTGTAAAATTTAATGATACATCTTGATAAACCGGCGGCGGCGGAACAACTATTGGCGGGGCAGTATTTCCAACTCTTGAAATTCCTATAGGAACTATCTGTTGCCTTTGCGCTGCAGTAAAACTGATATTCTTACGTTGCGTTGTGTAACCAGGAGCCGCAATTTCTACGGTAGTATTGATGGGTACTTCTGCTGTAGGTGCCAGATTTGGATGCAAGCCAATAGTTACCATCCCTTGCACAAGACTGATTTCCTTCTTACCTGATATTTCATAAATATTTGCTGCATTTTCTCCAACCACGGTAATTGTGGCATTTGCCGGAGCTGCATTTCCAGTTTGCGCATCTGTAACCTGTACCAATGCAGTATATTTGATAATATCAGTATCTACTACAATTTTGATATTTTCTGTAGGTTTCTTACAAGCAATAAAACCTAAAACCATCATAAATATACTTGACCTAATTGCTCTCATTGCCTTTAAAATTTATAGTTGAAGTTGAGCTGCAAAATTGGCAACCAACGATAGTTTTTAATATTAGATTGAAACTGCTCGGTTTGCGAAGAATTACCTGTTAAGATACCTGTTCCAATGATGTCCGCTTCGGGTTTATTGAGATAATAAGTGCCTAAATCCAGATTAATATTAAACTTCCTTTTAGGGAAAGTCTTTAAAAACCCTAATCCTAAATATGGTGCTAAACCTTTCCAATCTACATTTAGATCTACGTACCCAATTTGATCTTCCGTTAAGGTTAAATCTCCATATTTATAATCATCAGAAGGGATGATACGTACATTTCCATTTGCCTTAAGGAAGTAAGCAAAACCACCAACCAACCTAAACCAAGGCTGTTGTTTAAATGGCGTGTAATCTGCCAATAAATGGATATTGTAAAAATCGGCCGAAACATGAGAAGTAGAGTTAAAACCGGAAATTTTAAACACATCGTTAGCCTTAATTGGGATAGCGTTTACACCCAATCTAAGCGCTAATTTTTCATATACCCCATAGTTAACAGCCGCTCCAATACCTTGCGTACCTACGTTTAGCTGCACAGCTATTGGTCGTTTTAATGTATCGGCACCTTGCCCTTTAACCGCGAGAGCATTTAATAAAAAAGAAAATATAAAAACAGGAAGCAACTTCATCAATTCGCAATTTAAAATCAAAACCAGCGTAATTAAATGAGGTAGAAGTGATGGATAACTTAAGAACAGCTACACAAGAAAAATGTTTAAAAGAGGCTGTTTTTTAACCTAACTTTACGCAAATTAAATGATGATGAGGAAGTTAATTTTATTTCTGTTGCCAATATCTCTGCTATTTTTTAATGCCAATGCACAAGAAAAAAGCAACGTCAAGAAAATATCGCCACGAAAATTAGAAAGGAAACTAAAGAAAAATATTCAGCTGATAGACGTTCGTACTGAAAAAGAATTTGCCGAGCAGCATATCGAAAAAGCTGTTAACGTTAATATAGAGGATATCAATTTTGAAAAGGCTGTGCAGTCTTTAGATAAAGGCAAACCTGTTTACCTTTATTGCCGTAGTGGAAAAAGAAGCAGTAAAGCAGCGAAGAAACTAGATTCTTTAGGCTTCCAAAAAATATACGATTTAGAAGGCGGCATCAACTCTTGGAATAAGAAAAAAGGCAGAAAACCCTAAAAAATAAAAATGCCTCCCCTATGGTAGAGAAGGCATTTAGTCGTCATAACGGAACAATTTCAAAACATTTTTCACATGATTTGAAGAAATTAGCAGGAGCAGTATGAGTTTATTTTTACACAAAAACATCTCGGGGAGTAGATTTAACGTCTTTACTAGCGAAGTAAAATTACATAGAATATCTAACCCTAATGAAGTTCGAAAACTTTATTACTTAAGATTTAAAATAATGTATTGATACATCAAATTAAAACATATAAGTAATTAATCTTTATTATATCACGTCCTATTTATCCCCTAATAACTTTTCCAATGCGACTTTACTAATAGCCATATCTTCTTTACCTATAGAATACAAAGTGTAAAGCCATCCTTCATGAATAATAGAGCTTGAATAAGCATAGCCCGGATTACGTCCCTTTACACCACTAAACCTAAACTTTTTTGGCGAAGCTGTCCTTAGCGCATAAACACGATCAAAGGTATAACCATCTTTACTTATTGAAATAGTTATGGGATCACGATCCAAATAAAGTGCTTCATCAAAAATAGGTGCATTCTGGCTTCCTATCAATAAAATGGTTCCGTCAGTTAACCTTAATGCTTGCCCTCTAGTTGGAGAGTCTGGAATATCGGTGGGATAAGGTGTACCCCAGCCTTCTTTCCCCTTTTTAAAACTGACATACATCCTGTTATTATGTACTGGATTACTTGGTGTACCCCAATTCCTTAACATCAACACCAAACCATCATCTTTTGCTCTGTATGAAAACGTTTCAATCAACTGACTTCCATCTACTCCTTTTCTGTTTACACCTTCATTTTTATCTGCCCACCAACTCACTTGGTCATTTTGCACATACCAATTAGTTATTTTATCGCCAATTGGCTGTAAAGCATTGGCTTGTTGCATGTAGATAGGCAACTTTGCATTTTTTGGTAAATCCCTAACTAAAAAAGGTTCTCCCAAAATACCATTTTCGCTAACTGAGCGAGCTATTGGATATCTACCTGCACCATGGACATAAGTAACGGCATACAATATATCTTCTATAATTATCCATCTATCTGGTTTAAGGTGTATCCCCTCGTCTGATTTCGGCTTTACCGGACCAGGAGCAGCAAAAATTTCTGTGGGCTTGGCCCATTTCCCCCATTCATTTGAAACAGAAAACAACACTCTTTGTCCGGGGGCATCTTCTCCTAATGGATGATTACCCCACATCGCCAAAAATTTTCCTTTATAAAATATAAGACAAGCATAGTGATTATAAGCCCCTTCTTCTTTAGTTTCTGGTCCCCAAACCGCAGCGTGTTGTGCTCCTGTTAAGATTGGGAAACCAGCACCATCTCTTAAGTTCTGATTTGGTGTTCCTGCCTCCCACATAGGTATAACAGGAGTGCCTACCTTAGTACGCTTGGTTGTTTTAATGGTTTTGTGACCTATTTTCAATGTGGTGTCAGATAAAAGCTTATGATTAGCATTAGCTGCATTGGCAATAAAAACAAGTAATAAAAGAATTGTAAGATTGTGTTTTAGCATAAAAATTTGTTTTATTGCGGAATAAATTTGACCGTATAGTTATCTCCCTTAAAATCGATATTTAAAACGTACAAAGCAGTATTTAATGAGTTTAAAGATAATTTAAATTGATTGCTTGATACGCCTATCGCGATACTTTCCGTATGTAGCAATCTTCCGTTAACATCGTATATACTAATCTTAGCATTACCTTCGTTTGCCGATACAAAATTGACGTTTACTTTCCCTTGTTGTTTAGAAGCATAAACAGAAAGTTGCTTTAATAATAGCGCATTTTTTACATGTTCAATATCAGAAAGCCAATATTTCCCATCAACATCTACCTGTCTTAATTGATAATATGAAACACCTGTAAAAGGCTTTTGGTCTGTAAAAGTATAGCTTGAACCTTTTGTTTTACCATGTCCCGCAACTTTACCAATGCTTATAAAATTTTTATCGCTCGATCGTAAAACTTCATAGTGTGAATTATTGGCTTCTTCGGTGGTTTTCCAATTTAATTCTACCGTTCCAAATTTTGTTGTTCTTGCTTTAAAGCTTGTAAGTTTTACAGGAAGTACTGTTATAGTTTCTACAGTCCCTCCTATTATCAAACTTGCCTCATTCTGCCCTACGTCATATCTACCAATGGCTATCGTGCCCGTTTCCATAGCTGTACCCCAAACATACAAACGAAATACAACAGATGAACTGTGAGAAATCCCTTGCAATTCGGCAATATTAGCCAGATTAATCTGTGGCTGGCTTAACCCTATCAAAGGGATTTGTATGTCATTGTAGCTACCTATGTTGTAAAAATCAGTTCCATTTGTGCTGTATTTCCATTGATATTTCAATGCCCCGTAAGTACTTCTTCTCAATACAAATGAAAGTGAACTTAAAGAGGCCAAGTAACCTTCTTCTGGACTTACAGAAAATTCATAATAATCTCCATACTCAATGGCCTTTGACAATGTTTGCCTAGTATCCGACTGGTAGTTTCTTAATAAAGACCCCATACTTCGTGCAATAACATAAGGTTCTAATCCTGTGCCTCTAGTAATTGCGGATGGTTTCAAGTTTGGATGACTAGCATTTGCAGTATAAGCGGCTTCTGATCCACTAGCATTTAATAGGTTAAAAGCTAATATCGAAGTGTTGTCCATTTCTACATTGCCCGAAAGTATTAGTGGAATAGTTTTATACTCTACAGCACTCACCGTAATTGAACTTCTTCCAAAAGAAAAACTACCAGCCTCGCTAGTTGCCCCCCAACCATACAGCCTAAAGGTAACCGATGTACCATTAACGAGACCTTGCAGATCGGGAATATTGTCCAGCCCTGTTATTACTAGGTTACCCGTATCTAGCGTTTGCACAATAGTACCACCAAAGTTATGGGGTGCGACTTCATTTGCGGTAGGTATTTCGATGTAATTAACTCCATCTTTACTATATTTCCATATATAGCCAGAACAACCTAATGAACTTCTTCTAATATTGGCACGAAGCGTTGTTAAAGAAATTTTATATCCCGGATTGGGAGAAAACGTAAATTCATAAAAAGCATTATCGGCAACAGCCATTGCTTTGGTTACCGGAATGGATGAGGTTGGGCTTCCTGTACTTGAATACCATAACCTAGATGAAGAAGCAAAACCACGAGCTAAGCCTGCGGGTTTAAGTCCATCTCCCCGTTTTAATATTGAACCTGCAGCAGCCGGATTTAATGAGGTAGCAATATAAGTAGCTTCGTTACCTACACTTACATTAGATTCATGAAATTGCCAAGTTAACAAATTTGTTTTCCCATATAACGGATCTATCTCTGAAAGATGTACCTTGCTAATGGCCATATCTTCCTTACCAATAGAATATAGTGTATAAAGCCAATCTTCGTGAACAATAGAACTTGAATAACCATAGCCTAAATTTCTGCCACCAACACCCGAAAACCTAAATGATGTAGGAGCTGCCGTTCTATAGGCAAAAACTTGGTTAAAAGTAAAACCGTCTTTGCTTACAGATACGGTCATGGGGTCTCGATCCAGATATAGCGCATTATCGAAAGTTGGTGCTATTTGGTTGCCAATGAGCAAAATTGTTCCGTTACGTAATCTAATTGCTTGCGCCCTACTAGGTGCATCTGGAATATCTGTAGGATATGGACTAGTCCAGCTCCCACTACCAGATTTAAAGCTTGCGTACATACGGTTATTATGTACTGGATTGCTTGGCGTGCCCCAATTTCTCAACATTAGCACCAAACTGTTATCATTAGCTCGGTATGAGAAACTCTCTATCAATTGTGACCCGTCAATACCAGTACGTGGCACGCCTTCTGCCCCAGCTGCCCACCAGCTTATTTCATCGTTACTTGTGTACCAACTTCTAATTTGGCTCGCTACAGGCAGTAATATGTTGGGATCAGTCCCTGTCATATAAGAAGGCAATTCAGCGCCACTTGGGAGTGTAGTTACCAAGAAAGGAGCACCAATATTTCCATTTTCATCTACCGAACGAGCTATTGGGTATCTCCCAGCACCATGTACATAGGTAACCGCATAAAGTGTATTATCTATTACTACCCATCTATCTGGTTTTAAATGTATACCTTCTTCGTCTCTTGGTTTTATTGGGCCTGGTGCGGCAAAAAGTTCTTGCTGGCCAGACCAATTGCCCCAACTGTTCGACATAGAAAAAAGTACACGTTGACCTGGAGCATCTTCTCCCAAGGTATGGTTACCCCACATGGCAAAGAACTTGCCCTTAAAAAAAATAAGGCAAGCATAATGATTATAAGCTCCCTGATCTTTGTTAGCTGGCTGCCAAACCATGGTGTGCTGCGCTTGCGAAAGTACGGGAAACCCCGCTCCAGTACTCTGGTTAGCATTTGGCATAGGTGCATTCCACATAGGTACTACAGGTGTTCCATCTGCTGTGTACTTATTGGTATGTATATCTCGGTTGCCTACCCTAACAATGGTATCCGATTGGAAAAAATTCTCCGTAAATGGTACTGCTTTGGCATGGCTCACGCCAAGCAGCACCATTAAAACTACTATGAAACCCGATTTTAAACCCATAAAAGAATATTTATCAGCTTAATTACTGCATTACAAATTTTGTGGCTTTGCTTTCGCCTTTAAGCTGTAATTTAAGGATATAGATACCTGTGCTGGCTTCAACAGGAACTTCAAATTGATTTAGTTGACCCGTAGTTACAAGCATTGTTTTTTTAGCAATGATTTTTCCATTCATATCAATAACAGCTAATTGGGCTTCGCCTACTTTATCACTATAAAAACTACCATTAACGGCTTTTTTCCCTGCGGTGGTATAAGCTGTTAACTGATCAATAGTTTGCAAATTATTTATCGATACCGTTTTTGATAGCTCATGATCTCCATTATAATCTACCTGTTTCAATTGGTAGTATAAGGTACCAGCAGGAGCATTAGTATCGATATAAGTATAATTTATTGGTGTATTGGAATTTCCAGATCCTGTAACAGTACCTATCACCTTAAATTCTGAGCCTTGAGAGCGCAACACGTCAAAATGGGAATTATTTGTTTCAGATGCAGTAGCCCATTTCAACACTACCGATTTACCTTGGTTTTGAGCAGTAAAAGAGGTGAGTTTAACAGGTGTTACAGAAGAAACTGTACCCCCTATGGCCAAACTGTTGGCAACAATAGTAGTGGTTCCACCTACATTATCATACCTTCCTATGGAGATACTGCCCCCAGTACTACCCGTTGCTCCCCATACATATAAACGCAAAGTAACCGTTGCTCCGCTAGCAACATTTTGAAGCTGTGGAACATTGGCCAAGTTAACACTTGGTTGTGCGAAACCTAAAGTAGCCTCAAACTGTACTGTTCCTGCACCTCCCACTACATCATTAAACGAACTGCCATCTAAACTATACCTCCACTGATAATTTACAGCGCCGATAGAACTCCTTCTCAAAGTAACATCTAAAGATGATAATGAAACAATATTATTTGGCTTAGCCTTTACCGTAACCTGATAATAGTCGTCTTGGCTAATGGCTTCATTCAAGGTAGGTCTATTATTGGTGGTTTCGTTAAAATCTTTAAGATTTGAAGCTATACTATGACGTATACCACTTGAAGCAGGAATTAAACCAGCACCACGAGTTAAGGTAGAAAGCTCGATATTACTATGAACGGTAGTTGCATTAAATGTTTCCTGCAAACCAGTTTCATTTGCAAAATCAAACCCTAGAAGGGTCTTTTCCACCTCAGGACTTGCTGTTCCATGTATCGCCAAAGGGAAATACGTAGCATCGTTAGCTGTACCTCTACCAAAAGCCGATGTTCCTGCCAAGGCTGTAGCACCCCATACATAAAGCCTAAGCATCAGTTTATCATTACCACTTAGGTTTTGTAAAGCGGGGATAGACGATAAGTTTGTATACACAGGCGTACCAGTATCTAAAGTTTGGTCTGCTGTTAATGTACCGCCTGGGTTGTTTGGAGCTATTTCGTATGTTGACGGGGTTAACTCAGTAAATGCTCCTCCATTTAGGCTATATTTCCAAATGTATTTGTTATGCCCTGTTCCCGTACGTCTAATATTCACTCTAATTTCAGACAATGCTAATTTAAAGCCAACTCTAGGAGAAACTTCAACCTCAAAATAGCTATTTTTTGTTTCCGCATCACCTTGTGTTGTTGGGATTTCGCCTGCAGTTGGAATGGTTACTGTATTGGTAGCCGCTGCAAATGCCCTAGCCAATGTAGAGGATGCTGGAGCAAGTCCATTTCCTCTTTTTAATATCGATCCTGATAAAGCAGGATGAAGTGAAGTAGCTAAATGAGTTAATTCCTGACCAGTTGTATTTCTAGAATCAACGCTAAACTGCCAAGCCAACAACCGCTCTTGGCTATAAATATTGCCACTAAACAAGGCAATACACATTATTAGTAAAAGTCTTTTCATATCATTTTATTTAAGGTTGAATATTTAATTTTCATAGATGGTGAAATCGTCTACGCACAATCTGCCATTTTTAATACTTGGATTTTCTTCCATAGAACCTAAGCCAAGTTTTTGAATGCGAAAACGTACCTTTCCTTTAACATCGATATCAAAAGATGCCGTTTTTGCTTGCGCATTAGCATCACTAATATCTTCTCCTACCTGTTTCCATGATTTACCACCGTTTACCGAATACTCTAAACGGAAAGTGCTAGAGGCGTCATCTCTAAATGAGCCATAAAGAAAAGTAACTTTAGAAGCACCATTAGGCACATCAAAATTCATTTGTAAATAGCCCGGTATACTTTTATTCTGTGCAAAACGAACACCCTGTTTTCCATCTGGGTTAAACCTATCTTTACCTTTCAAGTTGGCTAAAATCACTTGGTCAAAAGCCCAAGTACCTGTTTTCAAAAGCACATTTTTCTTGGCATAACTAGATTTGGTTTCTTGATCTGGTTCTTCAAACGTTTCAGGAAAACCTTGATAAACATTCTTTTGTTGAGCAAAGCCAACTATTGTACAAAAACATAAGCTTATAATAAAAACTACCTTTCTCATTCTTCTTCTATTTTAAATTTCTAATTCAATTCTTCGATATCACTATCACTAATTATTTGCGTATACAGCGAAGTTGTCTACGTTGAGCCTTCCATTAAACACAGTGATATTATCTGTGGTGCCCAAACCTAGCTTATGTATCCTGAACCTTACATTACCTGATATATTTACCATATAGGTGATATACTTATAAGTACTGGAAGCATCTGTAATTACATTGCCAATGGAGGTCCATGAAGTACCACTATTGATAGAATACTGCAATTCAAAAGAGCTAGAAGCATCGGTAGAAAAACTGCCATAAGTAAAGGTTACCTTACTCGCTCCTTGTGTTAAGTTAAAGTTCATCTGCAAATAAGCAGAAGTGGTTAAGTTCTGATTAAAACGAACTGCTTGTAATGTTGGCGGTAGTTTTCTATCTGTTGATGAAGCCCCTAACATAGAATTAGCAAAATTCCAAACCCTTGAATTTAAAGTAACTGTAGCTGTGGCATAAGAGGTTTTAGTAGCCCCTTCAAATGATTCTGGAAAGCCTGCATACACTGCACCAGCTTCATTTAAAATATCATTTTCGGAACGAGGCCATAGTTTTATTTCCGTAGCACTTCCCGTATTAGCTACTATTGGAATACCTAAAAAAGTGGCACTTCCTTTGGTTAGCTTGTTGGCAAAAGAAGCTCCTTCTTCTGTGTGCAGTTTTATATTTCTTGTAGAACCATCAGAGATCTCTTTATCTCCTTTATAAGGCTGATTGACATCGGCAGCATTGATAAAATAAGCTGCATTTATTTTAACCAGTGTGCATTCATAATTATTTTTCAGACTATCCAACATATAAGCCGTTACCTCTACTGGATTTACCGTATTATTGGCCGATATTTTCTGCACTTTGTCTGCTGCTACACCCGTTACCTGTAAACTGCCATTAACACTCTTAAGGGTTGCGCCATCAATAGTTACCACCACAGAATCTCCATATTGATAGGTAGTTGAAGTTGAATTAGTAGCTATTCCAATTCCTCTTACCGCACCCTTCTTATAACCTTGTAAAATAAACGCTCCTGGTGCAATATTCCCATTCGAAGGTTCTGAGATTACTATTCCTCTAATCTGATAAGCCCCCTTCATGTTGGTTTTATTCAAGCCGACATCACTACCTTTAAAAAGCTTTTTCAAATCTGAAATTGCTATAATTGAGCTAGGATCTCCTTGATAGTATTCTCTTTTATCGCAGCCTAATAATACTACTGTAGTTAACAAGGCTAATAAATATATCTTCTTCATAATATTCTCTTATGATGATTAATTAGGTGTTTGCCACCAAACTTTTGTAAGCATATTATCTGCCCCTTGTTGGCCAATAGCTTGATCTAAATTTTGCTTATTTGTGGAGTATAGATAAACTGGATAAATTAAACGGGTTGGCATTTCTCCGTTATTTCTTAAGCCCGCCCCCTTAGGTAAAATTGGATATCCCGTGCGTCTATACTCGTACCATTGCTGAAAATCGGTGTAGTACAAGGCATAATATTTTTGTCCATGTATTCTTTCTAATTTCCCTGGAAGGCCTAAGGTTTCATCCCATACCACATCGGGCTTAGTAAGGTGTCCAGTTGGTAAAGTAAGTCCCCACAAAGTGATACCATTGGTGATGCCATTATCATAATAAGTCTTGGCATTACCATTAAAGTAGCCTCTTACAGCAGCCTCAGCTAACATAAACTGAACCTCCGCGTAGTTAATTACGTTTCCTAAAAGTGGTTCGTTCATTAATGCTGGTAAAGGTTTAGATTTTCGTTGCGGCACCACACCCGCTTCAAATCCTGAGGGCATACCCGCATATTGACCTAAATATAAATCTGCCCATTTGGTAATCCGTGGATCGCCCCAATCCATTAAATTCTTCACAAAAAACTCGGCATAGCCTGGCGATACCCAGTCCGCTGGTCTCCATATCGCAAAAGGCGATCTATAAGGGTCGGCACCTGTCCACTTTAATATTGCCGATTCTGCATTAGAAGCAATAAGCGGATAGGTTGAAACTTTTGTTTCTGCTATTTCCTTTATTTTAGCCGCTACTTCTGTAGGTTTCTTGGCAGATATTCTTAACAATAAACGTAGATAGATGGAGTTTCCAAATTTCCTCCAATTTAAAGCCACACCATTATACAACGGATCTGCCGAAACCTGATCAGCTGGTAAATTAGAACCTATAGTTAGTAGCGTATTTGCTTCTTCAAGTTTCCTTAGAAGATCTGTATAGATATCTTCTTGTTTATCAAATTTTGGAAGAAAAATGCCTTCCTTTGCTTTAGCTGCATCTGTATAAGGGCAGTTGCCATACATATCAGTGATTAAAGACATCACCCAAGCATCTAGAATTAAAGAAATTCCCATGTAGGTTTTTCCTTGTGTTTCACCTATGGCATCTCTTTTTTTGCCGGAAGAATAAATATCCCTGATATTGGTCAATTGTAGATACCAATTGTTCCACATACTTGTAGCCTCGGTTGGTCTAATATCATACCTATGTATACGTCCTTCGGTATCTCCCTGATCTACATGCACCTGCATCAACTCATTATTAACCCGCTGATTTCGGGTCATGTTGCGTGAAACCAAATCGGTAATGGCTGGAGCAAGTAGCGTTTGCGGTAATGCCAAGGTACTGCTATTAGGGTTTACCGCCAACTCCTTAAAATCCTTAGTGCATGATGGCAAGATAAATACAGCCAGCAAAAAGGCAATTTTTATATAATTTTTATAATTTCTCATGATGCTGATATCTTAAATGCCAATAGTAAAATTAAAGCCAAAAGTTCTTGTTGATGGGAATTGAGCTACCTCGAAGCCTCTATCAATAGTGCCGTTGTTAAGTGTTCCAAATTCTGGATCGTATGCAGGCCAACTAGACCAAATGAAAAGATCTCGACCATAAACACCAACGGTGAATTTTTGCGTCTTAAATTTCTTGTTGAGCTTTGCGTTAAATGTATAATCTAGCCTCGCCTCCCTAAATTTTATAAAGTTGGTGCTGTAGGTATTTCCTTCAGCGTTGGCTCTAGCTCCCATTGCGGTGTAATAGGTGACGATGTTTTCTGCTATCACATCGTTAGGTCTAAAAGTACCATCCGAATTTCTAATGACCCCTTTTCCAATAATTCCGTTATCACGGCCAGGCAACGAGCTTTTCAATTTACCAAACTCCATGTTTACGGCGTTGGTAGTAGAATAAGCTACTCCGCCATATTGTCCATCAAAAAGCATGTTAAGCTTAAACTGACGGAACCTAAACTCCTGCCCTATACTGGCCTTCCATTTTGGAGTAACGTTTCCCAGATAAACCATGTCTGTCGTTAATAATGGATAGCCATTCTCAAATATAATTTCTCCTTGTGGCGAACGTTGATAGCCTACACCATACAATGCGGCCATATTACCTCCAACCCTGGCTTCTACTACCGCCGAAGATGATGGGCCTGTTTGTAAGGTTAGAGAAGGTAAATCATTGGTCAAAGAAAGTACCTCATTAATATTTACCGAGTAGGTAGAGAATATCTTCCAATTTAAACCCTTAGGCTTTTTAAGCAGTTGATAATCTGCCTCAATTTCTAAGCCTTTGTTCATCACCTCTCCAGAATTTACAGTAGCTGTATTTACGCCTGTAGACCTATCAAGGCCAGCTGCCAATATTTGATTTTTTGTATTGCTCTTATATAAGGTAAAGCTTAACCCTGCTCTGTTCTTTAACAATTTTAAATCGGCTCCTACTTCTATACTGGTAGTATATAAGGGCTTTAGGTTAGGATTAGCCAAACTAGTTTGATTATAAAGCCCACCGGGAAACGAAACTGCAGGGGTATAACCTACAAAAGTTTGATACGGTATGTTTCTTCCGCTTCCCACGCCTGCAAACGAAGCTCTAACTTTTGCGTAAGAAATAACTTTTGGCAAATTCACCATATCCGAAACAATGCCACTTAAGTTTACCGAAGGATAAAAAAATGAGACATTATCGGTAGAGGTTGGTGTTGCTAAAACAGAATTCCAATCGTTACGCCCAGTTACATCTAAAAAGAGATAATTGTTATAGCTAAAGTTCGCAAAGCCATACAAACTATTGATTACGTACTGACTTCTATACGGCGTAACCCTTAATACATCTTTACTATTGGCTAGCGTAAATATTTGCGGGTAAATCAAGGCATTAGAAAAAATATCATCGCTTACGTAACTGTTTTGTAAATGGCTACCTCCTGCCGATACACTGGCTTGAAATTTATTGCTGATCTTTTTGTTATATCTAAATAGGAAATCGGAATTAGATTCTTGAGAGTAAATATTTTGGGTTCTGTACATTCCTTCTTTAAATTTTTCGGTATCAAATGGGCGTTGTTGAGACCTTTTATCCGTAGAAAAATCTAAAGAGGTTCTTACCATCAAACTGAAATCTTTCGTGAACTTGTAAGTAGCATTGATATTTCCAGTAATTCCATGTCTATTGCTTTTATTAAGCATTTCGTTGGCTATTACATAAGGATTGTCTGGGTTAGGACTAAATGGATATCGTTGTAAGATGCCTTCTTGCCCTGGCACCCAGTAATCTTTTAACCAATCTAAACTTCCATTAGGTACCCAAAAAATGGTCCAGTACATAATGGTTTGGTTGTTGTAACCGGTAGACGGCAAATTATCGCTCCATTTATTGGTGTAGTTTATTTTACTAGAGATACTTAGCTTCTCATTAACCACATGGCTTGCCGATAACGAAACAGTATTTCTTTTGTAGCCGGTATTAGGTATAATCCAATCGTTATCTACGTTTGTTAACGAAAATCTTATTTTGGTGTCCTTATTTCCACCATCAAGGGTGATAGAATTGGTGAAAGTTTTGCCTACTTCAAAGAAATCTTTCACCGCATTTGGATAAGCAATCCAAGGTGTTCTTTCTGCTCCTCTTCCATTGGTAGCAGGATCGTACTGATAATACGATTGCCCTTCAAATTTAGGTCCCCAGGCGGCACTTGTACTTCTGGTGGTTGCCCCGTCAACGGTAGTTCCCCACGAATAGTAAGTATCAGTAGTTCCCTGTCCGTATTCGTATTGCCAATCTGGCCATCTGGAAATTTGCTCTATAGAAGAATTCGAATTTAAGGTTACTCCTATTACTCCTTTTTTAGATTGCCCAGATTTTGTAGTGATAATGATGGCACCATTTGCACCTCGTTGACCGTATAAAGCGGCTGCTCCGGGACCTTTTAATACGTTTACACTTTCTATATCTTCTGGGTTAATGTCATTTAATCCGCTACCAAAATCTGCAGGCGAATCTGCATTGGCATAAGCGTTATCACCGGTTCCCACCATCCTTCCACTGCCGTGATTAATTACCACGCCATCTACCACAATTAATGCATCATTTGCTCCAGTAAGATTGCTTTCTCCTCTTAAAATAATGGAATTTGAACCTGTTGGACCACCACCAGAACGCACCAAGTTCAAACCTGCCACCTTACCTGATAGGGCGTCTGTCCAGTTGTTAGAAATGGCATCCGTCAACTCTTCTGCTTTAACCACCCTATTGGCATAGCCTAAACTTTTTTCCTCACGGGTGATACCTAAGGCCGTTACTACAACCCTTTCTTCGAGTATAATGGCATCTACCTGTAACGCAAAGTTTTTCGTTGTAATTTTACCTGCCTCTGCTTTTACATTTGTTTCTGTAATGGTTTTATACGATAGATAAGAAACTACCAAAGTGTAGGTACCTTCGGGCAACACAGCATTATATTCGCCAGCATTGTTAGAAGCGATATTTCTATTACCGGGTGTTATTTTTATACTGGCGCCAGGTATAGGTTGCCCCTCATTATCGATAACTTTCCCTTTAATGGTTCCGGTTTTTTGAGCATGCGAAGAAAATGCTGAAACCGTTACCAGACAGAAGAATATCATCATCTTTAAAAACAAGCTCCTAAAAGGGAATAAATATTTTAAGTTTTTTTGATGCATAATTTGTTGGTTTATAAAATACTGGGCTAAAAACAACCCCTATCATCTATACAGATAATGTTTTAAGAGCGATAAGAACAAAATGAGTTATTTAAGTTTAATTGCTTGCCTAGCTAAGAGGATAATTTCGTTTGATTTATTTTTCTTCCAGATACTAAGCACAGCGAGGTTAAATTCATCTGGTGGAGCACCCTTATTGTGAGTTTTGCAATTCCATATATTTCTTACCACAAATACTTCGTCTTCTTCCAAAACCTCTTGTGATGTAAAAGTTAATGCGGTAAATTTCGATGTTCCATTGCTAAATGCTTCAATGAACTGTTTCTTGTTTTCGACCAAACCATTGGAATGACCATAGCTTAGCTTATCTGAAGTAAGATTTTCGAGTGTTTTTAGATCTGCATTTACCAACGCTGTTCTAAAACGTTCCAATGTTGAATTAAGCTGTGCATTTTGGCAAAAGCCGCTCGTTTTGAATGTTAAAAATAGTAATGTCAATAATACAGCTTTACACAAGATTGGTCTTGTGCAACTTATCAGAAACCTTTTGATGCCAAAAAAGCTTAACATTTTCATAAGAAATACATTTGGTTAGCGACAAATACCTTTTTCAATTTATGAAGTGGCTTTGTCTATATCAAATTTCCCACTAATCGGCGTTCACCAAATCCATGCAATTATCCTTTTCTTCTAAAAAATTAGCATGAAATATCCATCGCTCATTTATATAATTATTGTTTTTTATCCAACCCTCTAGGCTGGGCTATCACTATCCTATCTTTAATATCAATAACCTTTTGATTAACGATATCTTTTTCCGTGAATTTTACCATCAAGATTTGACCATCTGTATCTCTATTTCTGTCATAAGAAATGAAGATATTTCCTTTCGGATCTTCAAAACCATCAGGGTAAGAAATACCTCTACGCTCATCTATGGATAGCTTACCGTACCAAGTTTTTCCTTCGTCATCAGAAAGATAGGCATACATTTTTGAGCGTGTGCGTGTTTTTTCATTAAGCTCCCCATGCTTAATCAATAATAACTTGCCTGATTTTAATCTTTTGATGACATGTCGAGAACCGATATGTGGCATATAAAACTCGGGTTTACTCCATGTTTTGCCCTTATCAGAAGAAAAGCTTTGGTGCATCCCAATAGCTGTTCTAGCGGTCATCCACAGCCTACCATCGGTAAGTTCTGTAATGTGATGCTCGTCAAACTGTGGGCTTGGAAAAGTCACCTTGCCCTGTCTTATCCATGTTTTACCGCTATCAACAGAAGTAAATAAGTGTGCCCCCCTCAGGCTATCCAATTCTTGATAAGAAGTTTTAAAAAGATCAGACTTTATTTTTTTCCTGTCCCATAACGATACTGGTAAAGCCCAGGTACCATCTTTAAGTATTGCAGGCTTATTTAAAGTTGCTCCATGCCAAATTCTTTGAGGTGCAGACCAAGTTGGGTTATCCGCATCTGGGTTTTCACATATGGTATACCAGTTGCCTGCCCTACCGTCGAAATAGGTTAAAGCCTGATCAAAAAACAACCAAAGCCTATTTAGAGGATCAAGCCAAAGTGTACCTACTAGCGCCCTTCTCTTTTCAGGCAATTTGGTATCGTGTGGGTCTATCACCATCCGTGGGCTAGACCATATTTTACCTTGATTATCGCTAGTAGCCAATACAAAAAAAGCATCTTCATTATCTCCCCCTGCTACCCATGCACCCCAAATACGACCTTTAGCGGTACGCTCTATACCGATAGTCATGCTATAATCTAAACTGTCCAAACTATACTTAGGTAAAGGATTTGAATTAATTATTGGTGTTTCTGAAGCATAATCAGTAGTATACTGCGCTGAAGAAGTAGCGGCGTAAAAAAAAATTACCGCCATTAGTAGCAGTTTTGATATCGCACTGCTTTTTAAGATAGGGTTCATACTTATTGGTTAGATAAAACTTATCTCAAAACTCTCTTAAATTTCGCTTTTTATAGTGCACAAAATTATCATATATATGCATGAAATTATCATCAAAAAACAAACAAAAAACAAATAAACATCTGAAAAACAACAAAATAAAAACAAAATCTAAATCATACGCACTTTACTTTATTGTATAATTAATATTAATGGTCTAAATTAGAGCTAACCAAAACAATTTACGTATGAAGCCAAAATTTCATTTGGTGCCGGGCAATATGCAGGCCTCTTACCTTTCCAGACAACATGTACTGCCCAATTTCGGGACTGTTTGGCATTACCACCCAGAACTGGAGTTCCATTATATCATTAGGGGTGAAGGTGTGCGTTTTGTCGGAGACAACATCAGTAGCTTCGAAGCAGGTGAAATGTTACTACTAGGCGAAAACATACCTCATATGTGGCGATGTAATGAGGAATATTTCCAGAACAATCCCAACATAACCGCCGAGGCCATCGTCATTCACTTTCTTCCAGAATTTTTAGGCAAAGACTTTTTAAACAAACCAGAAGCAGAACAAATATTGGTGCTTTTTGAAAGAGCAAAAAAAGGTTTGGTAATTACTGGTGCCACAAAAAAGAAACTATTGGCACACATGAAAAACACGGTTAAAACTACCGGGATGAAACGTATCCTTTCCATCCTTTCGATGTTGACAATTTTAAGTGAAAGTGAAGAGGTTACGTCAATATGTACCGGTCCATTAAAGATAAGTATAAATAAAAACGATACAGACAGATTAACTAGAGTTTACGACTATGTAGTTGCCAACTATCAAAAAGAGATTACGCTTGAAGAAATATCGGAAATTGCCAACCTGAGTGTAACCTCGTTTTGTAGGTACTTTAAAATGATGACCAAGAAAACATTTCATGAGTTTTTGATACATACTAGAATTAATCAGGCTAAAAAAATGTTGATAGAGGATAAACTATCTACCACCGATTTAGTTTGTTACGAATGTGGTTTCAATCATTTATCTAACTTTTACCGTCACTTTAGAAACATTACCGGACTTACGCCAGCAGAGTACAAACGAAAGTATCTGTATGAAAATGTCTTTATTTAACTGTTATTGATAAGCTAATATGCCCTTATCATCAATAGTTCCTTCGTAACCTGGCCCACCTGCGCCAACATATCCTAAGCTGGCTCCATTTTCATTTGGGCTAACCCAAAATGAGTACAGTTTTCCGTTAGTTAAATAAAACCTGAATTTCACCTGCTTATTTTTTAAAGAAGCAAGCTTTCCACCATTTTTCCATGTAATTTGATGTATAGTTTTATCAGTTTTTACACCAACACAATCTTTTTTAGAGAACCCTGCAAGCACTTTACCAGTTTCATCAAGTACTTCTACTTTTAGTTCGCCTTGTTTGCTATCAACGTTTACAAATAAATATTCGCCGTCAAAACTAACTTTCCTTGTAGTTAATGTACCTTCTTTTTTTGAAGCATTCATAGAAGCAAAACCATCGCGTCTTAGTGTGGCCAGGCCAATGCTTGCTCCGGTGTACATTCCTTTGTGCCCATCTGGGGCGATGCCCGAAAATCCGGTGTAAGGAAACCATAATTTATCGCCTTTGACCAAAACTATTCCAGTAGTGCCGTGTACATAACCCCTATCCCAAGTACCTTCTTTTCTAGAAGCGGCAATAAAAGTAGAGCGGTCTGGTCTATCCCAATGAAATCCATCCCTACTAAAGCCCATTTTTATTTCTGTAACTTTAGGATATTTTCCCTCTTCCGCTACTTTGTTATGAGGTCCCAAATGGATATAGAATTGGCCTAACATCAGACTTTCGTAGGCTACAGCATTTAAGCTATATAATTGTGTAGAGTCTTTAATTTCTGGATCTGGCTGGTCAAGCTTATCTGCATTTACCCAAAACACCCTATTCTTCCATTCTGCTCCACGCATAAAATCTTTACTTTCTGCATAAGCTCTTGCCCTACCCCTATCGGTATTTTGTTTGATACTGTAAACCCAAACCGACCTAAAAGGATTATAAAAAATAGAAGTATAATCTGCGGCTCGCCCTGTAGTAATTCCCTGCGACCAAAGCCTGCCATCGGCAGAAAAATGAATGGTATGTGTTGGGCCATCTGTTTTCTTATCGAAATATTGTTGCCAGGCACCATCTACTCCTCTCTCAATAATTGCCTTGTATCGCTGCGAAGTGTCTTTCGTATCAAGGTCTAACCATATCGAATTATCGCCCCCCGCCATCATTGCGCCCGATGGCAACACAACATTGCCTTTGTTAATCCCCAAGTTTGGGCGCTCCCAATTCATCAAATCTTTACTTAATGCCAAGCTTAATCCGCCACGCCAGCCCCCCGTGTAAAACATTTCGAACATACTTTTTTGAGGATTATAAAATACGCCGCCATGTCCCAAATAAGTAACCGCTGCATTTTCATCTTTAACTGCAAACTCTTCTGCTGTTGTAGGCCTAAAAACCGGGTTGCCTTCGTACTTTTCTGCTTGGTGAAACTCACGAATAAGATTAGTCTGTGCTATCAAAAAGTCATCCACAAATAATTGTCTGCCCTTGTTTATAGGAATTACCTCGGGAATATGCTTTAGGTAAGGCACCTCCATTGGCGTACTTGATTTGACACTTTGAGTTTTTGGCGGCCATACTTTTGAGATCACAATGCCATTATATAAAGTATCCTTAATATTTTGTGCTAATACACATCCACAAAAAACATTAAGCAAAGCAAAAGCAAGTATACGTTTCATCTTATTTCTTTAACTCGTCTATAAACTTAACTATATTTTGATAGCCCGATTTCAAGATAGCAGTATCAGAACTTAGGGCAATATAGGTAAAACCCATTTCTATTAAGTGCGAAGTATCTTCTAAACTACGGACTAAAATACCCGCCAACTTACCATTCTTTTTAACAGCGTTAATTACCGTTTGTAATGCTTCTTCATACGAAATGGCATTTTCCTTTTCTTGATGCTTTAAGCTTAATTTCAAATCTGCAGGACCAACAAATAATACATCTACACCATCTACAGCAGCTATACTATCTGCATTTTTCACTCCTTCTACATCTTCTATCTGTACAAGCAACACTGGTTTATCTGCATGTATATCGCTTGGCACATTTAACCCATAATTGAATGCACGTACAGAGCTACTGAAGCCCCTATGTCCATATGGCGGATATAGCATAGCATCGACACAAGTTTTTGCCAATACAGCATTTGACACGTGTGGCACCATGATACCATTTGCTCCTAAATCCAATACTTTGGCAATCTGAATAGGATCAACACCACCAACCCTCACCATATTTTTAGTAGCGCTATTTTTTACCGCTTGCAGATTGCCTAATAAATCGTGAACGGTTAAAAAGCCATGTTCCAAATCAAACAGAAACCAATCGAAGTTGTACATGCTAGCCAACTCTGCTAATGCTGGGTTTCCAGCAGTTAGCCATGTTCCATAAAATGTGTTGGTATTTGCCATTAATTTAAATCTTTAATTTGATATTTACCCTTTAATCCTTCTAAAGCGAATAATATGCGTTGAAATGTAAACTCCTTTAACGAAACAGTATGATTGTTATTGGACATAAAAAAATCTTGTCCCATATTAAAATAACCTCCCCTAACCCTAATGATTGATTTGAAAATGATGTTTCTTAAAAGATGCAACCAAAATCGCTTCTCGAAATTAGCTGGTAATGGTTTTACAGACCGATAACCTTCCATGACCTGTAAAATAATATCTCCAGAATGAAAACAAGCTAGTAGCGAAATGTCGTCTACTGGATCGCCACTAATGGCATCATCCCAATCTATAATTGATTTTATTTCTTTTGAAGTCCCTAAAATATTCCAGAGTGCCAAATCTTTATGTACCAAGCAGCCCCTTTCCACATCCAAAAGACTGATATATTGGTTCACCGTCTTTTTTATCTCAACTACATTTTCGGCACTTAAGAAGTTTTCCTTTGTCAAAAACTCCAAATGTCCTTCCCAATTTAAAAAAAAGTATTTGAGATAGGTCTCATGGTAAGCGATCAGCTTTCCTTCCTTCCTTAGTTTAATGGGGTTAAACAAACCAAAATTATCAAAAGTTAGTTGTTGATAGGTGGCAATATACCTCCCTATGCTCGGCGCTATTTCATTAAGGCTTAACTCATCGTTCTTGTAAAGCTCGTTGAGGTCCTTACTATCAATAAAGTTCAACAGTTGAATGGCGTAGGGCACTTTATTCCTGTTGGCATCGGAATGGAAAACCGTTGGACAAGGCACGCCTATTTTTCCAATAAGCCCAATGATTTCGGATTCCACATCCATATAATCATCTTTTTCGGGACCATTTTCTATCCTGATGAAATATTTTGTGCCTTTATGTGCTACCACATAAGTTTTATGGTTTCCTTGTCCACTACCTGGCAGCAGCGTAAAATTATCCGTTCCAAAATAATCAATCAAATAGTTTTCTAATGAGGCTTCTATGTCTTCTACATCATCTTCATCGTTAACTTGAACATTGCCCTCTGCATAAGGTCTATCAGACTTCCAATAATATATATTTTTTCTAATTTCCATATCAAATGCTTATTTCTCCGTATCTGTATCTTCTATTTTTTTACTTCGCCAATAAGCAGCAATCACACCTCCGGCCAATGTTTGTATTACACTACTAAAAATAGCAGGTACAGCCACAAGAGGTTGCATAGGGAAATTAGTTTTAGCTAACACGGCAGCTAAACCACCGTTTTGCATACCCGTTTCTATAGAGATGGTACGCGAAGTTCTTTCATCGTATTTGAATATTTTTGTGATAAAATAGCCTAGTAAAAACCCTAGTATGTGCAAAAGGAAAGCTGCGATAAACAACTTACCTGCATATTCTGCAATTGCATGTGAACTTTGGGCAACAATACCTCCAGCAATAAATATGATCGCTATTACCGAAACATAAGGACCGTATACTGAAATTTTACCTACTGATTTTGGAAACTTATAGTTACAGTACACTCCAATAGCTACCGGTATTAAAATCATTTTAACCATGGTGAAGAAAATACCCCAAGGTTCTATAGGAATATATTGACCTGCCAATGCCTGAAACACCAGGGGCTTCACAATAATACCACCGAGGGTTGATGCTGTTGTTAAAATAACCGATAAAGCCACATTAGCTCTGGCGATAAATGCAATAACGTTAGATGCCGTTCCTCCAGGGCAACAACCTAGTAAAATCAGACCAACGGCTAATCCAGGCTCCAGATTTAAAAATTTAGCAATAGTCCATGCCGAAATAGGCATTACCGAATACATAATTACAAAACCTAATACTACGGAACCCGGCATTTTTAGTAGTTGCTTAAAATCGTTTACTTTTAAAGTAAAGCCCATGCCCAGCATCACAATGCTTAAACCAACCACCATAAAATTACCTGTAAACCACATTAAAGCGGGCGGATATAAAAAAGCGATTAAAGAGGACAGAATTATCCAGACAGGATAGAGATTTAGAAATAAACTCTCGTTTTTTGTTGCACCCATAATTTATATTTAGTTACAGCAACAAATCTCTATTTTATAGCCATAAGGGATATGCAAGTAATTATCTTCTTCTTCTATAAAATTATCATAAGGTAATTAAAGAAAAATTTATTTGGGATAGAAAGAAAATTTAACATTTGACGGACATGGTGTTAGAACCGCCAGGCTCAATACGGCAGCCCATATAACATCTGATTAACAAGAATTTAGAGGAAAATAAAAAAGGACAAACCAAACATAAATTTGATTTGTCCTCTGAAGTCGGGGTGGCAGGATTCGAACCTACGACCTCCACATCCCAAATGTGGCGCGATACCGGGCTACGCTACACCCCGATGGTGGTATCACCTTTTTCTCTGTTATTTGATCCTAGGATTTCGTAACGAGGTTGCAAAGATAAACATTTTAATATCTGTTGCAAATGAATTTTAAATTTGTTTTTTAAGCATCATTTATCTGTCTCATTTGCCGCTTTGGCCTTGATCCAGTACAGCAATTCGTTAACAAAAACATTGGCTCTTTTATCTGAAGCTTCTCGATCTGTAGGTGTACCATCTTCACTAAAAGATTTTTCTACGGCGGCTACAGGAAACATTGCCGGAACAGGCAAGGCACCGATTTTCCAAAGAATGAACTGTAGCGAAGTAATTACTTGCGACCCACCAAAAGGTCCAGCAGAAACTGTTGCGATCGCAATTGGTTTGCGTTTCCATTCTGCATATAATAAATCTATTACATTTTTCAAGCTTGCAGGATAACCACCGTTATATTCTGGAGTAACGATAATGACACCATCTACTGCCGTGATGGTTTTTGCCAGTTGCAACATTTCTTCTGTTGGATTTTCGATTAAACGCAGACGTTCTTCGAAAATGGGGAAATCAAATGCATCTAAGTCTATAATTTCTGTTTCTGCTAATTGTTTTTGCGCTAAGTACTTTTGAAAAAATAAGGCTACGCTATGGCTTTTGCGTCCTTTTCTAACGCTGGCGGATATAATGGCAATTTTTGGCATGAGTGATTTTTTATTGGTACAGCTAAATTAACGAATATTCATGACGGTTGTTTTTTTATTCTGCTGATTTAGAACCGCTAGTTCATGACTGCAGAGGAGGAAGGTTGTTCTATAACCCGATAAAGTACAATACTTTTTGTTGTATGTTTCGAACTTAGAGTGAGAAATTTCAAATAAAACACATCAACACCCACCCCTACTCACATTTTTGCTGTCTATGTAAATAGAAAAGCATAAATATGTCTAAAAATTACGAGCTTATTGAGCGTTTGGCTTATAAATTTAACCAAGGCAGTATTAGTACTGATGAACTAAAAACACTGACGGATTGGTACAACAGCCACAATGATGAACAAGTTACGATTGTTACAGAATCAGACTCCGCAGCTTCTGTAAAGTCGCGGATGATGGAAGTTATTTCACAAAAGATAAAAGAAGAACCATCTGAAATCTCTGTAAAACGTCTTCATAGATCATCGTGGATTTCTGCTGCAGCTGCAATATTGCTATTAACTTTAGGTACTTGGGCCATCTTAAGTAACAGAAAGTCAACTGAGCAACAAAATCTTGCCCAACAACAAATTGTGCCAGGAGGTAACAAGGCTACTTTAGTTTTAGAAGATGGGAGAGAAATTGTGCTTAGCAACAACCAAGCTGGTATTATTTCAAATAAAGCAGTAACCTACGCAGATGGAGAATCGATTGGAGATATAAATCCAGAATTAACTACACAAGTTTTCACACTACGCACGCCAAGAGGAGGCACTTATAAAGTGACACTTCCAGATGGCACACAAGCATGGCTAAACGCCCAATCTACACTCAAATACCCATCTACTTTTGCTGCCGAACAACGTGTGGTTGAACTTGAGGGCGAGGCATACTTTGAAGTTAAAGCAGCTTATAAGGCCGATGGATCTAAAATTCCATTTAAGGTACAGAGCCGCCAGCAGCTGGTAGAGGTATTGGGCACTAAATTTAACATGAGCTGTTACGAAGACCAATTAGATGCGAGAACCACCTTAGTTGAGGGCAAGGTAGCTGTAGCTAATGCAAATGGCAGGTTTATGCTAAAGCCAAACGAACAAGCTATAACATTAAACAACAAGACAACCATAAGAGAAGTAGCGAGCGAGCACTACATTGCCTGGCAACAAGGCAAATTTAGTTTCGATGGCAAAACACTCAAAGAAACGCTGCAGGAAATTGGCAGATGGTATAATTTAGATATTATATATGAAAAGACCATTCCCAACGAAGAATTAATTGGAGATGCTTTCCGTAACCAAAATATCCACCTTGTGTTACGCCTTTTAGAAGTAGCAGAGATAGACTACCACTTAGATGTTCGCAGTAGAAAATTGATTATCAAAGGAAAAAAATAAAACAACATTTAACCCTAAAAAACCAACCATGAAGTAAACACAATCTAACCTAAAAACTATGGTAACGAAAAATGGGAAAGGACTGGCATCCTTCCCCACTAAAATATCGGCTAGCCATAGTAGCTCCTCTTAAAGCACAATTGAACTAACCAACAAACTAAAATTAATGAATAAAAATTACTTATCAAGAGTGATGAAGATCATCATGTTCATTCTTTTAGCTGGAATTATGACCGTAAGCGCTTCCAGCTACTCCCAACAAGTCACGCTCAAAGGAAAAGATATTTCTTTTTCTAATGTGATGGATGCTATTAGAAAACAAACCGGATATACGGTGTTCGGCACAAAAAAGTTACTTGAGGCTGCCAATCCTATTACTATCGACGTAAAAAATATGTCGTTAGCTCAATTTATGGAGCAGGTAACACAAGGGCAAGGCATAGGTTTTACCATAGAAGATAAAACCATATCACTTACAAGTGCAGTTCCTAAAACGTTACCCAACCCAACTCAGTCTACAAGTGTACAGCAGTTTACCATTACTGGAACGGTTACGAACTCAGAAACAAAGCAGCCCCTAGAAGGCGTAAATGTTAGTCTAAGAGGCACCTCTTTTAGAACGCAAACCAATGCGAAAGGTCAATATCAACTAAGTATACCTAGCAATAAAGAAAATCCGGTGATAGTTTTTAGCTACATTGGAATGAAAGCGCAGGAAATTAGTTACCTAAAACAACCTAAACTAGACGTAGCTCTTAAATCTGAGGAAAGCGTAATTAACGAAATTGTGGTAACGGGAATTTACCAACGTGATAGAGAAATCCATACGGGTTCTTCTGCAGTTTATACAACCAGAGATTTACAAGTTGTAGGTAACCAAGGCATTCTGCAGAGTTTAAAAACGCTAGACCCATCTTTCGCCATCATAGACAATAATTTATTCGGCTCCGACCCCAACCGTTTTCCAGATGTTGAGGTAAGGGGAAAAAGCAGTGTGATTGGCTTAACAGACGAATTTAGCTCCAATCCAAATCAGCCCTTGTTTATTTTAGATGGCTTTGAAAGCACATTAGCTATTATCAGCGATTTGAGTATGGATAGGGTTGCAAGCATTACTGTTTTAAAAGATGCGTCGGCTACTGCCATTTACGGATCAAAAGCTGCAAACGGTGTAATTGTAGTAGAAACAAAAAGGCCTGTAGCCGGACAGCTAAGGATTAACTATAATCTAAATTCTACGGTTAGCTTTGCCGACCTTACGGATTATAATTTGATGAATGCAGAAGAAAAACTGCAATTTGAGTTGTTATCTGGCTTTTATGGAAACCTAAATGCCGACGGGAATATCATTGTAGGCGCCAACTTGCAAAATGAGGCTCAATATTTTTCTCGTCTAAAAGAAGTAAATAGAGGTGTAAATACGTATTGGGCAAACGAACCCTTGCGTACAGCTTTAACGCAAAGACATACACTTTTTGCCGAAGGTGGTGACGCAAATCTACGCTACAGTGCATCTTTTAATTATGGTTTAACTAATGGTGTAATGCATGGATCTGACAGACAGGCAACCAATGGTAACATCCGTTTATTATACAGAAAAGGTAAGCTATCGGTAAATAACTCTTTGAGTATTGATGATGTGAAAGCCAATAAGGAAACCCAAACCTTTGCAAGTTTCTCTAGGGCAAATCCATATTTCAGAAAATACGATGAGTTTGGCAATGTAGTCAAGATTTTGGAAGATTTTAGCACTACAGGCATTGCCGATCTTGATCCTATTTTTAGCCCAATGTATGATCAAGGCAACCTGAACATCAATTCGCAAAGATCTTGGGGCTTTACCAACAATTTGGAGATGGAATGGCGAATTTTAGAATCGCTGCGTGCTAGAGGTCGTTTTGGTATACGCAGTATATCTTCTAGCGAAGAATTATTTCGTTCGCCATTTAATAGCGAGTTCGAAGAAACAGACCCATTGGAAAAAGGCTTATATAATGAGGCTAATGGCAAAAATGTTAACCTAGATGGCGATTTCAGTTTGACTTTTGGAAAACTTTTTTCGGCAAAACACATGGTAAATGCTGTCGCAGGTATGCGTATGGAGCAAAACACCCGTCATAGAAGTGCATTTCAAACACAGGGTTTTGTTGACGATGAATTTGCAAATCCGAATTTTGCGTTGGGCTACGCTACGGGCAGACGTGCAGATTATACAGAATCAATTCGAAGAGGCGCCAGCTTCTTTATCAATAGTGGATATGCTTATGACCAGCGCTATTTGGTAGATTTTACCATGAGGCTAGATGGTTCCTCAATTTATGGTTCCGACAGGCAATTTTCTACCATTTGGTCTGTAGGTTTAGGTTGGAATATCCATAAAGAAACCTGGATTAAAGATAATCTCAAAGGGATAAATCAACTTCGTTTGCGTGGCTCGGTAGGTAATCCTGGAAACCAAAATTTCGATGATTATATCTCGATGCGGATTTATCGTTACAATAACGAAAACCGAAACCCTTTTGGTGCAAGTACCATCATCAGCAATATTGGAAATAGAAATCTAAAATGGCAAACTACGTTAGATAGAAACATCGGTCTAGATCTAATAACTCTAGACAATAGGTTAAGAATTAACGCTGATTATTTTGTCAAAAACACAGACCCTTTGCTCGTTTTTGCAACACTTCCTTCGTCTACAGGTGTAGAGCGAGTGGCACAAAACATTGGTGGACAAGTAACAAAGGGTTTCACCATAGTAGCAGACTACAACCTAATTAGACGTAATAATTTTAATTGGAGAGTAAACATGAATATGCGCCAATTAAGATCCCGTTACGAAAACATGGGCAATCAACTAAATAGCTTTAACGAGAACAACAGAAGCAGAAACTTAGTGCGTTACTATGATGGCGGCAGTCCTTCTGATTTATGGGCAGTACGTTCTCTAGGCATAGATCCAGCTACCGGTCGCGAAGTGTTTTTAAACAGAAACAATGAGCAAACCTTCGTACACAACTATCAAGACGAAGTGGTGGTAGGTAATAGCGAGCCTAAACTAGAGGGCATTATTGGTTCGAGCTTTATGTACAAAGGTTTTATGGCCTCTGTTAATTTACGCTACCGCATTGGTGGCCAAACTTTTATGACTGCACTTTATGACAAAGTAGAGAATATATCTCTTAGAGGCGTTGCATTAAACCAAGATAGACGTGCTTTATACGACCGTTGGCAAAAACCAGGAGATAATGCCCGTTTCAAGGCCATTTCACGTACTGAGTTTACACCTATCTCCTCTCGATTTGTGGCAGACAATAATACGATTATCGGCGAATCAATATCAGTAGGATACGAAACTAGCAAAGCTGCTTGGCTAAAGGCGGTACGTGCCTCATCTATTACGTTTAGAGCTTATATGAATGATATTTTTAATATCTCTACGATAACAAACGAACGTGGTATAGATTATCCATTTGCCCGTTCTGTATCATTTTCGGCAGCGGTTAGGTTCTAATTAAAAAGTTAAAAAACATGAAGACAAAATATAAATTACTTTGCCTCCTACTAACCCTGCTCTCTTTTTCTTGCAGCAAATGGGTAGAGGTTAAACCAGTAGATAGACTTGGAGAAGATCAACTTTTTGTAAACAAGGAAGGATATTTAAAAGCGTTGAATGGTGTATATGTTGAAATGACCAACAGAGCATTGTATGGGCAAGAAATGACAGCCGCTACAGTAGATGTGTTGGGTCAATACTATTTTATGACCAATACACAACACGTTTTTCTACAACGAACTACTTTTGCATATACCGATGAAGGGGTTAGAAGAGTATTTGATGGGGCATGGAAAAAAGCATACGAGCTAATTGCCAACTGCAACGTCATCATAGAGAAATGCGGAGATGGACCTAGCCAGGCGCTTCCGCAACCATATCATGGCATCATTAAAGGCGAAGCACTTGCACTTAGAGCCATGTTACATTTAGATATGCTTCGTTTGTTTGGACCTATTTATTCTACAGGTCGCACGTTACCAGCCATTCCGTATGTAAGCAAAAGTGGTTTTGAGATTGCGCCTATTGTTAGTGCCGAACAAGGTATGCAACAAGTAACGGCCGATTTAAAAAGTGCCTTATTATTAATGGCAGATACAGATCCGATACGTACGGAGGGTGTTCGTAATAGCGCCAATCCTGTTGGAGGAAATGATTTACATTACCGTCAATACCGCTTAAATTATTATGCTACTAAATTATTGCTGGCAAGGGCGTACTTATGGCAGGGAAACAAAGTAGATGCCCTATTGCATGCGGAAGAATTACTTAATGAGGTACAAACACCTACTAAAACAGTATTCCCGTATGTTACACAGGCCAATGCAACTCATGCTGAGCGTCCAGACCGTGTTTTTTCTACCGAAGTAATGTTCTCGTTGTATGACATTAACCGTTTACAAATGTACAATAGGCTTTTTGATGTTAATCTACAAGTAACTAGCAAATTATCATTCCACACGGGTACAGATTTTACCAGGGTGCAAGCAACTTATGATGATGGCAATGATTATCGTCGTAGAGTTTGGCAAAATGCTTCTTCAGGAACCGTTACAGCGCTTACTAACACTAAGTATGCCGATGTAGTTGATGGACCTGGACGTTACATGATACCATTAATTAAGTTGTCTGAAGCACTATTAATTGCTGCAGAATGTCATCCAGATTTGGCTACAGGCACTACCTATTTAAACAAACTCCGCACTGCACGCAATACGTTCAATCTTACTCCAACGGCTACCAATTTAATTACAGAGTTAGGCAAGGAGTACCGACGAGAATTTTTGGGAGAAGGCCAGTTATTCTATTTCTATAAAAGAAATTCTTTCCAAAATATTCCTAACCACGCAGTGCTTAACGGCGAAAAAACGATGGTTTTAAATAATTACGTAGTACCGCTTCCAGATAGCGAAATTTCACAAAGAAACTAACAAAACATAATCACATGAAAAGACTAATCATATATGTGCTGTTTTTAAACCTGTTTATCAGCTTAACAGCTTGTAAGAAAGAGATGATGGAATATGAGGGACGCGAAGGCGTTTACTTTGCTGTGCAACATGGTACCTCTACAGCGGCAGCAAATAGATGGCCATATCAGCCGTTTTCTGATGTAGAATTTGTACGTATTGGCGCTCCTGACATAGAACTGCCAATAAAGGTGGCTATTACCGGACCAACCAAAGATTACGACAGAACATTTAAGGTTGCCATAAACCAAGACTCTACAACGGCGCTACCTAACCAGCATTACGAACCCATCAAAGAGGAATGGATTATACCCAAAGGGGCCATATCAACCATTATCAAAATTAAATTAAAACGTACGCCAGATTTAGAGATAACACCTGTTACACTTGGGCTTAAATTAATTCCGACAGATCAACTTTCATTATCGTTTCCCGAGTGGGATGCAATCCCTTCGTTAAACGGCGGCACAGTAGTACCTAAATTTGATGCTAGCTTACACACGCTACGAATTAATGATATTATGGTACAGCCTGCAATATGGCGAGGTTCTATACAAGCAGGAAATAGAGAAGGTGGCGTGTTTGGGGCGTTCTCTCGCGAAAAAATGGAGTTCTTTATTGCGAATTGTGGTGTTACCTACGAAGATTTTTCTAGTGACGCAACAATGCCGATAGTAAGGTCTATCCTGCTATCAAGAGATGCGGCGGCTATTTTAAAGGCATTGTTTGATGCAAAAACGCCAATACTTGAAAAAGATGGTAGACTGATGTGGGTAGAGGGAGTGCCTTGGACTTCCAATATTGGTGTGCCTTGGGTTCGTACACCCTAACTGCGTAACTAGCATTAAAATTATTTGCAAGGCGATAAAAAAATATACAGACTTATTTTTGAAACTAAGACTAAAATTTAAAAGATGAAAATCTATCACTATACCATTATCTTCATCGTAATGATATTTACTGGTTCCTGTAGCAAGGATCTAGGGAACTACGATTACCAACCAATTAATGAGCTAAACATTACAAGCATCCAGAGTAATTACGTTGTGCGTACAGGTATTGATACACTTCGCATAACACCAAATATTACGGCTAGCATGGACGATGCAGACACCTCAAAATATAACTACTTTTGGATCATTCGCATAGGCTCAAATGTTCTCGATACCATAGGCCGTTCCAGAAATTTGGAATATGCCGTGCGTCTAAACCCAGTTCAGTACCCGCTTTATTATAGGGTAACCGAAAAAAAGACTGGTATTACCGCTATTGCCAACACTACAGTAACGGTGAATACAGCGTTTTCAAGAGGTTTGTTATTGATGGGAGAAAATGATCAAGGTTTTGCTGAGGCAGAAATGTTAACGATGATCAGGGATACTGTACTTGTTAAGAACATTTTATCTACTAGCGGTTTACCTCCTTTAAAAGACCCTATAAGCTTGGTACATACAGGAGGCACCGAAGCTTACATTAAGCTTTGGGCATTCACAAAAAGCGGATCTTATTATTTAGATAGAGCAACATTAACTGGCACTGTAAATAACAACTTTAATAGATTGCTTTACGTTTCCGAATCTCTTGATCCGGCTACGCTACACCCGGTTGCTTTGGCGCCACAAATTAGAACTGCGGCAGGCGCAATAGGAAGTACGCTATATAGAGCAATGATTACTGTAGGCGGCGATGTTTTTGCTAGCTTTCCTATAGTTTTGGGCGGCGATTTTTTTAATAATCCGATTAATAGGGTAGCTACAAATCAGGCAGAACGACTTCCTGCAGCTCCTTATGCGCTACATGCTATAAACAACATGTCCTCACTAGTTTGGTATGATACGAGGTACAATCGCTTCCTAAATTATTCTAGTTTTACAGCACTTGCCTCATCAACCATCAGCGATACTCCAACAGATGCTTTCCCTTGGAACCAACCTGCGGGTCGTACTTTGGTTTATGCAGAAAACACACGCAACACAGATGGCGGTTCTACTAACGGAAATTCATTTTCAATCATGAAAGATGCGAATGGTGCACATCATATCTATAAATTCTACGCAAGCGGTGCTACTCCTGCCAAAAGAGCTTATTATGCCGTAAAACCTATCGCTACTGATTTCGATAAAGCGAATTTCTATGCATTTTCCTCAAACAGAACTGTGGTTTTTTATGCGGTAGGAAATAAACTATACGCTTATGACTACAACGTTAACAATGAAAGAATTTATCAATTCCCAGAGTTAGGGGCAGATGAGATTAGCATGCTGAAATTTGATACGCAAATAGACCAACCTACCAATAGCCTATATATTGCAACGTACAATAGTGCTACCAAAGGCAAATTGCAACGTTTTAGAGTAGGCACCAACCCAAATGTGGTAGAGTTGCTGCCTCAGCCAAATAGTACTTGGAATAATTTGATTAAAGTTAAAGATGTTAATTGGAGAGCCGTAAACTAAAAAGATATGAAAATTAAAACATCAATAAATTATATTTTGGCAATCTGTCTGCTTCCACTGGTAGGATTTTCTCAAGATAAAAACTTCGCTATAGAGGGTAAGCTTCATAAAAAACACAACGGCAATTTTGTTAAAATCTATTACCAAAATGGAAGCAGTAAAAAGATCGACAGTACACAAATAAAAAACGGTCAATTTGTACTTAAAGGAGACCTGGTTGCACCTACTCTTGGAAAGATCAGTCTTGATAATGAAAAAACGGGGGATCAAATTGATATATTTCTCGCTAATGGGACTATAAAATTAATAGCGAAAGATTCCATTAGATACGCTAACGTTAACGGAACAGCGCTAACCGACGACCACGAACGTTTAGCCAAGATAATCAGACCGTTGGATCAACCTATTTTTGACGGATTTGCTGCCTTTCAAAAAATGCCAGAAGGAGCTGAAAAGAAAGCTTATCTAACTAGCTTAATGAAAGGTCTCGACCAATACAATCAGAAAAAGAGGCAAATTATACATCAGTTTGTTACTGATAACCCATCATCTTATGTGTCGCTCTTTCACTTAGACAAAATTTCGCCGGCAAGCATCACCAATTACGAAACAACCTATCCTTTTTTCTCTAAGCTAACTACCGAGTTGCAGCAAACGCAGTTAGGAAAGCAACTCGAAAATAGATTGCTTGCTGCAAAAGGGAAATTAGATGGAGAAGTATTTAAAGATTTTGTTTCCACCACACCTGAAGGAAATTCATTGACTTTAAGGGAAATAATCACCAAAAACAAATATACTTTAGTTGATTTTTGGGCAAGCTGGTGCGCTCCGTGCAGAAAAGAAAATCCTAATGTTGTGAAAGCCTACAACGCTTTTAAAGATAAAGGGTTTACCGTGTTGAGCGTTTCTCTAGATAAAGATGGCAGCCAATGGAAAGCGGCAATTGAAGCGGATGGAATGCCTTGGCACCATGTTTCTACCTTAAAAGGCTGGGAAGAACCCGCAGCTGTACTTTACAGTATTCGTGCCATTCCTCAAAATATTTTGATAGACGGCAAGGGCAAGATTATTGCAACTAACTTAAAAGTTGAAACGTTGTACAATAAAATACAACAACTATTAGATTAATAGCTGAGTGAAAAAGGCCGATTAACTTCGGTCTTTTTTATTTCTAGGGCTGTCTTAGTGTTAAGTCGGTTATAGCTAGGTTATTGATATACCTATGAATGACAACCCTAGGTAATTCTCAAAGATAAAACACGAAGATTTCAAAATTTATTTTGGAGAAAATGTGCCAAACTCCTACCTTTGCAGACCATTCGGTCGAAATACTATTAAAATGGCCCGTTCGTCTAGGGGTTAGGACGCCAGATTTTCATTCTGGAAACAGGGGTT
>NZ_JAVHXT010000015.1 GCF_031119335.1 Pedobacter sp.
AATTTTATTAATTTATGAAAAAACTTCTACAAAGTTTGTTCATTTTGCTATTCGTAGCCACAGCAGCTATAGCGCAAAATAGGACAATCACGGGGACAGTTACTTCAAAAGAAGATGGTTTGCCTTTGCCGGGCGTAAGTGTTAAGGTAAAAGGAACTAATATTGGAGTGTCTACCGGTTCGACAGGTAGATTCTCTTTGTCTGTTCCAGCGTCAGCGAAAGTACTAGAATTCAGTTCTATCGGCTTTGCTACTTCGGATGCCGCAATTGGAGCTAGTAATGTGGTGAATGCTTCACTTACTACTGATGCAAAAAGTTTATCAGAAGTGGTTGTTGTTGCGTACGGAACGCAAAAGAAAGAAGCTATTACTGGTTCCGTTTCATCTATTAGTGCAGCTGATCTAGAAAATAGACCTATTACTAACGTAACCGCAGCTTTACAAGGTGCTGCGCCAGGTATCACTGTGTTATCATCTAATGGTCAGCCAGGAGCATCTGCGGGTGTAAGAATTAGAGGCTTCGGATCTTTCTCTGCATCTAGCAGTCCTTTATACGTATTAGATGGATCCGTTTACGATGGTAGTATTGGTGATATTAACTCAAACGATATCGAAAGCGTGTCTGTGTTAAAAGATGCTTCTTCTTCAGCTTTATATGGTTCTAGGGGAGCAAATGGTGTGGTAATCATTACTACTAAGAAAGGTAAGTCTGCTCAACCTCAATTGTCGGCGAACATTGTGCAAGGTTATTCGGAAAGGGGTATTCCTGAATACGATAGGGTAAACGCTTATGAGTATTATCCATTGGTATGGCAGGGTATTAAAAATAACTTAATGTATACTGCGTCTCCAGCTCTTTCAGAAGCAGCAGCTGCTACTAAGGCTTCTGCAGATGTTTACACTAACTTGGTTTATAATCCATTCAATGTGCCTGGTGCTCAATTAGTGGGTACAGATGGTAAGTTAAACCCTGCTGCAACATTATTGTATAATGATTTCGATTGGTATGAGCCAATGACTAGAGCTGGTAAGCGTACAGATGCTAACGTGAGTTTATCTGGTCGTAATGACAAATCAGATTATTATGTGTCTTTAGGTTATTTAAATGATCAGGGCTTCATTATTGGATCTGATTTTAAAAGATTTAATGCGAGAATGAACGTAAATGCTCAGATTAAGCCTTGGTTAAGATCTGGCTTAAACTTATCGGGTGTATTTTCTAATGTAAACAACGCTAGTGATGCTGCTACTGGTAACGGAGCGAGTTTCGTAAACGTTTTTAGTTTTGCAAGAGGTATGGGACCAATCTATCCAGTACGAGCTTTCGATGCCGCGGGTCAACCAATCTTCAATAATTTGACTAATGCACAATGGTATGATTATGGATTGCACCCAGGTGCACTTACTCGTCCTCAAGGTGCTTCACCAGGTAGACATGTATTGTATGAAACCCTTTTGAACCAAAATATTTCTAGAAGAAATCAATTAGGTGCTAGATCTTTCGTAGAAGTGAAATTTTTGAAAGATTTTAAATTCACACCTTCAATTAGTATTGATATTAGGAATAACAATAACAATGTTTATTGGAATCCTACAGTGGGTGATGGACAAACGCAAAAAGGTTACAAGTCGCAAAATAACTCAACAATTACCAGTTATACTTTTAACCAAATCTTAACTTACGACAAGCAGATTCAAGACCACACGTTTTCTGCTTTAGTAGGTCACGAGAATTATGACTATGGTTATAGGATTTTTAGTGCTAGCAGGACGCAATTGAATTTAGAGGGGAATACTGAGTTTGCAAACTTTGTAAATAACAATTCTTCTAGCGGTCAAGCGGACAATGATAGAATTGAGTCTTATTTCTCAAAATTTGCTTACAACTTTAAAGGTAAGTATTTCTTTGATGCTTCACTAAGAACTGATGGCTCTTCTAGGTTTGCAAAAGATGCAAGATGGGGAACTTTCTATTCGTTAGGCGCTAGTTGGGCTGTTAACAAAGATTTCTTCCAAGGTGTTAAATGGTTAGATGATTTAAGACTAAAAGCTTCTTATGGTGAAGTAGGTAATAACTTGTTAGATGGTTATTACTTAGATAGAGCATTCTATGAGTTGGGCTGGAATAGTGGTGTAGAGCCTGGTGCCTTATTAGCTAGTGCTGCCAACCCAGAACTTAAATGGGAGTCTCAAAATACACTGAACGTTGGTTTGAATTACTCATTATTTAAAAATAGGTTATTTGGTGAGGTCGAGTTCTTCAGAAAGAATGTAAATGACCTATTGTTTAGTGTTCCACAACCAATTTCAGATCCTGTAACATCAATTAGACAGAACGTTGGTTCAATGTATAACCAAGGTTTTGAGGTTATGTTGGGAGGTGATATCGTAAGAACAGCTGATTTTAAATGGACAGCGGTAACCAATGCTACGTTCCTTAAAAATAGAGTAACAAAATTGCCAGCTGAAACACCTCAAATCATTAGTGGTAACAAGAGACGAGAAGCGGGTTACGATTATTATCAGTTTTGGTTAAGACAATATGCAGGAGTTGATCCTTCAGATGGTTCAGCACTTTATGTGCCTGATTATACTACTACTATTGCTGCATCTGCGAAAAGAACAATTAATGGTGTAGAGTACGTAACTGTACAGTCGAACGCTTTATTTGCTAGATCTGGTAGTGCAATTCCAGATATGATTGGTTCGTTAAACAACACTTTTAGCTATAAAGATTTCTCATTATCTGTTTTATTGAACTATCAAATAGGTGGTAAATTTTATGATGGAAATTATGCAGGCTTAATGGGCGGTGCATCTTATGGCGGAGCATTACATAAAGATTTACAGAGCGCTTGGACACAGACAAATACTGGAAGCAGCATTCCTAGATATGATATTGGTAACACTAATAACATCAATGCCGCTTCTACACGTTGGTTAATAGATGGTTCTTATTTAGCTATACGTAACATCAATTTAGCGTATAACTTACCTAAGGCATGGTTGGGTAAAGTAGATGTAAAGAGCGCTAGATTGTTTGTAACTGGTGAAAATTTACATTTGTTCTCTAAGAGAAAAGGTTTGAACCCAACAGAGTCATTTGATGGAAATAACTCTACGGTTTTCCCTCAAGCGAGAATTTTAAGTGTAGGTCTTAACGCATCATTTTAATTTTTATATTTAAATATCAAGAGATATGAAAAAAATATTATACAGTGCTATGTTAGCTAGTTCTTTACTTGCAATGTCTGGTTGCAAGAAAGATTATCTACAAACAGCACCAACAGATCAGGTAGATAACACCGCAATTTTTACTTCTACTGCGAATGCAAGTGTGGCATTAAATGGTATCTATAGATATATGTTTGAAAGAACAACTGCTACCAGCAGTAATGTGCAGGGTAAACCTGGGGTGGGCGGTATCTTACTGGGAATTGACCACATGGGCGAAGACTTGCATCAAGCTAATGCCACTTGGTTTACTTCAACGGGAGAAGGTAACTACTTAGCTCCCAGAACAGACAATGCCGGAAGTAACCAATATTACTACCGTACGTTTTTCCGTATGATAGGTAATGCAAACTATATCATTGCAAACATTGATGCTGCTGAAGGTACTCAAGCGGAAAGAAACCGAATTAAAGCCGAAGCGTTAACGCTTAGAGCATATTCTTATTCTTACTTAGTACAGTTTTATGGGACACGTTATGACGCTGCTGCAAAGCCAAACAATCAATTGGCTGTGCCATTGCCTTTATTGCCAACAGATTCTAGAATGCCTAGGGTAAGTGTAGAGACGGTGTACACGCAAATTGTGAAAGATTTAGATGAAGCTATTGCATTAAATGTAACTGCAGTTCCTAATAAAACCCACATTAATGTATGGGTATCAAAAGGCTTAAGAGCTAGAGTTGCTTTAACAATGCAAGATTATCCTAACGCAATCAAATATGCAAAAGAAGTGGTAGATGGTAATGCTTATCCTCTAATGAGTCAAGCAGATTATCAAACAGGTTTCAACAATATTGCACTTTCTGAATATATGTGGGGTGCTAATCCTACAACTGAACAAGGTGATACTTTTGGATCATTTTATGCTCAAATTGCTTACAATGCAAATACTACCTATCAGCGTGGTACTCCAAAAAGGATCAACTCTGCACTATATAATTTGATTGGAGCTAATGATGTAAGAAAGAAAATGTGGGAACCTGCGCCAACTGCAGCTAATTTTCCGCTTCCAACTACAGCATTTGTTAGAACCCCTTACATGAGTAGAAAATTCTCTGTTAAAGCTGTTGGAGATCCATCTTTAGGCGATGTGCCTTGGATGAGAAGTGCAGAAATGCACCTAATTTTAGCTGAGGCGTATGCAAGAACAGGTGGTCAAGATGCTGCTGCTAGAACTGCATTATTCGCTTTAGTTAGTAAAAGAGATCTTACCGCGGTATTGTCTACTAATTCTGGACAAGCTTTGATTGATGAAATTATGGTTAATCGTAGGGTAGAGCTTTGGGGCGAAGGATTTAGGTATTTGGATTTGAAGAGATTGCATTTGCCTTTAGATCGTAATGCAGTGCCTAACTATGTAGCAACGTCTGTTAATAACGTGATGTTTATACCGGCTGGCGATAATAGATTTTTATTCTTGATCCCTAGGTCTGAAATAGATAATAATCCTAATATTGGACCACAAAACCCTTAGTATACTCGTATACTTCATAATTAAGAAAAATCCCAATTGCTTTTTGCAATTGGGTTTTTTCTTGACTAATTATTTAGTCTACACAGTCTTTATATAAACAAATAAAAAACGGTTTTTAGCCTAATGAAGTTTATAAGTCTATTTTTATTACTATTCTTAAAAGCCGGATCGACAATGGCTCAGAATGTAATCGATACCGCTGAAGCAAAATTGATTACAGAGTTTAACAACCGTATGTCTCCGCAAATCAGACTTTACAATGGACCATCTTATATTGGATTTGGAGGAAAATTGATAGGTAACCCCTACCTAGGTGATAAGATAGAGTTCGTAAAGGGAGAAGTTGATTATGATGGCTTTCATTTTTCTGATGTGCCTTTGATGTACGATATGGCACAGGAAATACTAGTGAGCATTCTGCCAAAAGGTTATGCAGAATTTAGTCTAATTACAAGCAGAGTGGCATCATTTAAGCTTCAGAATAAGAAGTTTGTAAACCTTAAACTAAGAAATGATAGTGGAGAGCCAGTAAATTTAGGTTTTTACGAGCAAACTTATAGTGGCACCATTCAAGTCTTGGTAAAACAAAAAAAGCAAGTAAAAGAGATAATAGATACATATGGCGCTAGAAAAGAATTTCCTTTGAAAACAGAATACTTTGTTTTAACTAAGGAAGGTCAACTTCATAAAATTAGCCGCGAAAGCTCATTCACTAAATTGTTCCCATCTAATAAATCTGAATTGAGAAAATATGCTAAACAAAATAATCTTAATTTCAAAAAAGACCCAGTTTCAACGCTCAATAATTTAAGCAAATTTTATGATAGTTTGTCTAATTAACTTAAGGTTAAAGTATTGCGTTACAACATTGTTGGTTGCGCTTCCAATACTTCTATTCGCTCAAGATTTGACAAAGAAACTTAGCGTTAGTTTTAACGATACCCCAATAACTGTAGTTCTTAAAGAGTTAGAGAGTAAATCTGGCGTTAGAATTTTTTATAGATCGGAAGATTTAAATGGTATAACTGTAACAAAAACTTTTCAAGACAACTCCATTTCACAAATTCTTGCAGCTGTATTGAACCAGTCTGAAATTTACTATACGGAGTATGGTGGAGAGATATTTGTAACCAAAGATGTTAAAATTGAACCATACGCAGCTAATGTATTAGATTATACAAAAAATGATAACGACGTTAGGTCTACTACAGAATCAACTGATGGCGCCAAGGTTTTTAATAAATTATATGAAGTGGGCTTACGCAACAGTTATGTTAAGAACGGTACTGCTACAATTTTTGGTTATTTGATAGATGAAATTACTAAGGCTGTAGTTCCCAATGCAAGGATTTCCTCTGCGAACGGAAAAGTAGTTGTAAGTTCAAATAATGAAGGACTCTATTCGATAACTTTGCCACTTGGTTTGAATTATATTGATATCTCTGCGCATGAATATAAGACAGCAAGAAGACAGGTGATGCTTTACGCAGATGGACGGTTGAATATTGAAATTAGGCAAAATGTTGAGCTTCTGCGAGAAGTTAGAATTTTATCTCAAAGGGGATCTACGCTGAAGAATCTGGAGATGGGAGTAAATAAGCTTAGCATAGCAAATATTAAGCAGGTACCAGCGGTGTTTGGTGAACCAGATGTGTTAAGGGTAGTACTAACATTACCTGGGGTACAATCTGTTGGCGAGGCAAGTACTGGCTTTAATGTAAGGGGAGGATCAGCAGATCAAAATTTAGTTCTTTTAGATAATTCAACAATATATAATCCCTCACATTTTTTTGGCTTTTTCTCAGCTTTTAATCCAGATATAGTAAAAGAAGTGCAATTATACAAAAGCACTATCCCAGAGAAGTTTGGTGGACGTTTATCGTCGGTACTGGAAGTGCAAAACCGACAGGGAGATAAATCTAAATTGAAAGGTTCTGCCGGTATAGGGATGATCACAAGCCGCTTCAACATAGAAGCGCCGATAGATAGCGGCAATACATCGTTTATATTTGGAGGCAGGGCAACTTATTCTAACTGGCTTTTAGATTTGCTTCCAGATGAATATAAAAACAGTAAAGCGTCATTTTATGATTTCAATTTAGGCGTTAGCCATACTGTTAACAAGAACAATGAAATAAACTTAACCGCCTATCACAGTAAAGATAACTTTAAATTAAGTTCTGACACTAGTTATAACTATAGCAATAGAAATGCTTCTTTGGAGTGGAAGAAGATATTTAGTGCTAAGCTAAATGGTGTTTTTAAAACAGCTGTTGATAATTATGAATACGATATAAAAAGTGACCAAAACCCGGTGAATGCCTATTCGTTGGATTTTAGTATTAATCAAGTAAATGTAAGGGGCGATTTTAAGTATGTTTTTAACGACTCACATATATTTAATTTTGGTCTTTCGTCTACACACTATAGTTTAGCACCTGGCACATTCCTGCCTTTAGGGGCCCAGTCTTTAGTGGCAACAGATATAGTGCAAAAGGAAAAGGCATTAGAAACAGCGATATTTTTTGGAGACGAATTTAAAGTTTCAGAAAAATTATCTTTAAACCTTGGTTTAAGGTATTCCGTTTTTAATGCTCTTGGCCCTAGAAGAATGGCGTATTATGCCGATAATGTACCTAAAGCAGATGTTAATATAACGGATATTATAGATCATAAAAGTAATGAAATTATAAAAACTTATCACGCTCCGGAAATAAGGATATCAAGTAGATACATTATAACAAACGATTTGTCAGTTAAGGCTTCCTATAATACTTTAAGACAGTACATTCACTTACTATCTAATACTACTGCAATATCTCCAACTGACGTTTGGAAATTAAGCGATCCGAACATTCGTCCACAAAAAGGATCACAAGTTTCTTTAGGGCTTTATAAAAACTTTGCGGCACAAACAATTGAAACGTCTGTAGAAGGCTATTATAAACGATTAGAAGATTTTCTTGACTATAAAAGTGGTGCCAATTTGGTGCTGAATCACAATATAGAACAGGATGTTATTAATACTAGGGGTAAAGCGTATGGAATAGAGTTTTTTGTTAAGAAGAACACTGGTAAACTAAATGGTTGGTTGAGCTACGCTTACTCACGTATTTTACTAAAAATGGATGATGTAAACGTAGGTCCATTAGTGAATAATGGAGAATATTATCCTGCAAATTATGATAAACCTCATTCATTTAATTTTACAGGAAATTATAAAATAAAGCAGCGTTATCATTTTTCTCTTAATTTTACTTATAGCACAGGAAGGCCAATTACATTGCCAGTGGCTAAGTATCAATATGGCGGAAGTGACAGGGTTTATTATTCAGACAGGAATGCTTATCGTATACCTGATTATTTAAGACTGGATGCATCATTTAATATTGAAGGTAACCATAAACTTAAACAATTGACACATAATTCGTGGACCTTTGGGGTGTATAATTTAACAGGAAGAAGAAATGTTTTTTCTACTTATTTTACACAAGAGGCCGGAGCAATTAATGGTTACAATCTATCAATATTTGCAACAGCAATTCCATTTGTTAATTATAATATCAGATTTTAATATGAAAATCTTTGTAAGATACTTTTTCGTAATAATTCTACTATCAACTTTTGGGTGCAAAGAAAGATTTACGCCCGAGATTAAGGATACTAACAGTAAACTGTTAGTAGTGGAAGGAATGATTAGCCTAGGAGCTGTGCGTACGCAAATTAAATTGAGTAGGACAGTACCAGTTGCTGAGAAAGGTAGCCTGGCTCCCGAAAATGGAGCCAAAATAACTATTGAGAGTAACACAAATCAAGTATATCCCTTAGTTGAAAAAGGCATGGGCGACTACGAATCTGCTGTACTCAATTTAGATCCATCTAGAAAATATCGATTAAGAATAATTTCTAAAGGTTCTGAATATTTGACAGACTTTTTGGAGGCTAGAGTTACACCGGAAATAGATGATGTTAGTTGGGAGGCTAAACCAGATGGAATTCAAGTGTATCTTAATACTAGAGATAACACTAACAATTCACGCTACTATAGATGGAATTTTGAAGAAACCTGGATTTTTTATGCAACATACAATTCAACAATTGTTTGGGAATCTGGTCGCATAAGATTGCGTGACAGAAGTACAGAAGATATTTACAAATGTTGGGCTACTGCTAACTCTACTAATATTGTCCTTGGCTCGTCTATTAAGCTCTCTAATGATGTTATAAATAAACAACCCATAACATTTATTCCACACAATTCGGAAAAGTTATCTGATAAATATAGTATTCTTATCAAGCAATCTGTTCTAACTAGAGATGCATTCGACTTTTGGGAAAATTTGAGAAGAAATACCGAAAGTTTGGGAACTATATTCGATGCTTTACCATCGCAGTTGACAGGAAACCTAATAAATATTAAAAATCCTTCCGAACCAGTGTTAGGATTTATAAGTGTAGGTGAAGTTAAGAGCAAGAGAATTTTTATTTCAAAAGCTGAAATACCAGTTTGGAGAGTCGATTCTAAAGTAGAGTGCGCCCCCCCAGATACTATTCCATCAAATCAGGCTAGCATATTTTCTAATCCAAACTATGTGCCATTGGAAGAGATTTTTAGTCCGTTCGGAACTGTAATTGGTTATTCAAGTACAGCAAGAAAATGCGGTGATTGTACTACTAGAGGAACAAATAGAAGACCAGCTTTTTGGCAATAAATTTTCAAAAATAATGACGCGTAATATTATAAAAATAGTAGTGTTTCTTTTGCTTTCTGTCCAGTTGGCCTGGTCACAGTACCTACCTAAGCTTAAGCAACAATTTGTTAAAGGACAAGGTGCATATAACGATAAAGTATACGTCCATCTAAATAAACCTAACTATCTAACTAGCGAAACAATTTGGTTCAAAATTTACAATTTTAACACATCAAATGGTTTACTTAGTAATATAAGTAAGATTGCCTATGTAGAGTTGTTGACCGAAAAACTGGAACCAAAATTACAAGTAATGGTTTCTTTAGAAAATGGCATGGGTGACGGATATTTAGGATTGCCAAGCTCTTTAGGTACTGGGCAGTACTTTTTTAGGGTATATACAAATCTTATGAAAAATGGAGGCGCTGATATTTTCTACGAGCAGAAATTAAATATATTTAATATAAATAATCTCACAACTCATAAAAATAAAAGTAAAGAGCAATATAAGGTAAGTTTTTTCCCCGAAGGAGGAGCTTTGCTTGATAATACGTCAGCTAACGTCGCTTTTAAAATAACAAACAGTGGAGGTAAAGGTGTAGCAGTAACGGGAGCAATAATCGATAATAAGAACGACACTGTGTCATTAGTAAAAACTACTACTTCTGGCATCGGTAAATTTGTATTGAATCCCAAATCTTCTGAAAAGTATAAATTAATTTGTACTTCAAAGGAAAAGGAAATTATTATTAAGGAACTTCCTTCAACTGAAAAAAATGGTTACTCGATAATGCTAAAAGATAATCTTACCCAGTGGGATTTTACTATATCTACAAACACAAACATTAATACTGTTTATTCAATAGTTCATGATGGGAGAAAGGTGGTGTTTGCTTCAGAAAATAATTTGACCCAAGGTAAAACGAGGTTAATATTAGATAAGGAAAAGTTAAATGAGGGACTACATATACTTACAATTTTCGATAGTAAAGGAAGTCCAGTGGCTGAGCGAATCTTTTATAAACCTATCACGAAACGATTAAACCTTAATCTTTTTGCCAATAACCTGTATGCTCCTAGAAAAAAGGTTGAAATTGCTATAACTCCTGAGCAAATTGGATTGAAAAGCGAATCGCTGAAAAGTTATGCTTCTATGTCAGTTTATAGGTTAAATGCCTTGCCTGAAACTGAAGAAATAGACATAGTTACTTACATGTATCTTACTTCGGAGTTAAAAGAAACGATTGAAAATCCCTCAGTGTATTTGTCTGAATCAAAAATTGGAGATTTGGATGACCTTCTTTTAACGCAAGGCTGGCGTAGATTTAACTGGAAAACGAGCAAAGAGGGAATCTTAAAATTCTTACCTGAATATAACGGTAATCTAATATCTGGAAATTTAACTTCTTCTAAAGGAAGTTCAGAAAAGGGCTTGCCGGTCTATTTGACATCTACACGTAAGCCTGACATTTTTTATCATACGGCTACAGATTCTTCTGGAAATTTTCTGTTTAATCCTGGGAAATTAACTGGATCTCATGAGATAATAATTCAGTCGGATTTTACTAAGGATAGTACGTCTAAGATTTCACTTTATAGTTCTTTTTATCAGAATATGAATAAAGAACAAATGGTATCTAATTTACCCCTCCTCGAGTTTAATTCATCTGAGCTATTTAAGGATCCATATTTTGCGCAACAAGTGGAGACGTTTTATAATCTGAAGTCTTTTAAAGAAACACCATATACTGCTGATACAGCTATGTTTTACAATAAGGCTGACAAATCATACATACTCGCAGAGTATACAAAATTTAATACATTAGAAGACGTATTAAGAGAGTATGTTAGTGAAGTTACTGTTCTTAAAAGACAACAGGAGTTTAATCTTAAAATTATTGGAGGTAAAGAGTTCCTAAGTGAAAATCCATTGGTATTATATGACGGTGTTCCATATTTTGATCTTAAAAAAATCATGTCTAAATCTACAGACGATATCTATAAACTTGAGTTAATCACAGAAAAGTACTATTACAATGGTCAAACCTATCACGGAATAATTCATTTTTTAAGTAAAAAAGCTAACGTTTCAAATTTCGAACTTAATCCTAATGCAATAATAATTGATTTTGAAGGGTTACAGCTTCAGAGGAACTTTGTAGAAACCCGCTATGATTCTGACTCTGAATTAAACAGTTCGTTGCCAAATTTCAAAAGTGCAGTCTATTGGAATCCTTCAATTATGCTTGAAGGCGGTAAAACTAAAAGCTTGAGTTTTTACACTCCAGATTTAGAGGGAACCTACATTGGCGTTATCCAAGGCGTTTCAGCAGATGGTACGCCGGGCTTTAACACATTTAAAATAGAAGTTAAGAAGTAGGTTTGTCCTACTTCTTATCCACGCTATACTTCCCCGGACCAATAAAAATCAAGCTAAAAAATACAATGCCAACTTCAATGGCATGAGAAGCACCCATAATACCTTCGCCTTTGCCAAAGTGTACAAGTGCTGCTATCAACATTGTAAATGCCAATAGCATATTTACCGGACGGAAGAACAGCCCCAGCAACAAGAGAAAACCACCCATGCCTTCCGTAAGGGCAGCCATTAAGCCCCAAAAAGTAGGCAAAAAGTTAATGCCAATTACCTTCATACTGCCACCTAATGCAGCCCATTTATCTGGGCCACCCATAATTTTTGGTAAGCCGTGAACCATCATCATAGCGCCTAAGCCAATTCTTAAAATTAATAAGCCTGTATTGCGGTATTTGCCTAACGTGTCGAAGATTGCCATGTGTTAAATGTATTTGAATGTTACGTTGTTGTTTGTGATGGATAAAGATACGTCTTTACCCAAAACCATTGCCCTATTATCGGCAATGTGGCCAGAAGGAAATAGGAAAGCTACTGGATAATTGTACTCTTTTACTAAGTCCCAAATTACCTCTTCTGGAGTTTGCCCAAAGTAAATGCTTTCTTCGCCAATTTCGTTAAACGCACCGACCACCAATCCTTTAAGTTTAGCTAATTTGCCCTTACGCTTGAGCACTCGCATCATCCTGTCAATCGAATATTCGTGTTCACCAACATCCTCAATAAACAAAATTTTATCATCGAAATTCATTTCAGATACTGAACCTTCTACAGCAAGTAACAAAGTTAAATTTCCACCCACCAAAATTCCTTCTGTGTTTCCTTCTCTACAAGCGAAATCACTTTGGTAAGCATAAGTGTCATTCTCGCCAAACAAAGCTTTTCTGAGGCTTTCTAGAGCTTCGGGAGTACTGTCTTCAAAGGTATAAGGCATTTGCCCGTGAATGCTTTGAGTTTCAAACTGAGCAAATACATGAGAAAGTAGAATGGTAATGTCGCTAAAGCCAATTAGCCATTTTGGGTGTTGGTTAAAGGCAGTGAAATCTAACTCATCGATAATGCGGATAGTACCATAACCACCACGACCCGCAATGATGGCTTTAATCGAAGAGTCATCCAAAAAAGTCTGGATATCTTTTGCTCGCAGTTCATCTGTTCCAGAAAATTGGTGGTGCGCTGCCGTAACAGTTTCGCCCAGCACAACTTCTAGTCCCCAGCTTTGTAAAATCTCAATTCCTTTATCAATAGGTTTAGGAAGTTTCTTTGCCGGACAAACAATCGCAATTTTATCTCCCTTTTTTAAATATGGTGGCTGTTTAATCATCTTAAAAACGCTTATCTTTGCCAAAATAAATAAATTGTTTTGGATAATAATAAATTTAAAAGATATACCGTAACGGCAGCTTTGCCTTACACCAATGGTCCGGTGCATATTGGTCACTTAGCGGGGGTTTATTTGCCTGCAGATACCTATGTGCGTTATCTCCGCTCAAATAAAAGAGACGTAAAATTCATTTGCGGTTCTGATGAAAACGGGGTGCCTATTACTTTAAAAGCGAAGAGAGAAGGCATCACGCCACAAGAAGTAGTAGATAAATACCATAAAATCATTGGCGATTCTTTTAAGGAGTTCGGGATTTCCTTCGATATCTACCACCGTACTTCGTCCTTAACACACCACCAAACTGCTGAAGATTTCTTTGAGAAATTGTACAACGATGGCGTGTTCACCGAAGAAGTTACCGAGCAATACTATGACGAGAAAGCACAATCTTTCTTGGCAGATAGATACATCACAGGTACTTGCCCTAAATGCGGCAACGAAAATGCTTATGGCGATCAATGTGAAAGCTGTGGAAGTACCTTGAACGCAACCGATTTAATCAATCCAAAATCGACTTTGTCTGGAGAACCTCCAGTAATGAGACAAACCAAGAACTGGTTTTTGCCATTAGATAAATACGAAGAAAGATTAAGAACATATATTGAAAGCCACAAAGAATGGCGACCAAATGTATATGGGCAGTGCCAAAGTTGGTTAAATGCAGGTTTGCAGCCAAGGGCGATGACCAGAGATTTGGACTGGGGTGTAAAAGTGCCTGTGAAAGGTGCAGATGGGAAAGTTTTGTATGTTTGGTTCGATGCGCCGATTGGTTACATTTCTGCCACGAAGGAACTTGCCAACTACGCCAAATTGGATGTTTGGAACCCGAAGGCGGAGGAATACTACATCGACCAAAATAGTGTAGACAAATTTGATTACGCGGAGTATTGGAAAAGTGAGGATGCGAAATTGGTGCACTTTATCGGAAAGGATAACATCGTTTTCCACTGTATCATTTTCCCGGCCATGTTAATGGCGCATGGCGAATTTACACTGGCGGATAATGTGCCTGCAAACGAGTTCTTGAACTTGGAAGGTCAAAAAATATCGACCTCTAAAAACTGGGCAGTTTGGTTAAACGAGTACTTGGTGGAGTTTCCAGAGAAGCAAGATATTTTACGTTATGTATTAACGGCTACAGCTCCAGAAACCAAAGACAACGATTTTACTTGGAAAGATTTTCAGGCAAGGAATAACAATGAGCTGGTAGCGATTTTCGGGAATTTTGTGAACCGTGTAACCGTACTTACGCACAAATATTTCGATGGTAAAGTGCCAACTTGCATGGAGTTGACCGACATCGACAATGCTGTAATTGAAGAACTGAAAGCTTATCCTGCTAAGATTAGCGCTTCGATTGAGAATTATCGTTTTAGAGAGGCTTTAACCGAGGTAATGAACGTTGCAAGGCTAGGTAATAAATATTTGGCAGATACCGAGCCTTGGAAATTGATTAAAACTGATGAAGATAGGGTAAGAACGATCCTAAACATCGCTTTGCAAATTGCTGCGAACTTAGAAATTCTGATTGAGCCGTTCTTGCCGTTCACCGCAGATAAATTGCAGAAAATGTTGAACTACGGCGGTCATATTTGGGAAGATGCAGGTTCTGTGAGTTTATTAAAACGCGGTCACCAAATTAACGAGCCTATTTTGTTGTTCAGCAAAATTGAGGATGGAGAAGTACAAGCGCAAATTGATAAGCTAAACAATAGCAAAGCACAAAACGAAGCGGCAAATGCCACCGTTGCTCCGGCGAAGGAAAATATTACTTTCGAAGATTTCGGTGCAATGGATATCCGTGTAGCTACCATTGTTGCTGCCGAAAAAGTAGAGAAAACCAAAAAGCTGCTAAAGCTAACTTTAGATACTGGTTTAGACCAGCGTACCGTAGTTTCGGGCATTGCAGAACATTACAAGCCAGAAGATATTATTGGTCAGCAGGTGAGTTTGTTAGCCAACTTGGCACCAAGGGAAATCAAAGGAATTGTTTCGCAGGGAATGATTTTAATGGCAGAAGATGCGCAAGGAAAATTGAGTTTTGTTGGCCCAACTGCTCAGAGTACAAATGGTGGTGTAGTGAGGTAACTTGGTGAGATATGATATAGAAACGGCCCGTTGTTAAATACAATGGGCTGTTTTGTTTGGCAGCCAATTCCCCTCTTGTAGAGGGGTGCCCGAAGGGCGGGGTGTTTTATGCAACTAGGATTATGTAAATGCAAAATCTATCACCCATAGGGTAAACATTTACCTATAGTGCTCAACAATGTAATTTTCCAGTCCAGTCAATACAAAAACCATCCGCTTCAAGATATCTTTAACAGTAATGCGGTAAACCTTCAGTCCTAAGGCAATAAGATACCTCTCTCGCTGTTCATCATAGTCACCACTAAAATCATGACTTTTTCCATCTATTTCGATTACTAAGCCTAACTGTCTGATATAGAAATCAACGATATAATTTCCTATTACACGTTGTCTATCAAAATCTAAACCGTGAAACCGCTTCCTGTTAACCTGCATCCAAAATAACACTTCGGGAAGGTTTCCTGTATAACGTAGCTCTTTAGCCCTCGCTTTTAATTGGGGATTATAGGGAAGGTTTTGTTTGGGCGATGATTTAATGGGTTCATCATTGATACTGATATTCATAATGTAGATTTGCTTAAAGTTAATGATTTGTGTACAAAAACACCCCGCCCGTTGGGCACCCCTCTACAAGAGGGGAATTGCGAGTAACTTCTAAAGACAACGGGTCGAGAAAGGATCTACTTTAAGCTTTTATAATTCCCCTCTTTTAGAGGGGTGGTCGTAGACCGGGGTGTTTAAACTTATAAGCCGAGCTCTGCCAACTGCAATGGCTGTTTAAATTACGAGGTTCTTGGAGGGCATTTATTAACAAGAGTATTACGCCCACCCTTCGTTACTTCCCATCAAAACCCTTATATTGCGACGATATGGAATTAAACAATTACTTGCGAGATTTCAGTCGTGCTAGTTTAAGCTTCTTTAAAAGCCTAGGATTATCGGCCAATGCCGCTGCAGTTGTCAATGCGCTTACCCTGCTGGCACTCGCCCTCGTTATTACCTACATCATTTATTACATTGTAAGGCGCTTGTTGCGCTTAATCGTTATTCAAACTATTCGCAAAGCGGATATTCCTTTCTTCAAATTTTTGCTAGAAAACAAAGCACCACACTATCTTTCTTTGATTGCGCCGCTCATGGTGCTGTATTTAACCATCCCTATCGTATTTCACGATTACCAGCAAATTAACAAACTGCTTTTAGGTCTGTGCGATATCTATTTGGTACTCGTAGTAGTTTGGGTAATGATGGCGGTGATTAAAGCTGGTGCCGATTTGCTCAAAGAGAAGCCAGGTTTTAAGGGTAAACCGATGGACAGTTACCTGCAAGTCATCCGGATTTTATTGTACTTGTTTGGTACGGTAGTGCTGTTTTCTAACCTCACGGGAAAATCGCCAGTGGCATTTTTTACCGCCATGGGGGCGATATCAGCTGTGCTCTTATTGATGTTCAAGGATACCATTATGGGTTTTGTAGCCAGCATACAAGTAACTACCAACGATATTGTGCGCATTGGCGATTGGATTACCATGCCCAAATACGGTGCCGATGGCGATATTCTAGAAATCAACCTTACTACGGTAAAAGTGCAGAACTTCGATAAAACCATCACTACAATCCCTACGTACTCGCTCATTTCCGACTCGTTTCAAAATTGGCGTGGAATGCGACAATCTGGTGGACGGAGGATTAAAAGAGCACTCAACATTAAGCAGTCGAGCATTCGTTTCTTAAAAGAAGAGGAATTGACCAAATTTGAGCAAATCCAATTGGTGAGTTCTTATATCCAACATCGCCAAAGGGATATCGAAAGACATAACACCCGCACCAATGCCGATAAAAGCTTGTTGATTAATGGCAGAAACCTGACCAATGCAGGCTTGTTTCGTAAATATATTGATAACTACATTTCTAGCCACTCGGGCACCAACAAAAAGATGAACATTATGGTAAGGCAATTGGCCCCTACGCCACATGGTTTGCCAATAGAGGTTTATGTGTTTGCCAATACCATTATTTGGGCAGAGTACGAGCATATCATGGCCGATATTTTTGACCATATTATTGCTGCTGCGCCATACTTTGGTTTACAGATTTACGAAGCGGAAGGCTCGGGTGATGTGAAACAATTGGAAATGTTAAATCAGATAGATAGAGCTTAGATAATTTTATATATTTGCGCCTACAGTTGGCCCTGTAGTTCAACGGATAGAATAGAAGTTTCCTAAACTTTAGATAGCAGTTCGATTCTGCTCGGGGCTACTTTTAAAAGCATCAATCAGAAAACAGTTGGTGCTTTTTTTTACTTCATTACTTCGATGTTAAAATCCACAAACAACCTAAACAGATTTTCGTAAGCGGTTAATGGTAAAGTCTTGGCAATATCATCCACATCGTGATAGGCACTTACGCCTCCCTGCGTGTAAAGAAAAAATGCTGGCACTCCTTTTTCTGTAAAGAAATGATGATCGCTGTTAGCCGCTTTTCCCCTTGGGTTAATTTTGATCAAATATTTGTGCTTATCGTTAATTCTATTCAGTAAAGCAAATTCTTTTGGATAAATAGTGGCATTCACCACGGTAGCGCCGGCATCGCCGTTACCTAGCAAATCTAAATTCCAAAGAAATCGGATGTTCTTAAGTGGAAACAGTGGGTTTTCTGTGAAGTATTTAGAGCCAAGCAGCCCAATTTCTTCTGCAGCAAAAGCAATAAAAATTACACTGTACTTTGGTGGATTAGCGGCATAGTACTTTGCCAAATCTAAAAGCATAGCCACACCACTAGCATTATCGTTTGCCCCAGGGAAATAAGTTCTGTCGCCCATTCCACCCAAATGATCGTAATGTGCGGTAAAAACAATTACTGAGTCTTGATTTGCTGTTCCTTTCACCATAGCAGCAACGTTTGCGGCAGTAAAAGAAGGTATAAATTCGTTCTTAATATTTACTTCAATCACTTTTGGAGCAGCGGTAATCACGTTTTTGTCTACCTCAATGACGGTGTATGCTGCATCTTGCTGCGAAACCGACCAAGTTAATTTAGGTTGTATGGTTAAAACGATGGTTCCACTTTTACCCAAATAAGTCAAGCTATCTTTTTTCAGCAGGCTATCAGTTAACATTGCGCCTTTGCTAGCTTGGTGAACAATGAAATCTCTTCCTGTCCACAGTTTCTTTCCGTCTAATTTTACCTCCATTTTCGATGGAAAAGTATTTACTGAAAAGCTGAAGTTTTGTTTAAAATCGGAACCGTTAATTGGAGAAAGGCCAGATTTTCGGAACTCTTTTTCAATAAAATCAGCGGCTTTTGCCATGCCATTTTTCGTGTAGCCACGTCCCCAATATTTTTTAGAGGTTAAGGTATTGATGGTCTTTTTAGCATAGTTCAAATCTTGTGCTAAACCATTTAAACCAAAAAGAAGAAAGACAGTGCTGATTACGAAACGATACATACGAAAAATGCTTTGTGCCTACAATATATAAAATTGTCGACACAAAGCATTTGTAGTGCTTTTAAAAAGCTAGCCTTTAATTAAATAGGCATTGATGATTTTTGTGATTTCTTCTTTGTTTTTGGCCGAAGTCCATTTTTCTTTAACCGACTGCGCATTAGCTGCGAAGAATTTCTCATAAAGTAATTTGTTATCTACTTTAGGCGCTAGTTTAATTACAGCATTAGCGGCAAAAACATTGTCCCAAATATCACGGGCATCTTTCCAGAAACCTTCGTTCTTTTTCCACCATTCTTGTGCATAGGCAAAAGAAGCAGGGTCAGTTTTTACAAATTCTTCCAAACCTTTTTCTTGTGCTATCAGCTCATCTGGCTGTCCTGGTTTGCGCAACATTTTTTTATTGTCTTGTTCAAACATCCAGCCCGTTGGCGTTAAATACACAAAGTTGCGGCGGTTTAAAACATTATAGTCGTTACGTTCGGTGTGCTCACGACGAGGAAGCGGCGAATCTGCGTAGCTCAACCATTGTGATCTGCCATCAACGTGCACCCAAGTGCCAATTGCTTGGTACCTCGGACTATCATCTACCTGAAATACTTTTTGTGTCCACTTGCCCTTAGTTTCAGCAGGTTTTAGCGTTATAGCTTTCCAAGTATCTTCCTTATCAAAAGCTAATATTTTCGGGTCTTCATATGTCCAGTCTTCACGCCAGTGTTTAATAATCATGCTGTCGCCTCTCATTACCAACAAATGCTGAATTACAATTTTCTTCGGTGAATCTTCAACAATAATGGCAATTTCCTTTGCAGAAGAACGATGTCTGCCATGATATTCATATTCCCTAACCGGCGAAAATGTCTCCGCGTAGTTAAAACTCACTTTATAAAAGCCTGCTAAAGCTTTAATTGCGTTACGATCTTGCTCCAGCTTGTTTTGTGCATTGGCAAATACTCCAGATAATAGTAGGATTGCCAAAAGTTGTAATTTCTTCATTGTCTTATAATTGTGTATGCTATTTAGAATTGTTCCAAACAGATGCAAATTAACAAGCAATATTTCTGATAAACAAATTATTTTTAATTATTCTAAATAAAGAAAGAGAAGAGGCTACTTCTGCTTATACTGCCGAATTTAAATATTAGAAGAAGATCAGTCCCTAAACGCAAAAATCCCAAACAGTTTCCTGCTTGGGATTTAAATCAATTTTTTATTATTCGGCCGTTATCTATGCTGAATAATCTGTCCGTTAAAAAGTCTTTCATTCGTACCCGCAGTCACTTTGCCGCCGGCAATAATGGTGTAAAAATTAGCTTTTACAAACGTTGTAGGTTCTAAAGTAGTTTTTACAGTTCCAGAAGCATTTTCCTTAATTTCGAAAGTTACCGAACCCGCATCTATTGCAGTAAAACCGCTGTATTCTTTGTACTTTTTGTTTGATATTAAATTACTTGTAGCATCTTTAATATGTAAATCTAACGCTGCAGCATCGGGCGATAAATTAATGAAACGAACATAGGCCTTTTCTACCGAAGTGTTAGCAAAATCATCTGTTAACAACAAACCGTCAAAATTGCCTGCTGTGCCAGTTAAGTATAGCGTAGAGAAGTTATTGTTGGCAACGCTAATACCTGTTTTGGTATAAACTGCTGCCGTTTCTCCAGCGACATTAAATTTAGCTTCGTAAGTACCCTGAGATAATTGGGTATATTTTACGCCACCACCATAAGGCAAATTTGCCGTATTTAATTTCGATCCATTAATGTAAACATCGTAAGTAGAAAGCGACGGTGATGCGTTGTAAACACTTAAAGAGCCAAAATTAGGTACTTCATTGTCACCTTTTCCGCATGCGGCTAATAGGGTTACTGTTACAATTGCAAAAAGAGCGTATAAGGTTTTTAGGGAAAATTTATTCATGTTCAGGAATTGATAATCGATTTAGTTTCAAATATACAAATATTGGTTTTATCGGCTTTAGTATGATGTTAAACTTTGTTAAATGACCAATTACCTAGCATTGGTATTTATCAATACGTTTGGTTTGCATGTTTTGCTACAACGTTTTGAAAAATAATATTGTAAGCTAACATTTGAAAATGATTGCAAATTCCTCTTGGATTAGCTAGCCCCGCTTTCCGCTCCTGCCGATAAATCGGCATCCGCTTCAATCGGGTTTAACTAACTTAAACCTGTGCATAACAATAACAAAATGACGCTTCCACGTAGTTTGTTCTTAGCGTCACTTTGCGTCAGCTTTGAAAAACCTTTGCGGTAAAATAAAACGCGAAGAACAGAAGAGTTACGCAAAGGGCGCAAAGCCGTGAGCAGACTTTTGCCTTCTAAACCCGATACTGGCGGATACCGGCCTTGTGGCTAAGGCCCCCGCGATGGGTATCGGGGCAGGCAGCGCAGTATGAGCCAAGTAGCGGGACTGAACCTAAATAGTATTACTTACCTTGCTTTTCAAATTAAATTATGAAACTCAAGTCTTTACTCCTTTATCCTTACTCATTAATCACGTTAAAAAATCATAAACAAAATGTAAAAAAATGCGAATTGTATTGCACAACTCATTTTTTATTTAAACCTTTGCGCCACAATCAATTCAATACAATTGATTCGATTAAAAAATGAGTAAACAAATTGTACATAAATTATCTGTTTTAGATGCCAAAAACATGGCAACTAACGGTTATTTTATTGAACGTTTACACCCCATATTTCATATCACTACTAGTCGGCAACTCTTTACGCCGCGGATTTAAGTCTTACCCTAGGGAACTTAAAACCCATGAGGAATTGATCCTCACTAAAAACCCAATTAACAAGAATACCATATTTTTTCGTTAAAGAATTAATGAATAATAACGATTTTATAGTGCAAGTCGCACTTCATGAACATCGTGTTTTTGCAGAAGAAATAGTTGAAGAGATGGCTGAGTCTGCGAAAGCTAGAGGCACGGGTATCGCTAAGCGTTCGCCAGAATATGTTGCAGGCAAAATGCAGGAGGGAAAGTCTGTCATTGCTTTCCACAAGGATGGCACCTGGGCTGGCTTTTGCTACATCGAAACTTGGAGCCATGGTCAGTTTGTGGCTAACTCTGGACTAATTGTAAGTCCAAAATACCGTAAAGAAGGCTTAGCCAAAGCCATTAAGGAAGAAATTTTCGCCCTATCGAGAAAATTGTATCCTAAAGCTAAAATCTTTGGTTTAACTACTGGTTTGGCGGTAATGAAAATCAACTCAGATTTAGGTTACGAGCCTGTAACTTATTCGGAATTAACCCAAGATGAAGAATTTTGGAAAGGTTGCCAAAGCTGCGTAAACTTCGATATTTTGAAGATGAAGGAACGCAAGAATTGTATGTGCACCGCCATGTTGTACGATCCGAAGGAGAAAAAACACGAAGCGGCCAAAGAGTTTGCGGAAGAGCTACAGAAAAAACCGAAGCTTTACGAACGTTTTATGCGCATTAAGCAGCGTTTAATTGAGAAAAAGGGCGGCAGCGATTTAAAATCACTATTGTTGTTTTTGGCCGTTATAAATAAATAGAATTGAAAATAAAAACCACATAGAAACATAGGACTTAATTAAATCTATGTGCCTATGTGGTAAATAATAAAATAAATACAAGATGAAGAAAAAAGTTGTTTTAGCATTTAGCGGAGGTTTAGATACCTCATTCTGTTGCATTCATTTAACTAAAGACAGAGATTTAGAAGTTCACTCGGTAGTGGTAAACACTGGTGGTTTTTCTGAAGAAGAGCTAAAGGAAATTGAAGCTCGGGCTTATGCTTTGGGCGTAACCTCGCACGCTGCGGTTGATGAAACCGAAAACTATTACAACGATAGCATCAAGTATTTGATTTTTGGTAACGTATTAAAAAATGCAACTTATCCATTGTCGGTAAGTGCAGAGCGTGTTTGCCAAGCTACAGCCATTGCCAATTATGTAAAGAAAATTGGTGCCGATTATGTGGCTCATGGTAGCACTGGCGCAGGTAACGACCAAGTGCGTTTCGATATGATTTTCAATATCTTAATTCCTGGTGTGGAGATTATCACGCCAATTAGAGATTTGAAATTATCACGCGAAGCGGAGATAGAATATTTAGCGAAACATGGCGTAGTTTACACCGCGGAGAAAGCAAAATACTCAATTAACAAAGGTTTGTGGGGTACTTCGGTAGGTGGTGCAGAGACTTTAACTAGCAATAAAACTTTACCAGAAAGTGCTTGGCCAACTCAAGTAACCGAAACCGAAGCTAAACAAGTAGAATTAACTTTCGAAAAAGGTGAATTGGTTGCAGTTGATGGCGAGAGATTAGAACCTGTTAGAGCTATCCAAAAGTTACAAGCAATTGCTGCCCCTTTTGGTGTAGGTCGTGATATCCACGTTGGTGATACCATTATCGGGATTAAAGGTCGTGTAGGTTTTGAGGCGGCAGGACCAATGGTGATTATCAAAGCGCACCATGCTTTAGAGAAACATACCTTAACTAAGTGGCAGTTAAGCTGGAAAGAAAACTTATCATCATTTTATGGTAACTGGTTGCACGAAGGTCAATTTCACGACCCAATTATGAGAGACATGGAAGCTTTCTTAAGCTCTACACAAAGCACCGTTAACGGTAAAGTATTTGTAGAGTTGTTGCCTTATCGTTTCCATATCATCGGTATCGAAAGTGCTAACGATTTAATGAGCAATAAATTTGGTAGCTACGGCGAAATGAACAACGCTTGGAGCGGCGAAGATGTAAAAGGTTTCTCTAAAATCTTCGGTAACCAAGTAATGATTTGGCATAAAGTGAACTCGGGGGAATAACCTCCAACCCCCTAAAGGGGGCTTAACCCAACGTTTAGTTATGGAGCAAGATATTAACGATAGAAATTCAAAGTCCCCTTTAGGAGATTTAGGGATGATAAAAGCAGGAATTATTGGAGGAGCAGGCTATACAGGTGGCGAGATGCTACGTATCTTGGTAAACCATCCAGAAGTAGAAATTGCTTTTGTAAATAGCAGCAGTAATGCAGGTAATCTAATTTCGGACGTACACACTGATTTATTTGGTGATACTGATTTGAAATTTACCGACCAGATTTCGCAAGACATCGACGTATTGTTTTTATGCGTTGGTCATGGCGATGCGAATAAGTTTTTAGAAGCAAACCCTATTGATGAGAAAGTGAAAATCATTGATTTGTCGCAAGACTTTAGGTTGGCTAATAACTCGCAACTTGCAACTCGTAACTTCATTTATGGATTGCCAGAATTGAATAAAGAGAAAATCAAATCGGCACAAAATATTGCTAACCCAGGTTGTTTTGCAACTTGTATTCAATTAGGTTTGCTGCCATTGGCGTCAAAAGGATTGTTGCAAAACGAAGTACACATCAATGCAACTACAGGTTCTACAGGAGCTGGACAAAGCTTAAGCAAAACTTCGCACTTTAGCTGGAGAAACAATAACCTGTCGATATACAAAGCGTTCGAACACCAACATCTAAATGAAATCGGCGAGAGCCTTTTGCAATTGGTAAAAAAGTCCCCTTTAGGGGATTTAGGGGTTGCACCTTTAAACTTCATTCCACAACGTGGAGATTTTACCAGAGGAATTTTGGCTGCCATGTACGTTGAAAGTGATTTAACAGAAGATGAAGCTTACGAATTGTACGAGAGCTATTATGCCAACCACGCTTTTACTCACGTAAGCCGGAAAAACATCGATTTAAAGCAAGTGGTAAATACCAATAAATGTCTTGTTCATTTAGAAAAACACGGCAATAAATTATTTATCATCAGCATTATAGATAACCTTTTAAAAGGCGCCAGCGGACAAGCGGTTCAGAATATGAATTTAATGTTTGGACTGGAAGAAACAGCAGGGCTGAAGTTGAAGGCAGCGAATTTTTAAATAAGACTAAAGCCGAAAGACCAAAGACTAAAGCGAAGATAGCAGGGAGCTGAAAAGACTAAAAGAAAATAGCACGGTGTCGAAAAGTAAAATAATTGAATAGAAGGATGAAAGTTGCAAGAAGTTTTAGTCTTTTAGCTTTTACCTTTAGGCTCACAAAATGAGAGATTATCAAAAGTTAGATGTTTGGAAGAAGGCGCACTTAATGGTGCTTCATGTTTATAAGGTTATTTTACCTTGTTTTCCACCAGCTCACGAGAAGTTTGATTTGCATAGTCAAGTGAAAAGGGCAGCATATTCAGTTCCTCTTAATATTGTAGAAGGAGCTGGGCGGCGTACTGAAAAAGATTTTGCTCATTTTCTTGATAATGCTTTAGGCTCAGTGCAAGAAATGGAATATGCTTGTTTTCTGGCCAAAGATTTAGAATATCTTGACGAGAGCAAGTATTTAGAAATATATAAAATATCGGGCGAAGTTAAAGCCATGTTAATAGGCTTAATTAAACACTTACGACCTTAATGAAAATTGGATTAAAACTATCGATAAGCCAACTCGCTATTAGCATAATGCAAGGAGCTTTAGTCTTTAGTCTTTAGTCTTTAACCTAAAATAGAATGAACTTATACGACGTATATCCATTAAACGACATAGAAATCACAAAAGCATCGGGCAGCAATGTTTGGGATGTTAACGGACAAAAATATTTAGACCTATATGGCGGTCATGCGGTAATTAGCATTGGCCATACCAATCCGCATTATGTGCAACGTTTAACCGAGCAGTTAAACAAAGTTGGCTTTTACTCTAACTCTATCAAAATCCCTTTGCAAGCAGAATTGGCAGAGAAATTAGGACAGGTTTCAGGGAAAAAAGATTACCAATTGTTTTTGGTGAACTCGGGAGCTGAAGCGAATGAAAATGCACTAAAATTAGCCTCTTTCTACAACGGAAGAAAGAAAATTATCGCTTTTAGTGGTGCTTTCCACGGGCGTACTGCATTGGCCGTTGCTGCGACTGATAACCCTAAAATTGTAGCGCCAGTTAACCAAACAGAGAACGTTATCTTTTTGCCATTTAATAACGAAGTAGCTTTAGAGGAAACCTTCAAATCACAAGGAAACGAAATTGCTGCAGTAATTATCGAAGGCATCCAAGGTGTGGGTGGTATCAAAGAAGCTTCAAAAAGTTTCTTGCAAAAAATCCGTTCGCTCTGCGATGAATATAACTCTGTTTACATTGCTGATAGCGTACAATGTGGCTATGGCAGAACAGGTCAGTTCTATTCGCATGATTGGGCTGGTGTAGATGCAGATGTTTACACCATGGCTAAAGGAATGGGCAACGGATTTCCGATTTCAGGGATTTCAATTGCTCCGAAATTTAAACCTTGGCACGGACAGTTAGGTACTACTTTCGGAGGTAATCATTTAGCTTGTGCAGCAGGATTGGCAGTTTTAGAGGTTATCGAGAAAGATAACTTGATGAAAAATGCTGAAGAAATAGGAACTTACCTAATCGAAGAGTTGAAGAAATTTGAGCAAGTAAAGGAAGTACGTGGCAGAGGCTTAATGATTGGTATCGAGTTACCAGAAGAATTAGCTCACGTGAAGAAAGATTTGTTGTTCAAACATTTCGTATTTACAGGCGAAGCGAAGCCAAATGTAATTCGTTTATTGCCAGCTTTGAATTTGACAAAAGAACATGCAGACGATTTCCTAAAAGCATTTGCTGAATTAGTGAAATAAAACAAACCGCCTCGCAATGACGAGATAACATAGAGAAACGGTGCAGGAAAACCTTAAACCCTATACCTTAAACCTTATACCTTTTAAAATATGAAGTTGTTTTCTTCCGTACACGATGTAACCGACATCAAACAATTAGTATCCAGTGCATTGGCTTTAAAAGCCAGTCCTTATGTTTATGGCGATTTGGGTAAAAATAAAACCCTTGGTTTGGTATTTATGAACCCAAGTTTGCGTACCCGTTTAAGTACCCAAAAGGCTGCCCTTAATCTAGGGATGAACGTGATGGTCATGAACATGGATAAAGAAGGTTGGGCTCTGGAAACACAAGACGGTGTGATTATGAATGGTACGACCGTAGAACATATCCGTGAAGCTGCTGCGGTAATGGGCGAGTATTGCGATATCCTTGGTTTGCGTTCTTTTCCAAAGCTGCAAGATAGAGACGAAGATTATAACGAAGAGTTCTTCAATAAGTTCGTGAAGTTTTGTGGCGTACCTGTGGTGAGTTTAGAAAGTGCAACCAGACATCCTTTGCAAAGTTTGGCAGACTTGATTACTATTACCGAAACCAACCCAGTTCCAATTGCAGATAGGGCGAATGGAAAAGTACCGAAAGTGGTTTTAGCTTGGGCACCTCACATTAAACCTTTACCGCAGGCTGTTCCAAACTCGTTTGCCGAGTGGATGTGTAGAGCACAAGCCGAAGGAATGTTAGATTTTACCATCGCACAACCGGAAGGTTTTGAGTTGGAAGAGAGCTTTACTCCAGGGGCGAAAATTTCTCATAACTTAGATGAAGCTATCGCTGATGCGGATTACGTTTACGTGAAAAACTGGAGCAGCTATAAAGAATATGGCAAGTTGTTAGATTTCCCAGAGGGATGGATGATGAACAACGAAAAATTGAAGCTAACCAAAAATGCAAAAGTAATGCACTGCTTACCTGTTCGTAGAGACTTAGAACTGTCTTCTGAGATATTGGATGGGCCAAATTCATTGGTGATTCATGAAGCAGGAAACAGATTATGGTCTGCGCAAGCGGTATTGAAAGCGATGTTGGAGGAATTATAAAAGCAGAAAGACTAAAGCTTTGCGAAGAGTAGACTTACGAAGTTTCGAAAACTTCGTAAGTCTACAAATAAAGTTTTAACCCAACTTGGGCAGACTTGTTTGAAACATTAGATTGAGCATTAGCCTAGCAAACGCTTTAAGATTGCTTCGCAGGCTCGCAATGACGATAGTAGATTATGCAAAAACTAAAACGCGAACAAATACAATACATCGAGTTCTTATCAGCAGATGTTAACAAAGCGAAGGATTTTTACACCAAATGCTTTGGTTGGAAGTTTACCGATTACAGTCCTAACTATACTGCATTTGAAGGTGAATATGTTGACGGCGGATTTACCACAGGTAAACCTATAAATGGAACTATTTTGGTAATACTTTATTCCGCAGACCTTGAAGCAACCAGAGATAAAGTATTGGCTGCTGGCGGAAAAATAGTGAAAGACATTTTTAGTTTTCCTGGAGGTAGGCGTTTCCAGTTTACCGACCCTGATGACTATGAATTGGCGGTTTGGTCGGAATAAGATAGTTACAGTTGAAAGTCGCAGTTTGCTATTTTCAACAATAAAACAATAGAGCAATTTAACAATTCCCTTTTTTAGGGGCTAAGAAGGCTTATGCAAAAACTAACCATCATAAAAATAGGCGGAAACGTCATAGATAACTCCGAAAACTTGCATCATTTCTTGCAAGATTTTACTGTACTAGAAGGACCAAAAATATTAATTCATGGTGGTGGTAAAATTGCTACCGAAACTAGCGCTTCTTTAGGTGTTGAAGCAAAAATGGTCGATGGACGCAGGATTACCGATATTGATACTTTGCGTGTAGTTACGATGGTTTACGCAGGGCTGATTAACAAGAATATCGTAGCCCAATTGCAAGCTAAAGGTAGTAACGCTATAGGCTTAACTGGGGCGGATGGAAATATCATTAAAGCGAAAAAGCGCCCAGTAAAAGAAATTGATTATGGTTTTGTAGGTGATTTGGATGAAAGCTCGGTTTCTGTACCTTCTTTAACGAATTTACTACAAGCTGGGTTTGTGCCCGTACTTTGTGCCATTACCCATGACGGTGAAACGCAGTTACTAAATACAAATGCTGACACGATTGCTTCGGCGGTAGCGGTAGCAATGTCTAGCGCTTATGAAACACATTTGGTATATTGCTTCGAGAAAAAAGGGGTGCTGAAAGATGTAAACGATGATGCAACGGTGGTGAGAGAAATCCGTTCATCAGATTTTGAACCGTTAAAAGCGGATGGAACTGTAGCTGGTGGGATGATACCGAAATTACATAACGCTTTTGAAGCGATTAACAAAGGCGTAACGTCGGTGTATATTGGCAAAGCCGATGAATTAGCGGAGATTGGGAAAGGGACTTTTGGAACGAAATTAAGCCCTTAAATCCCCTAAAGGGGACTTGGCATTGAGGTTAAGATAACCGCTTCGTCATTGCGAGGAACGAAGCAATCTTACAACTATGGATTAGTTGTCTTTCGCTTTAAGATTTCTTTCCCGAATAATCGGGACTGACTGTGCCTCGCAATGATGGGAGTAGGTTGGGCTTGGAGGTGAATAGCAAAAGCTTTCGTTCCCTAAACCTGATAGTAGCGGAAATACTTTTTTATTGCGCCCGACTTGAAAGATTGCTTCGTCGTTCCTTCTCGCAATGACGGAGAAGGAGGCATGAAAAGAAGTTTAAAAAAGATTGGAGCGAATAGCAGGACTGACTTTAAAAAGAGCATCGAAACTGCTTTTCAAAAAATAGAAATTAGTGTAATCAAATAATAGGTGTAATCAATCCGAAGGAAAATTTTAATCATGGCAAAAAAAATAACCATTATCGGTAGCGGAAATATCGGACTGTCATTAGCGAAAGGACTGGTAAACAAAGCATATTGCAAGGCGGAAAACATCACTTTAACCCGTAGAAATATCAAACTGATGACGGAAGAAGTGGCTGCTGGATTTAAGGTAAGTGACGATAATTTAGCCGCAATTGAAGGTGTTGATATTGTAGTTTTAGCAGTTTTGCCGCAACAATTGAAAAAGGTTTTAACACAATTAGCTCCTGCTGTAAATCCGGAAAAACAGTTGTTTGTTTCGGTGATTTCGGGGGTAACTTGTGCTGATGTTCGTAAAGAATTGGGCGAAAATGTACAGGTAATTAGGGCTATGCCGAACACGGCGATTTCTATTGGGCAAAGCATGACTTGCGTGGCTACAGACACTGCTTCAGAAGAAAACCTGAATGAAGTAGTGACCTTATTCGAAACGGTTGGCGCTGTGGTAACTATTCAAGAAGATTTAATGACTTCGGCAACGGCTTTGTGTGCTTGTGGTATCGCGTTCTTTTTACGTAGTATTAGAGCAGCGTCGCAAGGCGGGGTTGAGATTGGTTTTCATGCGCATGATGCCTTGAAAATGGCAGTGCAAACCGCAAAAGGAGCCGCAGATTTACTGTTATTGAACGAAACGCATCCGGAAACTGAAATAGATAAAGTAACTTCGCCGAAGGGCTGTACCATTGCAGGTTTAAATGAAATGGAGCATAATGGTTTCAGTTCATCGCTAATTAAAGGAATTAAACTATCGGCTAAGAAAGCTGGTGGACTGTACAATGAATAGGGCTTGGAAGGCTGAAGGTTTAGACTAAAGCTGAAAGACCAAACACTAAAGAGGAAAGAGTGCACAGATTAGAGATTTAGCTTGAAGTCTCGATACTTGATACTCGCTACTTGATACTTAAAATGATTGAAAAACTAATTAAAGAAAGTACGGAATTACTGCGTGATTTAATCCGCATACAGTCTTTTAGTAAGGAAGAAGATAGAACTGCGAATTTAATTGCGCAGTTTTTGGGAGAGCACGGTATTAAAACCAACCGTAAGTTGAACAATGTTTGGGCTTTTAACAAGCATTTTGATGCGTCGAAGCCCACCATTTTATTGAACTCGCATCACGATACGGTAAAACCGAATTCTGGCTATACCCGCGACCCTTATGATGCAGCGATTGAAGACGGCAAGTTATTTGGCTTGGGCAGTAATGATGCGGGCGGTTGCTTGGTATCGTTAATTGCTACTTTCTTGTATTTCTACGAACAGGAAGGTTTAAAATATAACTTCTGTTTAGCAGCAACTGCCGAAGAAGAAATCTCTGGAAACGATGGTTTAGAACTGGTTATTCCAGATTTGGGAGAATTGGAGTTTGCCATTGTGGGTGAACCTACAGAAATGCACTTGGCCATTGCTGAAAAAGGTTTGTTGGTGATAGATTGCACGGCTCACGGAAAAGCTGGTCACGCAGCTCGTGAAGAAGGTGAAAATGCTATTTACAAAGCCTTGCCAGATATCGAATGGTTCCGAACTTATCAATTCCCGAAAGTATCAGAGGTTTTTGGTCCAGTAAAAATGACGGTGACAATTATTAACGCTGGTTCGCAACATAACGTAGTGCCTGCAAATTGTACTTTCACTGTTGATGTTCGGGTAACGGACGCTTACACCAACGAAGAAGTAGTTGAAATCATCAAACAACATGTTGGCTGCGAAGTAAAACCACGGTCGGTAAGGTTAAAACCATCATCAATCGATAAAAATCATCCAATTGTGGTATCGGGAATAGCTTTAGGAAAAACCACTTACGGTTCGCCTACTACTTCAGACCAAGCTTTGTTGTCTATTCCATCGTTGAAATGTGGTCCAGGTTTTTCTGGTCGCTCGCACATGGCCGATGAGTTTTTGTATGTAGATGAAATTAGACAAGGTATTGAGGGGTATATCGCAATGTTAAAACCAGTGGTGGGATTGTAAAAGAATTCGTTTAAGCCTAAGCGGTCGTCATTGCCAGCTTGACTGGCAATCGTAATGCGGTAGTATATTTTGATATATTGAATTTATTTCGCTTTACGATCCCGAAATAAATTCGGGATGACGAGAAATGAATGTTAGAAGTAAATGAAATGACTGAAAACCTATCCCGAACCTTACAAAACCAAAAAGTAATCCTTCGCCCTTTACAGCAAAGCGATGAAGATTTGCTTTGGCCAATTACACAAGAAAAAGCACTATGGGTTTATGGTTTGAAGGATTTAAACATTAGAGAAAACCTACATCAATATATCCAATCCGCATTGCGGGATAGAAACGAAGGCCATTGTGCGGTGTGGACAATCATTGAAGCTGGTTCTGGAAAAGTAGCAGGTTGTACTCGATTGGCCGAAATTAGTTGGAAAGATGAGCGTGGTCAAATTGGCTGGACTTGGATTGGAAAGGAATTTCAAGGCTCTGGTTTAAACAAAGCCATGAAATACGAAGTTCTGAAATACGGTTTCGAAACTTTGGGTTTAAATAGAATTGAACTCAAAGCCGATGAACGTAATATGCAATCACGAAAAGCGATATTAAAATTAGGTGCAACCGAAGAAGGCACCTTAAGACAGCACATGAAAATTGCTGATGGCTTTATTCGTAATACAGTATTTTATAGCATTCTAAAAAGCGAATGGCCAGAAATAAAACTTAAATTAGCAGCAGGATAATAAAAGTGAAATTAATAGCCGATTTGTCATCCTGAGCATGGCGAAGGATCTATAATAGATTCCTCCTAACGTCGGAATGACAAGAAGCATAATTCAAAAACAAATACTCAAGAATGAAAATTTGGCAGAAAAATATTGATGTAAACCAATTTGTAGAAAACTTCACCGTAGGTAAAGACCGTGAGTTAGATTTACAAATGGCAAAGTTTGATGTGTTAGGCTCTTTGGCGCACACGCAAATGCTAGAAACCATCAATTTATTAACCGCCGAAGAACTAAAAGAAGTTCAAGCAGCTTTAAAAAATATCTACAAAGAAATTGAAGAAGGCAACTTCGTCATCGAAGACAGCGTAGAAGATGTACACTCGCAAGTAGAATGGTTGTTAACTCAACGCATTGGCGAGGCTGGCAAAAAAATTCATAGCGGTCGCTCTCGTAACGACCAGGTTTTGGTAGATTTAAAATTGTACTTCCGTAGTTGTATTGAAGAAATGGTGGGTAATACAGAAGCTTTGTTCAACCAATTAATCAAACTAAGTGAAGAACATAAAACTAAATTATTGCCAGGCTATACGCACTTGCAAATTGCCATGCCATCATCTTTTGGTTTGTGGTTTGGTGCCTATGCAGAAAGCTTGGCGGATGATATGGAGCTGATTTTGGCCGCTTGGAAAATCACCAATAAAAATCCACTAGGTTCGGCTGCGGGCTATGGCTCTTCATTCCCGCTAAACAGAACTTTAACTACCCAGCTTTTAGGCTTCGAAAGTTTGAACCATAACGTAGTTTATGCACAAATGGGTCGTGGCAAAACCGAGCGTATTTTGGCACAAGCCATGTCATCAATAGCCGCAACGTTAGCTAAAATGGCCATGGATGTTTGTTTGTTCATCAACCAAAACTTCGGTTTCATTAGTTTCCCATCAGAGTTAACGACTGGAAGTAGTATTATGCCGCACAAGAAAAACCCAGATGTTTTTGAACTGGTACGTTCACGTTGTAATAAAATTCAGGCTTTGCCTAATGAAATTGCCATGATGACCACCAATTTGCCATCGGGTTACCACAGAGATTTACAGTTGCTGAAAGAAAATCTTTTCCCGGCATTTATTTCACTGAACGAATGTTTGGAAATCACTACGTTCATGTTGCAGCACATCAGCATTAAAGACGATATCCTTAAAGATAAAAAATATGATTACCTGTTTAGCGTAGAAGTGGTAAACGAGTTGGCGTTAAACGGAATGCCGTTTAGAGATGCCTACAAAGTGGTTGGCGAGCAAATTGAAACGGGTACTTTTAAACCGATGTACGAAGTGAAGCACACTCACGAAGGCACCATCGGAAACCTCATGAACAAAGAAATTACAGCCGGAATGCAACAGACTTTAAGTCAATTTGGGTTTGCGAAGGTTAATAAAGCTATCGAAGATTTAGTTGGTTAAATCGCTGAACCGTTGGTCGGGATTGCGATGTGAACTCACTGAGCTCGGTTAGTAAACCCGTACCATCGAATTGTGGATTTTAAATCCGCACACCTTTGTAAAAGAATGATGTTTTTTATTTGAAAATATGCGTTCTACATTCCATCGGTTGCTATAGCCCTGCTGTACGCTAATATCTTTTTGTTGTTACTTCTACTCACCACTTGTCATGCTGAGTTTATCGAAGCATCTATGCACAAACAATCCTTCGACAAGCTCAGGATGACACAGCCAACAAAAAGTATAACCGCTTCCATCAGGTTTATTGAACAAACATTTCCTATCGCCATCCTTACGCAAATTAACTAATAAGTTTCTCAACCTATTAAACTTCTAAAATCAACTTATCGTAAACTATTTGTTGCTTTTTTGTTACGTATCGAAATAAAATAAAAGTTAATTTAGAATAAATCAAAAGAAATTGAAATGTATATTTGGTTATACAAAACAATCTATAACCAAAATATCATGAACCGTAGAAATTTACTGAAGACACTTTCCTTTGCCGCAGGCGCATCATTAATCAGCACCGATGTATTGGCTAAAATTGGTGAACGTTCGTTTTTATTCAATATCCCAGAAAATCCGGCACACAAACCCTTGGATAAACCTGTAACTGCAATTACCATTGGTGCAGGTAATAGGGGAATGGTTTACGGAGGTTTTGCCGCTAAGTTTACCGACCAAATCAAAATTGTAGGTGTAGCCGAACCGGTAGAATTTAGAAACGATAGGTATGCGAAAATCCACAATATACCTAAAGAAAACCGTTTCAATACTTGGGAAGATGTTTTTAAGCGTCCAAAATTTGCCGACGCAGTAATTATTTCTACGCCAGATGCCATGCACTACGAACCTTGTATGAAAGCGCTGGCTATGGGTTACGATATCCTTTTAGAGAAACCAATTGCACCAACAGAAAAAGAGTGCAGAGATATTTTAAACTTAGCGAAGAAAAATAACCGAATTGTAGCGGTTTGCCACGTGTTGCGTTATGCACCATACTTCGTAAAAATGAAAGAACTGATTGCCAAAGGAGCTATCGGCGAAGTCATCAGTATCCAACATTTCGAGCCTATTGAGCATACACACATGGCGCACTCTTATGTGAGAGGGAACTGGCATAATTCAAAAGCAACTACGCCAATTATCTTAGCTAAATCTTGCCACGATTTGGATATCATTAAATGGGTAATTAATAAGCAAAGCCAAAAAATTTCTGCCATGGGCGATTTAAAATGGTTTAAAGCGGCAAATGCACCAGCAGGAAGCACAGCTCGTTGCACCGACGGTTGCAAGGTAGAAAGAGAGTGCCCATATTCTGCCATTAAAGAATATGTAGATTTAAATAAACGCACTTCAGTTTTCGACGTGCCTGCAGGCATAAAAGATAGAAAAGCTTACATCACTGAAAAATTAAAAACTACCAATTACGGTCGTTGTGTTTATAGAATGGAAAACGACCAACCAGACCATTATGTAACTAACATCCAATTTGCAGATAGCGTAACGGCTAGTTTCTCTATGGAAGCTTTTACGTCTTATCACGGCAGAAGAACGAGGGTAATGGGCTCAATGGGTGATTTGGTTGGTGATATGACGGAGCTAGTTCACTACGATTTCAAAACAAGAAAAGACACCAAGTTTATCCCCAAAGCAGAAGATGTAGAAGAATATAAAAACAGTGGTCATGGTGGTGGAGATTGGCTTTTGGTACGCGATTTTGTACAAGCTGTAGCGCAGAAAAATCCGGCTTTGCTTACTTCAACCATTGATGATTCTATTGAAAGCCACATCATGGGTTTTATGGCCGAAGAAAGCCGTAAGAAAAGCAAGGTGATGGATATTAAGATGTAACTAGTCCGTCTTTGCGAGAGTTTACTCCGATTAATCGGAGAGGAACGACAGCCCCGACTCCAACCTTTTGGAGAAAAAGTTTTTAAAAAACTTGATGGATTGCTTCGCTAAGCTCGCAATGACGACAACGGGCAAAAAAAATCCCGTTAGGTTTGTCTAGCGGGATTTTCTCTTTATATCCTAATTGCTATCTATTTCAGCTCAATTTCCGATTTTCCCATCAAGAACCCGTCTGCATATAAAAAAATGCCGTAAGTACCTTTAATGAAAGTTCTAGGATTAATCCAATCTATTTTATATCTGGTATCATCATCATTATAAGAAATCTCAATGGCTCTGCTATATTGCATTTGCTGTCCATCGGCTTCAAACATGTTATTTTCATCAGCAATTAAATTTCCAGCCGGATCAATTACCCTCAAAAAAATTCGATGATACGTTTTCTCAGCCAAATCATTGGGCGCAATGCCAAAATCTATGGTAAGTTTATTGGCAGAACCTGCTTTGGTAACCAACGATGTTTTGCCGTTGTCCTTAACTCTAAATGCAGTTACACTAATATTAGAGGCTTTTAATGACGAACCCGCCTTAACCTTCTTATTTAGGGTTCTATTTTCTCTTCGTAAATTCTCGGTTTGCTCGTTATAATTGTTGATGCTTGTTTTCAAGCTATCACGTTCGGTTTTAAGGTAAGAATTTTCCTGTTCTAGAATAGCAATCTGATTATTATAGCTCTTCACAAAGTCCTTAAGTGTAACGATTTGTTTGTGGGCTTCATCTAATTCTTGTTGCGTTAGCTCACCTTTTTTCAAGGCCAGTTTAAGCTCAGCAATTTTTTCTCTCGCTAACTTTTGTTCTTCAATTAACCTATCGTTTAAAGTTACATTTAGTAGGTTTACGCGGTCAAGCTCTACTTCTATTTTCTCTACCTCGAGTTTTAAACGATCTTTTTCCGAGCTAATGGTAACAAATCTGCTAGTTTGCTGTTGATCTCTGAAATATAGGTAGCCATTAATACCTAATAGTGCAACAATTACAATAATTAGGAAGTAAACTTTATTACGGTCTACCTTATTATCTACAGCTTTTTCTGGTGTCTGCATTATATTTTTAGTATCCAATTAGTAATTCTGTAGCGTCAAAGTAAGTGCTAACTTAATAAAAAATCAAAAAAGTATAAAAATAATGTCACTTTTGTATATAAACCCGTCAATATGCGTTAACATATTTAGTTATACCAAATACTTTAAAATGTCTAAAATTTTATCAAAGTACTACATCTTCTTAACGTTATTAATCGTATCCCAAAATGTATCAACATTAAACGCACAAAGTGATGTAAAAATTGCCCCTAAAAGAGAATTTAGAGGAGTTTGGGTAGCTACAGTAGCAAATATAGATTGGCCATCAAGGCAAGGGTTAACTGCCGACCAGCAAAAACAAGAGCTGATAGCCATTTTGGAGCAGCACAAAAAGAATGGGTTGAATGCAATTTTGTTACAGATTAGACCAACGGCAGATGCGTTTTATACAAAGTCTAGAGAATTTTGGAGCCATTGGCTAATGGGTAAACAGGGTTTAGCCCCAGCAGATGGTTACGACCCGCTAGCATTTGCCATTAGAGAATCTCATGAAAGAGGGATGGAACTACATGCCTGGTTTAACCCATATAGGGCAACTATGCACGCCAAAATGCAAGTGCATCCAGAGCATTTGAGCAACAAAAGACCAGAGTTATTTTATCGCTATGGCGGACAAATTCTTTTCGATCCGGGTATTCCAGAAAACAGAGAGTACATTACGCAGGTGATATTGGATGTGGTTAAAGGTTACGATATAGATGGGGTTCATTTTGATGATTACTTTTATCCTTACCGCATAGCCGGACAAACAATTAACGACAGTGCAACATTCGCAAAATATCCTAATGGTTTTACAAAAGTAGATGATTGGAGGAGGAACAATGTTGATCTGTTGGTGAAAATGGTGAACGATAGCGTGCATCACTACAAAAAACACATCAAGTTTGGGGTTAGTCCCTTTGCCATCTGGAGAAATTTCAGGGAAGATACCCTGGGTTCTAAAACCAATGGTTTATCTAACTATGGCGAGTTATATGCAGATTCTAGAAAATGGATTAAAGAAGGGTGGGTAGATTATATCAATCCGCAGATTTATTTTTCTTTTTCTCGTGCTGCTGCTCCTTTCCAAGTGTTGTTAGATTGGTGGGATAAAAATACCTATGGCCGTCATTTGTATATCGGTCAGGCCGCCTATCTAATTCATAACGGTAACACTAAAAAAGAAGCTGCTTGGGGCAGACCAAATGAAATCCCAAACCAAATTAGAGCTATCAGGGCAAATAATAGAGCACAGGGAAGTGTGTTTTTTAGCTCGAAATCTTTATCAACGGTGGCGCGAGGTTTAGCAGATTCTTTAAGGAACGATTTTTATAAATATCCGGCTTTGCCGCCTCAAATGCCTTGGATTGATGATGTGGTACCTAACGAGCCGCAAAACTTAACTGCAGATGCACAAGCGGATGGTATCCATTTGAAATGGGCAAAGCCCTTGCGTGCAAAAGATGGTGAAACGGCATCGGGCTATGTGGTTTATCGCTTTGAAGAAGGAGAAAAGATTGACGTGCTAGATGCAAAAAATATTGTTCGTATCGCTTTTAACGATTATACTTTTTTCTTGGACACCAATATAGAAAAGGGCAAGCGCTACAGCTATTTGGTAACCGCTTTAGACCGAATTAAAAATGAAAGCGAACCAAGCGGTCCAGTTGGTGTAGAGGCTAAGTAGGCATAAAGACTTACGAAGCTTTTTAACACTTCGTAAGTCTATTCGAGTTTAATTCCAAACCTCTATAGGTAGGCGTTGTATTCTGATTTTGCTTAATTGCCTTAAGTTAGACGCGTTGCTATAGTTAAACTGATAGACACCATCCTGACCGGTAACAATCAATGATTTTGGGCCTGCAATTACATCGAAACTTTTGATGTCTTTTAGGTGTTGCAACAGGTTATCGCCAATTTTGTTCTTGTTGGTGATGTTGAAGCTCTTGATACCGAAATCGCCTTCACATAAAAATAGGTTGTTGCCGCTTACACTTAAACCATGAGGGTTTTTCATTGGGAAAACTGCTACTTGTTTTGGTTTAGTTGGGTCTTCAATATCTACTACTTCTAACTGATTGCTCCCCATTCTGCATGCAGTTCCAGTTCTAAGCGTAACGTATGCGTATTTGCCCTGTACCACTACTGGGTCGCAGGCAAAAACATGGCTGTAGGTAGATAATTTTACCGGATTGGCTGCATCTGCGGCGTTAAAAATGTGCATTCCGGTGTTGGTGCCAATAAATAACTTGTTTTCGTAAGGGAAAATAGTTTCTACGCCCCAGCCTAGGTTAATAGATTTTACGAAGGTTGGATTTGCCGCAGTTTTAGTGTTAAATAAGCTCAAATCTGAATGACCAACGGTGTATAAATGATCATTCAGCAAGGTAAATCTTGCCATAGAACCGCCTTGCCCAGAAGAACCTCCACCGCTGTAGGCAGCAGTATTAAGAAACGCCAAATCTTTATGATAGCTTGATTTTTTAACCAAAGTATCTTTGTAGGTAACCACATATTTTTGACCACTATGGTTGGCGTAAAATTGCATGAAAACATCTTTTAATCTTTTTACTTCCTTGATACTGCTAATCGAAGAAATATCAAAAGCAAGTAGATCAACATAGCTATCAGCATATAAAATATCGTTGCTAACGGCCATATCTACATTTCCAGGTACTTTTAAAAATGCTACGTTAACGGGTTTACTTGGATCGGAATTTTCGAAAATATGGATGCCTTTTCTTACTTCGTTGATGAATAAGAAGTTCTTATAGATGTAAATTTTTCCTGTCTTTAGTACTTTGGTGGGTTTGGTTAGGCCGGTTGCTTCTGCTCTAGCGGCTTCTACAGTTACAGTTTTAGCTATTTCTACCAATTCTAATTCTGATGAGCTGTTAATACTTTTTTTGCATTGAGTTAACGTTGCAAGAGCGAGCATACATAAAATGCTGTTGCGTAGAAGTTTTTTCATGTGGTTATAATGGTTGGTTTTTAGATAGATACGATGAAGGTAGAAGAAACGCTACAAACTAGTTAAATAAAAACTTCTGTGTTAACCGCCGAGAGATAAATCATTTGAAAGATTGCTTCACCCCTCGCTACGCCTTGAGCTTCAGTTCGCAATGACGCTCTCATTTTCGTCATTGCGAGGAGAGTATCGACGAAGCAATCTTTGAGGTTCAATTGTCAAATTAAATTTAAATAAAAAAGGGATGCTTGTTAAACATCCCCTTTCTATTATAATAAAAATTACTATTAATTCTCTGGTAATAACACCAAACGGATATAGTTATCACCATTTAAATATTTCTGAGCAGCAGCTTTGGTTGCATCAACAGTTACGCCGTTGATACGAGCCGTGTTACCTAAAACTTGCTCTAAATTGTCGTTATACTTTAAACGGTTTGTTAAGTAGCTTAACCAATAGCCGTTTTCACGCAGGCTTAACTCCTCTTGTCTCAATTCTTCAGATTTGAATTTTTGCAAATCTTCTGCAGTTACGCCATTTTTAGCAAAGGCATTTACTTCCTCTAAAGCAGCATTGATTAACTTCTCTACATTAGCCTTAGCACAATTAAATGAAATAGTAAAGTAATAGTGAGCAGTTGGGTTTTTCTGAACGCTTAGCGATACGCCCGGACTATAAACGCCACTTTCTTTCTCACGCAAACGCTCCGTAATTTTAATGTCGAGAGCTGATTTCAGAGCATCTAACATTACATTGTTGTCTGCATTGTAAACGTAGTCATCATGGAATAACAACTGAACTGTTACTTTATCTTCCAATCCTTTTTTAACGGTTTTGCTTACTTTTCCTTTTGGAGGATTTACACCATTGTCTACAAAGTTTTCGTTTTTGTTTAACGATGGTAAACTTGCTAAATAAGTAGTTACAAAAGGTTTGATTTTCTCTACATCGAAATTACCTACAAAAATGAAAGTTTGTCCACTAGCATCTGCAAAACGGTCTTTGTAGAAAGCATAAGCTTTATCAATATTGATTTTATCGATATCAGCTAAGGTTGTAGGCATCCCACGTTTGTGGTAGTTAGCCATTACAGCTTGTACAGTATCTGCAAATACAGCACTTGGGTTGCTACCTTTGTTTGCTGTAATTACTTTGTAGTCGCTAATATTCTTGTTGAAAATCTCTACGTCTTTGCGTGGGTTAGTTGCACGAGCATAAATCAACTGGAAAGCAGTTTCTAAATCTTTCGGAGAAGCACTTCCAGAGAAACCTTGGTACAAATCATCGATATAAGCACCAGCAGAAGCCGTTTTTCCTGCTAAGTATTTGGTCAACTGCGTTGGATTGAAATCTCCCACACCACTTTGTGCAATTAAGTTGGCGTTTTCAGCAGAAATGAAATCGTCATTACTAGCTAATGAAGCACCGCCTTTACCAAACGAAGTGAAAATCACTTGGTCGTTTTTGAAATCAGTTGGTTTTAACACCACTTTCACACCATTGCTCAAAGCCAATGTAGTTACACCAATTTTATCATTTTTGGTTTCGCTAACAATGGTTCCCGCTTTAGGAGCTTGCGCAATTAGAGGCTTGTTTACAGTATTGTCTACATAAGGAGTTACGCCATTACCAGCAGTTTTTATCGCTGCTAATAATGCGGCTTCTGTAGGTAGGTTTTCTTTCTCTTTCTCTGGAGCCTGAACCACCACAATTTGGTTGGTTTTAGTAACCATTGCCTTTGCAGCTGCGTTAATATCAGCTAAAGTGATGTTGTTAAGCAATTTTTTAGAAAGTTCGTAAGTATACTCTGCCGAAGGAATAGCTGAACCAATTAAGAAGTTGTTCAAGTACTGTTGAACGTAGACTGAAGATTTGGTTTTATCTTTTTCTTTGAACTGTTTTTCTATGCCTGCTTCCAATTTCTTTTTCACAGTTTCTAGTTCGCCAGCGGTAAAGCCAAATTTAGCCATACGCTCATTTTCTGCTAAAGCAGCAACCAAAGCTTTTTCTAATTCTGCACCAGATTTTGCTACAGCTACAGTTTGTAGAGCACTAAAATCCCAAACCATGCCACCTTGATAAGGGCCATAGCTACTTTGAGCAAATAGAAATGGTGCAGTTCCTTTTTGTGTAAGCTCTGTAATACGGGCAGCCAACATATTGTTCACCATGCCCTGTGTCATTTGCAGTTTGTAATCTGCTTCTGTTTTAACAGTACCTTGTTTTTGCTTGTAAATTACTTGCGCTACGTTGTAGGGTTGCTCTTTATCTGTCGCAATCTTAATTAAAGGCTGTACATTGTCTGGAATGCTATAAAAAGTTCTTGCTCTTTCGTTTGCAGGGTTTTTAAGCTCAGAGAAATTGGCGATAATGAGTTTTTCAACTTCGTTAACGTCAAAATCACCTACGGCAATTACAGTTTGTAAGTTCGGACGATACCAATCTTTGTAAAAATTACGGATTTTATCGTGAGTGAAGTTTTGCAATACTTCAACTTTACCGATAGGAATACGCTTAGCATACTGCGAGTCGCCCAACAAGAAAGGTAGTAACTGATTGCTCATTCTTTGCTGTGCATTTTTACCTCGCTGACGATCTTCTTCTACAATAACACCACGTTCGTTGTCAATTTCTGCACCATCCATGGTCACTTTTCCAGCCCAGTTAGCCAAAATTTTGAAGCCTGTTTTAAAAACTTCTACGCTATCTGTTGGAATTGGTAACTGATAAACCGTTTGGTTAAAACCAGTATAAGCATTTAAATCGGCACCAAAACGTACACCCGCTTTTTGCAGGTAATTGATGATTTCGTTTTTAGGAAAATCTTTAGTTCCGTTAAAAGCCATGTGCTCTGTAAAGTGTGCTAAACCTAATTGGTCTTCGTTTTCCATCAAAGAACCAATTTTGTTACCTAAATAAAGTTCTGCTCTATTTTTAGGCTCTACGTTTTTACGGATGTAGTAAACCAATCCATTAGGTAACTTACCAATTTTTACGTTAGGGTCATTTGGTAAAGCTTGACTAACCGCTGTTTTTACAGCAGTTTTAGCCGCAGGGGCCTTTGCCGGGGCTTTTTTCTGTGCAATTGCTGGTTGGGCCAATACAAATGAAAGTGCGCCAATAGCAACTAAATGCAGATTTTTTTTCATCGATATAATTTTAGTTAAGGGAAATTTGTTTTTCAATTATTTAGATAGAATGAGAGTGGTAAAGTTACAAATAGATATGAGATGTGAGAATTGAGGCTGAGGTTAAGATTGAGAAAACTTCCAACTTTACTCTCTAGTATTTGGTCTTCCATCCTTCCCCCTTCTTTAAACCTTAATAATTATATTCCTTTTATACATCACCCATAGTATCACATACCAAAATAGTACAAATGCTATCGCATAAGCTAACGAAGCATTTAATGGGTCTGCAAAATTGGGAACAAACCAAGCCTTGTTTACATAACTTAGTGCTCCTACTTTCTCACCGTTAAGGTCAACTTTAATCATGTTTAGCAGTCGCGGCATCAAGCCGGATAAAAAGAAAACCGTAATGGCATTTACACCATAAACCACAAAAGGTTTCGTAAAACGATTGTATTGGTTCACATCAATCAGCCAGAAAGACAAGGCTAAAATAACGGTTGCTAATCCGCCAGTATATAAAACATAAGAACTTGTCCATAAAGATTTATTAATTGGGAATGACAAATCCCAAAGCAAACCACCCATAAACATCAAAGTGCCAGCAGAAAACAGCCAAGCAATTTTAGTAGCAGGCTCTATGGTTTTCTTTTTAAGATAAGTGCCTACCAATACGCCAATTAAGCAAGTTCCAATGGCTGGCAAGGTGCTTAAAAGTCCTTCAGGATCCCAAGTTTTGGCGGCTTTCCACAGATGTGCTTCGGTTAAAATGGTTCTGTCTAACCAAGCACCTAAATTGGTCTCTTTTTCTAAATTGGCAGGGCCGAAATCAGGTACAGAAACAAACGTCATTAATGCCCAATAACCAAATAACAACACCACAATGGTTTGGAAAAGTCGCTTATCGCTCAGCTTTAAAAATAAAATAGATGAAATAAGGAAAACCACCGAAATTCTTTGCAAAACACCTGGAATTCTAACTGTTTTCAACGCTTCAATAAAATTGAAATCACTAAAATTTCTTGGGAAAAAAGCTAAAATAAAACCTAAAAGGAAAAGTGTGAAAGCTCTTTTTGATGCTTTCCAAATCGTTTTCCCGTGAGTAGTTGGATCCTCTCTTTTGCTGCCCATAGCATAGGCAATAGAAACGCCCACAATAAACAGAAAGAACGGAAAAACTAAGTCGGTAGGGGTGCAGCCATGCCACTCTGCGTGCGCTAATGGTGGATAAATATGTGCCCAACTTCCCGGATTGTTCACCAAGATCATTGCGGCAACAGTTAAGCCTCTAAAAAAGTCGAGTGATAAGAGGCGTTGTGGTTTGGTTTCCATTGTCTGTAAATAAAAAATATCTTCTATCATTTAGTTTGTTATGCTAAAGATAGAAGATATTTTCTCGAATGACGTCATTTCGACGACTTTAGGAGGAGAACTGTAAGAAAGCATCGCTAAATCTGTTTGTTAGAAGTGCTCCATTACAGATTTCTCTCCCGAAAAAAAATCGGGGTCGAAATGACGTGCTAAAATGTTAATAATGATATCTCACAAAAGCTTCCATCGCTTCGTAATCAGCTAAACCTAAATCATCATAAATTTTTGCTGTTTCACGATTTCTGTCTTCTGCTCTTTGCCAGAATTCTCTTGGATCATCACCAGGAAAAACCGGAATATCTTTTTGCGATTGGTGTTTGAAAATTGCCAATTTCTTACGTTCAACCTCTTTCGGGCTTAATGGAACTGCCATTTCAATTTCATGAGGTTCAAACTCGTGCCAAGCGCCACGGTACATCCATAACCAGCAATCGTTAACCCAATCTTCGGTTACTTTTAATCGTCTTAACGCCTCTACAATAATGTTAAAGCAAACAATGTGTGTGCCGTGAGGGTCTTCAAAATCGCCCGCTGCAAATACTTGCTGAGGTTTTACTTTTTGAAGTAATTCCATGGTTAACTCAACATCTACATCCGAAACTGGATTTTTCTTCACTTTTCCAGTTTCGTAAAATGGAAGTGCTTGAAAATGGATGTTTTCGTCAGGTAAACCTGAGAAACGAGCTCCGGCAATAGCCTCACCTTTCCTAATTAAGCCTTTAACCAATTTAATTTCTTCTGAGTCAATTTGGTTTGGACGCTTGTTGGCCATAAACTCACGCATTTCTTCGTAAGTTTTTCTCATTGCGGTTTGGTCTATTCCCATTTTTTCAGAGAAATCGATATTAAATTCTACGAAACGTAAAACATCATCGTCCCAAACGGCAGTATTGCCCGAAGTTTGATAAGCAACATGAACTTCATGTCCTTGATCTGCCAAACGGATAAATGTACCACCCATCGAGATTACATCGTCATCAGGATGCGGAGAGAACACAATTGCTCTTTTCTTCGCAGGATTTGCCCTTTCAGGACGTTGGCTATCATCGGCATTTGGTTTGCCGCCTGGCCACCCTGTAATGGTATGTTGTAGTTTGTTGAAGATATCGATGTTAATATCGTAAACTGGACCTTGCTCTGTAGCTAACTGAGCCATGCCATTATTGTTATAATCGTCTTCAGTTAACTTAAGGATAGGTTTGTTTAAGTGCCTAGCCAACCAAATTACCGCTTTACGGGTAAGTTCTGGTGTCCAGTCGCAATCTCTTGCTAACCAAGGGGTATTAAATCTGGTTAAGTCTAAAGCAGCATCTTGATCCAAGATAAACTCTACATTTTCAGAAAGTTGTAGGTAGGTAGCAGGAACTTCGCTTGAAATTTCTCCCTCTACCGCTTTTTTAATGATAGAAGCTTTTTTCCTATTCCAAGCCATCAAGATAATCTCTTTAGCTTTGAAAATAGTGCCAATACCCATGGTAATGGCTTTGGTTGGCACGTTAGATTTACCACCAAAATCACGAGCCGCATCTCTACGGGTAAGGTCATCTAATGTAACTAAACGCGTTCCCGAGTTTGGCGCAGAACCTGGCTCGTTAAAACCAATGTGACCCGTACGACCAATACCTAAAATCTGAATATCCAGTCCGCCAACACTTTCTATCTTCTTTTCATAATTTAAACAGAAAGCTGGAATTTCTTCAAGACTTAAGGTGCCATCTGGAATGTGCACATTGTTTTTGTCTATGTCAATATGATCGAAAAGGTTTTCATTCATAAAGTAAACATAGCTCTGTACAGAGTTTGGTTGCATTGGATAGTATTCATCCAAATTAAAGGTAATTACATTTTTGAAGCTTAATCCTTCTTCTTTGTGTAACCTTACCAGCTCTTTGTAAACTGCAACTGGCGTAGCACCGGTAGCTAAACCTAAAACTGCATTTTCACCTTTTTGTTGTTTTTCTTTGATTAGTGAAGCGATACGGTTCGCAACACTCAGAGAAGCTTCTTTCGGATTTTTAAAAATACTTACTGGGAGCTTTTCGAACCTCGTTTCTTCTAATAGATTTAATCTTGCCATTAATCTTGGTTTTTTATTGAACGGAGCAGTAAATATAGAATAGTTAAATAGAAAAAAAAAGAGTAGATATTTGCAAGAAGCTGGTGTTTTGAACAAAAACAGCCTTTAAGGGGCATTTCAAGCGTTTGATACTTTTTAAAAAAATTAAAAAACATTTTTTGCAACGGGTGTTTTATGATGGATTACCTCTTATTTTCAAAACAACTCGTACCTTTCGCTATCAAATATTAAAGGCAATGAAAAACCAAATCGAAAATCTTTACCAAAGATCTAATAAGGAAGAAAAGTTAATTATCGGCCTAATGTCGGGTACTTCAATGGATGGATTGGATATTGCCCTTAGCTCGTTTAAAGGTAGCGGTGCTAACACGCAAATCAAGTTGCTAAAATTTAAAACAGCCGATTATACCGATACTTTCAGAAAACAGGTTAAATCGATTTTTTCTAAAAGAGAAGTAGATCTGGAAATGGTTTGCTTAATGAATGAGCAAGTTGCTATTACCCATGCCAAGTTAATTAATGAGGCAATTGCAGAGTGGGGCTATACAAATGAGGATATTGATTTTATTGCTAGCCACGGACAAACAATTTATCATGCTCCGAAATCATTGCATAAAAGAGCAGGCTTGCCAAATGGTACGCTGCAAATTGGCGATGGAGATCATATTGCCGTACATACTGGAATAATCACGCTTAGCGATTTTAGGCAAAAACATATTGCCGCAGGTGGCGAAGGTGCTCCTTTGGCAGTTTACGGAGATTATCTGATTTTTTCTAAGCAAGGAGAAGACAGAATTATGTTGAACATTGGTGGAATTGCCAATTATACTTATTTGCCTGGTGATCTGGACTCTTCTAAAGTGTTTTCAACCGATATTGGTCCAGGAAATACATTAATGGATCAGTATGTACAGAAGCATTTTGAAGGTTTGTACTACGATAAAGATGCTGCAATTTCTAAATCTGGCACTGTAAATGAAGCATTGCTTGATGAACTTTCGAAAGATCCTTTTTTCGCAGCAGATTTCCCGAAGACAACTGGCCCGGAGCTGTTTAGTTTGGGATATTTAGAACAAGCACAACAAAAAAGCTCAACTACCGATCTGAGCAAGCAAGATGTAATGGCTACATTATGTCATTTATCTGCCAAAGGGATCATCGAGTCTATTCAGCGTGTGTTGCCAAATCTATCTAAGCCCGTCCTGTATCTAAGCGGAGGTGGAATGCACAATCCATTATTGTTATCCTTATTGAGAGAAGCTTTGCCACAAATTGCATTTAAAACAACTCACGATCTGGAGATCAATCCGGATGCGAAAGAGGCGGTTCTTTTCGCTTTACTAGCAAATGAAACACTAACTGGTGGCGAAATTAACTTTGGCAACAGAGAAGGTGTGCCGTCTATTTGTATGGGGAAAATCAGTTTGCCAAAATAAATGTGAATTTGTTTATAAGTTTTAGCCTTGCAGATTTGAAATAAATTTGGATATTTATCTCAGCGTAACATATTTGTTGCGCAGCTGACAATTTAGTCAGGATAACTAACCATTTATATTCACTTCAGGTATGGAGAAACTCAACACTTCATGGCATTCCACATTGAGGGTACTCTTTATGGCGCCAATCTTTTTGCTGTTGTTTATTACGGCAAATGCACAAACCAATCGTTACGTAATTACGGGAAGAATTACAGAAGATGCTTCTAAAGCACCCATACCCGGGGCTGGGGTAAAGGTGCAGGGCACTAACTTCGCCGTTGCCGCTAATAGCGACGGAACTTATTCTTTAACGGCTAATCTTGCTCCAGGCAGTTACCAGTTGGCCGTAACGTTTATTGGTTACAAAACATCAACCAAACAAATTACTTTAGGAAGCAACACTAATGTATCTGCAGATTTTTCTATGTCGCAAGATGCAATGGGACTTGATGAGGTGATCGTTACTGGTACCTCGCAAGGAACTACCAGAAAGCAGTTGGGTAACTATATTACCACTGTAAAAGGTGATGATTTGGTGAAAGCACCAACTGGAAATGTACTGACCTCGTTGCAGGGCAAAGTTGCTGGTGCTCAAATTAGTCAAAACTCTGGCGATCCGGCTGGAGGTATGTCCGTGAAACTCCGTGGTATCAGCTCTGCTAACTCTTCTACAGAACCATTGTATATTATTGATGGGGTAATCGTAAACAATACCACTACAAGGGTTACAAATACTACCGCTAATTACGATGGAGGTAACTTCGTGGGCAGCATTGGACAGAACAGGATGGTAGATATCAATCCTGCGGATATTGAAAGAGTAGAGGTTTTAAATGGCGCTTCTGCAGCAGCAATTTACGGTTCTAGAGCAAACGCAGGTGTAATTCAGATCTTCACCAAAAAAGGTGTGGCGGGTAAGACACAAGTGAGCTTTAACTCAAACTTGATGATTAGCGAACTACGTAAGAAAATTGAGGTAAACCAATCTCCGGTTAAATTTGGTCTAGGGGTCGATGTATTAACACAGGATGTTATTGCTACCCCGCTGGCTACCATTACTAGCCCGGTAACCCGTTACGATTACCAAGATTATATTTTTAGAACAGCTGTGGGTACTGATAACAACCTATCTATTTCTGGTGGTGGAGAGAATACCAAAGTTTACAGTTCATTTGGTTACTTTAACAACCAAGGTATCATTAAGAACACCGATTTTAGAAAATATACTTTCCGTACCAACATCGAACAAAAAATAACAGACTGGGCCCGCCTTTCTGGAGGTTTGAACTATGTGAAAAGTGCTGCAAACGAAAAGCCGGACGGTAACTCGTTTTTCTCGCCAATGAACTCAGTTACTATTATTGGTAACTTCCATGACATTTGGAGAAGAGATGCCAACGGAAATTTAATGGCTGTGGGCGAACGAGGTCGTGTAAATCCAGTATCTGTTATTGAAGACATTAAGCAGAAGCAAGAAGTAGACAGGATTATCGCCAATGCTGCTTTAAAACTAAATCCAATAAAGAATTTAACGGTAGATTTTACATTGGGTGTAGATAATTCAATGCAAAATGGAACAACCTATATTCCCCCTTATACATACAACGTTAATCCAGATTTTTTTGGGGGAGGTGTTACGATGAATGCTGCCCAAAATGGATATTCTAGTGCAGCAAGCAACAAAGCATTATTGTTTAACAACGAAATCAATGCAACTTATCAGGCACAAATTTCTGAAAAGTTGACATCGGTTACCCAAGTAGGTTACTCTTACCAGTACGAAAGAGGTCAGTACGCATTATTGCAAGGAAGAGGCTTAGCTCCGAAAATTACTACGGTGAATGGCGCTTCTACACCGCTTCCTGGGGTTGATGGTAGAACCGAGCTTTCTATAAGTGGTGCTTATGTACAACAAAACTTTAAATATAAAGATCATCTTTTCGTTACGGGTGCTCTACGTATGGACGAGTCGTCTGTATTTGGTGTTGATGAGCGAAACCAACTTTATGTGAAAGCCAGTGTAAGTTACGTGCCATCATCAGCAGATTATTGGAAAAATACCAGCCTTTCTTCGTGGTGGGATACTTTTAAATTGAGAGCGGCTTACGGACAATCAGGCAATTTAACTGGTATCAGCGCATACGAAAGAATTAATGCCTACAGCGGGCAGCCTTTCTTAGGCTTTACTTCCCTGTTTACAATCGGTACTCTATCTAACGAAGCTGTTAAGCCAGAACGTCAAGATGAGTTAGAGGTTGGTACAGACTTGGGCTTCTTAAAAAACAGATTAACCTTAAGTTTCAACTACTATAATAAAAAAGTTAAGGACTTGTTGTTGCCTCAGGTAATTGCGCCAACTGAAGGTTTTACCAGCTTTTTGAACAACATTGGTTCATTAAAAAACACCGGCTTTGAAATTATTTTGGGAGGAACACCTATTAAAACAAATGATTTCAACTGGAATGCCAATTTGATCTTCAACAAAAACAAAAACGAAGCTTATGATATTGGCGCCATGAGATTATTGAGTACAAACCCTGGTGCGCCAATTGGTATAATTGATGGTGAGCCATTAGGTGTGTTTTACGGAACTTATTTCGCGAGAAATGCTGATGGTAGTTTGGTGACTAATGCTGCTGGTATTCCACAGCAGGCTAGAGATGGCGCAGGAAATCCATTAAGAAAAGTGCTTGGAGATCCAAATCCAGATTTTAACTGGACTATAGTTAACGATTTTAACTATAAGAAATTTGGTTTACGAGTTCAGCTAGATGGCGTACAAGGTAGTGAGGTGTGGAATGCAGACTGGAGAACTAGACAAGGCGTTGGTAACGGAAAAGTGGCTGAGCAAGAACAATTGGGTCAATTACCAAGAGGTTATGTGGCTGGTGTATATGCTATTGAAGAATGGAGGATTGATGATGGATCTTTTGTGAAATTGAGAGAGGTTGCATTAAGCTACAATATTGGTAAAGTAAAATCAATAAGTAATATGACTGTGGTGTTAAGCGGTAGAAATTTAATTTCTTGGGACAAATACAAAGGTTATGATCCAGAATTGAACTCAGCAGGTCAGTCGACCATTCTAAGAAATATAGATTTTGGCTCGGTTCCGATTCCTAGAACGTTCAGTTTAGGTTTACAAGTTAAGTTTTAATGGTTAACGAGATATAATGATGAAAAATATAAGAACAAATTCAACATACTTAGCTTGTGGATTGTTATTCGCTGCAAGTATAATGTCATCGTGTAAAAAGGAATTTGATGATCCTTCGAGAGCAAAGTCGGATGTGGCCTTAGGTTCTGCCCAAGCAATGTCGGCAGTTGCGGTTGGTATTCAGCGAACATACACGGTAGCCCGTACCGGCGTTATTTTTAATGCTGTAGCAACATCAGGTTTTTCGAGCAATGAGTTAAGGTTGCTAAATGCTGGTAACATCCCAGAATTGCAGTTAAGTACAGGTGGCAACGCAGTAGATGGAACCAATACCATTCTTTTTAATTTATGGGCATCAGCCTATAAGGTAGTCGCTGAAAGTAATAATGTGATTAGCAATGCAGAGAGGCTTGGCGATAAAGGTTATGCTTCTGGACTGATTGGCTATGTGACAATCTTTAAGGCCTTGTCTTTAGGTACCATATCTTCGTTTTGGGAAAAGGTACCGGTAACAACAGGTAAGAATGTACCTTTTGTAACTAGAGATGAAGGCTATAAGGCGGCAATAGCAGCAATAGACAAAGCCTTAGCTGCTATTGCCGCTGCTCCAATTTCGGCACAGTTTAATGCTACGGTGCCTAACCTAAATATTGTGAATACGCTACATGCATTAAAAGCCAGATATGCATTGTTCACAGGTCAATATCCTTTAGCAATAGCTGAAGCTAACGCGGTTTCATTGACAGTTGGGTCGGCATTTACTTTCGATAATGCTAATCCTAACGTCTTGAATACTATTATTGCTTCAAATAATGTGTTTCAACCAACAGATACGAACTTGGGCCTATCGGGAACATTAGTTCCAGATGCAAACGATAAGCGTGTTCCTTTTTACACAGTAATGGCGGGTAGTCCAGCTACGGTGCGTATGGCTGGCTTTTCGACTTCTGTTACTGGTGGCATTCCAATTTTTTTACCAGGCGAAATGCTGTTAATAAAAGCAGAAGCCTATGCCCGCCAAACCACGCCAGATTTAGGTAATTCGTTAATTGAATTAAACAAGGTAGTAACTAAAAACAATGATATATTTGGCGTAAATGCAAATTTGCTTCCTTTAGTTGGACCATTTACACAAGCAGAATTGTTAGAGCGCATTTACCAACATAGGTGTATTGAGCTGTTTGCTTCAGGTTTGAAATTGGAAGACATGCGTAGGTTCAATAGACCACAGGCAGAAATGAAACGTAGGTTTATGCCATACCCTTTCCAAGAAAGAGATAACAATCCGAATACGCCGGCAAACCCAACATTTTAATACTGAAAAGGGAGGTTTTAACCTCCCTTTTTTATCGTTATATAATCTGTAGTCCTTTTGTCTGGTATGCTAATAGCGTTTCCTCGCTGGGATCTAGTTCAGTGACCAAATAACTGATATTCTCCAGTCCAGCAACCTTTAGCCTAAGTGTAATTCCTAATTTCTCTGAAATACATAGTACGGCCGTTTTTTTAGAAGAAGCAATCATCGCCTTTTTCAATTGGTTAATTTCCCAATCAGTGTCTGTTACGCCATCCGCTGGATGTAGGGCACTTGTTCCCATTAAGCATAAATCTGCCCTAATATCAGCCAGTTGGCTAATTACATGGCCACCGTAGCTAATCTGAGAATTCTTCGCGAATAATCCGCCTATTAAGATCACTTCAATTTTTTCGTATTTGGCCAACTCTACCGCAACCAATGGGCTAATGGTAATAAATGTAGCATGAAGGTGCTGTGGCAATTGTTTCGCTAGCTCTATAACGGTCGTTCCACCGCCGGTTAAAATCACCATTCCATCTTTAATAAGTGAGGAAGTTTTCTTGGCAATGTTAATTTTTGCATCCTTCGCATATACTTTACTATCGTCAAAAGAAGACTGATAAGATTTCGAAAGTGCACCTCCGTGTACCTTCGTTAGTAAATTATCGTCAGCAAGTTCTTGTAAATCTCTTCTAATGGTATCTTCCGATACGTTTAATAAATCCACCAAATCTGAACTTAACACCCTATTGTGTAAGTTAATTTGGCGCATAATCATATTGTGGCGTTCTTTTTTAAGCATTTTTTAATATTGCGTTTAATCAGGGTAAGGTAGTAAAAATATTTTTTTTGTAGTATAATGATTTTAAATAACACCAAATTGTGCGGATTTTTGCGGGGTTTTTAAGGTAAATTATCTTTTTTTGTTAAACTTTTGTTAAAAATTCTTTTTTTAGTGGAAAACATTTGTGATATTTACTTTGTGTTTTAAAAAAATGCGTTAATGTGCGTTTTTAGAATTTGAAACTTATTGATATAATTAACCAAATTAAAAATTTATGAAAAGACAGTTACTCATGCTTTTGTTGAGTGTTATTCTTTGTACTGTAAATGCTGTAGCCCAGCAGGTAACGGTAACGGGTAAAATAACCTCGTCAGAAGATGGTCTACCCATCCCAGGGGCAACAATTCGGGTAAAGGGAAGTGCTAATGTAACCCAAACTAATGGTGAAGGTTTGTATAGCATTAAAGCAAATCAAGGAGATGTACTTCAGTTTGCCTATTTAGGTCGAACAGACCAAGAGCGTACTGTTGGTACTAATAACACCATCAATATTGCACTAAGTGAAAGCAACAATGATCTTAATGAAGTAGTTGTAGTTGGTTTTGGTACGCAGAAGAAAGAGAGTTTAACAGGAGCCGTTACGTCTGTTAATGTGGAAAAGGTTTTTGGAAATCGTCCAATTCCAGATGCAGCTAGGGGCTTGCAGGGTGCGGTTCCAGGTCTGTCGGTTGTGGTTCCTAGTGGTGAGGTAGGTTCAGACCCTATTATCAGAATTCGTGGTCAGGTAGGTTCGGTGTTAGGCTCGTCTCAACCGTTAATACTTGTTGATAACGTAGAGATTCCTAGTATGCAATATGTAAACCCGAATGATATAGAGACAATAAGTGTGCTTAAAGATGCTGCTTCTACTGCGATCTATGGCTCTAAAGGGGCCTTTGGTGTTATTTTGATTACTACAAAAAAGGGAGCCAAAACAGATGGAAATATGGTTACGTACTCTAATAATGTAGTGTGGCAATCTCCATTTAAACCGCTTGATATAGCTGGTATCGATGGTCTAGAATATACTTTAGATGCTCATGAGAATATGAGGCAACCGGGGCCTGCGGGTGGTTTTTGGCGTATAGATAGAACTAGTTTTGAAAAAATCAAAGAATGGCAGACTAAATATGGGGGTGTAATAGGTAATGATGACCCTGTAGTTTATGGTCGTGATTGGTCTTGGGATGGTATTCAGAAATTCGGATATAGAATTTACGATCCTGTAGCGGCAATGGTTAAAGACAATGGTTTATCTCATATGCATAACCTTGGTTTAAATGGTAAAAGTGGTAGCACGAGTTATAACCTAAGTATTGGTTATTTGGGGCAAGAAGGTATGATGAAGCCTGCAAAACATGACGATTACAGAAGGCTTACTCCATCGTTAAATTTATCTACCAAAGTAACAGACTATTTTACGCTTCGTGGCGGTGTAAGATATGCGGAAGGGACAAAAAGAAATCCTAATTCATTAAATGCTGATGCTTTTGCTGCGGATCCTTGGTTATATCTATATCGTTGGAGCCGCTTGTTCCCAATTGGTGTTCAAGAGAATGGCAATGATATTATAGACCCAGCCTTTTCTGCACGTATGTCTAATGATCAAATTCGAAATGAAAAGTTCTTGAATTTAAATGTAGGCGCTACTTTTAACTTAACCAAGGCTTGGGACATAAGAGCAGACTACGCTTACAGCACTCAAAATAATTTATCAACGGCATCTGTGCCTTATGTTCAGGGTCGCACACATTGGTATGGTGTAGAAGCTCTTAGAGATGCTAACGGAGCTCAAGTATATGTTGATGAAAATGGTAACCCAACAAATACCGGAGGTGTGCCAGCTTATCAATTTCCATTAACGGATCATACTGTAAAAGCAAATACGTATTTCTCTCAAGATAATTTTAGGTCATTTAGAAATACAATAGATATCGTATCTAATTATAATTTGACACTGGATAAACACCAGTTTAAATTTTTAGTGGGCACGAGAATAGAATCTTTTGATTTTTCAAGTCAGTATTCATCAAGGACTAACCTGTTGAATAACGATAATCCACAGTATAATTTTGCAGTAGGTACAGAAACTTCTGGAGGTTCTGCCAATTGGGATTCGCAAGTCGGTTTCTTTGGAAAGTTGACTTATGATTATGAAGGTAAATATCTTTTTGAAACAAGTTTGAGACGTGATGCTACATCTAAATTTCCTGCAGATTTGAGATGGAGAACTTATCCTGGGGTTTCTGCTGGTTGGGTGATCTCAAATGAAAGTTTTTTTAAGCCTATAGATCGTGTTGTTAGCTTCGCAAAACTTCGTGCTTCATGGGGTAATGTAGGAGATCAATCGGTATCTAACTCACTTTACATCCCACAAATGGGAATTGTAAAAAATTCATGGTTAAACAGTGGGGGTATTCCATTTTTCCAATTAGGTACACCAGCTCCAGTGTCGGGTGATATATCTTGGCAGAATATCGAGCATATTAACATTGGTGCCGATTTTAGATTTTTCAACAATAAGTTAGGGCTTACCGCAGAGTTATTTCAACGCTATACTAGAGACATGATTATTGCTGGTGATGCTTTGCCAGCTACTTTTGGTGCTACTGCTCCACAAGGTAATTTTGGTGATTTGAGAACACGTGGATGGGAGTTGAATTTGGATTTTAATCATCAATTTGCGAATGGTTTACGTTTGAGCTTTGATGGAAATCTTTCAGATGCTGTTACTTTTATTACAAAAGGGGCAGACCATAAATTGCCGTGGGAAAATAGATTGTTAAGTAATGCTTTTTCTACAGGCCGTAGATATGGAGATGTATATGGTTTTGTAACAGATAGACTATATCAAGCTGACGATTTTGTTTATGATGCTAACGGAGCTTTTGTTCAAACTAATATTGTATGGAATGGCGTAAGCAAGAGAACAAATAAACTGGTTGGAAATAATCCTGTTTACCAAACTTATTTCGAAGATGGTAACCAAACCATGTTGATTAGCCCGGGAGACGTGAAATTTGTAGATGTAAATGGCGATGGTTATATCGATGCGGGTAATGGTACCAATGGTAATCCTGGCGACAGAGTGGTGATTGGAAATACTACACCAAGATATCAGTATGGTTTCCGAGTAGGTGCAGACTACAAAAACTTTAGCTTATCTTTATTCTTCCAAGGGGTAGGTGAAAGAAAGATTTGGGGTAGTGGGCAATTGGCTATTCCTGGCTATTTTGCAAAAGAAGGCGCTATGCCACAAGCTATTGCTGAAAATTATTGGAAGCCAGATCGTACCGATGCTTTCTATCCAAGAGCCTGGAATATGAATGGTGCAGATGAAGGCTACGTAATGAGAGCACAAAGCAGATATATGCTAGACATGTCTTACTTGAAGATAAAGAACATTACTTTAGGATATAACTTACCTGCTTCTCTACTTAAGCGAGTGAAAATAACGAATGCAAGAGTGTACGTTTCGCTAGAAAACTTTATCACCTTTGATAATTTGAGAGGTTTGCCAATAGATCCTGAGGCAATTTCAGGAGTATCTATGTTGCGCACAGGTGGAAACTATAATTTAGGACGTACAGGTACCTCAAACCCTGCATTTAGATCCGCATCTGCAGGTCTACAGGTTGGTTTTTAATTTAAAGGAAGAAGAAAATGAAAATAGCATTTAAAATAATATTCGTTTTTGTAGTGATTGTTTCTGCAGGGTGTAAGAAATTTTTGGATCGACCACCTTTAACTACTGAAACAGACGAGACAGCTTGGACGAGCGAAGAAAAACTACGTCTTTACGCTAATAAATATTATACAGATTTTTTTACAGGATACGGTGATGGTTATACCACTACTGGAGCGCCTTTAGTAGGGTTTACCAACAGCGATGACATGGTTGTGAGAGGAAATCAACCGAATTTTACTAGAGCTGTACCTAATAGTGGTATTTGGAGCTATACTACCATTCGTTCAATTAATATCATGTTAGATAGAATTGAAACTAAAATGTCGGGTGTATTAACGCCTGCTGCCAAAAACCACTGGAATGGTATAGGACGTTTTTTTAGAGCTTTTAGGTATTCTCAATTAGTACAAAGTTATGGAGATGTCCCGTTTTACACTAGAGAGATTTTTGATAATGAGCTAGATGAATTATATAAACCTAGGACACCACGTAATGAGGTAATGAATGCCGTGTACGATGACATGAAGTTCGCCATGCAAAACGTTCGTGTAGATGATGGTGATCAGAATGTGAATAGGTATGTGGTTGCTGGATTTGTTTCTAGAATAGCTTTAAGCGAAGGTACTTGGCAAAAGTATTACTATAAGAATAATGAGCAAGCAAAGAAATTCTTAGAGCTTGCTATGGAAGCTGCCGATCTGGTTATTGCTAGTAACAGGTATGATATTAATACAGATTACAAAACAATTTTTACGTCTAAAGAACTAAAGGGAAATAAGGAATGTGTGTTGTATAGAAATTATGACCCTGCTACAGGTGTTACCCATGCTATAGCATCTTATGGTAACTTGGCAGAGTCTACCCTTAACGGTCCTACTTCAGATTTACTTAAATCATATATTCTTAGCAATGGTCAAGTATGGCAAAATGCAACCCCTGCAAATGCTTCGTTTGAACTGACTAATATGATTGCAACACGAGATTCTAGATTTGAAGCAACTTTTTACAGCAGACCTAGTGCATTAAACACAGGCTCGTACTATTATATCACTAAGTTTTTACCTCGTGAAGTAGAAAAACGTACTCAAGTAGATTTATTGGGTATGCCTCCTGAGTTTACTGGTGATAAAAATGAGACCGATGCTCCAGTGTTACGTTATGCAGAAGTTTTGCTAAATTGGATTGAAGCAAAGGTTGAATTAGAAGAATTAGGAGGAGCAGTAGTTACGCAAGCCGATATTGATAGATCAGTTAATAAAATTAGGAATAGACCTCTAGCGGCAGAAGCTGTAGCTAAAGGCATAGTTAAAACCGTTCCACTTAGTTTAGCTGCACTTCCGGCCGATCCAAGTAGAGATCCGCAAGTTTCTGCTTTGTTGTGGGAAGTTAGAAGAGAGCGTAGAATGGAATTTGCTTTTGAAATTTTCCGCTTAGCAGATTTAAGAAGATGGTCTAAATTGGAGTATATGGATAATAACCTTAACACTGATTTGATTACTGGTGGATGGGTTAATTTCCAAACTCAATTACCGGCTGTATTAAATAATGCAAATGTAGGAAAGCTTGCTGTAGTGAAGGAAGATGGAACAGAGATTGTTTACAACGGAACCAATGCTGCAGCAATGACTGGCTTTTACAGAAATCTTGAAAATCAAGGTCGTTTGCCATTTATTAATCAATCCAATATTAATCCATACTTAACACCAGTTGGAATGGTGCAAATGGACGATTATAAAGCTAGAGGTTACAAATTGCAGCAAACACAGGGTTGGCCGCAAAATTAAGTATGCAATCTATATTAATACTAGACAAATTTAATATGAACCATCCATCATCAAACCGTAATGATGGTAAGGAACATCTGACAATTAAAACAAAATTAAAAACAGATGAAACTAATACATAAAATATCAAAAATAGGACCTTTGGCAACCTTTGTGGGGCTGCTAATGCTTGTCGCGTGTAAAGATGACTTGCCAAAACCGCTTGATACATCCTCGAATGTTACTGTTTTAAACAATATAAAAATAGTTAACGCTGGGGCAAATGGAAATATAGTCTTGCAAGGAGTAGTAGATGAAGATGCAAAGACCGTATGGTTTCCGAGAATAGACACGCTTACTGATTTCTCAAAACTAAAATTTGAAGCAGAGGTGTCTGGTGGAGCTAAATTGGATAAGGAAGTTTATCCCGTAACATTTGAAGCCGGGCAATCAGAACAGGTAATTGTAGTAAAAGTAATGAGTTCGCCTCGTTTTCGCGAATATTTAGTGAGGTTGAGATTGCAGGTGCCTGTGTATGGAGCTGATTTTGAAAAAGGTACCACATATGATTTCTCGAATAATCCTCTAGGTCAATCATCCTATGATGCCTTTAATGGGCAAGCAACCAGAGGAAGTGGATTTGATGGAGAGAAAGTTTTGGTGGTGAGAAGAGAGGCCCCTCATGTACTTAACGTATCTGATTTGAAAGCAGGTACAATCAATAAAATTCCTTTAAATATTACTGGAGTTGTAGGAGGTACATTTATCACGAACATGGGCGCCCAAGTAAACGGTCATACCTATGTTGCAAACCTATCTGGAGGACAGACTAGCCCATTAAAAGTTTATCATTGGACAGATCCAAGTGCTGCTCCACAAATTATAGCTAATTTAAATGTTGCTACAATTGCAGGCGCAGGAGTTAGACATGGCGATAATTTCTCGGCCGCCTTAGATGATCAAGGAAATGGTTTTCTCTTTTTTGGTGACAACGCTGCTACTAAAGTGTTAAGATTAAGCGTAGCCAATTATACTACTGTTAGTAATCCAACTGTTTTTGCAATGCCGTTAACAGGTGCTGGCGCCTGGACTACCTACAACCGCATTGGCAATACCAGTGAGTATTTGTTTACAGGACATGGTGCACAGCTTGCTTTGGTAAATGATGGGGGTACATCCACCTTTACTACTACCAAAATGACCACTCTTGCAAATGGCACCTCTTTCCCAATAACTAGCTCAGATGCACGTATAGTTTACTTTAATGGTGAGCGTTATTTAATTGTTGTTACGGCACCGATAGGCGCTAACGCGTTCTCTAACCTTAGGGTTTACGATATTACTAAGGGGTCAAACGTGAGAGATGCTTTAACCAATTTAAACAATCTGCCTACCATTACTCCTATCTTCGATTATTCGTTAATGGGCCCGATAGTTAATGGATCTCCGGCAGTTCAATCGGGTTTTCATGTTAAAAAAGACGGCCAAGGTAAAGATGAAAAGTTAATGCTTTACGCAGCCACAGTTGATGGAGGATTTGTGTTTTTTGAATTCCCAGTAAAAACCTCAGATTAAAACGCTCCTTATTAATGATGATGTTATTTATCAAAATAATTTATTAATCGATGAAAAAAAATTGGTTACACCTTGTGATGGTGTTGGCGTTAGCAGTGTTCTTAAATGCTTGTAAAAAAGGAGGAGGTAGCGGCGATCCAACACCAGATCCAGTAAACCCGCCTACAGCTGGAGGCCCCATTTTCCCTAGAAAGGAAGTAAGGGCAGTTTGGATGACTACTGTTTGGGGTTTAGACTGGCCGCAGGGCGCCTATAGTATGGAAAGTCAGAAGCAGCAATACATCAATTATCTGGAGAAATTTAAAACATTAAACATCAACACCATTTATTTTCAAGTGAAGGGAATGGGAGATGCTTTTTATAGTTCGCCATACGAGCCGTGGAGCCAATATATTACTGGTACCCGTGGTAAAGACCCAGGATATGATGTGCTCAAATTTATGATTGACGAAGCCCACGCAAGAAATATCGAGTTTCATGCCTGGATGAATCCCTATCGTGTAGGAACTCGTACTGCTACAACCTCATTTGCTGCACTTCATCATACTATTGATGCGAGTTGGGTGGTAGATTTTCCCGAAATACGCATATACAACCCAGCTCTGCCAAAAGTTAGGGAGCGCTTGGTTGACATCGTAAAAGACATGATTACAAAATATGATGTAGATGGTATACATTTCGACGATTATTTTTACCCAGAAGGTGTAACCTTAGCTGACCAAGCAGATTATGCAACTTACGGTGCAGGCATTAGTACTATCCAGGAGTTTAGGAGAGAGAATGTTAATAAAGCTATAAAAGGTGTTTACGATGCCATAGTGGCAACTAAGCCGGGTGTTATCTTTTCTGTTTCTCCTGCCCCTGATATTAATAAAAACTATAATTCGTTGTACGCCGATGTGAGGAAGTGGAACGAACAGGGTTGGGTAGATGTGGTAATTCCACAATTATATCATGAGATTGGTCACCCAACCAGCGATTTTAGAGCTCGACTTGCCAATTGGACTAACATTAGCTATAAAGCTGCTTTAATGGTAGGACACGGCTATTATAGATTTGGAGACCCTAGTGCCGGTGCTGCTTTTCAATCGGTAGATGAGCTGCAACGACAGTTTGATATGAGTAGGCTTAACCAAAAAGTTGTTGGAAATGTACAGTACAGAGCCCTATCTTTGAATGACAACAAAATTGGCATTACCAATAAGCTTGCTACTATATATAAAGATCCTGCTTTGATTCCGTTTTTGGGTAGGGCTGTAGCCGCAGTTCCGGCAGCTGCAACCAATGTTAGAATAGAGGGCGGAGAGTTGAAATGGAGTACTTCTGGCAGTGTAAAATCTGTAGTTTATTATTTTGCTGATTCGAAAAAAGAGGGTAAGGTTCTCGCTATTACTACAGCGAGCAGTATTGCCGCTAGTGCAAACGGACATTATGCTGTTTCTACTATTAACGTCGATAACCAAGAAAGTAAACCATCTGATTTGGTAGAGAAAAAATAAGCATATTTAATCCAGTTTTAAAGGTATAAAAAATTGAAAAGCAGCCATTTTATGGCTGCTTTTTTTATTCGTCGATTTTAACAGTACTGCTTTGCAGGTTTTTAAGTAATTTTGCGCCATTCCTTCGCTCATTCCTTTAAAAAGGAGTAATTTTTTTCTTTTTTTCATGGAAAACATTTGGTTATATTTACATAAGCATTATTCTGCGTATAAATGCAGTTTTGCACGATCAACAAAACACTATTAAACTAAATGCAAATTTTATGAAAAAAAGATTACTCACGCTATTCTTGGGTTTGTTTTTTCTAGCTATTCAAGTAATCGCTCAACAGAAAACAATCACAGGAAAAGTTACCTCCATGGAAGATGGACTTCCCATACCTGGAGCTTCAATCAAGATTAAAGGGACTACTATGGGCGTACAAACACAGCCAGATGGAACCTACTCTTTAAGTGCCAAGCAGGGAGATATTTTGCAATTTATTTTTCTTGGAATGAAAACCTACGAAGCTACCGTTGGCAGTTCTTCGGTAATCAACGCAAACCTAGCTTCAGATAGCCAAGCTTTAGGTGAGGTCGTTGTTACGGCATTAGGTATTAAAAAGGAGAAAAGAGCAGTTGGTTACGCAGTATCTGATTTAAATGCAGAAGAGCTGATGAAGAACAAAAACACCAACGTTGTAAATTCCTTAGTCGGAAAAGTTCCTGGGGTTAACGTAACACAATTTGGTGGTTCTGCGGGAGCTGGAGCGTCTATTACCATTAGAGGGGGTACCTCTTCTTCTGAGGGAAGACAGAATCAGCCTTTATTTGTTGTGGATGGTATTATCTATGATAACACAACATCAAGTACAGGTAATACAGGAACTGACGGGTTGTCTCGTAGTAATACAACATACTCTAATAGGGTGATGGATATTAACCCTGAAGACATCGAAAATTTATCTGTGCTAAAAGGTGCAGCGGCTGCAGCCCTGTATGGTTCAAGGGCAGCTGACGGAGTAATCATAATTACCACCAAAAGAGGTTCAGAAGGGGCTACTAACGTTAACTATGCAACTAGACTAAGTACTTCTTGGGCGAATAAACTACCAGAAGTTCAAAAGGAATTTGGTGTAGGTGGTTACGCGGTAAATGGCGTTTTCGATGATGCTAATTCTTATAGCTCATGGGGGAAAAAATTGACTGCTGCCAATACTACCTATGATAATATAGGAACATTTTTTCAAAATGCAGGTGTTTTTGATAACAACATCAACGTTTCCGGAGGATCTAAAAATGGAACATTTTTTTTATCTGCATCTAACTTTGATCAATCTGGTATTGTTCCTAATACTGGCTACAATAAAACAACGTTTCGCTTAAACGGTCAACAAAAATATGGTAAGCTAACACTTGATGCTAATATTGCTTATTCGATTGCTGATATGGACAGAACGTTGACAACGGCAGGTTTGTACGGTGGAGGTGGTGTTGGAAGTATGGGGGCATTGTATAATTGGCCAACTATTTTCGATATTAGAAATTATATCAATATAGACGGCACCCAATACCGTCCTTATGCAGCGACATTAGATTTGCAAAGTGATATGGATAACCCATATTGGATCATCAACCAAAATGAATTAACCTCAAGAACTAAGCGCATTACCGGTGGTATTAATGGAACCTATAACATTGCAAAATGGTGGGATTTAACTGCTCGTTTAGGTTATGACCAGCACACTACCGATGATTATACCTACATTGCCCCTGGTTCGGCTGTTGCGCCAGCATATCAGAATGGTCGTTTAAGTAAAAATGATGTAGATTATTCGTTTTTGACAACTACATTAATGAATAATTTCCATAAAAAATTTGGTGATTTCGAAACTCATTTGATGTTAGGCGCTACTACTGAGAATACCGAGACCTTAAGTCAAAACCATTGGGGTTATGGGTTTGTTACAGCGGGAACAATTAGTTTAAATAACATCAACAATACAAACAAGTTTTTTTCTGATAGAACTGTTCAAAGACGTTTATTCGGTGCTTATGGGGAAGCTGGTGTTTCTTATAAGAGCATCGCTTACTTAACTGTTACGGGACGTAATGATTGGTCATCTACATTACCAATTGAAAATAGATCATATTTTTATCCATCTGTAAGTGGATCGGTAGTATTCACAGAATTGATACCTAAAAACAATATTCTTTCTTATGGCAAACTTAGGGCAAGTTGGGCGCAGGTAGGTAAAGATGCTAATCCTTATTCTACATTAACTTATGTGAACTCGCCTTATGTTATTGGCTCGTATACTGCTGTAGGAAATCAGTGGTCTGCCGGCAACCCAATACTTAAACCAGAAATCCAAAGCTCTTGGGAAGTAGGTGGTGAATTTAGATTTCTCAAAGGAAGAATAGGATTGGATTATACCTATTATCACAGTCAAACTAAAAATCAAATTGCACAACCACGTTTGTCAAATGCAGGAGGCTTTATTTTTAGTTCGTTAAATACTGGATCTGTGATTAATAAAGGTATGGAAGTTGCGCTAAGTGGCAAGCCAATTGACCAGAAAGATTTTACTTGGGATGTAATGCTAAATTTTTCTTATAATAAAGGGAGATTAGGAGAGTTTCTAGCTGGAGTAGCATATTTCTATCCAACTGATGCTCAGTTTGGAACTGTAAAGGCTGCCTCTATTCCTAACGGTGGTTTTTTCCTTGGCATGACAGGTCAAACTTATGCTCGTGAACTGGATGGTAATGGAAAAGAAATTCCTAATGGACGTTATTTAGTTGACCCAACTACTGGATTATATCGAATAAATGCTAATAACCCAATTGTAGGTAATCGTGAGCCAAGTTTTATTGGTGGTATTAATAATAATTTCCGTTATAAAAAATTATCGCTAGCAGTGTTATTAGATGTTAGAAAAGGCGGAGCAATATTTAACGGAACCGAATATGCTTTAGTTTCAAACGGATTAAGTAAAAGAACTTTGCTAAACGATAGACAGTCTGTGACAGTAACAGGTGTAAACAGTGCAACAGGAGCAGAATTCTCACAAACTTATCATGCTGACCAGACCTATACGATTGGAGCCACTACCGTTGCTGGAACTGCAATGATTCAACGCTATTGGGCAAATCATGCAGCTAACTCCTATAATTTTATAACAGATGTTAATTGGTTAAAATTGAGATCCGTGACATTATCTTATGATTTTGGTAGTTTAGTTAAGAAAGTTAAATTTATTAAAGGCTTGTCTGCTACTGCTGTAGGTACCAACCTTCTAACTTGGACGAATTATAAAGGTATGGACCCAGAGGTAAGTGCAGCTGGAGGTACTGGAGGTTCAGGTTCAACAGGTATAGATTACCTTGGTGTTCCTGCCGTTGCTACATTTACATTTGGATTAAATGTTAAATTTTAATTAAGACAGTTCATGAAAAAGAATAAAAACAATAGAATAATATTATTGGCTTTTGCGCTAGTAGTTGGTTTAACATCTTGTAAAAAATGGTTAGATGTTAATGTAGACAAAGATAACCCAAATAACAAAAGTGTATTATTACAGAACCGATTGCCCTGGATACAGCATTTTTATATGTACTCTGCAGGTGTGACAAATTTTCGTACGGCATCTCAGGCAGGCGTTTATTATAGTAACAATGCCAACACAAACTCTATAACAACTACCTGGAAGCCTGCAGCTGGTCTTACTACGACTCCTTACCAAACATTCTTTGTAACAGTATCATCAAATCTTACCGATATGTACGATTCGGCTAAAGAGAAAGGAGCTTATCATTATATGGCGGCGGCTAATGTGTTTCATGCGCTTGGATTTATGCAGATGCTAGATCTTTATGGCGAAATGCCTTACACTGATGCGACTTATGGTAATCCTAGCCCTAAATATGATAAAGGTAAAGTTATTTATAATGGGTGTATGGCCAAGTTAAATGAAGCTATCAGTTTGTTTAGCAAAACACAAGAAGTGGGAGCACCAGCCCTAACGCCTGGAGATATGATGCATAAAGGAAGCGTAGACAAATGGATCAAATTGTGTTGGGGTCTGAAAGCTAGATATATGCTTAAGTTATCAAAAAAGTCGGATTTGTATAATGCTGATTCCTTATTTTATTTTTTGTCAAAAGGCCCACAGTCTAATGCAGATAATGCTATTTTACCAGGTCTTAACAATAGTATGGTTCTTGATTATTTAATTGGCGATCCTGTGGTTACTAATGGTAATTTTAATTACGCGGCATATGGAAACAATCAACGCATTTCCCAGTTTCATTATAACCTATTAACAAATATGCGTGGTGCGGCAGTAGTAGATCCTAGAATGACTAAAATTGTACCAGCAATGATGACGAATGTTAGATTGACTAATGGTAGAGTGAGCAGCTTTGACTGGACTCGTTCTATTGGTGTAGATTCTTATGGACCATCAACTAGATTGCTAAAATCTACAGCAGCATCAATTGCTTTACCTGTCTATGCAACAGCAAATACACCAATTACATACCCGATTGCCAATGCAGCCGATCGTGCAGCCTTCATCGCAGATCTTATTGCTAAAGGGAAAACTTATTCAGTGTCAGGAAATAATGTCACTGTAACTTATCGAGCTGGCTCAATGTATATCAGTAGTACTAATTATGTATTGGCGGGAGATACTGCTTATGTAAATATGCGAAGTAATGCTATTGCAACATCTGGTAATGCCGCACAGCTTGAAAACGACGTAAATTGGTACGCCAATGCGCAAGCACATAGTGCTGGTGTTGTAGGCTCAACGGGTTCATTCCAAACTCGTCCAGTTTCTGATTTTGAAGTTTTAACCTATCACGAAATGTGTTTTATCCAAGCGGAAGCAGAAATGCGTAGAGGAGCTACAGGTGCTGCTCATTTAGCGTATAGGAGGGGAGTAGAAGCTCATATTAATATGATGCAAGCTAAGTTAACCGAATGGCAAAGTACTTATGGAAGTTCTAATCCTGATATGAGACCGATGAATCAAGCGGATATTACAAGCTACCTTTCAAGTGCAGCAGTGGTACAAAGTGCAGGAGACTTGACTATGCGTGACATCATGTTGCAGAAATATATTGCAATGGGCTGTAGTATTGAGAATTGGAACGATATGCGTCGTTTTAATTATAGTGCTGGTAATATTGGCGGCTTTGGCATTGTATATCCGGGTTATGATAGAGGACCTCTATTTACAGGTACAGCTGAATTACCAGGGGGAGCAAAAACAGATCCGAGATATTGGATGCGTCGTTGGAGATTACCTGCTACTTTAGAGTTGCAGTATAACACAACTAATGTTCTCGCTATAAATCCGCATGCAAACCAGTTATATATATGGTCTTTACCAGTTTGGTGGGACTGTGCAACCGATCAAGAATATGAAGGTTATCTTCAATAACTGATACTATGAATGATATAACAGCCCCGAAATTTTCGGGGCTGTTTTTGTTACCAGACCTCAGCAAAATTCCTATCTTTGTCCAAAACCTTTTAATCATGGCAAGTTTTACCCTTACATCTGAAAGCTGGAATAAAGTAAAGACAAAGTTCTTAAGGAAATATCGCGAGTTAGCGGCGGTAGAAATCAACTTTATACCTGGACAAGAAGATCAGTTGGTGCAAACCTTGGCAAAATTGGTAAACAGAGATAACGCCTATATAGAGTTTACCATTCGTAAAGCTTTGGCAGATCCAGATGGCAACCGTCTTTAATCATCCGCATACCTTTCTTATTCGTTTTCATCGTTATAAATAGTCTTTTTATAGTGATAAAGCTGTTAATTTTTTTGAATGGCTACAAGCTCTTGCGATGTAAGTTTGAAAAAACGTGATGGTTTTAGTAAATTTACTTTTCGTTATTTATCGTTTGTCCCTATTTGGTAATGACAAACACCAATAACTTTTTCATTATTAAACGATATGAAGAAAGTAAAAACTATACTCCTCTGCTCTGCTTTAGCCGTTACCTCGCTTACTTTAGCTTTTAAGGAAGATCTTTTTCAGGTTTCAAAAAATCTCGACGTATTTGCATCGATATATAAAGAAATTAACATTAATTATGTAGATGAAACCAATCCTTCTGAGCTGATGAAGCATGGCATTGATGCAATGCTAGGCAGTTTAGATCCTTATACGGAGTATGTACCAGAATCGGAGATTGAAGACTATAAACTGAAATACATTAGTACCCAATATGGAGGCATAGGTGCGGGAACCTTAAATATTAATGGTAAGCTTTTCGTAAACGAGGTTAGTGAAGGTCATCCTTCCCAAAAAAATGACATACGCCCGGGAGATCAGATTGTAAAAATTAATGGCGTAGAGATTGAAGGCAAAGAGCGATCACAGATTAGCCAGTTATTGCGTGGGCCAAAAGGTTCACCGGTTAATTTGATGCTTTTGAGGGATGGTACGATAATTAACAAGACAATAACCAGAGAAGAAATTAAACAGCCAAATGTTTCCTATTCAGGAATGTTAGATGATCAAATTGGTTACATCCGCTTAGATAAATTCTTAGAAAATTCTGGGCAAGAAGTAAGGGAGGCTTTAGAAAAAATCAACAAACAAAATCCAAAAGGCCTTATTCTAGATTTAAGGAACAATGGCGGCGGTATTCTTCAAGAAGCCGTTAAGATTGTAAATCTGTTTGTAGATAAAAATGTATTGGTAGTTACACAAAAAGGCCGTAATCCAGAGAAGAGCGTTACCTACAGAACTACTAACAATGCCATTGCGCCTAATTTACCAGTAGTAGTGCTAATTAATGGTACTTCCGCTTCTGCATCGGAGATTGTTGCCGGCGCATTGCAAGACTTAGATAGAGGCATTGTGGTAGGGCAACGCAGCTATGGCAAGGGTTTGGTGCAGCAAACATTTAACCTGCCTTATAACAGTTTAGTTAAGGTTACAGTGGCAAAATATTATACACCATCTGGGCGATGTATTCAGGCGTTAGATTATGCGCATAAAAAGCAAGACGGATCTGCCGGAAAATTTGCCGATAGTACGTTGAAAGCTTTCGGCACAAAAGCTGGAAGAACGGTGTACGATGGTAATGGCGTTTTTCCAGATGTAGAAATAGAACCTGCCAAATACAGTCCAATTACTATTTCGCTATTTACTAAGAATTTGTTTTTCGATTACGCAAATTCATTTAAGAAAGCCAATAAAACAATTGTTTCTGCTAAAGAATTTCAACTCAGCGATGCGAATTACACGCAGTTTTTAGCATCATTATCTGATAAAGATTACACCTATACCTCAAGATCAGAGCGTTTATTGAACGAGTTGAAGAATGAAGCCGAGAAGGAGAATAAGGCAGCAACGGTGAAAGCTGATTTAGAAGCTTTAAAACTTAAAATGACTTCGGCTAAAAAAAGCGATTTAACTACGCATAAGGAAGAGATTAAACGAGCTTTAGAAACACAAATCATTAGCCGCTATTTTCACGAGAAGGGTAGAATAGAGCAGTCTTTCCAATACGATAAGGAAATTGCAAGGGCGAAATCATTATTTGGTAACCAGAGCCAAATGCTGGCAATCTTAAAAGGAGATGGTAGCCATAAAACTATAGGCAGTCCAACGTTAAAAGTAAGCGATTCACAGAATTAATATAAAATGAGTTTTGTGCTTTCACACGTCACAGCAATAACGAAAATAGGTGCGTCATTGCTGCCTGTCCCGACTATTCCTATCGTGTGGACACATCTCGTTCCTCCCCCTTGAATCCCCCTCCAAAGGGGGACACGTAGCGCTTAAGCATTTTGCATATCCCCCTCTTCGAGGAGGCAGGGGGAGGAAATTGACATTTGCTAATATTTGTGTCCACACGATAGGACTATTCGGGAAATGAAGCGTATGGCTAAGCGGGAAAAGTGAAGCAATCTATCCAAACTTACATCTTCCGAATACTTATGGTGATAACACCAACAATAGGAGGAATTAATTCAACGTAAGTCTTGGGTCTTTATTAGTGGTTCCTTTCAGATTATTCAGAGTAAACTCTCTTAATGATGGCAAAATATCATAAAACGAACAAAGCCCGTAGCACAATACTACGGACTTTTTAATGCTTGGTAATTCTAACTATTTTTTAGCTACAACAGTTTCAGTATAAGAGATTGTTCCATCTTTATCTACTTGTGCTACTCTAATATAAGTCGCTTTACCTGCTTTGCTACCACCTTCTAGTTGTTGTAAACCATCAGTATCTTTAGCACAAGCTACTACCATAGATACAACGAAGATTAACATACCTAATCTCATTAATCTATTTCTGGTAGCTGGCAATAATAATAAGCCTAGAAGACCAAAGCCTGCTAATACGGTCTCTCCCCACTGTCTAGAAAAACTATAAGCTATTTTTACTGACGAGTTGCCGTTTGTTGCTTTAGTAGCTACAGTACCTAAATCTGTCCACGATTTTCCATCTGTAGAGCCTTGTACCACAAACTTATCATTGTCTTTTTCGCTTAAAGTATTCCAATCTACGTTTAAAACTCCGCCTTGAATTTTAGCCGATAAACCTGTAAAGGTAACCGGTAATACTGCTGGAGTAATTTTACGTATGGTGTGGTTAAGTTGGTCAGCTAACCAAGTGTTGCCGCTAGCGTCAACCGCTACGCCCACAGGTTGGTTAAATTGTGCTGTAGCTGCTGCTCCATCGGTGGCACCAGCAGTGCCAGCACCTGCATATGCAACTAAAGTCCCTCCTGGAGTTACTAGGCGTATTCTATGTCCAGTCGCTTCTGCTACATAAAGGATACCAGCCCCATCAATAGCGATGCCCATTGGAGTAGAAAGTCCAGTTACCAATGTAGTTACTACTCCTGCGGCTGTAACTTTGCGAATGCGATGATTATAACTATCTGCCACATAAATTTCGCTGCCATCTGCTTTAACAGCAATGCCCCATGGTTGGTTAAAAGTTGCTGCTGTACCGGTACCGTCTGCACTGCCAGCCGTACCGCTTCCAGCTAGAGTTGTTACTACACCTGCAGGGGTAATTTTGCGAATTTTGTTGTTTGCTTCTTCGGCAACATAAACATTGCCTGCAGCATCAACAGCTACGCCTCTTGGCGAGCTAAATTGTGCACCTGTACCTGTACCATCTGTACTGCCTGCGACACCGTTACCAGCAACAATAGATTGAGCACCTGTTGCAACGGTAACTCTGCGTATCCTGTGACCACCAGCATCTGCTACATAAAGCGTAGCGCCATCTGCTGTAATGGCTATACCTCTTGGTGCACTAAACCCAGTTGACAATGTACTTGTTACGCCTGCAGGGGTAATTTTGCGTATAGCATTGTTACCTTGTTCTGCTACATAAATGTTACCAGCAGCATCAACTGCTGTACCTGTTGGATGTCTAAACTGTGCTGATGTACCAGTTCCGTCTACACTCCCGAAGGTTCCTCCGGCAAAGGTGCTAACGGTTTGCGCTTTCGCGAAAATTGCTCCAAGAGTAAATATTACTGTGAGCAAATAGGGTGTGAATAAAATTTTTTTCATGGTGAGTAGGGCGTTTTTAATTGTTAAAAAAATTAGACTGCAAAGGTAAGCGCCAAATGAAAAAGACTATATTTTTTTACCCCTTAAAAAACCCTTATTTGTTGGTTCTTTAGCCTTCTATAAAGGTTTTTGATAACCGAGTGTAAGTGAGTAGGTGGCTAGTTATACAAGGAAATGGCCAGGTTTTAGAAACAACGATTAGCATTGTAATTTAAGCTTATGAAAGCATTTAGAGCTTCTTTGGTTGTATGGTTTGAGGATGCCGTAAGGTTTTTATTATATATAAAACCCGTATTGCATTAATCATAAACTGAAATCAACATCAAAATAACCACCCCGCCTTTTAGGCACCCTCCGATAAATCGGAGGGAATTTCGTTTTCCATTCGCCTCTTTCAGAGGGGTGGTCCAAGACCGGGGTGTTCAATAAAATTGTTTAAATGCTTATAGGTAAGAACCCGCTCTTCGGAGTTTGCAACTCCGAAGCCTTGTTATAATGTCTGTGACCCGATTATGTTTTAAAAACGGATTACAAATCCGCAGATAGGAGTTTATAATTGGAAAAAGGTTAATAATTAAAAAAACTCCAAGGCTAACCCTTGGAGTTTTTTTAATCACTAGAAGTTTTACTAATCTTATTGCTCTGCGTGCAGCCTAACACTTAAACCTTCCATTGCGGGGCTTAATTGTATCTGGCATGCCAATCTAGAATTTGGTAATAAATCTGGTAAAGTATCTAACATCGCATATTCATCGTCACTCATTTCATTTAGTTTCTCTTCACCTTGTATAACGTCTACGCAGCAGGTGGCGCATAAAGCCATGCCTCCACAAGTAGCTAAAACATCATATTCGCTAGCTTTCAAAAACTCCATCAAGCTTAGGCCCATATCAGTTGGTGCCAAAAGCTCAGCTACGTTTCCTTCTCTGTCTTCAACAGTTATATTGATATCACTCATTATAAAATATTTTATTTCCCCTTTAGGGATAGGGGTTAAAATTCGCTTACACCATTAACGGTAGTGTACTTCATCGTATATTTTACTCCTGGGTTCATATACTGATAAGCGCTATGGCTCATTAATGCAGCTTCGTGGAAACCACATAAAATCAATTTCAATTTGTTGGTGTAAGTATTGATATCGCCGATAGCATATACACCTGGTACGTTTGTAGAATAATCATCTACATTCACTTCTATAGCACTTTTACTGATGTTCAATCCCCATTGCTCAATTGGACCTAATTTAGGACTTAAACCAAACAACGGAATTAAATGATCTGCTTCTACAGAAATGGTTTCCATGGTTTTATTATGGATAATTTCAACAGTTTCTAACTTGCCTTCGCCATGTACAGCGTTTAGGTTGCTATTTAAAATCAAGTTGATCTTTCCTTTTTCTGCTAATTCCATCACTTTAGCAACCGAATCTGGGGCACCTCTAAAGCTTTCGCTACGGTGTACCAAAGTTAATTCGCTACAAACTTCAGCTAAGAAAATTGTCCAGTCTAAAGCAGAGTCGCCACCTCCGGCAATTACCATTTTTTGATCACGGTATTTCTCTGGATCCAAAATCATGTAGTTTACACCACGACCATTTTCGAATTTTTCTAAACCAGAAACGGCAGGTTTGCGAGGTTCGAAACAACCTAAGCCACCAGCAATTACAATTACTTTAGCTTCAATTACAGTGCCCATGTTGGTAGTTAGCACAAAGTCTGCTTCTCCGCGTTTCTCCAAACCTTCAATTCTCTCACCTAAAGTAAAGCCAGGATGAAAAGGTTTAGCTTGCTCCATCAAGTTGTCTACCAGCTCTTGGGCCAATACCGATGGGAAGCCAGGAATGTCGTAAATAGGTTTTTTAGGATATATTTCTGATAGCTGACCGCCTACCTGTGGCAAATAATCAATTAAATGGCAGCGCATTTTTAGCAAACCCGCTTCAAAAATTGCAAACAAACCAACTGGCCCAGCGCCTATAATAGCTATATCAGTAGAGATCATATCAAATAAAATTTTGTGCAAAAGTACAAAATTAAGTTTTAAAAAAAGTAAGCTATTTAGATGAATTCTAGATAGAAAATCAAAATCACTACTAAACCTATAGATTTAGCGTTTTGTGCGTTGTTTTTATGCTAAATAAATTCTGAAATTGAGCTTAAAGCAATTCAAAAACAAATCATTTTTAAGTAAAAAGGAATGTAGTTAAACATTCCTTTTGTGTTTGGTTACCAACTCATTCCTAGGTTTTGGAATACAAAACTCCAAATGTCACTAGATTCTTCTATGAGTTTTGCAGTAGGCTTACCTGCGCCGTGACCAGCTTTGGTTTCAATTCTGATTAATATTGGATTGTTTCCTTTGTATTTTTCCTGTAACGTAGCAGCAAACTTGAAAGAGTGTGCAGGAACTACACGATCGTCGTGATCGGCAGTAGTAATTAGCGTTGCCGGGTAATTAACGTCGGGTTTAACATTGTGCAGTGGCGAATATTTAATCAAATAGTCGAAATCTTCTTTTTTATCGCTGATGCCATATTCTACGCCCCAACCCCAACCAACGGTAAATTTGTGGTAACGCAGCATATCTAAAACCCCCACGGCAGGTAAGGCCACCCTAAAAAGTTCTGGGCGTTGTGTCATACATGCACCAACCAAAAGCCCGCCATTAGAACCTCCAGATATTGCTATTTTTGAGGAGTTGGTATACTTTTCTTTAATAAGGTATTCTGCCGCAGCAATGAAATCGTCAAATACATTTTGTTTTTTCTCTAACATTCCGGCTTTATGCCAAGCTTCGCCATATTCGCTGCCACCACGTAAGCTAGGTTGTACATAAATGCCGCCTTTTTCTAAAAACAGCATTCTAGATAGGCTAAATGCCGGAGTTAAACTAACCTGGAAACCGCCATAGGCGTAAAGATAAACAGGGTTGTTGCCATCAAGTTTAAGTCCTTTCTTGTGAACAATGAACATGGGTACCTTCGTTCCATCTTTTGAGGGATAAAAAACTTGTTTGGTTTCATAGTTCTCGGTATCGAATTTTAGTTGCGATTTTTTGTAAAGCTCCGATTCGCCTTTGGCAATATTGTAACGGTACGTTGTGCCGGGTGTAGTAAAATTAGTGAATGAGTAGAAAAACTCATGATCATCTTTATAGCCGCCGAAACCGCCAACAGTGCCGATTGCTGGAAGTTTAACGTCACCTATTTTCTTGCCTTTGTAATCGAATTGGGTAATGTTTGTACTTGCATCTTTTAAGTAAGTCGCCCACAAATAACCGCCGCCAGTGCCAACACCTTCCATGGCCAATTTAGATTCCGGGATAATTTTCTGCCAGTATTTAGGGTCAGGATTTTTAGGGTCAATGAGCACCACTTGCCTGTTTTCTGCACCTAGATCAGTATTCAATAATAATTTATCGCCATCATTATCAATAATGCTATGGTTGTTTTTGTAGCCTTCTACCAAAGGTGAAATTTTACTGTTTGGCTCATTTAAGTCCTGATAGAATAGTGCATTTCCCGAAGTTCCGGCGCTGGCATAGATGGTTAAAAACCTTTCATCTTCTGTAACGCTTGCCCCAAAGTACAAATTCGGATTTGTCTTATCTTCGAAGACTAAACGGTCATCTTTTTGGTCATCGCCCAATTTGTGGTAATAAATTTTTTGAAACTTATTTGCCGCAGATAGGTCGGTTCCTTTAGCGGGTTCATCAAATTTGCTGTAATAGAAACCATTGCCTTTCCAAGCTGCACCAGAGAATTTTGTCCACTTTAACTCGTCTGCAAGCTTCTTTTTGGTAGCCATTTCCATTACATAGATATTGCTCCAATCAGAGCCAGCTTGGGCCACAGAATAAGCAATGTACTTTTTATCGTTAGAAACACCAAGAAAACTGATGGCTGCTGTGCCATCTGCACTGAGTTTGTTAGGGTCTAAAAATATCTCTTCGGTGCCATCCAAACCTTTTTTAATGAACCAAATGTTTTGGTTTTGTAGTCCATCATTTTTGGTGAATAAATAATAATCGCCTACTTTAAACGGTGCACTTTCTTTAGGATAATTCCAGATTTCGGTGAGACGGGTTTTAATGTCGTTACGGTAGGGAATTTGCGCTAGGTAATTCTGTGTTACTTTGTTTTGGGCATCAACCCAAACTTTAGTTTCTGCTGAAGTATCATTTTCTAGCCAACGGTAAGGGTCGGCAATGATAGTTCCAAAATAATTGTCTGTAGTGCTGTCTTTTTTAGTATCGGGATATTTCATTAAGGTAATTTTTTCTGCAGGTTTTTTGCCTTCTTTACAAGCAAAGAGACTTATTGCAAATAAGCCTAATAAAATTTGTTTCTTCATGTTTACTAAATTTATTTACTAATATATGTTTTTTCTTAGGGAGAAGCTAAGGGTAGTTGGCTGTTGCTCTGGGGTTTTTGTTTAAGCTTTTTGCTTACCTTTGGCTTTACATGACTAAGCACATATATTTCGCATCAGATTTTCATTTAGGTTCGCCTAACTATACAGAAAGCAGGAAACGAGAAGACCGTATTGTTAGGTGGTTAAACTTTATCACACCTACTTGTAGCGAGTTATTTTTAATGGGCGATGTTTTTGATTTTTGGTTTGAATACAAATATGTGGTGCCAAAAGGATTTGTGAGATTGCAGGGAAAATTGGCCGAAATGTCTGACAAAGGCATCAAAATCTACTTCTTTAAAGGAAACCACGATATGTGGGTGAAAGATTATTTCATTAAAGAGCTAGGTGTACAAATTGTAAGCGACGAACTGTTGATTGAGCGAGGCGGAAAGAAATTTTACCTGCATCATGGCGATGGCTTAGGGCCTGGCGATAAAAAGTACAAGTTCTTACGTAAGATTTTCAGAAATCCCATTTGTCAGTGGTTGTTTGGAATTGTGCCGCCTCGTATTGGAATGGGCATTGCCAACACTTGGTCTTCGCACAGTAGGGCAGCCAGTAAGGCCGAGGAAGTTTTTTTAGGAGAAGACAAAGAGTGGTTGGCTATTTACGCTAAAGAGCAATTGCAAAAGCAACATTTCGATTATTTTGTTTTTGGTCACAGGCATTTGCCAATAGAAATGAAATTAAACGACCGAAGTACTTACATTAACATTGGCGAGTGGTTAAATTACAACTCTTACGGCGTTTTTAATGGGGAAGAAATGCGATTGGAGTATTTCGAGAAGTAAGGGCAAAAACAACCACATAGAAACATAGATTTATTTTCTTGCTATGTGCCTATGTGGTTAATTAAAATTACTTCTTAGCAGCTGCTTTAATCTTAGCGGCAATCAACCTCCAATCATAAAAATGGAAAGTTTTATCGGTACTCATGGCTACAAAAATTCCCTCTGGGTAATTTGTGCCTAAGTTTACATTTGTGGCATCGGCACCGTCTGTTTCCATTGCACTTACCGGAAATTCGGTAATCAAATCATATTGGTGTGGATTGCCATTGCTGCCTTCACGAGGGAAAACCATAAAACTCTGAGAACCTTGGTTTGATATCAATAAGTAGCCAGTTTTTGCACCAGTTTTGTAAATGGCCATCCCTTCGTGGTCTTCTGAAAATCCAGTTTTTGCAAATAAAGCTAGCTCTTGGTCATTCTTTGCAGCCGGGTCGGCGATATACTTACGAACACCCACCTGCTCATCAGAGTAGTAGATGAAACCTAGTTCGTTGTCTACTGCAATGGCTTCAATCTCCTTTTTTCCGCTGTACTTGCCGAACTTACGTACCTTTTCTCCAGTAATAGCACCTTTCCCATTGTCTTTCAATTGATATTGCCACAAGTAACCATCTGCTGGGCCAGATTTTCTGCCTACAATAGCAAAAATTGTATTGTCTGAAGGACGTGTGTACAAAGCTACGCCCATTGGGTCTCTTTCTGTTTCGCCAGCAAAAACATCGATACCTCCATTATCAATAGGCTGTAAATCTGGCAAAGTGAAAATGCGGATTTTATTCGTCTGACGTTCTGTAGTAACTGCAATATCAACTTTCTTTCCACCAAGGGTAATGCCATAGGCGATATCAACATTGTTTGGACGTTGAATGTTGCCCACTCTTTTCACTACTTTTCCCGAAAGGTCAAAAGCGTACAAAGCACCATCAGTATCTTTATCAGTACCTATAATTAAGCTTTTGCTAGCATCAGCTGGATTAATCCAAATGGCGGGGTCGTCGGTGTCGTGTTTTACCTTCTCGGTAATAACGGTAGCCTGTACTGTGTTCGGATTGTTTTTGTTTTTATCCTCTTTTATTTTCTGGCCGCAAGCACCAAGAGCTAATAGCATCAGCCCGAAAAAATATGTTTTTGAATTATTCATTACAATTTAGTTTTGATGAACAAATTTTGCTTTTCAACTTGATTAAACCAAAAGAACAGCGTTACAAATAGTGAACAAGCCATCTTTTGTGAGTGTCAAAAAAGCAGCATTTGCTGTTAAATGGATTGGATAAAGGCCGTTAAACTGGCACCCTGTTCCAATTTTAATTTTTTTCTTAGTCGATAACGAGCTACACGTAAACTATCGGTAGATACGCTTAACAATGCAGCTATATCTGCCGCGTTAACATTTAATTTAATTAGAGATATTAGTTTGATATCTGTTGCAGAAAGACCTGGATTGATTTGCTGCAATTGGTCAAAAAACTCTTGATTAATCTCTTCGAAAATCCTTCTGAAATCGTCCCAGTACGCATCTTTGTTAAAGTTCTGGTTAATCTTATTCAATAAGCTTCGTAGTTCTTTCTTATAACTTCTGCCATCACTCTTAATCATCTCCGTTAAAGCTTCCCTAATATCTTCCAGTAATTGATTTTTCTGGATAGTTTGTAACGTATGTGCCGTAATTTCTTTGGCCTTGGTGTGCAGATTTTCCTTCAATTGCTCTTCTTGCAGCTTCTTATTGTTAAGGTCAACCTCCATCAGCTCTTGCTTTGTTTTCAAGATTTCCTCTTCCTTAGCACTGGTTGCTCTTTCCTTTAAAATGCGATGCCGTTGATTACGAATGATAATGGCTGCCACCAAAATAAATACCACTGCCGCAATACCCGAAGCGATATAAATTGCCCAAGCAACCTTTTCCTGTCTAGCCATTTCGGCAAGCTGTATTTCCTTTCTATCGAGCCCGTAAATCACTTTTAACAAAGCTTCTTGGTTTTTACTTTCTTCAGAATAAGACCTTAAAAAGTATTGTCTGCTCAGTTCTAGATAGTGAAAAGTACTGTCGGTTTGTTTAAGGAAGCTATAGGTTTTTCCTAAATCCCGATAGGCACTGCTTAACCTGCTGTAAGATTTGGTGCTTTTAGCCAAAGCTTCTGCTTTTCTGGTGTAACGCAAGGCCTCAGCATAAGCTCCCTGCTTACGATAAATATCGCCGACGTTGTTATACGCATCAATCAGCATTTCGGTGTTACCACCTTGCTCAAACCATGCTAGCGCTTTAGAAAAATGAAAATAAGCTTTATCAAATTGAGATTTGTCCTCATAAATGCTACCTAAATTTTCGTGTACTAATGCTGCGCCTTCTGCATCGCCAATGCTATCAAATACCTGCATGGCTTTTTTCTGATAGAAATAGGCGCTATCATAATTCAAAGTTTTCTCGTAATAATGACCAATATTGGCATAAGTACGAGCTATCCCGCTACTATCTCTCAATCGTTGAAAAGTAGTTAGTGCTTTAAAATACGACTGTTTGGCATCTTTTTCTTGCTTGGTAATCAAGAAAAGTAAGGCTAAATCGTTCAGGTTATCTGCAGCTTGTTTCTCGTTTTTATCCGAACGGTAAATTTCATCTGCTTTGATGTGATAATTGAGCGATTGCGTAAACAAACCCATTTGATAGCAGATTTGTCCCATGCGCTGTAGCGCCCTGGCTTGTTTCACTAAGTCAGCATCAGCTTTTGCTTGTTTATAGATTTCGTTTTGGCGGATAAAAAGGGCATCCGAAGTTTGAGGCGAAGTTTTCTCAATGTGCTCGTTAACTTCATGAATAGCAGTTGGATTTTGTGCAGCAAGTTGCCCTGCTACACAAAATACCATTGATAGGAGCCATAAAATCTGTTTTATCATACTGCTTTATTTTTTACCCTCTCTCCCGATAAATCGGGATCTCTCCCTTTTAGGGAGAGAAAAACAACTCGCAAACTCTCTCCCTCTGGGAGAGATGGCGTAGCCAGAGAGGGTTAATTTTCTAAACACCCCGGTCTTCGACCACCCCTCTAAAAGAGGGGAATTGCGTCCAACATTCCCCTCTTTTAGAGGGGTGCCCAACGGGCGGGGTGTTTCTAATTTTCAATCTCTAAAAATCAAACTTCACTCCCAAGTTATACCTAGGGCGGTAGTATTCCATTTGCATAGTTTGGTTTACTGTGCCTTGGTAATATCTTAAAGGCTGATTGGTTAAATTGGTTGCCTCAGCAAAAAATCTAGCTACTTTAGAAACCTTCACAGAAGCGTTAGCATCTAAGAAGAACTGCTTGTCGTAGTAAGCATCGCCAAAAGCATCGCCACCTAAATCATCTATATATGCTGCAGTGTAGTTTGCTGATAACCTTGCAGAGAAACGGCTGTTTTCCCATGATAACGAAGCGTTTAACATGTGAGGGGCAGTTCCTGGTAAAGTGATGTTTTCTCTCAAAACGCCATCGCTATCAGCAATTCCTTTGGCTTTAGATTTAGTAAAAGTATAGTTGGCATACACTCCAAAACCTCTTAAGAATTTACCCGGTAAGAAATCTAACTGCCTTTGCGCAGCAACCTCAAACCCATACACATCTACGCTTTCGCCGTTTCTATCTTGCTGAAATTCCCATTGTTCGCCGGCAGGGATTGGATTAGCTAAATCAGGGAAATCGTTAGCAAATTTTGAAGTGGTGTAAGCTCTATCTGCATAAGTGTAGATGAAGTTTTTAAGTTTTTTGTAGAAAACACCACCAGAAATTAAACCTACGGATTTGAAATACTGCTCTGCCATTAAATCGAAATTGTAAGCATAGGTAGCATCTAAATTAGGGTTGCCAGCATCAATTTCTTGATCGCCAGCAATGGTGCCAACAAAAGGAGTAAGTGAATAATAATTTGGTCTAGCTAAAGCAGTCGTAAATGCGCCACGGAAAACTAAATCGTCATTAGCTTGATATTTCAAAGTTAAGCTAGGCAAGAAATCTGTATAGTTATTTTTTGAAGTACGGGTACCAGCTAAATCTTCTTCGTCTTCAATGATGTTACCTGTGTAGTTAATTCTAGTATGCTCTACACGTAAACCAGCAATGGCAGATAATTTATCGTTAATGTCTTGGTCCCAACGTAAGTAACCTGCTAAAATATTCTCTTTGGCAGTGTAGTTTAAGGCTAAAAATTCTGTAGGGTCTGCTTCGCCTTTAAACACCGCAGGATTGGTTAGGTTTAAACCAGCCAAATAAGCTCTACTTGCAAACAAGCCTGGTACATATTGCTCTCCAGCTTGGTAGTTTTTGCCATCAAAGTAAATATTTGGAATAGAACCTAAATTCGGGATTAAACCTGCTGTAACGGGTGTATATTTAGTAAAGCTGTTATTTCTGTCTTTATCTTTCACTCTTAATCTACCTCCAAAACGTAATCTACCTTTTTGCCCTTCAATTACTGATAACGGCATTCTAAAATTCAATTTAGCACCCAATTCGCTTTCTTCGGTTAGGTTGTCGTTTTCTGAAATGGTATTTAAACCTACGGTATTAGCATTAAAATTTGTAGTGTTATACACTGGGAAATCGCTAGTTCCTGTAAAGTTTATCGTTCTGTTGTTCTGTCTGAACAGCATATAACGCTCATTAGGACGAAACTCTCTGGCTGTAGAATAGCTCACTGTCCAATCCATATCTAAACCAGAAGTAATTAAGTGCTCACCACGTAACGAATAGTTCTGCACACGTTGGTCTTCTAAACGTGTCATTTTGTTTCTATCGTTATCTATACCACCTTTAGTTTGCAAGCCAACACGGCCAGCATAGCCTGTAATTTCGTTGTTTGCGTTATAAGTAGGAGCAATGTTGTCTATGCGCATACGGTACCTGTTTTCTCTATCGTCACGCCAGTTATACATCGCGTTAGCAAAAATGGTATGGTTTTTACCTAATTTAAAATCGAAGGCAGCAGCCATACTTCTTCTTACCCTTTGCACATCATACCTACGAATATCTGTTGCGCTTACGAAAGTATTTCCAAAATTGTCTTTTTTCCATGTGGCCTCAACGTTATCAGAACCATAATTTTGATTGTTGTACGAACCACTTAATACCATACCAATGGCACTTTTCGCAAAGCGATTTCCATAAACAAAACTTCCTGTATAAAGTGCTTTATCACGAATTGGGTTGTAGCCCGATGATAAGGTTGCCGATACACGCTCACCATTTGGAGAAGCACGGGTAATCAAATTTACCGAACCGCCAATCGCATCAGCATCCATATCAGATGTTAAGGTTTTGTTTACTTCGATGGTTGCAATCATGTCTGATGGAATTAAATCCATTTGCACTTTACGGTTATCGCCTTCGGCAGATGGAATACGGTCGCCGTTTAAGGTTACCGAGTTTAACTCTGGCGCCAAACCTCTAATAATGATGTTACGAGCCTCGCCCTGGTCGTTTTGCATGGTTACACCTGGCACACGACGTAAAGCTTCGCCCACATTCGCATCTGGGAAACGCCCCACTTGGTCTGATGAAATGATATTTGAGATGTTAGATTTGTTCTTTTGTTGGTTTAAGGCACGAGCCTGACCTCTTAATCTATCGCCCATTACCACCACTTGGTTCATGGAAACAGCACCGTCTTCTAGAACGAAGTTAACTACTGTGTTACCACCTGTGGTTACGGTTACGCTTTGTTTTTGGGTTTGATAACCCATGTAGATTACCTCTAATTCGTAAGTTCCTGCTGGTACTTTTAGAAATTCGTAATCTCCGGTTTGGTCTGAGACAGTGTAGCGACTGCCTGCATTTAGTCTAACCGTAGCGCCTGGCAAAGAAGCTTTGGTTATTTTCTCAATTACTTTACCTGTAATTACACCACTACCTTGTTGTGCATGGGCAAATACTACAGCGAAAAATAAAAGTACTGAAGTAAAAAGTGTTTTCATTTGTTCTTTTTTTGTTTTTAGAGGTGATGAAGCATCCCGATATGAAATCAGCACGGTTTCAATTGTTCTTTTAATTTGTTTGAATTCGGATATCCATTTTAATTGGCACGAAGTTGAAAATTATGCCATCCAAGCCTGCTAAAACTGGCGTTACAAAAAAGAAACTGATATGAACAAGCCGTTAACAACACGGCAACAATTGCAAATAATTCAAACACAATTAATTGATTTTTAAAACATTGCAAACTTTAAAAAAGTCCATTAACATTCTGTTGTGTTAATAATAACAAAAGGTTAAGTGTTAGATGTTGTTAATCGGGCCTATGTGTTATTAAATCAAAGCCTATCATATCTTTTTTATAAATTCGTTAACTTATTAGTTGAGATGAAAAGGTTAATTGTTTTATTGCTGAATTGTTTTATTGCTATATTGCTTAACAACGGCGTTGCCAGTGCACAGTTAAAACAAATTGCCCAAATAGATACGGTTGGCAAAGCCATTTACGCCGATAATTTAGATAATGTCTATTTGCTTTCTGACAGGGATGAACTGTTAAAGTATGATGCGAAAGGCAAACTGCGCTGGCGTTACAGTAACAATCGTTTTGGTAAATTACAAAGTGTGGATGTTTCGGACCCTATGCGGGTAGTGTTATTTTATGCCGATTTTCAGCAAGTGGTAGTACTTAATAATAATTTAAACGAGATTACCAGTTACTCATTTGCCAAAGACGGAAATTTGTTGGTTTCGGTAATTGCGTCTGCAAATAATAATAGCCTCTGGATTTTTGATAGGGCACAAAATATGCTCATTAAGTTGAGCAGTAATTTTACAGAAGATACTCGTTCTGCCAATTTGTACCAGCTTTTTGATGTGGTAATAGACCCGAAGAAATTAGTGGCATCTGACCAATATGTTTTTTTGCAGCAGAAAAGTAATGGCATTTTACAGTTCGATAGGTTTGGTGGTTTTGTGCGTGAATTGCCAATAGATAGCCTATCCGATTTTAATATTACCAGCAATATTATTGCTTACATTAAAGGTGATAAGCTGGTAAATTATAATCCAACTTCGTTTGAAAGCAGTCAGACAAAACTCCCTTTATTGCCGCCCATTAAGCAGGTTGCGGTTGGAAACAAATTAATTGCGGTGTTAACCGAAAAAGCCGTATTTTTGCTGTCCGATAACCCCTAAATCCCCTAAAGGGGACTTTTAGCATTGTCTGCGAAAAGGGCAAGTCCCCTTTAGGGGATTTAGGGGTTTAATTTTCTTATAAAAATATGTTAGATAAATTAGAAGCGATTAAGCTGCGTTGGGAAGATGTAGAAGAGCAGTTGAGTAATCCTGATGTGATACAGGATATGAAGCGTTTTGCGGCTTTAAACAAAGAGTATAAAGATTTGACCAAGATTGTGGAGGAGTACAAAGTGTACAAGAACGTAATGAGCAATATTGAGGCAAATAAAGATATTTTGAACAACGAGAAGGATCCGGAGATGCGTGAGATGGCAAAAGAAGAGCAGGATTTGTTGTTGGTGCAGCAGGAGGAAATGGAAGAGCGAATTAGGTTAATGTTAATTCCAAAAGATCCTGAAGATGCTAAAAATGCAGTATTTGAAATTCGTGGTGGTACGGGTGGTGATGAGGCAGCGCTTTTTGCCGGCGATTTATACCGTATGTACACTCGTTATTTCGAAAGCAGAGGCTGGAAAGTTGAAACTGTTGATGTAACTGAAGGTACTGCCGGTGGTTATAAAGAGGTGGTGCTAAAAGTTACTGGCGACGATGTTTACGGTACTTTAAAGTATGAAAGTGGTGTACACCGCGTGCAACGTGTGCCAGATACGGAAACTCAGGGCAGGGTACATACATCGGCTGCATCTGTAGCGGTTTTGCCAGAAGCTGAGGAGATTGATTTTTACTTAAATCCAGCAGATATTGAATTGCAAACATCGCGTTCTGGTGGTGCTGGTGGGCAGAACGTAAACAAAGTTGAAACTAAGGTACAGTTAACGCACAAGCCTTCGGGAATTGTAGTGGTTTGCCAGCAAGAGCGTTCGCAATTGGGTAACCGTATTATTGCCATGGAGATGCTGAGAAGTAAGCTTTACGATATTGAGGTGCAGAAAAAGCATGGAGATATTGCTGCAAAGCGTAAAACGATGGTTTCTACGGGAGATAGGTCTGCTAAAATTAGAACTTATAACTATCCGCAAGGCCGTGTTACCGACCACCGTATTGGTTTAACGTTGTATAATCTGCCTTCTATTATGGATGGGGATATACAAGAGTTAATTGAGAAGCTGCAGTTTGCTGAGAACGCTGAAAAAATGAAGGAAGGTGCTGTTAGCTAATTTTAGCTGATAATTCAGTTGCTAATCTTTTTTTTTTGGTGCTGATAAACAACTTGTTATAAATAATTTGAAATTTTTATTGCAAAACAGATAAAACAAGCTATATTTGCAAACCCAAACGGAAAGACGGACGTCTGAAAGTTAGGAAAACGGTTCGGTAGTTCAGCTGGTTAGAATGCCGCCCTGTCACGGCGGAGGTCGCGGGTTCGAGTCCCGTCCGGACCGCAAAAAACCCACTTAGAGATAATCTGAGTGGGTTTTTGCTTTTAAACTATTTTAGTTGCCGGATGATGCTTCACGGATCAAGCGAACTTGTTAGGGGAAATAATAACTTTGTAAGTTGCCTCACAATACTTTAATCTACTATTAGCCTTTGTTGAGTTTTGCTGAAGCAATAGTGCATACAGCTTATGAAACCGACCTTAGCATTGCCGGTTTGTAATTTAATTTGCTTGTAGAATATTGTAAAAAAACCAGTAGCGATCTAATCACTACTGGTTTTTAATTTATTGCTCACCGAAGAACCAACTCACATAGCAAAATGCTACCAATAAATGGTGTATAGCGCTACTATAATCCCAATTACTATTAAAGCTCCAGCTGCAAACTTAGAATCTGTTCTGAACATTTTGGTATCTACTTCCAGTCCGTTTGGTACAACACCTCGTTTGTTTTCCAGAACGCTGATGATATACATGCCCAATACAGCAAACAGGAATACAAAGCCCATTCTGTCTAAGAAAGGAATTTCGTAAATTAAACTGCCGTCTTTTTGCAATACTTGTTTAGAAAATCCCATCGGACTTAAAAACTCTAAGTTTACCCATCTAGGCATAATCTTAAATATTACCGATAAGGCGAAACCACCAATGGTTGCAAACAAGGCTGCGTTACTTGTGGTCTTTTTCCAGAAGAAGCCAAGAATGAACATGGCGAAAATACCGGGAGAAACAAAACCTGTATACTCTTGAATAAATTCGAACCCACCTTTTTTGTCGATGCCTAAGAATGGAGCGATCATTACAGCCAGCAGCATCGAAATGATGATGGTAGCTCTCCCTATACGTACTTGAGCTTTTTCATTTGCTTCTGGATTTATTTTCTTTTTATAGATATCTAAGGTAAAAATAGTAGCGATACTGTTTGCTTTACCTGCCAAAGACGCTACCACAGCAGCTGTAAGTGCAGCAAAAGAAAGTCCTTTTAATCCAGACGGTAATAAATTTAATAAAACTGGATAGGCTTTATCTTTTACAAGCTCACCATTTACCATCATTTCTTGTTGGAAATAACCATTTTTGAACAGCACATAGGCTGCGATACCCGGTAGCACCACAATGACTGGCATCAATAATTTAAGAAAGGCTGCGAATAAAATGCCGCGTCGGGCTGTTTTTAAATCTGCACCAAGAGCTCTTTGGGTAATGTATTGATTGCAGCCCCAATAATTCAAATTCACGATCCACATACCGCCTATTAGAACGGTTAGTCCTGGTAAACTAATGTAATGTGGATTATCTTGTTTTAAGATCATGTGGAAATGGGTGTCGGCTTGTTGAGTAATGTGTTTAAATCCTTCGATAGCTCCTTCTGTGCCAAAATGTTTGGCTACCAGATCAAGTGCTAGGTAAGTTGTAGCCAATCCTCCCAAAATCAAAAAGAAAACTTGAATTACATCTGTAAAGCCGATTACCTTCATTCCTCCTAGGGTAATGATCACAGCAAACACTGCTAAGAAAATCATACAAGCGGTTAAGCTAATGCCAGAAATGCTACTAATGGCTAGGGCCCCTAAAAATAAAATGGAAGTAAGGTTCACTACTACGTATAGTAATAACCAAAATACTGCCATAATCATAGCTACGGTTCCGTTATACCGCTGATGCAAGAACTGCGGCATGGTGTATATCTTGTTTTTGAGATATACTGGGATGAAAAACACGGCAACTACAATAAGGGTTGCTGCGGCCATCCACTCGTAAGTGGCAATGGCGAGCCCCATAGTAAAGCCATCTCCGCTCATGCCAATAAACTGCTCTGCCGAGATATTTGAAGCAATTAGAGATGCGCCAATTGCCCACCACGTAAGCGAGCCTTCGGCCAGGAAATAGTCTTTAGAATCTGCTGATTTAGATTTCTTTTTGTAATAAATATAAACACCATAAGCTGCTACAATTACAAAGTATACCAAGAATACAATGTAATCCTTGATATCTAATACATTACTGTTCATTTAGTTTTTTGGTTTATTGATGGTTAGGTATTGGTAACTCAAATGTATTGTTCGTAAACTAGAAAAACAATAACATACGTGTTAAAAGTACACTTAGCCAAATACCAAGTGTACTAGAAGGAAAAATTAAATGTATCTGTTAATTAAGTTTTCGATGTATTCTTGTCTGCCGCTTCTTACTTCTGGCTCTCCGTTTTCTGCAGCATAGTTTCTAAGATCTTCTAAGTTTAAAAGCCCTTTTTCAAAGTCAGCACCTTTTCCGCTATCGAAAGACGCGTATCTATCTGATCTAATTTTTTGATATTCCGATTTTTGAAGAATATTATCTGCAGTGATTAATGCCCTTGCGAATAAATCCATTCCACCGATGTGGGCATAGAACAAATCTTTTTGGTCGGTAGAGTTTCTGCGGATTTTAGCATCGAAGTTAACGCCTCCTCCTTGTAGTCCGCCACCTTCTAATATAATCAGCATTGCTTCTGTAAGCTCGTTAATATCGTTAGGGAACTGGTCTGTATCCCATCCGTTTTGGTAATCGCCACGGTTAGCATCAATAGATCCTAATAGGCCATTATCGACTGCTACTTGTAATTCATGTTGGAAAGTATGGCCAGCAAGTGTAGCATGGTTTACTTCCAGGTTCAGTTTAAAATCTTCCAATAAATCATACTGTTGCAAGAAAGATTTTACTGTTGCTGCATCGTAATCATATTGATGTTTAGACGGCTCGCATGGTTTCGGCTCAATAAAGAATGTACCTTTAAAGCCATTCTTACGGGCATAGTCTTTAGCTGCATGTAAAAATTTGGCCAAATGTTCTTGCTCACGTTTCATGTTGGTATTTAGCAAGCTCATGTAACCTTCTCTACCGCCCCAAAACACATAGTTTTCGCCACCTAAAGCAATGGTTGCATCTAAAGCAGCTTTTACTTGTGCACCACCATGCGCTAATACATGGAAATCTGGGTTAGTTGCTGCACCGTTCATATAACGTTGGTGACTGAACAAGTTTGCAGTGCCCCAAAGTAATTTCACACCACTTTCAGCTTGCTTTTGCTTAGCATAATCAACAATTGCCTGCAAACGACGTTCATTTTCTACTACGCTATCGGTATAGTCTACCAAATCCACATCGTGGAAACAATAATAAGGCAATTGCATTTTGGTGATGAACTCAAAAGCGGCATCCATTTTGTCTTTTGCACGTTCTACGGCGTCTGTTTTCGCATCCCAAGGAAAAACATGTGTTGCGCCACCAAATGGATCGGCACCATTGCCATTGAAAGAATGCCAATAAGCACAAGCAAATTTAAAATGCTCTGTCATGGTTTTGCCTGCCACTACTTTTTTCGCATCGTACCATCTAAAAGCAAGAGGATTATTGCTTTCTAAACCTTCATATTTAATTTGGTTAATGCCACTAAAAAATTCCTTTTCTCCTTTAACTACTTTTGTCATTATTATTGATTTTAAGATGTCTGATTATTTTAAGTTTGTTCTAAGTATTTCCTTCCAATCCTGGTAAATCGGCTCGTAAGCTTGTGCGTTTTTAGGCTCGATATATTTTAATACTTGATGGTTAGTAAATGCTTCTGCTGGACTGCTAAAAATCGCAGCTCCAACACCAGCGCCTAGCGCCGCACCTACACTGCCATCATTATCGTAAAGCTCTACGGGCACATTGGTAACATCAACAAAGGTTTGTGCAAATAAATCGCTCAAGAATAAATTGGCCCTGCCTGCCCTAATTACCGCTGGCTTCATGCCGTTTTCACGCATAATGTCAAATCCATATCTAAAAGCAAAAGCGATACCTTCTTGTACTGCCCTAAAAATGTGCGATTGATTGTGCGTATTTAAATCGATGCCTAGAAATTGTGCGCCAGTATATTTGTTGTTCAACATCCGCTCTGCGCCATTGCCGAAAGGTAGCGCTCTTAAAGAATTGCTGCCGATTGGTGCTTGGGCGGCTATTTGGTTAAGCTCGTTGTAAGTTAAATACGGAGCGAATGTATGTTTCGCCCAGCGGTACATGCTGCCAGTTCCATTAATGCAAAGCAATACTCCGGTTCTTACTTCGTCTGCGCTATAGTTTACGTGTGCAAAGGTGTTTACTCTGGATTGTTTGTCGTAAGTTAGCTGATCACTTACGCCGTAAATTACACCAGAAGTTCCCGCTGTTGCCGCTACCTCTCCCGGTTGAAGTACGTTTAATGATAAAGCATTGTTAGGTTGGTCGCCAGCTTTATAAGCTACAGGAATTCCCGCAGTTAGGCCTAATAGGCTAGCCACTCCTTCTTTTACTTGGCCGTGGGTAGAAAACAGCGGTTTGATTTCTGGAATTACATGCTTGCTTAAACCGTAATGATTTATCACATCTTCTGCAATCTCATTTTTCTGGAAGTTCCAAAAAACTCCCTCTGATAATGCTGATATGCTTGTAGTGATTTCGCCAGTGAGTTTCATCGCAATGAAATCGCCAGGAAGCATAATTTTATCTATTTTTTCATAGATGTTTGGTTCGTTTTGCTTAACCCAAGCTAGTTTTGATGCGGTGAAGTTTCCCGGCGAGTTAAGAAGAGTCGCTAATGATTTCTCTTGTCCGATAACATCAAAAGCTTCGTGGCCCAGTTCCACCGCTCGGCTATCACACCAAATAATAGAATCTCTTAGCGGTTCTTGGTTTTTATCTACTACTACTAAACCGTGCATTTGGTAACCAATACCTATTGCTTCTATTTCTTTAGGATCGAATATTTTTGAGGCGTTAAGGCGTAATATAGCTTGTTGGGTGTTGTGCCACCAATCCATAGGCGATTGCTCGGCCCATCCTGGTGCTAAAGATTTAATGGTCGTTTCTTCCTCAGGGTATTGCGCAGTTGCAACGCTTTTTTGAGTTGCTGCGTCTACCACTGCTACTTTAATTGAAGAAGTGCCTATGTCAATGCCTAATAAATACATTTATGCGATAGTTATAATATTTGGTTATGCAAACGGTTGCATAAAGATAGCTGTTAAATTTGCAATGTCAAGTATTTTATTAAAAAGTTTAAAAATTTTGATGATTAAGAAGTAAAAGAAATGGGATTAAAATGCAAATTTAAATTTGTTGCATTATCTACTAATATCCGTAGACTGTCTTTCTACTAGTGATGGATCGATCACTACGTGAGTTATATTCTGATAAGGTGAACTTTGTTGCACCATACTCAAAAAAAGCTTCGCACATTCGGCACCTATTTGATTAGGGTGTTGGTCTATTGTTGAAAGGTTAGGGGTGATGTACGCTGAAAAAGCTTCGTTAGCAAAGCCGATAACACCTATTTCTGGTGGTGTCTCGTTAATTTCCTTCAATTTTTTAATGATACCTAAAGCTGTAAAATCGTCTCCAGCTATAATTGCGTCAGGTTTATTATTAGAACGCATAAGTTTTCCAGCGCCAAATCTTCCATCTTTAATAGATAGCCCACCAAAAATGATGTTTTCTTCGTCGAGGGTTAAACCATTGTCTGCTAAAGCAGCTTTGTAGCCTTTTAATCGGTCATTAAAAATAGCAATTTGGTGCACTGTTGTTACATAAGCTATTCTTTTGTAGCCCTTATCTATAAGGTGCTGGGTGGCCATGTAGCCTGCTTTATAATCATCCAGCGTAATTGTTGGTACTTTTAATTTCTCGTGTACACGGTCAAATAATATCAGCGGCTTATTCTGCTTAATCACTTCGTTAAAATGGTCAACATTTTCTGTTTCTAAAGAAAGCGAAGCCATTATGCCATCTACTTGTGCTTCTAGTAAGGTTTTTACGCCATTTATTTCTGATGCAGCTGACTCGTTAGATTGATAGAGAATTATTCTATAACCGCTATCTTTCAACCCTTCTTCAATACTATGAATAATAGAAGCGAAGAAATGCGCCTGTACACTTGGAACAATTACACCTATAATATAAGTACGGCCAGATTTTAAAGCCGAAGCCAATCTGTTGGGGCTGTAATTTAGGCGTTTTGCAGCTTCGAAGACTGCTTCTCTGGTGCTATCGCTAATTGCAGAAAACCCACTTAGCGCTCTAGATACCGTTGAAACAGTAACATTAAGCTCTTTAGCGATGTCGTAAATGGTGGTTTTCTTTTTCAAATTGATAGTCGATTTATTTGGATATAGCAAACTAAGTAAAAATTACTTCATTATGCAACAATTGGAAATAAAATGTTTTTTATTTATGCAACCGATTGCAATTTACAATTTAATATTCTATTTTAGCATAATTCATTTTGAGGATTTCGTCAAACGTAAATTGTTCACAGTATAAGTAGTGGATTTACAAATGATGAAGATAGGCTTTGGCTTAGTTGTTAAAGTGTGAACCAAATATTAATTGCTGTATGTTTTTAACGAAATATAAGTTGAAGTTCTTAATTGCTTTGGCTGCATCTCTTTTGTTTTTCTGTTGTGTTGCGCAGCAATCCAAAAAACGTGGGCTTAAAGATTTTTATCGAAATTATTTTCCTGTAGGTGTAGCTATTAACAAGCGAAGTTTAGTAGGTGATGAACTCAATTTAATTAAGCACAACTTTAATAGCCTTACCGCAGAAAACGCAATGAAAATGACTTCTTTACAACCAAAAGAGGGTGTTTTTAATTGGTCTACTGCTGACTCGATAGTAGGTTTTGCCGTTAAGAACAAGTTTAAAGTTAGAGGCCACACGCTCTGTTGGCATAACCAAACGCCAGAATGGATGTTTTTAGGGGCCAACGGTGAGCAGGTTTCAAAAGAGTTGTTGCTTCAACGACTAAAAATCCACATCCAAACGGTGGTAAAAAGGTATAGGGGAAAGATTTATGCTTGGGATGTAGTAAACGAGGCGATAGACGATAACCCAAATAACTATCTCAGAAGATCTAAATGGTACGAAGTTTTGGGCGAAGATTACATTGCGAAAGCTTTTGAATTTGCGCATGAAGCCGATCCAAATGCTCAACTTTTTTATAACGACTACAACATAGAACGCCCAGATAAAATGGCAAATGTGCTTCGCTTGCTGAAATCTTTGAAACAGAAAGATGTTCCTATCCACGGTGTTGGGATGCAATCTCATTGGTCTATTTTCGAACCTGATCAATTGGCTTTAGAAACCGCTATTCAGCAATATGCCGCATTAGACCTAAAAATACACATTACGGAATTAGACATTTCTGTTTACCCTTGGGAAGCTCAAGAACGTAAAAAAAGACCAGACGAATCAGAGGCTTTCACCGCTGAAATGGAACAAAAGCAAATTGACAAGTACGAGATGATCTTCAAAGTTTTCAGAAAGTATAAAGATGTGATAGAAAACGTAACTTTCTGGAACGTATCCGACAGATACTCTTGGCTAGACTTCTTCCCTGTTTCTGGTAGAAAAAATTACCCGCTACTATTTAATAAAAACCTACAGCCTAAAAAGGCTTACTGGAAGATCGTAAACTTTAAGCATAATTAAGATGAAGAAACTATTTTTAATGATCGTGTTTTCTGCTGCTTGTTTGCAGTGCATTGCACAAGCAGGTTTAAAACCAATAGTAGCTAAAGAGTATGTATTAGGCAGTATGGCTGTAGCTGCAAATGGTAAATCTCCAAATATTGTACTTAGCGATAACGATTGGCAAGGTGTAAAACGAGCCGCAAAAGATCTGCAAGAAGATATTAAAATGGTAACTGGTCATCCGGTTTCTATATTGACAGATCAACCTTCATCGGCAGCAATTATTATTGGTACCATTGGCAAGAGCAAACTGATTGATGATTTGATTGCTAACGGAAAAATCAATGTAGCGGGTGTAGCCGGAAAATGGGAAAGTACCCTTATACAAGTGGTGAAAAACCCGATGAAAGGTGTGGATAGTGCTTTGATAATAGCCGGAAGTGATAAAAGAGGAACTATTTACGGGATTTACGAATTGAGCAGTCAGATAGGTGTTTCTCCATGGTATTATTGGGCAGATGTTGCTCCTCAAAAAAGCAGTGCGCTATATGTTATTCCAGGTAGACATGTCATTGCCTCGCCTGCGGTAAAGTATAGAGGTATTTTTCTAAACGACGAAGCTCCAGCACTTTCTGGCTGGGCTTATAAGGAATTTGGTGGTTTCAACAGTAAGTTTTATGCAAAGGTTTTTGAGCTTATTCTTCGCCTAAAAGGAAATTATTTATGGCCTGCCATGTGGGGCAGGGCATTTATTGATGATGATAAATTGAACCCAGTTTTAGCAGACGAGTATGGGGTTGTTTTCGGAACTTCTCACCACGAGCCTTTAACTAGAGCACACGATGAATGGAAAAGATATAAAGGCGGCAAGTGGAACTACGATCAAAATCCACAACAACTGCGAGAATTTTGGGAAACAGGCTTTAGTCGCGTTGCGGATAAAGAACAGATTGTAACCATTGGTATGCGTGGCGATGGAGATGAGCCAATGACAGAAGGCACAGCTACTGCATTGCTAGAGCGTATCGTAAAAGATCAGCGTGAAATTATAGAGAAGGTAACCAAAAAGCCAGCCAAAGAAACGCCACAACTTTGGGCTTTGTACAAGGAGGTGCAAGATTACTACGATAAAGGTATGCGTGTACCAGATGATGTGACACTATTGCTTTGTGACGATAACTGGGGAAATCTAAGAAAGCTGCCGAAATTAAACGAAAAACCTCATGCGGGGGGGTATGGCATTTATTATCATTTCGATTATGTTGGCGATCCGAGGAATTATAAATGGATCAATACCAATCCGATACAAAAGGTTTGGGAGCAGATGAATTTGGCTTATCGTTATGATGCCAACGAAATCTGGATTGTAAATGTGGGCGATTTGAAGCCTATGGAGTTTCCAATTAGCTTTTTTTTAGATTTTGCTTGGGCACCAGAAGCTATTCCGGTAGAGAAATTGCAAGAGTACAGCATCAATTGGGCAGCAAGACAATTCGGCCCTACTTATGCAGAACAAACTGCTAAAATAATTGATACCTACGCTAAATATAATGGAAGAATTAAGCCAGAATTGCTTGATGAGAATACCTATAGTTTGGTTGACTATCGGGAATTTGAAACTGTAGTGAACGATTTTAAGAAACTAGAAGTTGAAGCGAAGCAGATTTACAATCAAATGCCGGCTAACTTAAAAGATGCTTATTATCAGTTGGTTTTACATCCGGTAGAAGCAGCGTCAAATTTAAATGAATTGTATTACATCACGGCTAAAAACAAAATGTACGCAGCCCAAGGCAGGATATCAACAAATGATTTAGCTACTAAAGTTGATAGTTTATTTAAACGTGATGCGCAGATCACCAATTATTACAATAAAGTGATGGCAAGTGGCAAATGGGACCACATGATGGATCAAACACATATTGGTTACACCTATTGGCAACAGCCAGATAGCAATAAAATGCCTGAAGTTGTTTTCTTAGCTCCCACAGAAGTATCGCCTAGCAAACCAAGCCTTGGATTAACAATTGAAGGGAGTAAGAATTTCTGGATCGGGAGTTCGACCGTAAGTGATAAATTTCCGGTTTTCAATCGTTACCAATCGCATACATCATTTTATGTAGAGTTGTTTAACAGAGCCCAAGGTGAATTAAAATACGAGGTTACTGCGCCCAGCTTCATATTAGTTGAGACATTTAAAGGAGTTTTTACAACTGATAAACGGCTTGAAATTAATGTAGATTGGACAAAAGCGCCAAAAGGAAAAAGCACCTCGAAGATAATTTTTAAAGGCTCTGATGGTTCAAAAATTACATTGCCAATTACTGTAGATAATGAGGTCAAAACTGATAAAGAGGGAACTTTGTTTGTAGCTAACAACGGTGTAATTGGTGTCGAAGCCATAAATTATAACAAAGCGGTAAACTCAAGACCGGCGCTTTGGAGAGATCTACCAAACTACGGGAAGACCTTGGGCGGTGTAATGCCTAGTCCGGTAACATCGCCTTCGCAAGGGCTAAATAAAAATACCCCTCATCTAGCTTACGATATTTTTATAGATGAAGTAGGTGATTTCACTTTAAATACCTTCATTTCGCCTACAATAGATTTCACCAATACCGATGGGTTAAAATTTGCCATTTCTATTGATGACGAAACGCCTATTGTCGTAAACATCAGTAAAGATTACAATAACGAAGCTGCTTGGAGGAAATCGGTAGCCGAAAGTATCAAGATCTTTAAAACACCATTAAAATTTACTAAAACAGGAAAGCACACCTTAAAATACTGGATGGTAACACCTGCGGTAGTTGTACAAAAATTAGTACTCGATTTAGGTGGTATGAAGCCTAGTTTTCTGGGAGCTAAAGAAACTTATAATATAAATTAACCAATTATAAACTGATATGAAATTGATGAATTTTAAACTGCTAAGCTTGGTTGTTGCAACGGGCGTAGCAACGGCTTCGTGCCAACAAAACAACAAAGCAACCACAGATAAGGCCGATACAGCTAAATCTTCAAAGTTTTTGAGCAAGCCTTTGGTAAGCCATATTTTTACAGCAGACCCTTCTGCACATGTTTTCGAAGGTAAAATTTACATTTACCCATCGCATGATATAGAAGCTGGAACTCCAGAAAATGACAATGGCGACCACTTTGATATGCGAGATTACCACATTTTAAGCATGGACAGTATTGGTGGCAAAGTTACCGATCACGGGGTGGCATTGAGTGTTAAAGATATTCCATGGGCAGGCAGACAGCTGTGGGCACCAGACGCAGCATTTAAAGATGGAACCTATTATTTGTATTTTCCTTTGAAGGATAAAAATGATGTGTTTAAAATAGGAGTGGCCACTTCTAAAAGTCCTGCTGGGCCATTTAAGGCAGAGCCTAAGCCAATTGAAGGCAGTTTCAGTATAGATCCAGCGGTGTTTAAAGATGATGATGGTAGCCATTATATTTATTTTGGTGGTATTTGGGGTGGGCAATTGCAACGTTGGAACAATGGAAAGTATGACGCAAATGGTTCTAAAACAGACAACCAAAAAGAAGATTCTCCTGCGCTTACTGCTAAAGTAGCCAAGCTAAGTGCTAACATGCTACAGTTTGATGGAGGTGTTAAAGATGTACAAATTTTAGATAAGGACGGTAAACCTTTGCTTACTAAAGATCACGATAGACGCTTTTTTGAAGGCAGTTGGGTACACAAGTACAATGGCAAATATTATTTTACTTATTCAACTGGAGATACGCATTTCTTAGCTTACGCCATAGGCGATAACCCCTATGGGCCATTTACTTATCAAGGCACTTTTATGGACCCGGTACAAGGATGGACAACACATCATTCTATTATCGAAATAAAGGGAAAATGGTATATTTTTTATCATGATACAGAGATCTCTAATAAAACGCATTTGCGTAATATCAAAGTAACAGAACTTACGCATAATGCAGATGGAAGTATCGAATTAATTAAACCGATAAAGAAATAAAGAACTTAAAATCTAAGAACTGTTTAGATTTCTTCGTTTTAAAGCAAGGTGTCATGTTGAGCCCCCCGAAGTTTCGGGACAAGTCGTCGAAACATCTTTTAAGAATAGTCTTCGACAAGCTCAGACTGACAATCAAAATTTTGAATAACTTTAAACAAGCAAAGCCCCGATTTTTTGATCGGGGCTTTGCTTTATGATGACGGCTGATTAGTTATTTTATTACTTAATCATCAATTTGCTAGTTTTATAGAGGTTTTGTCCACTAATTTTAACGAAATGCAAGCCAGCGCTTAAAGCTTGTGGCAAACTTACCGTGTTGATACCATTAACCGCATTTAGTGTTTCGGTTTTTAATGTTTTACCCGTAAGGTCAGTTAATTGAACACTAATGGTTTTACCAGCGTAACTATCTAAATTAAAACTGAAATTACCTGTAGCCGGATTTGGGTACAATGCTAATTCGGTGCTGTTAAAATCAAATTTAGCCGAAGCAATTTCCTTAATTTCGTTCACTTTTCCATCTATATCATATTGTAAAAGCTTATAGTAGTTTATGCCTTTTAATGGTTTGGCATCGCTAAAGTTGTAAGTGCTTGCTGTATTTTTAGCCGACACTTTCGTCAAATATTTGAAATTTCCGTCTTCACCAGCTCTTAATAGTTCAAAGTGACTGGCATCGGTTTCTGTTTCCGTTTTCCAATTAACAGCAATGGAGTTAGCGTTGGCTTTTGCAGAGAAAGAGCTTAGTGTTACTGGAAGGGCGGTGAGGTCTACAACACTCATATTATCTAATTCTACCGTTCCTGCGCCAGTATTAAAGTGAAATTTTAAAGATGTAGATGTGTTTTCGTCAATTGGAACAGTCATGGTTGCTTCGTATTTGGTCCACACAGCTACAGGTGCGTTTACAGTCAACGATACGGTCTTCGCATTTTGCAACATAAAGTTAAAGGTCTTATCGGCTTTATACCAAAAGCTAACGCGATATTGATGTCCTGGTACAACGCTGAAATGCGTAGCGGTTAGAAATTGAATGTCCCAAGCGTTGCCACCAGTGCCCGCAACAGTAACTTTTACGTGTTTTGACCCATCTTGAGAACCAGTAGTAGCTTCTGTTACAGCAGTGCTTCCATAGTTAGTCCATCCAGAAAAGGCGCCGCTTTCGAAACTATGATTTAGCAAAACATTGCTGCCGCTAGCTACGGGTGTTGTATTAATAAGTTGTACATTATCAATGCGGGTCGTACCGGCATCTGCACCAAATTGAAGCATTACCCTAACATCATTTCCTGCGGCAATTAAATCTGAGGTTACTGTGAAACTATATTCATGTAAAGTCCACCCAGTAGCTTCAGTATTAACAGTAGTGAAGAAACTATACGGCGCTTTACCTGCATTATCTTGTAAGCCAACTTTAAAACTATGACCAGCGCTGTTTTGATAATAAAACGAAAGTTTATAGGTGTTTCCAACAGTTAAAACTCCATTTAAGCTTTGGTTATTTACAGCTTGCAGTTTATACGAAGCATTATAGGTGGCTCCAGACGGAGTTATAGCTTCTAAGTAAGCAGAACCTTGTTGGGCAGCAGGGGAATTGTCTTTCCGATAGATTTGATTGGCGGCCCCAGTAGTGCTGCCATCAATTGTTCTGTACCAAACTCCGCCCAGAGATATGTTTGGGCCGCTGCCACTTCCGTCTTCGAAGCCTGGGTTTACATTCAATAGATTTTGAGCTATAGCATTTCCTGCTAAAGCCATTGTAAGGAATAACATCTTCATTCCTTTTTTAAGTAGTTGTTTTTTCATAATCTTTATGGTTTATAATAGTTTTTGCAATCGATTGCATTTCTGTGGAAATTTTTTTATTTATAGGTGGTGTCATTTCCTTTGTAATCGAGCCACTTAAACTTCGCAGTGTTTTCAGTGTTTTCTCCGTTAGATGTAGCATACAGCGCATATAGGACACCAACAAATCCGCCAGCAACTTTTGTGCTCAATAATTTGCCATCTACGTTAGCTTTCAAAAGCTGCCATTGATTAGATTTTAGGGCATAGTAGAAGTTGTAATAGCTTCCATTTGCTTCAATTTTAAGGTAAACTGTAGCTGCTTTAGGTATGGTTACCTGTTCAATCAAATCTGTGGTTTTAGTTTTCGGCTTGCTGGTATGCAGTTGGATCACATTTTTCCCTTCGCTTACAGATTTACTGAGGAAATAGAAGTGATCTTCATTCTGAAAAATCAACAGTCCAGCCTGCTCATTCTTTTTGTCCGCTTGGAAGGTAAGTGCTGTACTTACGCTTCCGTGCAAATGTTGTTGGCGTTTCGCTATAAAAGCTGGATGACCTTTATCCATACAAGTTTCAGGTTTCAGTTTCATGCTAAGACCATCTTTTTTGCTAAGCCTAAACCAAGAAGTATCTAAAGTTCTCAGAAATAGGAGAGAAGGATCTAAGGTCTTTTCAAATGTAGTGCGATAGGTAAAGTTTCCACTTTGTGGCAAAACATTTTTCTGTTTAGCCTCTTTAAACCCAAATTGGTAATTGTACTGTATTTCTTCATGGTTAGGGTTGATAATTGGCCAGTCGCTTTTCCATTCTACCGGTGCAATAAAGGTTTCTCTGCCTGTATTGTAATAATCGCCTTCGTATGGTCTTACAGCTAAAAATAGGGCATAAGTTTTACCGTCAGGACCTTCTACCAACTCTGCATGTCCAGCAGAAGTAATTGGATTTTTACGGTCGGGATCTAAATGTCTTTGCGTAAGAATAGGGTTGTTTTCGTACGGAATATAAGGTCCCATAGGTTTTTTGCTTCTTAAAATTACCTGCGAGTGGTTAACAGAAGTTCCGCCCTCTGCAGCACAGAGATAATACCAGTTGTTGCGTTTAAATATATGCGGGCCTTCAATCCATTCGGGCTTTTTACTGATATCTACACCACCATTTACTAGTAGTTTTTCTTCACCAACTACCTTTAAATTCTTATAATCGAATTCGTAAGCACGGATTGTTCTATGCCCACTGTATAGCGGTCTATTCTCAGGTGGGTCGCTGTTATAAACGATGTAGCATTTGCCGTCGTTATCAAAAAACAAAGAAGGATCAATGCCTTTTACTTCAGGCAACCAAGTAGGATCGCTCCACGGACCAGCCGGGTTTTTCGCGGTTACCACAAAGTTCCCTTTTCTATCAATTAGCGTACAAGTAACGTAGTAGATGCCTTCGTGATGGATGATGGAAGGAGCAAATAGCCCCCTAGAAACGCCATCGCCCATGAAATTCATTTGTTCAGGTCTGTTTATTACATTACCAATCTGTTTCCAGTTTTTAAGGTCTTTACTATGAAAAACTGGAATGCCAGGGAAATAAGAAAAGGTTGAGTTTACTAAATAGAAATCATTCTCAACGCGGGTTACGCTAGGATCTGGGTAAAAACCAGCCAATACTGGATTTTTAATATTAATTTGAGCATATAACAACTGCGCTATAAATAAGGTTATGGCAGTAGCAAATAATTTCTTGAGAAGCATATACTTGGTTAGGTATGATGAAGTTAAGTAAAGTATTTTATTTATGCAACCGATTGCAATTAAAAATTTATTTTGTATTTTGGAAGGGTGTTGTTACTTGTAATGAAGACTTTTCGTTAAGTTCCTCGTAATGTTAGCTTGCGGTTATCTACCTAGAATATTGTATCACCTAAATAGTAATTAGATTTATAGATATTAAGATGAAAAGAGTTTTTTTAGCATTGATATTATTAGTTACTTATGTGTGTAGTTTCGCACAAATAAAATTGCCAAGCTTAATAAGTAATGGCATGGTATTACAACGTGATGAATTGATAAAGATTTGGGGTTGGGCTGCGCCATCAGAAAAAATCACTATTGAATTTATCGGTAAAAAATATCAGGCAGTTGCCAATAATAAAGGAGAGTGGGCAGTAAATGTAGCCCCGCAAGAAGCAGGCGGGCCGCATCAAATGGTTTTAACCGCAAGCAATAAAATTGTTTTGACGAATATTTTATTTGGAGATGTTTGGCTTTGTAGTGGACAATCTAACATGGAACTAGCTATGAACCGTTTGATTGATAAATATCCAAAGGAAATCGCTAATGCGAAAAATGATAAAATTAGACAGTTTCTAGTGCCAGATGAGTATGATTTTAATGCTCAAAGAAGTGATTTTACTAATACAGGTTGGACGCAAGTAGATTCGAATACCATATTCAATTTTAGCGGAGTAGCTTATTTTTTCGCAAAGGAGATGTATGCTAAACACAAAGTGCCAATTGGTATTATCAATGCTGCTTTGGGAGGTTCGCCTGCGCAGGCCTGGATTAGCGAGAAAGGCTTAAAAAAGTTTCCAAACTACTTTGAAGAAATGCAACGTTTCAAAAGCAGAGACCTGATTGATAGTTTGCAAAAGGCGGAAACGGCAAAAAGCAATCAATGGTATAATTTCCTACATCAAAATGATCTGGGTTTGAAAAATGCTTGGAAAATAAATGATAAAATTGATGATTGGGGCGAGATCATCCTGCCAGCTAGTTTCAATAGCTTAAATATGGGTTCGTTGAATGGTGTAGTTTGGCTGAAAAGGGAGTTTTATCTAAAATCTAAACCCACAGTAGAACAGGCAAAGCTGCTGTTAGGTACCTTACGTGATGCAGATTCTACATTTGTGAATGGACACTTTGTAGGCAATACTACTTATTTTTATCCCCCAAGGAGATACCTCTTTGCTACAGATCTGTTGAAGGAAAGTAAGAATGTAATTACTGTACGCTTAGTAGTAAATAATGGTAGTGCAGAATTTGTGAGAGACAAACCTTATCAATTAATCACCGGAAAGGACACTACCAATATCGACGGTAAATGGAGTTATAAATGGGGCGTTCAGTCGACTGCGGCGCCTAGTAGCACTTTTTTTAGATGGAAATCTGGTGGTCTTTACAACGCAATGATTGCTCCTCTGAAGAACTACCGCATAAAAGGGGCGATCTGGTATCAAGGGGAGTCGAATACGGGAAATCCGAAAGAGTATGGCTCTTTAATGCGTACTTTGATGGCCGATTGGCAGGAAACCTTTGCAAAACCCCAACTGCCATTCTTGATAGTTCAGTTACCGAATTTTATGGAGACTAATGCTCAGCCGATGGAAAGTAGTTGGGCCGAAATGAGGGAACAGCAGCGCCAGTTAACTAAGTTACCTCATACTGCACTAATTACAACCATAGATTTAGGAGAGTGGAACGATATACATCCCCTAAATAAAAAGGATGTTGGCAAGCGTTTGGCATTACAAGCAAGAAAAACAGTTTATAAAGAAAATATTGTTGGTGCTGGTCCAATATTTAAATCCTTAAAAAGAGAAGGGAATAAGTTGGTGATGATATTTACTGAAACTGGTAAAGGTTTAGTAGCTAAAAACGGGAGTTTGAAATATTTTGCTATTGCTGGTAACGATAATAAATTTGTTTGGGCTGATGCTAAAATTGTAAGCGCTAATACGGTAGTAATTTCAAATACCAAAGTAGCTCATCCAGTTAAGGTGAGATATGCTTGGGCTGATAATCCCGAAGGGGCTAATTTATACAATTCTGAAGGGTTGGCAGCTTCTCCTTTTGAAGTGGAGATCCGTTAATTTGTAGCAAAATCATTCGATTAGGTTATAATTAACTTGAATTATTTGTTAATTAATCTTTTTTCTAGGAAGGATGTCGTCATTGCGAGAAACTGCCTGTCCCGACTTTTGCTATCGTGTGGACACAAATATTAGCAAATGTCATTTTCCTCCCCCTGCCCTCCCGAATAGCCGGGATAAACTCTCGAAGAGCGGGTATGCAAAATGCTTAAGCGCTACGTGTCCCCCTTTGGAGAGCCTGCTCCGATGCTTCGGAGGGGATTCAAGGGGGAGGAACGAGATGTGTCCACACGATAGGAATTTTCGGGAAAGCAATCTTAAAGCGATAGTTTTAATGCCCCGTGATAATTATAGGATTTTTTCTTGCGTCACATCAAAAATGTAAGCCCTATAATTCACTTTATCAGTTCGAAGAAACAAAAAAAGGCAGTTCATTTTTGAACTGCCTTTAACTATCAAAGCGTTAATTTAGTTTTGACCGTTGCTTAGTAAGCCTTGTTTAAAACCTGCGTAAGCTGGTTTCTTGTTAAAGTCTTTATCGAATAACAGCGGATAATCTAGCTTATTTTCGGTTACGTTGGTACTAGAGTTTAACCAGCTAGAAGTGTCATCAACTCCCCAAATGGTTATGCCACCTCTTTGCGCAGGCGGAACGTATTTCAAATAGGTAGCAACTACAAATTTGTACATTGCTGCTTGTAATCTCAAATCATAAGCGCTTGCTTTGAAACCTGCCTGAGGGTTAGGGCCTCCTGGATTAATCCTCATATCCAACTCCGTTATTTTAACCTTTAGGCCAGTGGAAGCCAGCTTTTGCATCATGCTAATGATGTTTGCATAAGGCGTAGAGATAAGCATGTGCATTTGCGTGCCCACTCCGGTAATACCTGTGTTGGCTGCTTTTAGCTCTTTTGCCATCGCTACAAAAGCATCAAGTTTGGCAGTGCTGCTTTCTAAGTTAAAATCGTTCATATATAGATCTAAACTTGGGTCTACTGCTTTTGCATATTGGAAGGCCTTTGCGGCGTAATCCTTACCTAAATAGTTTTGCCATACAAAAATATCGGTACGACCAGAAGGAGTAGGAGTGTTCGTATTATTTCTCAATTCTCCAGTTTCTGCAAAAGGTTCGTTGATTACATCCCAACCCTTTATCTTCCCTTTATAGTGATTTAAAACAGTCTCAATATGGCTTTTCATTGCATTATCTACAATTGCTACAATAGCAGGTCCTGTTGGGGGAGGTACTGCAGCTGCATCCATAATGCTCACATCGTCTAGGTAGAGCGTATTGGCTGTTGAACTACCTAAATCGAAAGCAAGTTGTATGGCGGTCACATCGGCAGGCACTGTGTATGTATCCAGTACCCTTGCATAATTAGTGGTTACAGGTTTGCCTCCGCGATAAATTACCGCATCAGCCGTTGCTCCTTTGTAAGGTCTAATTTCGATTTGTACGCTCGTATTTGTTGTTCCTTTGATGTAGTAAGAGATGTTGTAAGTTTTGCCGGCAGTTACAGGAATTTGAGCCTTAGTAATCATCTGTAATCGCCACGCATCTGGACTGGTGCCAGGCACTACCACTTGTATAGCTTTTGAACCTGAGTTCGTATTGGTAGTAACGCTCGTAAATTGGCCAGAACCATTAAGCACGCTCCAGCCATCTGCTGGTTCAGCTGCAGTGCCTATCGTGGTAGTTTCAAAGCCAGGGTTTATCGCCAGATTAGTAGCACCGCCGCCTGTACTACCGCCACCAACTAAATTGTTGTAATAGCTAGCTCGTTGTTGGCTGTGCCATACCAAAGTGTGTCCAAAAACTTCTAAACCTGCGTTTTTAGCAAGATTATAGAAATTATCTGCCATTGTGAAATCGTAGCTGCCATCTGCTCTAACAATAGAGCCATTTTTTAGCTCATTACCAAAGGTGATGTTGCCAGCTTCTGCCTTTACAATGTCCCAATACTTTTGATTAGTTGTTGACAATCCGTACTCGGCAGCAATACCAATTGGAAAATCAGCGGAGCTTTTAAGCGGACCGGTAAAATCTGTAAAATCGCCATCATTTTCAAAACCGCCGTTCTGGCTATCCTTTTTACAACCGGTAGCTAAGGCGAGGGCAACAATTGCCAAATAAAACAGTTTATATCGTTTCATAATTTCTTCTTTAGTTTGATTGATTTTTAATAACCAGGGTTTTGTGGAAACTTATCTCTATTAGTTAACAAGTCTATTTGTGAAGCAGAAGGAATAGGTCTTAGCACGTGGAAATCTTTAATGTTAGGCAGGGCCATCTCATTGTATAGCTTTGCTCTTTCTACTAAAGTACGTGTGCGGGTTAAATCGAACCATCTTTGCATTTCTCCATATAATTCTCTAGTTCTCTCATCTAAAATATAGTTTAGGGTTACCGTGCCACCTGAGATTTGTAAAGCCGCAACAGCAGTTGCATTTTGTGCAGGTGTATTGGTTGTACGGTAAGCCGCCCTAGTTCTTATAGCGTTAATCATGGTTGCAGCATCTCCAGGTCTGTTAGCTTTAAAAGCTGCTTCTGCGGCAATTAGAAAGGTTTCTCCTAAGCGCATTAAAATAATTGGTCTGTCAGAAGCATCGTTAAAGTGCTGTTTTGTTCTATCTAAATGTTTGGTAAGTGTAGGAAACCATTCTGGACCATATTGGGATGGTGCTACAATTACACCTTTAAATGCTTGTCTTTCCGCAACGGTAACTTCTCTTCCTGGCATATAGATAGCAGTATCAACACCTTTTGTAAGAGAAACTGTAACGCCATTTCTTGTTGTCGTAAATGCTGGTGTAGTTGTTTGCACGTCATTGCTCGAAGTAGAAGGTAAGTTCATGATCCAAGCTTTTTGGAAAGTGCCGTCGTATCTTGCATCATTGGTTCTGTTATCGAATGTAGTGTAGGTGTATGGAGTTGGCCTAAATCTACGGAACATACGGCCATTTGCTTGGTCACGGGCCATCATTTGTGTAGTGTTATTTGGCGCTCCTGGGATACCTTCGTTCACGTTTCTAGTTAAGGTGTAGAAGGTAGTCCAATACATATTCAACCTGTTTTCCTTATTGCCGCTAGCAGGTGCATTGGTAGAGTTAAAGCCGCTTTCAGAATACAATGGGTCTGTATTTCTATCTGCAACAAACAATACCTCTTTTCCGTATTCGTTTCCTTCTTTGAAAATGTCAGCGAAATTTGCTTCTAAGTCAATGCCGTAAGTTGCCTTGTTGGTAATTAAGCTGTTAGCAGTTGTGTAAGCATTGTTAAAGTCTGGCACGCCATCACCTTCTCTAGCTGCTGGATCCCAACCTTTGGTGAGGTAAACTTTAGCCAGCAAGTGCATAGCTGCCGCACGAGATGCTCTGCCCTTAGACTGTCCAGCTTGGATATCACCTAATTGTTGCGAAGCTTCGGTCAAATCTTTAATAATAGCTGCATATACGTCTTTTTTAGGCGCACGAAAATCTTCCGTACTTGGTTGGTTATTAAATTTCAATTTTAACGGAACATCTCCAAAGGTTTGCACCAATAGGAAATAATAGAATGCTCTTAAAAACTTAGCTTCCCCTAATAACTTATTTTTCGCTGCATCAGGTATGTCGGCTGTTGGACCTAGTTCCAAAATTCCATTAAGATTATTGATGGGAACATAACTGTTATCCCAAACACCTTGTATAGTTCCGTTTTGTGCATTGATGTTGGTGTAGTTGTGAAAGTCTAAACCTCCATCGCCCCCTCTAATTACCTCATCGGTGCCAGCAACTTGCGAAGAGGTAAAGCCTTCACTTCCCCAAAAATAGCGGGTAGTTGCATAAGATGCGTTTAATCCAGCTTGTAAACCGTCTGCTGTTCTAAACGACTCTGGTCCTAAGTTGGCCCTATATTCAGGTTCTAGTATTTTTTTACAGCTTATTGGTGTAACCGCCGCTAGAGCTAAGGCTAACCATCCTATTTTAATATTTTGATGTATTTTCATTTTCTTATAATTCTAGCTGTTAATTAAAATTTAGCGTTAATACCGAAGATGAATTGGCGTGTAGATGGCAAATCTAATCCAACGGTTATTGCACGCCTATTGTCGATAGCATTGTTTCCAATTGCGCCGCCAACTCCTGTTCCTTCAGGATCTACGCCTAATCCAGATTTTACAAATGGAGAGTAAAGAATGAACGGATTGTTGGCTGTTGCATATACTCTAAGTGAACTTAAGCCAATAGCGTTTGAAAGCTTGTTGGGGAAATTGTAACCAAGATTGATACTTCTCATTTTTACAAAGGAGCCATCATGATAACCCAATGTTGAAGAGTACGGTATGCTCGTAGCACCACCCGCTGGTCTAGGGAAGGCGTTAGTAGGATTGGTTGGTGTCCAATAATCTACTTTAGGTTGATTTACTCTACCATTCAAAAATGCGAAGTAACCTGTGCCTGTGCCATCTGTAGTTAAGTAAGGAACTACAATTTTATTACCTAATCTAGAGAAAAGCACAGCAGATAAATCGAAACCTTTGTAGGTGAAGCGTGTGGTGAAGCCCATAATTACATCTGGTTGGAAAGTGCCGATGATGCTTCTGTCATGATCTGTAATGGCACCATCTGGTACACCATTAGGACCACTGATGTCTGCAATTTTAATTTGTCCAGGTGTTGCTCCATATCGATTAGCTTCTACAGCCTCTGAGGTTTGCCATATACCCGTTTTAGTATAGTCGTAAATCACATTTATAGGTTGGCCAACAAACCATCCGTTACCTATATCGCGTGTTTGACCTTCGTTAGCTAGTCGTTCTATTTTTTCTCTGTTAATGGCAAAGTTAAAATCGGTAGACCATGTAAATCCATCGCTGCCTTTGCTTGTAATGTTTTGCGTGCTGATGTTAAATTCGATACCTTTTCCGCTTGTTGCTGCGGCGTTGGTCCAATAGCTTGTAGCTCCATTACTTCTAGGCAGCTCTTTTTGAACGATCAAATTGTCTGTTTTTTGTTGATAGACCTCAATAGAGCCTGCTATTCTGTTGTTAAGTAATGCGTAATCTAAGCCTAAATTAAACTGTTTGGTGTTTTCCCACCTTAAATCGGCATTAGGTAGCATGCTAATGAAACTTCCCTGTACATTTTCGGTACCGTAGTTATAGTTGTTGTTACTTAAGGAACCTCTAGTTGCATCTGTTGGAATACCTGGATTTCCAGTTACCCCGTAAGAAGCCCTAAGTTTTAGGTTTGAAAATACCTTTTGGTTTTGCATGAAGCTTTCATTGGTAATATTCCATCCAATAGCTGCGGCTGGGTAATTTAAATACTTGTTAACAGGAAATACAGCAGAGCCATCTCTTCTAAAAGTGAAAGTGGCCATGTAGCGATCCTTATAGGCATAATTTAACCTACCCATAAATGACTGTAACCCACCTCTGGTGAAGGCATTTGCTCCGTGATTTATAGCTGTAATTGTTTTTGCTACGAAGAAATTATAGTACTGTATTGATTCGTTAGGAAAGCCTACGCCATTAAAACCGTTGATAAACGAGCGATCTCTTTGTGTAGACCACAAGCCCGTGAAGTTAATTCTGTGATCTTTAGCTATAGTTTTATCATAGGTTAGTAGGTTTTCCATTAATATAGAATAGGCTTCCGCATTTGTTATGCTTGCCGTAGCACTGGCATTATTTGCTGCATCAGGTTTGATGATAGTTCTAGGACCAGAAAATGTACCTCTAGCTTCTTGTCTAAAATCCAAACCTAAATTTAGTTTATATTTTAAGCCTTCAATAATGCTAACTTCTGCATATAACACATTATTTGTTCTAAGCCTTCTTGTGCGGTCCACAATATTATTCCTGTCATTAAGTGTGAGTGGATTAGCAGTTGCTGTTTCATCTACCGTACCTGCTTGCGGATATAATAACATGGAGCCGTCTGCATTAAACGCTGGGGCAAGCGGAGTGATACGCATGGTGGCGTAAAGAGGATTAACGCCAGCTCCATTATTGTAGTTTAGTGTATTTCTTGTGGTTAATCCAATTTTTAGATAGCTGGTAAGCGTAGCATCTATGGTAGTACTTAAAGAATAACGCTCAAAACCAACACCCGTAATTACACCGCTTTCGTTAAAATAACCTGCAGAGATATTGTAATTAATATTCTCAGCGCCACCATTTATTCCTAATTGTTGGTTGGTTACGAAACCCTGTTTGTAAAGATGGTCTTGCCAATTGGTGGAAACGCCGTTAGCAATACCTTGTTGTTCTAATGGAGAATATCCCGCAGAGTATGCTGGCGAGGCCGCATTCCTAAAGGCTACAAATTCTTCTCCATTAAATTGTTGGTATTGGTCACGAACATTGTTGATGCCGTAGAAAGAATTATAACTAAGCGCAGGCTTTCCAATTTTTCCTCGTTTAGAGGTGATTAAAATTACACCGTTGGATCCTCTAGCGCCGTAAATGGCAGTAGAAGAAGCATCTTTTAAGATGTCTATACTTGCGATATCGTCGTTGTTGATTTCGTTGATACTGCCGCCAAAAGGTACACCGTCTAATACAATTAAGGGGTCGCTATTGTTACTTAAAGACCTGCCTCCACGTATTCTGATTTGACCAGCTGCTCCAGGTCTAGAGCTATTCCTGGCAATATCAACCCCAGAAACCCTCCCTTGCAATGCTGCAATAGCATTTGGCGCTGGTACTTCTAATAAGGCTTCGCCTTTAATACCTGCAATTGCACCGGTAACATCAGATTTTTTCTGTTGCCCGTAGCCGATAACCACAACTTCGTTTAGGTTTTTTGAGTCGGGTGTTAACCCTAAGTTATAAAATGATGTGCTTGAGTTGATTGCAAATTCTTTTGTAGGATAGCCTATAAAAGATATTGCAATTGATTTGTCGCCGCTGTTGGCAACTATCGTAAATTCTCCGTTATTGTTGGTTACGGTTGTTTTTCCAGATGGGATTAGTTTTACCCCAGCTCCTGGCATGGGTAAACTGTTTTCGTCTGTAACCTTGCCTTTTAGGGTAGTCTGGGCAAAGAGCAAGGTTGGGCTTAATCCCAAGAAAAGAATGAGTAAAAGCACATTCTTCATGAAAGATTGTTGTCTAGGTTTTTCCATACGGGTCTAATTTGAAAACGATTTGGTTAGTTACGTTTAAATAATCTTAAGTGATATCCGCTTGTTTAAATTTGGCTTAAGGATATTTGGTTAGGGTAAATGTATAAAGTTAAATTTTAATTTGCAACCGATTGCATAACTTTTTTTAACAATCTTTGTTTTTTGGTAGTTTTTAGAGAAAAATAAATTTCTTTTATGCTATCGATTGCATTAACTTTGGTTAACTATTGTTTAAATGGGTTGGTAATTGCACGCTTAGTTAAATAGGAGTAAATTGAGTTAAAAATTAACAACAAAATAAATATGGTAAATTTCAGGCTAGACCAAAAAGTAATTGTAGTTACAGGTGGCACAGGCATTATAGGGAAATCATTTATTAAGGGCATAGTTGCTGCCGGTGGTACGGTTTGTATTTTAGGGAGAAATGAAAAGGTTGCCAAACAGCGGGCAGAAGAAGTTATTGATGGCGGTGGCAAGGCTTTAGCATTGGTGGCTGATGTATTGAATGAAAAGTCTTTAGAAGAAGCTAGAGATGAGATCATCGGTAAGTACGGTAGGATAGACGGACTGGTAAATGCAGCTGGCGGAAATATGCCAGAAGCTGTGCTACAGAAAGATGATGATATTTTTGCGATGAGTATGGATGGCATGCGCAAAGCAATGGACCTTAATTTGTGGGGAACATTATTGCCAACACAAGTTTTTGGAAAGGTAATGGCCGAAAGTGGAAATGGAAGTATTATCAATATATCTTCTATGAGTGCCAAGCGTGTAATAACACGTGTATTAGGTTATAGCATGGGAAAAGCGGCTATTGATTGTTATACCCAATGGTTTGCCGTAGAGTTAGCTAACCGTTATGGCGATAAGATAAGAATGAATGCGATAGCACCAGGTTTTTTCCTTACCGAACAAAATAGAAATTTGCTAACCAATCCAGATGGTACTTATACCGAAAGAGGTAATTTGGTAATCAAACAAACTCCTTTTAAACGCTTCGGAGATACTGACGAATTGATTGGTGCACTGCAGTGGCTCTTAAGCGATGCTTCCCAATTTGTAACAGGTACAGTTATTAATGTAGATGGTGGTTTTTTTGTGAATAGCGGTGTTTAGTTTTTCTCCAAAAAAGCGTCGCTTACGCATAGAGAGTAATTCTTATTCTGCCAATCTTGTAGGAGCGTAACCAAACAACTTCTTAAAAGCAAAAGAGAAGTGTGACAAATCCTCAAACCCTAGATCTAGATAAATTTCTGTTGGTTTTTGTTTTTTCTTGTTGATGAGGAAGTGTGCTTCCTTTAACCTTCTTTTAACTAACCATCTGTTCGGTGTTTCTGAAAATATTTTGATGAAATCTCTTTTGAACGAGGAAAGGCTACGGCCCGTAAGATAGGCGAAGCGTTCTATGCCAACATTAAACTTGTAATTGTGGTTCATAAAAGCTTCCAGGTCTATCTTTTCTGGAATGCCAAAATCAAAAAGAATGTTCACCAAATCTGGATTGGTTTGTAGGAGAATAAGTAGTAATTCTTCCTTTTTAACCTGCTCAAAAGCACCATCTATTTTGTGTGCTCCATTGTAATAAGGCATTAACGAACTTACAAAGTTGGGTACGAGTTCTGTTTTAGCCAGTTCGTAAAAAGCGCCTTTAGCTATGCTTCCGGTTCTTTTCAACTGATGTTTCTGCTGAAACTGTTTTAAAAAATCTTCATCAAATACCACCACTACCTTATCAAAAGCTCCATTGTCTTCTTGCTTGGTATATCTTGCTAAATGGTTCTTTCTTGCCAAGCAATATTCTCCACTTTTTAAAGTGTATTTTTTATCTCCATCATAACCAGTTACATCACCTTTGGCCAAAAACATGAATAAATGCTCTGGTATAAAATGCTCTGGCGAAATTTCAGGGCCAATATAACAAGATGTAATTTCTATTCCTTTAACTTCCATTATTTAACTCCTTTCCACCATTGCTTAAATACTTGCTGGTCGTCGTTAAGGTTTACCACTTCTCCAATCATAGGTGTAACCATCGGAATTTGACCGTTGTTTATTCTAGTAACTTCGTTCAAAGGTTCGTCCCATTGGTGCATACCAAGCGTAAATTTAGACGAATGCACCGGGAAAAAACGTTTCGCTTTGAGATCTTTTGCTGCTTGTACAGTTTCCTGTGGTAAAGTATGAATAGCTTGCCACGCAACGTTATACTGGCCGTTTTCTAAAATTGCTAAATCTATTGGGCCAAATTTGTTGCCAATTTCAGCAAAGTGGGTATCGTAACCACTATCGCCTCCAATAAATATTTTAGCCTTAGGCGTTTCCAAAACGTATGATGTCCACAAAGTGTTGTTGCGTTTAAAGCTACGGCCAGAAAAATGTCTGCCAGGAACGGTATTTAATATCATGCCATTACCCAAATCAACTTTTTCATGCCAATCTTTTTCTATGAGTTGGTCGGCTTTGTAACCCCAATATTCAAAATGTTCGCCAACGCCCAAACCGCAAACTACCTTATCCACTTTTCCTTTTAGCTCAATAATCGTTTCATAATCGAGGTGATCGTAATGGTCATGACTAATTACCAAAAAGTCTATTTTAGGTAAATCAGCTACGCTGTAAATATCTGCACCTTTAAATGCCTTTGTAGTACCAGGCACCGGCGAAGCATTGCCACTAAACACAGGGTCAACCAAAAAGCGCTTGCCTTTAATCTGCATAAAATACGATGAGTGTCCAAACCAAACCAACACATTCGAGTCTGTAGGTAAATTCAATAGGTCGGTTTTAACTGATGGCAGGCTATCTATCGGTTTACGCCTCGGGTGGTCTTTAAAAAACATATCGAACATGATACCGAGCATCGAATATCCTTTTGTTAAATCTGGCGTAAAACTGATATTTTGGAATTTTCCGTCTTTGTAGTTGGGAGATTGTTGTAGGCGCTCCAAACGTTTGCCACTTGGTACTTGGCCAAATTTAGGAGAACGCATGTAGAAATAGGTAGCTATAGCCAATATCAAGGCTAAACTCAATAAGATGATCATGGTGTATTTAAATATTTTGAGTGTTTTTTTCATTAGTACAATTGGAGCAAATTGTTGCCCTTCTTTATTTTCTCAACTTTAATCTATAGCACAAAAGTCAATATAAAAATCGAATATCACTTTGTTAAAAAGCTCAATTTTATTTTGTTGAAAAGTTCAGATTAGGCTTAGGTATTTTTTTTGAAACCGCTAGTTGTATTTTTGGAAAAACAGCCAACCTAGTATATCCCAAAACCAGCGGTTAGTGTCTACTTTGGCTTCGCCACAATCCGTAACGCCGCTTCTAAAAGCAGTAAATTTCGCCAACCTCTGTATCAAACCTATCTTAATATTTTTCTTTAACCAAAGGGATATGCGGTAAGCAATGAGGTGTCCCCAAATTTCTGCTATAAAAGATGCATTGCTAATTTTAAGCTCGGTTTCGTAGGCGTCAAAATAATCTGCCTTAATTAGCCGAACTAGGGTTGCACTGTCTTGATAAAGTTTTTGTAGATGTTTTTTATCATGATAGACCGTAAAATCGATACTTACCACTCGTTCCATCAACTTAACCTGAAGTGGTAGGTTGCCAATTGTATATTTCTTCGTTTCCGTATCGCTCATTTAAAAGATAAAAGTACAAATAGTGTGAGATAAAATATCAAACGTTTGCGTTGTGTAAGTGCTTTAGATAATTTGATTTTCAACATTCATTTTTTTTAACTTACCCCATAATTGATTAAACCACGAATGAAACTATAATGGAAAGACGAGATTTTTTAAAGAATAGTGCTATGGCTGCGGCAGGAATTACCATTTTGCCAAGCGGTTCATTGTTTGCCAAGGATGTAAAGAAGGTAAGGCTGGGCTATATCGGTGTAGGAGCCCGTGGTATGAACCACATTAGGGAAGGGCTTTTAAGAGACGATGTAGAAATTGTAGCTGTTTGCGATACCCAAGAGTGGGCTTTGAAAAATTGTAGAAACGCAATTGCGAAGGCTGGGCGAACTGCAGCCAAAGAGTACACAGGCTCGTTAGATTCTTACAAGGCAATGGTAGACCGCAAAGATATTGATGCGATCGTCATTTCTACGCCTTGGCAGTTTCACCATGAGCAGGCTATTTATAGTATGAACGCAGGCAAATATGTAGGCTGCGAAGTAATTGCTGGATTAACAGTTAAAGAACATTGGGACATCGTAAGAACGTCAGAAAAAACCGGAATGCCTTACATGACTTTAGAGAATGTGTGCTATAGGAGAGATGTAATGGCTGCATTAAATATGGTGCGACAAGGTCTTTTTGGCGAATTAGTGCACCTAGAAGGCGGTTACCAGCATGATTTAAGAGAGGTTTTATTTAATGATGGAAAGCAATATTATGGCGGTGGTGTAGAATTTGGTGAGAAGGCAATTAGCGAAGCGCAATGGCGTACCCAATTTAATATTGATATAGATGGTGACCTATATCCTACCCACGGCGTAGGTCCAATTATGCAGTGTGTTGATATCAACAGAGGAAATCGTTTTACAAACCTCGTTTCTTTTAGCTCAAAGGCTAGAGGTTTGGCAGATTACGTAGAGAAGAAATCCCCAGGCCATCCAAATGCTAAGATTAATTACAAAAATGGCGATGTAACTACCACTTTGTTAAACTGCGCCAACGGAGAAACGGTGATGCTGTCGCACGATACACATTTGCCTCGTCCGTACTCTTTAGGTTTTAGAATTCAGGGCACCGACGGTTTGTGGATGGATGTAAATAAATCGGTTCATATTGAAGGGCAATCAAAGCCGCACGCTTGGGATAAGGCAGAGGAATGGTTTAAGAAATATGACCATCCACTTTGGAAAAAATACGAAGCTAGTGCAGTAGGTGCAGGGCACGGCGGTATGGATTGGTTCGTTTTTAATGCCTTTATCATTGCAGTAAAAGATAAAAAACAAACTCCAATAGATGTTTACGATTCGGTTACCATGAGCGTAATTACACCTTTATCAACCAAATCTTTAAAAGAAGGGAACAAACCGCAGGCATTTCCAGATTTTACTCAAGGCAAATGGAAAGAGAGAAAAAATACCTTTGCATTAGACGATAGCGGATATTAATTTTCGTGATCCAAGTATATTTCAGTATAGCTTTGGATAGATAAAATCGATATAATTTAAATAGAGAAAGCCATCTATGTAGATGGCTTTCTCTATGATATACTAATTAGATTCCTTCTTTATATTTTCAACCAGCTCAGACTCTATAACAATCTTATAAAAAGCCTGCTCATCGCCACCATCATCATTTTTAATAATATCAAGCAAGGTATCAATTGCTTTTTGCCCCTGTATTGCCGGAAATTGCTCTACTGAGGCCAAAGGTGGAAATTCCATATATTCGGTGATTGGAGAGTTTGCAAAGCTCACAAATTCAATTTCCTCATTTACTTTTACACCTACCTTTAAGGCGTGTTTAATAGCAAAAGCCGATACATAATCGTTAAAACATAAAATTGCCGTAGGTCTGCGTTTATGGTTAAGTAAAGTTTCCAACGCTGCAGTTGTTCCTTCTTTTGTCAAATCGCAATTTACGATAACACTCGGGTCAAATTTTAAACGATTTTTTTGCAGAGCTTTAATATAACCCTCTTTTCTTTGTCCGCTTGCTATAAGCGAGTTAGGACCATTTATAAGTCCAATATTTCTATGCCCTCTTTTTAATAAATAATTTACCGCCTCAATACTTCCTGTTTCTATATTACAGGCCACATAATGAATGTTTTTTAAGGGTGGAACTCTATCGAAATAGACGATGGGGATGCCTTGCTTCCTTAATTGCTCAAAGTGATCGAAGTTCGATGTGTTTTTTGATACAGATACTAGTAGTCCATCAATTCGATGTGATTTAAGCTTCTCAACTAACAACTTTTCACGCTCTTCGTCATCATGCGATTGTGCTAATAAAACGGTGTAGTTCTTCTTATAGGCAATATCCTCAATGGCGCTAATTGCAGAGGCAAAAAATGCTTCAGCTAACTCTGGCAAAATTACCCCAATGGTAAACGTCTTTCCTTGTTGAAAGAAAATAGCAGTTTGGTTAGGTTCATAGCCCATTTCATCAGCTGCTGCTTTTACGCGTTGCTGGGTAGATAAGCTAATGCTTGGATGCCCGTGTAAAGCCCTAGAAACGGTAGAAAAAGATAAGTCTAGCTTCTTCGCAATTTCTTTAATGGTTACCGGTTTTTTCATATAGTTGGTGGTGTATACAACAAATATATGATTTTACCCGATAAATTAGATATCAAGCGTTTGCGTCAATTTAATTCAGGGTTATTAACGAAACAATTCTTGTTCATCTCTGTCTACAGTATTAATTCTCTTTAGGAAATCTGCGAATGCAGCGCCATCATTATCTGAATAAGCACCATAAGCATCCAAGATATATCCCATATTCTTATCGCTATCTTCCACCATATATAGCACCGAGCTATCTGCCGGGTCCGACATGCCTTCAAATCTATATGTTTTCACAATGTTCAGGTCTTCGGGGGTATAAATCTTATCTAAAGTTTTCGACTGCATCTTGCCGTGGTCGGTCATTTTTAATTCATTGTCTATCCCCTTAATTCTCAATTTCTCTAATATCTGACTAAGGGTATTCATTTCAATTGGCTGTTCCATAATGTTTAATTTTTTGTATGCTTATAAAACAACCCTATATAGGAATGGTTTTTCTTTTTTCGTGCTAAACAAACTGTATAAAAACCAAAACACACATAATTTGTTCTGCTATCGCCTGCTATTCAATTAGCTTGGTTATCATTAATCAATTAAAAACCTTAGAATATGAAACATTACATTTTATACCTAATGCTTGGCACCGTAACTATATTCAGCAGTTGCGCAAACAAAGAAAGAGAAGTTGCAAACGCTACCTTAAACTCAACTGCAAATAATGAGGCTGTAGGTTCGGCTAAGTTTTATCAACTGTCGGATGGTAAAATCAAGATGGATTTAGAAATTAATATGCCAGAAAAAGCAGATAGTACGGTTGCTGTTCATTTCCACGAACACGGCGACTGCGGTAATATGGGCGAAAATACCCACGGGCACTGGAACCCAACCAACGAACCGCACGGAAAATGGGATTCGGACACTTACCATTCTGGAGATATTGGTAATATTGCGCTAGACGGTAAAGGCCATGCAAAAATATCTGTAAGCACTTCTAGATGGAGCATAGCTGATGGTGATGTGAAAAATATTATCGGCAGAGGAATTATTGTACACGGCGGCACAGACGATTACGAAACACAGCCTACGGGCAACTCGGGGCCAAGAATTGGCTGCGGTGTAATTGCTGCGGTAAAATAGATCATCGCTAGACTTACGAAGTTTTACCAACTTCGTAAGTCATCACCTTCTAAAAAAGCGAAGTAGCTTTTATGGAAATCCAACGGTAGCCGTCATCATCATAAAAACTAAACTAAAAAACGATGGCTACACTTAACGTTCCTCAAAACGGCAAGGCTGTAAGAGGAAGCTCACGCAAACCAATCCCAGGTGTCGATTTAACCGCAATGGTCGATTTGGCATTCCTACTCATTACCTTCTTTATGCTTACCACATCTTTGAGCAAAATGGGAGCTATGGAAATAGCAAAGCCAGTTCCCATTGAAGATGGAGACTTGCAAGAACCTTGGCCTGCTTCCAGAACTATGACCATCCTTCTAGGGAAGAATAACCAAGTAGCTTACTTCCTAGGAGAAGCCCATAAAAGCCCAATGCAAATAACCAGCGTTGCTGAGCTTAAAAAAGCAATATTAGATAATAAGAAACGGGTGGCAGAAACCCATAGCGCCAATGCAGATAAGTCGATGTACGTCATCATTAAACCAACCAGCACATCAGTATATAAAAACTTTGTAGATGTAATTGATGAAATAAGGATCAACAACGTAAATACCTACGCAATAGATGATAAATATCTGCTAGAAGAAGAGATTGGTTTTATGAAAAGCAAAGGGATATAAACTCGTAGTATTGGCGCAAGCGCAATGTCATTATTTAAGGAAATCCGTAGGATTTTAATGTTTATAGCATAAGGT
>NZ_JAVHXT010000016.1:0-10628 GCF_031119335.1 Pedobacter sp.
CTTATATTTTGAAAAAGCAGAAAGCCGTAATACTGAAACTTAATTAAAAATGGAACCATTAGTTATTTATCAAGTTGAAAATCGCATTGCCGAAATTATTATTAACAGACCTGATAAGCGAAATGCCTTAAACCAAACTTTAGTTGCTGACTTAACTGCAGCTTTTTTAAGGGCAGAGAATGACCAAGATGTTAAAATAGTAGTTTTAAAAGCCAATGGCGATGTTTTTAGCGCTGGTGCAGACCTAGCTTATATGCAACAGTTGCAGCATTTTTCTTACGAGGAAAACATTCAAGACTCGGGAGCACTGAAAGATCTTTTTGAAACGATCAGAACTTTAAAAAAAGTGGTTATTGCGCAAGTAGAAGGCCATGCCATTGCTGGAGGATGCGGTTTGGCAACCATTTGCGATATCATATTTGCTGTGCCCGAAGCTAAATTTGGATATACGGAAGTAAAATTAGGTTTTGTTCCTGCAATTGTAAGTTGTTATTTGGTACAAAAAGTAGGCGAAACACTAGCTAAGAAGCTATTAATCAGTGGCGATCTGTTTTCTGCAGACGAAGCATTGAAATATAACCTTATCACCTATGTAACAAAAGCTGAAGAAATTAATCAAATTGTACGTGAATTTGCATTAAATTTGAATAACAGTGCTTCTGGAAATTCGATGGCGTTGACAAAACAACTCATTAATGAAACTAGCAATAGTTGGCTCGATAGTTGTTTGACCAACGCAATTAAAGTGAATGCAAAGACAAGAGAAAGTGAGGATTTCAAAAAAGGAATAGCGGCTTTCTTGGCAAAGGAAAAAATTAATTGGTAAAAACTATAAACTAAAAAATATGATGTTTAAATCAGTAAAGACAGGCGTTTTAGCGGCTTTGTTAGTGGGATCGGCAGTGATTGCTAACGCTCAAAAGAAAATTTCTCAAGGAACAGTAATTTACGGAGTTGAATACTCTTTACCTCCAGAAGCAGCAGCAATGGCTTCTCAATTGCCGAAAGAGCAAAAAGTTAAATTTGCTGGAAATATATTGCGTATCGATATGCAACAAGGTCCTGCAACTATCGGTATTCTACAAAATTTCGTAGACAGAAATGGTTTAATGCTTATTGATGTACCAATGGCGCAAATGCAGTATGCAGTTAAAATGAGCAAAGAAGATATAGAAAAAACTGAAGCTGCATCTCCGAAATTAAGCGACTTTAAAGCTACAGGCGAAAAGCAAAAAGTAGGTAATTACAATGCTGAAAAATATACTTACAAAGATGATAAAGGTGGCACTTATGAATTATGGGCTACCAACGAAATCGAATTCCCTTCTAACTTTTCTGGAGAGCAATTCAATAGCGTAAAAGGTGCTTTGGTTAAATATACTACATTCCAAAATGGCACTAAAGTTACTTTAACTCTTAAAAATGTTTCTGAAGATAAAGTTGGTCCATTTTCTTTAGAGGTACCAAGCGGTTACGAATTGAAAACCATGCAAGAAATTATGGCAATGCAAGGTGGTGGCGAGTAATCGTCATTAAAAATAAGAATTTGAAAGCCCACGATTTAAATCGTGGGCTTTTTTAGTATTTTAGCAGCCCATGTTTAAAAGTCTGATTTTCTTCGCCAGATACTTTCTGTTTTGGCTGCTCTATTTCGCTGTAGATAGGTTCATTTTCATGTTCATCTTCCATATCAAACTGCGAAACATACCTCTCTCGCAAAAGTTTGCAGCTTACTATCATGCACTCCGATTAGATTTATCAACAACTGCCTATCTTGTCATTATTCCTTTATTAATCTATACTTTTTGGTACTTCACCAATAGAGAAAAAATCAATTTTAATTGGATTAGGCATTACAATGCTGTACTGATTGTACTTTTTAGCGTCATTTCAGTAATTAACTTTAACATTTATAGAGAATGGGGCAGCAAAGTAAACTCCAGAGCCATAGAGTTTGCCATTCTTACACCGGGAGAATCGTTAGCTTCAAGCGCCTCCTCACCTATTTTTCTTACGTTACTTGTATTATTGGTTTTATTAGCAGTTGGTTTCTATCTCAACTTTTTGCTCGTTAAAAGACAAATCAACTTTACTAAAACACCACTTGGAGTAAAGTTTATCATTACCATTATTGTTTTAACCACTAACTTTTTATTGATACGAGGCGGGACTGGCAGAGCCCCAAATACCCAGAGCATGGCCTATTTCTCTAACTATCAGATTTTAAACCATACCGCACTAAACACAGAGTGGAATTTGGTGTCGAGTATTTTGGCTAGCAATAAATCAAAAAAAAATCTCTACAAATATTTCAACCAAAAAGAAGCTGATTTACAGGCAAGTAATTTGTTCAAAGTTGAAAAAGATACGACTATCTCTATTTTAAAGACGGAAAGACCAAATGTGGTGATTTTCATACTCGAAAGCTTTACTGCAGATTTGATCAAATCTTTAGATGGTGAAAGCGGCATCACTCCCAACTTGGATAATTTAGCAAAAAATGGTGTGCTCTTCAGCCAGATTTACGCTACAGGCAATAGAACAGATAAAGGTTTGATCGGTTCTTTAACTGGCTTTCCTACATTAGCCGTGGGCAGTATTGTGAAATGGCCAGAAAAAATGCAGAAAATCCCTGCAATTAGTCAAAAACTTTACGAAAATGGCTATCATACCTCGTTTTACTACGGTGGCGAATCAGAATTTGACAACTATAAAGCTTTTGTACTAGGTCATCAATATAAAAAATTGATAGACAGAAAAAGTTTCGACAAGAAAGATATGAGTGCTAATTGGGGAGCTTACGATGGACCGCTATTTAACCGACAGCTAAAAAATGCCAATACAACTAAACAGCCGTTCTTTTCCACTATTTTATCATTAACCAACCACGAACCTTTCGAATTACCGGTAAAACAGAAGTTTGGGAATGCAGATAATGCTCAAAAATTCAAAAGCACTGCATTTTACACCGACTCTTGCATAGGCAGTTATTTAAACGAAGCAAAAAAGCAGGCTTGGTATAAAAATACACTATTCGTCTTCATTGCCGATCATGGGCATCCATTACCAAAAAACAACCACGAAATTTACGAACCACAGCGTTATCACATTCCCCTAATATTTTATGGTGATGTAATTAAAGAAGAATTTAGAGGTAAAGTTTATAACAAAACTGGCAGCCAACAAGATTTGCCAGCAACACTTTTGGCCCAGCTTAACATCAAAGCTAATAACTTTAAATGGAGCAAAAACCTGCTTAATCCGTACACTAGAAATTTTGCCTATTTTAGTTGGGATGATGGATTTGGATTTATAGAAAATGGGCATACCGTTACTTTTGACAATGTAGGTAAAAGTGTGCTTCACAATAGTAAGGCAGAAGACGCAACACAAACCAACAAGAATATAATCAACGGAAAATCTTACCTTCAATCCGTATATCAACAATTTATAAACCTATAAACAGATGAACACCAAAAAATTAATTTGGGGCTTGGCCATTGCATTCGGTTTTTCTACCACTGCAACAGCACAAAGTGTAAATTGGGCCAAAGATGGCAACAGCTACTATCAAAATGTAAGCGGCGAAATCGTTAAAATTACCCTACCAAAAGGCGACCGCACAACCGTTATCGGTTCCGACTTATTGAGTGGTAGCGGCAAAGCTATTAGAGTTAGGAGTTTTCAGCTAAGTGATGATGGCACCAAAGCGTTAATTTTTACGAACAGCAAAAAAGTATGGCGTTATGATACGCGTGGTGATTACTGGGTTGCCGATATGACTACACGCAAGGTGACCCAAATAGGAAAAGACAAGCCGGCATCATCTTTAATGTTTGCCAAATTTTCTCCTGATGCTTCTAAAGTTGCTTACGTGAGTGGTCACAATATTTATGTAGAAGATATAAATTCTGGTGACGTAAAAGCACTAACTACCGATGGTACAGCCAGATTAATTAACGGCACTTTCGATTGGGTTTACGAAGAGGAGTTTGATTGCAGGGATGGTTTTAGATGGAGTCCAGATGGAAAATCTATTGCTTATTGGCAAATAGACGCAAGGAAAATCCGTAATTTCTTGATGATTAACAACACCGATTCTATTTATTCTTACAACATTCCGGTAGAATATCCAAAGGTAGGTCAAGATCCGTCAGCTTGTAAAGTTGGTGTGGTAGATATTGTAACGGCACAAACAAAATGGATGGACGTTCCGGGTAGTCAGGTTCAAAACTACATCCCTAGAATGGATTGGGTACCGAACTCTAATAACATCATTTTGCAACAATTAAATCGTGAACAAAACGTGAGTACGGTTTATTTGGTAAATGCAAGCACCAACGCAATTAAAGAAATCTACAAAGAAACAGACAAAGTTTGGATTGATGCCATTGATAAATTTCATTGGATAAACAACAACAAAGAGTTTGTAATTCTGACAGAGAAAGATAATTGGGCACATCTTTACCGCATTAACATCGAGAACAAGAAGGCAACATTAATTACCAACAGCAACTTTGATGTGATGAGTTTAGATTTGATTGATGAGGCTAACAACACGGTTTATTTCAGTGCTTCGCCTACTAATGCTACACAAAAATATTTATACAAAACCAAACTAGACGGTAAAGGCAAGTTAGAGCAAGTTACACCATCGGTTTTACCTGGCCGTCATAGTTATAACATTTCGCCCACTGGTGCTTTTGCTTTCCACAGTTACCAAAGTTCTACCGTAAGACCGGTGAGCGAGTGGATGAATTTTAAAACCAACAATCCTCTAAGTATGACCGGTAGCATCACCAGCCAAGTAGGTAACCAAGCTGCAATTAAAAACAAAGTTGAGTTTTTTAAAGTAACTACCGAAGATGGTATAGAGTTAGACGGCTGGATGAAAAAACCAGAAAACTTTGACAGAACAAAGAAATATCCGGTTGTATTTTATGTTTATGGCGAACCTGCTTCGGCAACTGCATTAGATAGTTGGGGTGCCGGCAATAACTGGTTATATCCGGATATGGCAAAAGATGGCTACATTTATGTTTCTGTTGATAACCGCGGCGCACCAGTACCAAAAGGTAAGGCTTGGCGCAAAGCGATATACAAAAACATTGGTCAGTTAAATATTCGTGACCAAGCTTTGGGAGCCAAAAAACTACTAGCTACTCACACTTTTATGGATAAAGACAGAGTTGCGGTTTGGGGCTGGAGCGGTGGTGGATCTTCTACCTTAAACCTACTATTCCAATATCCAGAAATTTATAAAACTGGTATTTCTATTGCGCCAGTGGCAAATCAGCTTACTTACGACAATATTTACCAAGAGCGTTACATGGGCACACCATTTCCAACTACAGATGCTTATGTAGCTGGTTCGCCTGTTACTCATGCTAAAAACTTGAAAGGAAACCTATTGTTGGTGCACGGTACAGGAGACGACAATGTACATTATCAAAATGCAGAGATGTTGATTAACGAATTGGTTAAACACAAAAAGACTTTCCAGTTAATGAGCTACCCAAATAGAACGCACAGCATTAGCGAGGGCGAAGGCACAAGCGAGCATTTAGCGTTAACCTTTACTAAATTCTTGAAAGAGAACTGTCCTCCAGGAGGAAGATAATTAGACGTTAAAGTCCATAAAAAAAGCTCTAGGTTATTCCTAGAGCTTTTTTTGTGTAATGTTATGATATGCGAGCTGGATTAGCGCCACGTCATTTCGACCGTAGGGAGAAATCTTAAAAGATTTAATAAGAAATTTACTAGATTTCTCCTCGTTCCTCGTCGAAATGACGGAGACCGACTACACCCAATCAATTCCCTTTTTAAGGAAATTAGTCGTTATTTCTTCTTCTGAGCCAGCTTGTGCCTTTGCATTGTAATTCCACTTGGCTGTTGGTGGCAAGCTCATTAAAATACTTTCAATACGGCCGTTGGTTTCCAGGCCAAACTTGGTTCCAGAGTCGTAAACCAAATTAAACTCTGCATACCTGCTACGGCGCAAATACTGCCATTCCTTATTAAAATCTGTATATGCTGTATCTCGGTTACGATCTATCAATTCCGTGTAAATAGGCAAAAAGCTGTTGCCTACTGCTAAAGAAAAATCTAATATTTTCTCGTAGCTAAGTTCGGTATTTTCAGGTTTTAAACGATCGTAGAAAATACCACCAACTCCCCTAGTTTCGTCACGGTGTTTGATGAAGAAATAATCATCTGCCAAAGCTTTAAATTTAGGGTAAAACTCTGCTTTAAACTCATCACAAGCCTGTTTTAAATGATAGTGGAAAAACCTCACATCAGTTGGGATCACATAATGTGGCGTTAAATCTATTCCCCCACCAAACCAACGCGTCTGCTCATCCATTTCAAAATAGCGGATGTTCATGTGTATAATAGGCACAAATGGATTTTCAGGGTGCAAAACGATAGAAACTCCAGTTGCAAAAAACTCATCATTTTCTACTTTAAAGGCTTTTTTAACCGCATCTGGCAATTTCCCATAAACTGCAGAAAAATTCACACCTCCCTTTTCAATTACGTTTCCGTGCTGTATAACTCGGGTACGACCGCCGCCGCCGCCTTCCCTTTCCCACAGTTCTTCAACAAAAAGACCTTTTCCATCGGCAATTTCCAAACCCGCACAAATACTATCTTGTATCTGTTTATATGCTTCTGCTACTTTCTCCTTAAAAACGCTCTCCTTAAACATGACTTTCTCCTTTGTAGCTTCAAATTTACGCTTAATGCCACGCTAAGTGAAACCTAATGTGATATAGTACATTGGATTGACACTTTACGATTTATGATTTTAGAATTACGATTGCTCGGAACGTAGCAAACAGATCCATAAAAAATATGGCTCGCTTTAGGATTACAAATTATTTTTTGAAAAGCAGCCTTGGTTTTTCAATTGACAGAAAGTCCCACTTTACGTTAAAATCTTTTTGTTTACGGTTTCCTATCATTTCGAACATTGTGAGAAATTTAACGACTAAGCCATACAACTAACAGATTTCTCACGATGTTCGAAATGACGCAACAAAAAGTATTTCCACTTCAATTGGGTTTATTGTACTTAAACCTGTGCACAGCAATACCTTTAGCAGTTTTCATAAAGACATACTAAGTTTAACTCTAGTTTAAATTTTCTCTTAAGGTTAATTGAGGGCCTCGCCGTTTAAAAACTTCGTAAGTCTGATTAGCAGTTGGGTGGGCAAGAAAGTTCATTTGCACAGCACTTGCATTTTAAACCCGACAGCAGCGAACACGTTTGGCAAACCTATGTGTTTGCCAAAAAAGTAAAGCGGATGGCGGGACTGCCTCTTATATAGTAGCACTGCGTTAGCTTTTCTAAAAAAACAGTACATTATGCTATCAGCTGTTTATTAATGTTCCACGTAATCCAAATCTTTACTGAAAGTTTCTTTCAACTGACTTAAAGCAAATAATGAAATAACAATGCAGATTGCACCTACCACAGCTGCGCCTTCTAAAATACCCAACTTATCCTTAAAAAATTGAAAACCTGTGGTGATCGCAATTAAAGAACCGCGTATAAAGTTGGGGACGGTTGTAGTTACCGTTGCACGCAAATTGGTGCCAAATTGCTCGGCAGCAATAGTTACAAAGGTAGCCCAATAGCCAGATGCAAAGCCCAACAATAAACTCAACAAAATAAAACCTTGAGGAGTTAAACCGAAAGCATACAGATAAATACCTACAGAAACTGCCGTTAACAATAAGAAAATAAGCATCACTTTTCGTCGCGATTTTAGTAGCTGCGACAGTAAACCGGCAACTACATCGCCAATGGAAATACCAATGTAACAATACATTATTCCTTTGCCGGCGTCTAAAACTCCGGTAGCATTTAAGGCACGTCCAAATTCTGGAGAAAAAGTGATCAGCACGCCAACTACATACCACAAGGGCAAACCAATTAAGATACAGCACAAGTATTTTTTTAACCTCGACCACTTGTTAAATAACATAAAGAAGTTACCTCTCTGTACGTTTTCGTTTTCGGTAGTTTCTTTAAACATACCCGATTCTACCAAACCAATACGCAGTGAAAGCAAAACTAAACCCATACCGCCACCAATAAAATAGCTGGTTTGCCAAGTGTATCGTGCACTAATTAAGGCTGCCATAACGGCTCCGAGCAAACCTACGCAGGCAACAATCATGGTACCGTAACCTCTGTTTTTCTTGCTCATGGTTTCGGCAACAAGCGTAATACCTGCGCCAAGTTCGCCTGCTAAGCCTACTCCAGCAATAAAGCGAATGATGGTATATTGATCTACAGTAGTTACAAAACCGTTGGCAATATTGGCTAACGAATAAGTGATGATAGAACCGAATAAAACGCTTAAACGACCACGTTTATCTCCCAAAACACCCCAAAGTATACCACCTACTAGCATGCCGAACATTTGGCTGTTGATAATTGTGGCGCCAATACTGAGCATATCTTCTTCGGCAACGCCCAAATCTTTTAAGCTTTGTACACGTACTACCGAGAATAAGATAAGATCGTAGATATCTACAAAGTAGCCTAAAGAGGCCACAAGAATAATTAAAATAATGTTTTTGTTTTTAGTTTGTTGGTTCATTTATAGTTTAGTTTGATGTTGTTAAACTACAAAAAAATCGAAATAAGATGTTCGCTATTTTTAGCCGAAAATGAAATTATTTAAACCAGCCTTTGCGCCAAAAAAAGATGATTTGAACAAGCGCAATAAAAGCCATTACCAACAAGGTGTATTCGTAACCGTTTGCTACATACAGCTCTGGCATATTACCTGGCATTATTTTTCCGGTAACTGGATCTTGTTTTGCGAAATTCATTCCGTAAATACCAGCAATGAAGGTTAGCGGAATAAAGATAGACGATATAATGGTAAGCACTTTCATGATTTCGTTCATGCGGTTGCTGATAATTGACAAGTACATATCTATGTTACTTGAAGCAATTTCTTTCATACTTTCTACCATGTCCATGAGTTGTACGCAGTGATCGTAAGCATCTTTAATGAACATTTTGGTTTGATCAGAAATTAAATCACTATCGGTACGCAAAATATCGTTCATCTTGTCACGCTCTGGCCAAATTACCCGCCTAAGTGCAATTAAATTTCGTTTAACCAATTGCATATCGTACATCACAGATTTATCCGGGCGAGCAAGCAAGCGATCTTCAATCAGATCCATGTCTTCGCTCCATTCGCTAAGTACAGAAAAGTAGGCATCTACAATCATATCCATTATGGCGTACATTAAATAACCAGTACCTCCTATCCTGATATTTCCTTTTCCCTCCCTTAAACGGTTGCGAACTGCGTCTAAACAATCGTCATAGGTTTCTTGAAAGGTATATAGTACGTTCTTAGTTTGTATGAACGATACCTGTTGATTTTCCAATCCTCCATCCTCACCTAATCTTAGCATTCTACTTACCGCAAAATTGTAACCTTCGTACTCTTCAAATTTTGGGCGATGGTAAGTTCTGGTAATATCTTCTAATACCAATTTGTGAATTTTCAATTCCTCACTAAATACATTGAAAAGCTCTGCCGAGTTTAAGCCTTTAATTTCTACCCAATAAAAAGCTGACGTGTCTTTGGTACGTTTAGCTATATCACGCAGGCTATTTAATTCAACAACATCGAACGTATCTGCACTAAAACTGTACAAATTAATTTTAGGCTTTAAAGAATTGACATCTATATACACAAAACCTGGCGTAGTACCCGGTTCTGGTAACGCATATCGTTTCTTTTTATGTTTAAAGCGTAAAGGTTTCGACATTTCAGTTGGCAGTTTTCAAGTATCAATTAACCAATTTAAACAATTAACCGATTAACCATTTCTCACTTCTAAAAATAATTCTTCGCTTGTGGTCCTTGGTTAAAAAGTAAATCTACAATGCTAAGGTTTGGTATAAACTCATTCCTGTCGCTAAACACTTGAAAATACGGCTTTGTTTGGATAACAGGTATCTCCTTCTTAGTCATTGCACTCCTGTAATCTTTGGCCGGATTTTCTTCGTAGGTTTCTGTTGTTACTAAATCTGACGAAATCTTCAGCTGCTTAAATAGCCAAGTCAGCATTTCATAGTTGTAATCAAAAAGGTAATCGTACTTTTTTTCATAAAATGGAGCTAAACCATCTTCATAGAACTCGAAATAAGCCGAACTACGGTAGCAAGTTTGCAGGCTTAACCAATGTAAACGCTGCCATCTCGCATCGTAACTTATTTTTACATCTTTATACGGCGTGTGTACTTTTGCACCTTTAACTATTGGAACAACCAAATCTAAACTTCCATTTGGCGAAGCTATTGCCGCTCTATTTCTGTAAGTTTGTTTTGGCAAATGCTCAAATTTTTCTAAAAGGAATTCGAAATTGTTTTCCTTTAAAAGCGTAAAATAACTAACTGGTGGAAGATAAAATAATGGAAATATAGCTAGATTTTGCATCTGATATTTTAAGTTTGCAATTCAGTCGGCAAATTAATGATTAAAAAAGGTTTTTTGCACATAGGGATATTTTTTTTACACCTCCTGTCTTTTTTTCCGTTGTGGTTTTTATTTGGCATTTCGAACATTTTATACTATGTTCTTTATTAT
>NZ_JAVHXT010000016.1:10638-114784 GCF_031119335.1 Pedobacter sp.
ACTACATTCTTTACTACGTAGCTAAATACAGACGAAATGTAGTACGTAATAATCTTAGCAAATCATTTCCGGAAAAATCTGCATCAGAAATTATTGCCACAGAGAAAAAATTCTATCGCTATCTGGGCGATTTAATGGTAGAAATTGTTAAAATGAGTTCTATTAGCAGAACTGAGGTAATGAAGAGAGTAAAGGTTACTAATTTTGACCTGGCAGAAGCTTACTTTAAACGTGGTGAAAGTGTACTAGCTTGTACTGGGCATTATGGCAATTGGGAACTTTGTATGCTGGCTACTGGTCTGAATTTATCAGGAACCTGTAATGTAATTTACAAGCCAATTAACAACGAAGTGTTTGGAAATTGGTTTGATGGGTTAAGAACGAAATTTGGAAATGTTTTTATACCGATGAAGCAAACGTTGAGACAGGTTATTGCCACTAAAAATGATGTGACTATGTTCTGTTTTGCAAGTGACCAAACACCAAGGAAATCTGATGTGCAATACAGGCTTAATTTTATGAACCAATCTACCCCTGCATTTTTGGGTTTAGAAAAAATCGCATTGCAAACTAACAGACCTATCTTTTATTTCAATGTTAAAAGACCAAAGCGTGGTTATTACGAAATAGATTGCGTGCCAATGTGCCTTAATCCAAAAGATACGAATGAACATGAAATTACAGATACGTTTTTCAGTTACCTAACCAACACTATTTTACAAGAACCTGCTTATTGGTTATGGAGCCATAAGCGATGGAAAGCGAATGATTAGAGGGTAGAAAGCTCGACGGTTAAAAGGATGAAGACTAAAGACTAAAGACCAAAGATCATGAACCTTTCGCCTTCCAGCCATCAACCTCAACCTCAACCTCAACCTTAACCTTAACCTTAACCTTAACCTCAACCTTACCCCCCCCTCATGGAGCCTAGTGTAGCTGTAGTAATTTTAAACTGGAATGGGCAAACATTTTTGGAGCGTTTTCTACCTAGTGTGGTAAAAACTGACTATGCAAATCTGCAGATTGTTGTAGCAGATAATGCTTCTACCGATAATTCAGTTTTGTTTACGCAGCAAAAGTTCCCTCAAGTTCAAATTATTGTTAACGATAAAAATTACGGTTTTGCCGAAGGTTACAACCAAGCTTTGGCTAAGGTACAAGCGGATTATTTCGTGCTACTTAACTCAGATGTAGAAGTGCCTGAAAATTGGATTAAGCCAGTAATTGATTTAATGCAGGGCGATGAAAGCATCGCTGCAGCACAGCCAAAAATTAAGTGGCAGCAAGATAAAACAATGTTTGAGTATGCTGGCGCTGCAGGTGGTTTTATAGATAGTTTTGGATTTCCTTTCTGCAGGGGCAGAATTTTTGATCAAGTAGAAGAAGATCAAAATCAGTACAACAATGATATTCCTGTTTTTTGGGCCAGTGGTGCAGCTTTCTTCATTAAAAGCAAAGCTTGGGCAGAAATTGGCGGATTAGATGGCGACCTTTTTGCCCACATGGAAGAAATTGATTTGTGTTGGCGTTTGAAGAACAAAGGTTACAAAGTGATGTGCTGTACTGCAGCCGAAGTTTATCACGTTGGCGGAGGCACTCTAGATGCCAGCAATTCGTTCAAAAGCTATCTCAATTTTCGCAACAATCTCATCATCATGCAAAAAAACCTTCCTTTTGGAGAGGCTGTAATTAAGGTTTTTGCACGTTTGTGGATTGATTTAGCAGCTTGGTTTCAATTTGCGTTTAAGGGACAGTTTAAATTCGCTTTTTCTATTAATAAGGCTCATGCTCATTTTTTTGGAGCATTCTTTAAAACTGCTGCAAAACGTACAAACAAGCAATTGCCATTACGTAAACATACAGGTGTGCTAAATGGAAGTATAGTTTGGAAGTATTTTGCAGCGGGAAAAAAGAAATTTATTGACTTATGAAAAGACTAATTTACTTCATTATTTTAATATTAACTTGTACCACAAAATTCTCATTTAGCCAAAAAGGACTGAAAGTTGGCGAAAATTTCATACTGCAGAAAAGCAAAAATTCAATATTCATTAGTGCTTATAGACCAAAGGCACTTGTAGAAAAGGCAATATACTCTGTTAATGAAAAGTCGATTTATGCTACAGACCAGATTTCTAGGATTGCCATTGTAGATACTACAAATACAATCTACTTACATAATTTCATCATTAAATCCCTCGAAACCATAAAAATTCCTTTTCAAATTACTCCTAAAAATATTTTTCTAACCAAGGATCATATTTTTATTGGTGGCGAAGCGGGCAAGGAGATGTTAATTCAATACCATATTCAAACAAGAAAATGGTTTTCATTAGAAATACCTACAGAAGTAATAAAGCCAGGCAAGGCAATTGACGATATCGTGATAACGGAAAATCATCTGATAGCGATCGATAATATAGTAACTCCAAAATATCTTCTATTTTATCAGTTAAACACTAGCTCAAAGTTGGCATTATCTCATATTAGAAAACTCAAAGCAAATGGTGCTTATGAGCACATTTCCAACGGAAGAATAAATTCAAAGTACTTGGCTTTACTATCCGAAACATCAAGCGGCTATGCTGGTACACATCAACATATCAGCGTTTATGATCTCAATGACATGCAAAGAAGTTTTGTATTTAGCATATCCCTAAAAGATAAAAAAACTTCGCCAATTAATGATTTCGCCATTGTAGACGACAATTTGGTTATCGCAACAAAAAACAGTGGGATAAGTAAATTCAAAATTGACGAAGCATTCTTTAGCAAATCTCAAAATAAGTCTGCCTTAGATTTAAACGAAGAGGTATCTCCTGCGCTAATCAAATATGACTTTTACGATAAAAGCAATGTAATTAATCTCACCTCAATTCCTCAAACGAACAAGCTGGTTTTTACAATAGCACAAAAAAATGGGCGATTATACAGAAGGATATTAAGTGTAGAATAGTCCTAGATAGCTTCTTTAATCGTCTTTTCTACCCAATAAACCGTATTACTGGCTAATCCAATGGTGCTAAATTTAATTACACCATCTTTACCTACCACAACATGGGTTGGATAAGATTTAACACCGTGTTTGTCCGCGTAAAACCTACCATCAGGAATAACGTTATAATTAAACGGCGACAATTTCAAAAAGGTTTTTAATGTATAAGCGTCGTCGAGTGCAATAGCTATAAAAACTACATCTTTATTCTCTTTGTATTTTTCCACCAAATCGTTTAATTCGGGTATTTCTTGCTTGCAAGGCGGACAGTTGATAAACCAAAAATTAAATACCACAACTTTTCCTGTATCTTTCTTGAAATCGTACTTAAGGCCATTCAAATCTTTCATTTTATCAAAACGAAACTTTTCCCCGTCTTTAAAAACATCACTTTGACGTGGCCTTGGCATTTTGGCCACAGTTTCTTCTCTCCTTTTCTTATTGGCAGCTTTTTGTTCTTCGGTTAAACGATAGAGTAAAAATTCAACTGGTTCTGCTCCTGGCGCACTTTTTAGTTTAACTGAATATTCGCCAGTCTGCATCAATTTTTGCCATATTGCATAAGGATACACACTGCCGTCGGCATCTTTTACGATAGAATTGGCATCTAATTTTGTTGTTTTATTAGAGGTTTGTGCGTTAACAATGTTTACGCACAAAATCAACGCAAACCAGAGTGTTATTTTTTTCATTTTTTCTATTGATGGTTGATAGTTCATAGCTATAAACTATCAACCATTAACTAAAATACTATTTTAAAAAACTTTCTAGTGCTAAGCGGTAGCCATCCAAACCGAAACCAGTCAATACACCTTTACAATTTTTCCCAGTTAACGAAACATGACGATACTCCTCTCTGGCGTAAATGTTAGAGATATGCACTTCAACTACTGGGGTTTTTATTGCGGCAATGGCATCTGCAATGGCTACCGAGGTATGTGTATAACCACCAGCATTAATGATAATTCCATCGTAAGAAAAACCAACTTCATGCAGCTTGTTAATTAGTTCGCCTTCCACATTGCTTTGATAGTAATCGATTCCGATAATGCTGTATTTTTCTCTAAGTGTTTCGATGTAACCTTCAATAGGTTCTGCACCGTAAATAGACGGTTCTCTTAAGCCAAGGAGGTTTAAATTAGGTCCGTTGATGATTTGTATCTTCATTTATTTTATTAGTTAGCGATATCTACTACTCATCAAATATTGACGACAAATAAATATCAGTGCATCTGTGGCTACGAAAACAACTTACTATTATTTTTGTAGCTAAATTGCCTTACGCAATGTTATAAAAAAGAACTCAAATAATGAACACTCAATCGTATATAAAGGGATTTGCCGCTTATCTTAAACTAGAGCGTTCATTAGCAGAAAATAGCATAGAGGCTTACACTAAAGATGTCGAAAAGCTTTTTCAATACCTCGAAAGCCTCGATCAAAGCGTTTCAATCACAAAAATTACGCTGAAAGATTTAAGGGATTTTTTGATTTGGCTGCACGAACTTAGAGCAGAAGCCAGCACGCAAGCTAGAGTAATATCCGGCATTAAATCGTTTTTTAGCTATCTTTTGCAGGAAGATTTGATTACAAATGATCCTTCGGAGTTGTTAGAAACACCTAAAATTGCCCGCAAACTTCCAGATACGTTAAACATTCATGAAATTGACTTACTGATAGTTGCTATTGATGCCTCTAAACCCGAAGGTATGCGCAACAAGGCAATTTTAGAAACACTTTACGGCTGTGGCTTAAGGGTTAGCGAGTTAACAGAACTCAAAATATCCAACATTTTTGAGGATTCGGAATTTGTGCGAGTAGTTGGAAAGGGAAATAAGGAACGTTTGGTACCTATTGGTGCAACGGCGTTAAAGTTGATAAAGATTTATATTGACGAAGTAAGGGTGCATTTAAAAATTAAAAAGGGAAATGAAGATTTTATATTCCTAAACAGATTTGGAGCAAAGCTTTCCCGGGTTTCTATCTTTAATCTCATCAAATCTTGTGCTATAGCTGCCGGAATAAATAAGTCGATAAGTCCGCATACGTTGCGACATTCATTTGCTACGCATTTAATTGAAGGCGGGGCCGATTTGCGAGCCGTTCAAGATATGTTGGGACATGCCAGTATTACCACTACTGAAATTTATACTCATTTAGATAGAGATTACCTAAAGACAGTGATCACCGAGTTTCATCCGAGGGCATAAAAAAAGCCTCCCAACTGAACAGGAAGCCTTAAATAGTTAGCTATTTTGAAACCTAATTTTGAGGCTTCTCAGCTGACTTACCAATCAAATCCATAAACTGATCTAATTTCGGCGTAATAATAATTTGGGTACGTCTGTTTTTAGCTTTACCGGCAGCAGTATCATTGCCTGCAATTGGATTATACTCTCCTCTACCGCCAGCAGTTAAACGCTTAGGGTCTACACCATAATTGTTTTGCAAACTTTGAACAACCGATGACGCTCTCAGAGCACTTAAATCCCAGTTATTTCTAATGTTAGCCATTTTAATTGGCACGTTATCGGTATTACCTTCTACCAAAACTTCATAATCTTTGTAATCGGTAATAATTTTTGCAATTTTTCCTAAAGTTGCACCTGCTTTATCAGATATTTCGTAACTACCAGATTTATATAACATATTGTCCGACAAAGAAATATACACAACACCTTTAAGTACTTGCACATCTACATCGCTCATTTCTTCCCTACTCAACGAACGTGTTAAATTGTTTGTCAACACCATGTTAAGCGAGTCGCTTTTGTTCTTCGCTGCAATTAATTCTTTAATGTATTTATTAGAGCTATTAATTTCGTCTACCAATTTAGAAATATTCACGTTACCCTGACTACTTGCACTTAAACATTTATTTAACGCTGCTTGCAGTTCTGCTGCATTTGCTCTTTCTCTGGCAATGGCCTCGTCTAAGCTTGTAATTCTGGTTTTGGCATTTGAAAGCTCAGATTCTGTTCTAACTAGCTTTCCATTAAGATCATTATATCTCTGCTGAACTTCGTTAAAATTACCTTGCAGTTCGGCATACTTCTTTTTACTTACTCCGCAACTTGCTAGAAGCACAACTCCTAAAATTGCTGATATTGATTTTAGTTGATTCATAACAATTGTGTTAAATTTATTAAAACAACTTATCAACAACAACTACACCAAAAAGTTTTAAAACCGCCTTATCTAGCTCAAAATCAAGACTTTTTAACACTCACCATTCTTTCCTTGCCCTGCATATCCAATTTCAATTTGATATCCGAAAACCCTTTACTGGCAAGCATCTGAATAGTTTCTCTACTTAAATTAGCATTGATTTCGAAAAACAAACGCCCTTCATCACTCAAATGTTTCAATGCAAAATCAGCAATAGCTTCATAAAAGATTAACGGTCTATCATTGCTTACAAAAAGCGCAGTGTGCGGCTCATTAGCTAATACATTTTCATGCATTTCTGCTTTTTCGTCTTCCTTTATATACGGTGGATTACTGACGATAACATCCAATTTGATGTGCGGAAACTCTAATTTTGAAGTAAGGATATCGTCTTCGATAAAAGTCACGCCAACATCGTTTAACAGTGCATTTTCTTTAGCAGTTGCTAATGCTTCAGGCGAAACATCAACCGCGGTTACATTGGCTTTAGGCAGATTTTTTTTTATTGAAATTGCGATACAACCACTGCCAGTACCAATATCAAGTATATTTAAGTTTGAGCTGCTATCTGCAAACTGAGAACTGCAGACTGATAAGATCCATTCCACCAATTCTTCCGTTTCTGGTCTGGGTATCAAAACTGATGGACTAACCTTAAAATTTAAGCCGTAAAATTGTGCATGACCAATAATATATTGAATTGGTTTTCCTGTAGTTAGTTCAATCAATATACTGTTTAACTTTAGCAAACAAGTATCAGAAACCAGCTCTTGTTTTTTAAGAATGTAATCGGTTTTTGTGTAACCTAAAACTTCTTCCAAAGCAATTAAAAAAAGCGAATGCACTTCATCTTCATCGTACAAAACGCTTAATTTTTCCTGATATAAAACAGCTAATTCCGCTAACTTCATCATACAAAAGTAGTCATTTTTGATATTTATATTTCTGCTTGCATCTTTAAAAAGATAGCACAGATACACAGATAGAATTAGTATTAATCATTATGAACTTAATTATTGAATGATAATATTTTCATTTAAAAATCTGTGTATCTGCGGCTAATTTACAGAATGATAACTTTACCAATTTAAATGCTGAAATAAAACTATTTTTGTGAGGATGGAACATGAATTTTACATGCAACGCTGCCTAGAATTGGCCCAATTGGGTGTTGGAAACGTAAGTCCAAACCCTATGGTTGGTTGTGTGATTGTTCATGAGGATAAAATCATTGGCGAAGGTTACCATCAAAAAATTGGCGAAGCCCATGCAGAAGTAAATGCGGTAAAAGATGTGTTTGAGCGATATGGAGATGATGCCCCTAGCCTTCTCAAAAATGCTACCGCTTACGTCACTTTAGAACCTTGCTCACACTTCGGAAAAACTCCACCCTGTGCAGATTTATTAGTGAAACACCAGCTAAAACGTGTAGTTATTGGCAACACCGACCCCTTTGAAAGTGTAAACGGAAAAGGAATTGAAAAGCTAAAAAATGCAGGAATTGAAGTAATTTCAGGTATTTTGAATGATGAATGTGAAACTGTTAATCGGAGGTTTTTTACCAGAATTAAAGAACATAGGCCATATTTCATTTTAAAGTGGGCACAAACCGTAAATGGTTTCTTTGCCCCAACAGACCAATCGCAAAAATGGATTTCTGGAACAGAAGCAAAAACACTTACCCATCAATGGCGCAGCGAAGAAGACGCTATTTTGGTGGGAAAGAATACTGTTTTAGCCGATAACCCGCAACTGAACACCAGGGAAATCGAAGGCAAAAATCCAACCCGTATCATTATCGATAAAAACCTAAGCATCCCTTTGGATTATCATATTTATAACGATGCTGCAAAAACGGTTATTCTTAACGAGATTAAAACGGATGTGGTCAACAATATCCACTTTGTGCAGATGGAAGACATGAATTTTTACCTGCCGCAAAAGATAGCTTATCAGTTGTATTTAATGGATATTCAGTCGGTTATTATAGAAGGCGGAGCGAATATCCTCAACCAATTTATAGCGGCTAATTTGTGGGACGAAGCACGTATATTTACGAGCAAAACCCAATGGGAAGATGGTATAAAAGCGCCAGAAATAATTGGAGAAACCATTGAGCAAATCGCGATTGGCGACGATGAACTAAAAATAATTAAACGGATAAAACCATGATATACCTGATACTCAGTATCATTTGTAGTGTAACAGTCGGTGTAATGTTAAAGTTGGCCAAACGCTATCAAATTAACATTACGCAGGCCATCACTTGGAATTATTTATTTGCTATTTGCTTAAGTTTAATGTGCTTTAAGCCAGATTTAGGCAGTATCAGCATCGAAAATATCTCTCCCATTTATTGGACTTTAGGTATTTTATTACCTAGCATTTTTGTTTTCTTAGCTTTTGCAGTGCGAAATGCAGGTTTGGCAAGAACAGATATTGCTCAACGTTTATCTCTGTTTATTTCCTTAAGTGCAGCGTACTTCCTTTTCAAAGAAAATTTTGACCGTTATAAAGAAGTAGGCGTTGTTTTTGGCTTTGCTGCGATTATTTTTACCATGTACCGTAAAAGCGACCGTACATCGAGCAAGAGAAGTTGGCTTTATTTATTGCTTGTTTTCTTAGGTTTTGGCGCTGTCGACGTGCTTTTTAAAATGGTAAGTCAAATTACGGAGATACCATATACCACTTCGCTTTTTATCATCTATTGCATTGCATTTGTACTGTCTTTTGCTTATTTAATGTATCTGGTAATTACGAAGAAAACTAAGCTACAGCTCATCAATTTCTTCTGTGGCTGTATTTTAGGCATATTCAATTTCGGGAATATCCTGTTTTACCTTAGGGCGCACCGAGAAATGTCAGAAAATCCATCTACGGTATTTGCGGCGATGAATATGGGAGTTATTATAGCTGGCACTTTAATTGGCGTATTCATTTTTAGAGAGAAACTGAGCAAGTGGAATTATTTGGGTTTGGTTTTGGCGCTGGTTGCAATTGTATTGATTACTTTATCGAAAATTTATGCTGTTTAGTGACACCTATCAGACCATAACACAGGCAAGTGAAGGCATTTTCAGGGACAAGGGCAGTAAATTTATAGCTTATGCCTACCCTATTAAAAGTGAAACGGAGGTTAAGGAAATTACCGCAAAACTGAGGGCAGAACACAGCAAAGCCAGACATTTTTGTTGGGCCATACGTTTAACGCCAGACAGAAACGTTCATAAATTTAACGATGATGGAGAGCCTTCTGGAACTGCAGGCAGGCCAATCTTGAATGCACTACTTTCTGCGGATGTTACCAATATTCTAGTGGTGGTAGTGAGGTATTTTGGTGGTACTTTGTTAGGTGTTCCGGGATTAATAAATGCTTACAAGACAGCGACGATAGAAGCTTTAAATGCAGCAGAAATTGTTACCAACACAGTAAATGATGTTTACGAGTTGGAGTTTGATTATTTGTTGATGAATGATGTGATGCGGGTAATTAAAGACGAACAGTTAAACATCCTCAGCCAAAATTTTGACACTTATTGTAAGCTTAGTTTCGAGGTGCGTAAAGCAAACCTGAACCAAGTAATGGGCAAATTAGAGAAGATTGAAGGACTGAAAACCGTATATTTAGGGACAGTATAGCGATATGCGCTTGGCGTTTTGAAAGTAAATCACCAAACGCTTATCGCCAAACCAGCACCACTTAACCAAATGAACTAATGAACCAATCAACCAAATTATCAGAAGCTGATTTAATCATCAACCCAGATGGCAGCATTTACCACTTGAACCTACTTCCTGAAGATATTGCAGATACCGTAATTACTGTAGGCGATTTAGACCGTGTGCCCGAAGTGAGCAAGCATTTCGATAGCATTGAGCTGAAAAAAGGTAAACGTGAGTTCATTACGCACACAGGTTACCTAGGTAAAAAGCGCATTACCGTTATTTCTACAGGTATTGGTACCGATAATATTGATATTGTTTTTAATGAGTTGGATGCTTTGGTTAACATCGATTTCGGCACTAGAACGATAAACAAAGAGCTTAAATCTTTAAATATCATCAGAATTGGAACTTCTGGTGCAGTGCAGCCAGATATCCCGATGGGAACAATTTTAGCTTCTTCTCATGGTCTAGGTTTTGATGCCTTGATGCACTACTATGAGCAAAATCTTTCGGCAGACGAACAGTCGTTATTAGATGATATCAACCAACATTTCTCTGGATTAGAAGGAATTAAACCTTACCTAACGCAGGCAGATGAAAATTTACTAAAGCAATTTGCACACGACATGCCTACTGGCATTACGGCTACAGCACCAGGTTTTTATGCACCACAAGGCCGACAAGTGAGAGCTAAAAATGTTGTAGCAAATTTTATTGGTCAGCTAAATAGCTTTAAGGGCAATGCACATAGAATTACCAATCTAGAAATGGAAACTGCCGGCATTTACGCACTAGCAAAAACATTAGGTCATAAAGCGTTATCTATCAATGCTATCTTGGCTAGTCGTGTAAAGTTTGAATTTAGCAGTAACCCAAATGCGATTGTAGAAAAAGCGATTACTACAATATTAGAAAGGATTTAATCGAGTTTATTGAGAAATATTCCGCTCGTATAGCAAATAGTTAGATATCTCCTCGTTCCTCGTTCGATATGACGAAATTGCCAAGATTTGCCCCCTACCGTCATTTCGATGAGGAGGTACGACGAAGAGAAATCTAACAGCCTTGTTCTAATCGCTTGTTAGATATCTCCTCATCGGGAACATAAGATATTTTTTCAATTATCTAACATCCACCTTATAAATTGTAGTTTGATGATAGATTTCTTCTGGCTGTAAAACTGTAGTTGGAAACTCGGGAATGTTAATAGAATTAGGAGCATGCTGCGTTTCTACACAGAAAGCACTAAACTCTCCGTACGACTTCCCTCCTTTGCCATTTTTCACATTAGTATATTTTGCAGTATAAAGGTGCGCTACAGGTTCTGTGGTGTAAACAGACAAAGTTAAACCGCTTTCCTCATCTGAAGTTTTGCTGGCTAAAGTTAAATCGCCATAGTTTTTATCTAAAGCATAAGTTTGGTCGTAACCATTCACTTCATCCCAGCCTTCCGATATTATTTTTCCTTTCCTAAAATCGTGGTGCGAACCTTCAACTGGAATTAATTTACCAGTAACCACAAAATTATCATCCTGCTCTAACCAGTTAGAGGCATTCATTTGATGATGATGCGACTTCACATTGTCTTCGTTGGCAGAAAGATTGAAATAACTGTGATGCGTTAAGTTAATTGGTGTAGCTTCATCCGTATCTGCCTGATAAGTCAAAATCAGTTCGTTATTTTCGGTTAAAGTAAACCTCAACTGCACTGCTAAATCTCCAGGAAAGCCCTCTTCCCCATCTTCACTGTAATAATGAAAAGTAACAGAAGGATTTGGTTCTTGAGTAACTTCGATAATGTCCCAAACCTTTTTATCGAAACCTTCCTTGCCACCATGTAAGCAATCATTACCGTTATTTTGAGGTAATTGATAACTGATACCGTCTACCTCAAACTCGCCATTCTTAATCCTATTGGCATATCTTCCTACAATTGAACCGAAATAAGCATAACTCGCTAAATAATCTTCGCTGATATAGCCTTCAAAATCATCAAAACCTAAAACAATATCTTGAGCCTCTCCCTTTGCATTTTTTACGATGAATTTGTTGATGATGGTACCATAATTAAACAATTTAACATAGGTTCCTTTGCTGTTGCTTAACTCAACTGCAATTACTTCTTTTTCATCTACAAATATGCCAGTAGGTATTTGGTTTGCTTTCATTATTCTTATCTTAGGCCTTCTTTTTAAGGATTTATTATTAGCTAAATATCATCATTTCATCTGACATGAAAAACCAAATACCCGAACTATTTCAACAAAAATACGGTAAACCACACGAAGCCAGTTACTTTGCACCTGGTCGCGTAAACCTCATTGGCGAACACATCGATTACAACGGTGGTTTGGTAATGCCATGCGCCATCACGTCGGGTACTTGGCTGTACTTAGCTACAAATAATAATGGCCTTATCAGGTTTGCTAGTGCAAATTTTGAGGATTACACAGAAATTCCTGTTCAAAATCAATATCAAAAAACTGGAAAAGAATGGTACAACTATCCTTTAGGTGTAATTAACGAATTACAAAAGGAAGATTGGAAATGTTCGGGTATCGATTTATTTTATTATGGTAACATCCCCATTGGTTCTGGTCTATCATCCTCAGCATCTATTGAAGTTTTAACAGCATTTGCTTTAAATGAGTTCTTTCAATTGGGAGTTGACAAACTTTCGCTCGTTAAATTATCTAAACGTGTAGAAAACGACTTCATTGGGGTGAATTCGGGTATTATGGACCAATTTGCCATCGCCTTTGGCGAAGCTCGCAAAGCAATTATTTTAAACTGCGATACCTTAAAACATAAAATGGTTGATTGCAATTTGGGCGATTATTCTTTGGCTATCATCAATACCAACAAACATAGGGAGCTTGCAGACTCTAAGTATAACGAACGTGTAGAAGAATGTCAGCAGGCCTTAAATGCCTTACGCCAAGAAATCAACATTAATTATTTGTGCGATTTAAATGCGGAGAAATTTGCTTTGCACAGCCATTTGATAACCGATGAAACTGTGTTGAAACGTGCAACCCACGTAGTTAAAGAAAACGACCGTGTACACGCTGCTGCAAAGGTTTTAAATGATGGAAATTTAGAAGAATTTGGTAGGTTGATGTATGCATCGCACCAATCGTTAAGAGAATTATACGAAGTAAGCGGAAAGGAATTGGATGCTATTGTAGATTTCTGTGCAACTTATCCAAATGTAATTGGTGCTCGCATGACTGGTGCTGGGTTCGGCGGCTGTGCCATCGCTTTGCTTAAAAAAGGATACGAAGAAGATTTTGCCAAGCACCTATCAGAAGATTACTTCAATAAAATTGGATATCATGCGACGATTTATGTGCAAGATATTGGCGATGGACCTAGAAAATTGTAGCATTAGCTCATGGTCAATAGTTGATGGTTTCTAAAACTATCGTCTATTAAATATAATCTATTAACCATTAATAAAAAATGATTAAACTAAAATTAGACGACTTAAACAGAGTTGATATAGAAGGCTTTAAGGCGCAGGAGAAACTTCCTGTGGTGATTATGCTGGATAACGTGAGGAGTATGCACAACGTGGGTTCTGTTTTTAGAACTGCTGATGGTTTCGCTGTAGAAAAAGTAGTGCTTTGTGGTATTACTGCACAGCCACCGCACCGTGAAATTGAAAAGACAGCTTTAGGCGCTACGCAATCTGTAGAATGGGAACATATTGACGATACTTTGGTGGCTATTGAAAAATATCGTCAGCTGGGTTATCAAATTATTGCAATAGAACAGGCACAAAACAGTGTGATGTTAAACGTAAACCAACCTACTCTAGATGAAAAGTACGTATTGATATTTGGTAACGAAGTAAATGGTGTAAGTGACGAAGCTATGCAACAGATTGATAAATGCATCGAAATTCCGCAGTTTGGCACCAAACATTCATTTAACATTGTGATTTCTGCCGGTATTGTATTGTGGGATTTCTTCGCTAAAATGAAATTGTAGACTTTAGCCACAGATGCACAGATAGAAAATATCCAAATAGCATATCTATTAAATTATCTGTGCATCTGTGGCAAACAAAAAAAGGAAATGGAAAATCAATTTTTAAAGAAACTGCAAATTAAACTTGGCTTTAAAGCTAGTGTGGTCAATGCGCCAGAAAATGCGGCAGCTATATTTGGAGATATTCCTTCGGATGTGAGTTTTGGATATCAGCTTGAAAAAGATAGCGATGCTTACTTAGTTTTCGCCATTACCAAAGCTGATATGTTTGCTGCCTTGGAAGCTATTCACAAATCTATTACCGATAAAACCATCGTTTGGATTTTCTATCCGAAAGCAAAGACCGCTTTGGCTGCCGATTTAAACTTAATGCAATCTTGGAGCGATTTATCTAAATACAGCCTCGCTCCTTGTGGCTCTGCTGCTGTAAATGAAATTTGGACAGGCTTACGAATTAAGACGGCCAGTAGTCTGAAGAAATCTGGTGTAGGCAATGCCGAAATAGCCAACAACGAATATGGCAAATACATTGATGTGGCCAATAAAATCGTAAACCTCCCCGATGATTTAAAGGAAGCTTTAGAAGCAAAACCCAGTGCTTTAGCCTTTTATGAACAGTTAGCCTATTCGCATCGTAAGGAGTACGTGTTATGGATTGTAACTGCTAAACAGGAAAAAACCAGAACAGATAGAATTATCAAAATGGTTGAAAAATTATTAGCGAAGAAGAAAAATCCATCAGAGAAATAAGCCCAAACAAAAGCAAAGAGCCGCTGTTAGTATTGCATGAGCAGATACTTAGCGTTAATCATCCCCGTGCTTCTTATTGGAAGTTTTACCACTAAAGCACAAACTCGTACCGATAAATTATATACTGTAAGTGGTGTCGGCACCTCAATACCTATAGGCGATGCTGCAGATATATTTGGTCCAAAAATATCTACCACTTTAGGATTAAACTTAGGTTTAGGCAATGGAGGATTGTTTTTATATCCCAAATTTAGCTTGCATGCATTTACCTATAATGCCGCAAGACCAGATGAAGATTTTACTTACACTGCTCAAAATGGGCGAGCTACTACTTACTTGCTTAATGTGGCGTTGGGATATCGCAAAATGGTAGGAAAATTTGCATTTTATGGTTTTGCTGGCGGTGGTGGCGGCTACATTTTAACACCAAGAGCTCAGGTAAACAATGCGTTATCAGAAGTAACACTTAGCAACCAAAGTCATTTTATGCCCATGTTAGAAGGCGGTGCAGGTGTAGAATATAGTCTCGGCGGACTGTCGATTTTCACAGAAGCAAGTTACATGAACGGTTTCCAAAAAATACAAGATAGAAATTTTACGACGATGCCGCTAACTTTTGGTATTAAGCCAAATTTGAGTAAGTTGTTTAATAAGTAAAGTATTTGCGTCCGTATATGTTTTTGAGATAGTTTGAAAATAGCACTTATCTATTTTTTAAGCTCACCGCCGCTTGGCTCCTACTTTTTGACCGCAAAAAGTAGCAAAAACTCTCGGTTGCCTATTTTTCTTTCAAAGGAATTGCTTTGGCAAATCGATGCAACCCGAAAAATAGGAGACCGAAAATGAGCTGAACGGAGATTTAAGAACGCTATCGCTAGCAACGAAACAAATATTTCTTATCTCGAAACTCACGCTAAATAGATGTTTGTCTGCCCTATCGGAGTAACCAACCGTTAGCGCTAAATGGCCTTCTATTTTTTCGGTATGCACTAACTAGCCACGGCACTAAATTAAGTAGAAAAAATAGGCAGCCTTGAACTTTTGTTACTTTTGGTTCAAGCCAAAAGTAAATTTAATTCCTCTACCCCTGCTGTTGCGCTTTTCTCAATCTTAATTACATTACTTAATCCAGAAACGGGTGGTATTTTTGGGTCTATAATATATTTAGGTACTTGATAAGGTACATAATCTATTAACCCAGCTGCTGGATACACTGCCAACGAAGTTCCAATCAGTACAAAAATATCTGCCTGACTACAAATTTCCGCTGCTTTTTCAATCATCGGTACCGCCTCGCCAAACCATACCACATGTGGACGCAATTGCGAACCCAAATCACACAACTCTCCCATTTTAATTTCATCCCCCTTGATGGGGTAAATTAACGAGGCACGCTTTGAGGATTGTGCATAAGTGATTACGCCGTGCAAGTGTGTTACATTGGTAGAACCTGCTCGTTCGTGCAAATCATCAATGTTTTGCGTCACAATAGCCACATCAAACTGTTTCTCCAATTCGGCTAACGCAATGTGCGCTGCATTAGGTTCCGCCGCATTTACCTGCACCCTACGTTCGTTGTAAAACCTTTGCACTAATTCAGGGTCTCGTTGCCAAGCTTCAGGTGTGGCAACATCTAATACGTTATAGCCTTCCCATAAGCCATCGGCATCTCTAAAAGTTTTTAAACCGCTTTCGGCGCTAATACCTGCTCCCGTTAAAACAACAATTTTCTTCTTCATTAATTAAAGCTAACAAAAAAGCCCCTTTGCATTAAACAAAAGGGACTTTTTTATATTGTTAAACTGATGCTGACCTGTAGTAAAACGGAAAGCTACGCAGTAAAATAAATTCAGCATGACGGCGCTGAGAATTACGCTATCGCTGAACTATATTTTAACGATGGGAATTTAGCTTTTAATGCTTCGAAACCTACAAACATGATAACACCGTAAATTAATGTACCATAAAGGAATTTAAGCTCGAATGGAATTGCAGCGACTAAACAAGCCCAGAAACCTGCAAGGGTTTGAGGATAGAATGTTGAGCCAAACCATACACCAAAATCAGAGATAATCCAGTGGATGAAAACGCCCACTAAACTAGCTGCAAATACATTACCAATGGTTACTTTCTTAACCAAAAGCTGTCCAACTAATACCATTAACGCAAATGCGATGTAAGTATAGTACCAACCTGTATAAAAAGCCCAATTTTTGCCCATTACTACTGCTAAACCTAAATCGCTCAGGAGCAATACCAACATTGGCAAAAGGTAAGCTGCAAATTTGTTTCTGAAATAACTACCGCTAAAAATAGCTACTGCACCAATTCCTGTAAAATTTGCAAGCATGCTAAAATCCGACGAAAGTGGCGCTACCATTCTTAATCCTATCACTACCGCAATAAAAGTTAGTAATACTAAAAGTCTGGCGTTTGATTTTCTTTCCATGTAATTGTGTAATTGAAATACAAAGTTAAAAAACTATTTAGGAAAAAGAAGGTAGCGAAGCTAATGATTAACTCACTACCTTCATTTCTTATTTGATATTCAAATCTATAGCACCTTTAATATCTGTTGATATTTCGCCCAAAATACCAGCATTAACATTTTGTGCGGTATAAACCTTAACAAAGTCAACCGTTTTTAAGGTTACTTTCTTGCCGTCTTTATCTACCGCCCAAGAAATATCAAAACTATTGTATTGTTTAGTGGCGTAATCATCTCCGGTAGAATAGCTGTCTGTATAACCCCATTCGAATGGCGCATTAGTTACCAAGCCGCTGGTACTTAAAGTAGAAGGCAATAAAGTTCCTTTAAAAGTAATTTTGTCTTGATTAGCAGCAAATAATGGGTAATAGTTTCTAGCACCTCTCGAAATATTGATTACTTCGCCAGACTTCCCTTGGTTATCTGTCCAAGTTACATTGGTAGCGGCTTTAGGGTTGGTGTAGGTAATTTCGTAATTCTTAATGGTAGTTGCTTTGCTATATTCGCTACCTGCTAATTCATACCATTCATCATCTGGCAAACCGTTACCGTTTTTATCTTGGCTAACCATTACAATACCTGGTTCCGAAAAATGGAATGAAGGTGTAAAAGGATTACCGTAAATACCTAAATCGTAACCCTCTTGGTTTTTAACCGAATGGTCGAAACCGAAAATAATATAACCACCAAAACCACCTAAAGAAACCGAGTTTGATGTTCCTCCAATTAATTTTTGAGCTTGCTCTGGCGAACCAACTGCAGCCTGATTGATGTGCTGTCCTGGCGCTGGTAGGTATTCGAAAACCCTGCTGATATACTTGCTACTATTTGCACCTGGTTCATTTACAGGCACAGGCACATTGATTTGATAAGTATATGAGAAACTGCCTAAATCGTTACTGCCTTTGTAAACTAAAGTGTAATCGCCTGCAAGCGTAGGTTTAAAAGTGTAGCTTGTTTCTTTGCTTACCGATACGTTGTTTAAAGTCCACTCGTTGTTTAAAGTTTTGCCATTGGCGATATTTACTGCAAATTTCTTTTCAGTGTTTACAGCAACGGTCAATGCTTTATCGGTCACTTCCATCGTCAAATCGGGAAACAGCTCTTGCTCTTTTTTACTGCAAGAAAATAATAGGGTTACAAGTAATAACGGAAGGAAAAGGTATTTTTTCATTTTTATAAATTTTGGACTGTTGATATAAATTAATTGTTGATGATTTATAGTTAATAGTCGATGGCTACTAATTAATCTTTTGAAACGAACGCATATCTGTGGTTAAACACAGCGGCTTGAGGATTAGAACCAGTCTCAAAGCTGTATTTTAATTTTCCATCTTTACCAAATACAAATGCTTTGCTGCTTCCGCTATCGCCTACTACCACGCTGTCATCAAATGGATTGATGGTAATGCCATAAGGAGTTGCAATCGCAGTTGCATCAGTGATGAGATTACTACCTAATTTACCCGTAGCTAAATTTAATGCTTTAATACTAGGCGAGCTATACACATCTTTTGTTACCCAAGCTTGAGTACCTACAATGTTGATAGCACCTAAATCTGTGTTGGCTTCGGTTTGTGTCACAGCATCAGTGGTACTGCTAATTCTAACCAATGTAGGGTCGTTAAAAGTTACCCAATCATTCCAGGTGATTACGTAAAGGTCTCCATTACTTGCAGCTGAAATTCTAACTGGATTATTTCCAACTTCGATATCCTTGCTTTTTGTGAAGGTAGCTAGGTCTACAATCGTAACCTTAGATTTTAAGCTTGTTGGGTAGCTAGGATGCGCCGAATTAGTAACGTATAATTTTCCATTTGCCACTGCTAAACCTTCTAAACCACCAGCATTATTAGCACCATTTTTTAATTGAAGTTCTCCATCAACATTTAAACTAGCTGTATCAATGCGGCTAATTGCGCCATCATATCTCGATACATAGGCTTTGTTCTTATAAAACGTAATATAACGTGGTAAGAAACCATTATTAGTAGTATTAAAAGGAATACGTTTAATAGATTTTCCTGTTTTTACATCCATCACATCTACAAAAGATTGAGCTTTACCTTCTACACCAGTAACTACGCAATACATTTTATTGCCGTAAGCCTGTAAGTCGTTCGCTGTTTCGCCCAAGCCAGTACCATTAACTTGTCTATAGTAATCTTTAACCGTGGTTTTCTTTTCTATATCGTAATAACTAATTGTAGGATTAGCTTGGTTCCAATCTCCCTCACTTAACACATAAATTCCATTGGTACCAACAAGTTGTCTTTCGTAATCCCTCTCGGCCCTATCTTTCTTACAAGCACTCAGCGTTACAGCAAAAGCAATTAATGCAAAGAAGTTAATTTTCAAGTAATTCATCTTATTCATATTCATCTATTTTTAATTCTAATTATTTTACAAAAACCATTTGGGCGGGTATATCACCTGTAGTTACCGACCATTTTAACTTTCCAGAAGATGTGTAGCAATGCAACTTTCCTGGCGTAACGTAGTCCTTTGCATCGGTCACGAAAATATCTTCAGAAGCTGGGTCTACCGCAATACCATAAGGCATCATGATGTTGGCTTGCGTACCGTCGGTAATGAAACTTCCCGACAAAACAACCTCATCTTTTACATTAATTTTGTTGTAGGTAATGATATACGCACCTGCGCTATTGCTCCACTCGGCGCTATATACGTAAGCAATGTCTTTATGTATTGCCAAGTTGCCAGCAGGTATATCAAACTTCTTTTTAACAGCATCAGTTTTGGTATCTATCACATATAAATTAGAACCAATTTTATCATAATCTCCACGAGAACTCACATACAAATCTCCATAGCTATCTGCTTTTAAGCGATGTAGGTTAATAGCTACGTCTATATCTTTGATTTTAGTGCCGGTGGTTAAATCAATTACCGATACCGTTCTATCATAATTTGTTGAGGTATAACCGCCAGAGTTGGCCACATACAGTTTATCTCCAACAACTACCAATTCTTCTGGCTGTCTGCCTACATTAATCTGCGCTGCTATAGTTAGAGCAGCGGTGTCAATTACCGCTACATAACCATTATATGAGGTTACGTAAGCTTTATTTTTATAGAAAGCAATATTTCTGCAATTGGGAATGTCTACCTTACCTATTCGTTTTGCGGTTTTTACATTTATTACTTCTAACTTATTTGAACCGTTTACCACAATGTACAAACGGGAACCGTAAGCTTTTACATCATTTCCAGTATCGCCTAAACCTAAAGTTACCTCCGGATTTGCAGCCTTATAAACATCCCTTTTATAAGTGCTATTTTTAAAATCATAGAAATCTAAATCGCATTTGTTAGACCCCCAATTGCCTTCGTTAAGTACATAAAGGCCACTCACTGCGGTAATGTTTTCAGGTTCTGGTATAACCTTATCTTTTCTACAAGAAAAAAGCAAAGCTGTTAATAAGATGAGAAAACCTGTTCTGCGCAAAATTATATTCATTGTATGTGTATTTTAAAAATTTGCATATATCGAAAACCTGTAGTTCCTGCCTGGCATGGGGTAATTTAACACTACATCGTAATACTGGTTAAGCAGGTTATTTATCTCTGCCGATGCACGATAATTCACCTTTTTACCGCCGAAAGTTTTATGAAAAGCAATATCATGCGTATACCAGGGTTCTACGTAATTAGCACTGATGTTCGCTTTTTGGTCGTAACGTTCGCCCGTGTAAATGAAGCTGTAATTTGCACCCCAACTTTTATAATTGGCATTGGCAGTTGCCGAGCCACTATGCACCGGAATGTAAGGAATTTGATTTCTGTAAGCTGTTCCATTTGGCGTTACATCTAATGCCTCCTCGTATGTGTAGTTCACTTTTAAGGCGGCTGTAACTTGGTTAAATTGCCAGAAGCTTTGCAGGTTTAGTTCTGCGCCCTTAATTTCTACCTTATCTAAATTAGACATGCTCCATCTAAACAAACTTGCACCAGGTACGGCAACAATCTTATCTGTTACTTGGTTATAATAGACATCGCTCTGCAAAGCAATTCCCTTTAAGTAGGTGCCACTAAAGTTTTTACTATAGGTAAGCCCAACATCGTATTGGTGAGCATATTCTGGACGTAAAAATGTGTTACCAATTAAGGTATAATACAAATCGTTGAATGTTGGCATCCTGAAAATTGTTTTATAAAACGCCCTTAAACGTAGTTCTGATGCGGCCAAAGGTTGCCAAGAAACTAGCACTGTTGGTGTATACTTTGTTTTTTTTCCTGCCGGAATGTTGGTTTGCACCTTATCGTTTACATAAGTACGCAGCACATTTGCCTGAAGTTTAAAACGTTGCCAATGCCACTCGCTTGCCAATGCCAACAACCAAGTATCTCTGGTTGGATGAGCAAAATTTTCTAGGTTAGCATCCAAATCTTGCTTAGCATAATCGGTTGATAAAGACGCTTTCCAAAAATTAGTGATATAATACTGGTTAGCTACCGAAAAATAGATTTCTTGTTGTACATAGCGGTTATCTAGAAAACCGTCAATTAATTTAATATCAGGGTCAATATACCTTGTATAATCGTAAGCATATTTGGCATTCAGCAAAAGCTGATATCTTTTGTTACTAACGGTTTCATAACTGGTTTGCACAAAGAAATTATCATCCCATTGTCGCTGACTGAACCTAAATTTATCAGCGACAATTGCACCTGGAATACCACGTTCGCTATTGTACTGATACAAGTTGAGCTGTAGTTTGGCACTATCTCTAAACAAATGATGCAAGCCCACCTCTGCTCTTTTTGCAAAGATATCGGCATCGTGCCTAACTACAGTGGTGTCATAAGCCAAATCTCTATATCGGTACTTATATTTACCATTAGCGTTAAGTAACTCGCCATTGATATTAAAAAAAGTTCGTTCTGCAAAGCGATAATTATAGTTTACAACAGGGTTGATGAGTGCAAAAGAACCACCCTTTAACCCTACTTTAAATTGATGTTTTTCGCCATGTTCAAATTTTGGCGTAACGGTTTTCAGGTAAAGCATACTTGCCGAAGCATAAGCTTTAGCAGGCTGTAGTAAATTACTATTTTGTCCGCTATAAAGCGAAATTTCTTCCATATTTTCTAAGGAAAACTTACCTAAATCTACCTGTCCGTTTTGTGCATTTGCTAATTGTACACCGTTATAAAATACCGCGGTATGGTTACTTCCCATGCCGCGTACATTGATGGTTTTTAACCCGCCAACACCACCATAATCTTTTAATTGTACACCAGAAAAATAGCGAACAGCATCGGCAACAGACAAACTATTGATGCGTTTTAGCTCCTCGCCGGCAATAAGTTGCACTGGCGTAGGTGAATTTAAAATGAAGTTGTTCTTTTTAGCATTGATTTGCACTTCGTCTAATCGTTGCACTTTGCTGGTATCTACCTGTGCAGACGTCCAAAAAGGACAAAAGCAGGCAAACATCGCTATAAAGCAACAAACATAAACAAGGCGCCTCTCGGCTATTTTGTCTTTTACCATTTTGTGAGTTCGTACCCACAGCAAGCAGAAATTAAGGAGCAAGTAAAATACTGGCATCACTCCTAGCTTCAATCCCCGAAAGCTATGAATTTTAATAGGCTAAAGGCAGGTCTTCTGACTTACTCCCTGTTTGCTGCCTTCCCTTCTACATTAGAAAGTGGCTTAGAATGGCAAACAGTTATAGAGCTTACAGCTGCGGGACAGTTACAGATTTACACTGTATTCCCTTTTAATCCTGAAGCGTGACCAACAGGAACCAAAAGCGCTGCAAAGGTAGTGTTTTCTAGTTAATTGTTGAACTGTTTAATTGTTTAATTGTTGATGGTTGGATAGATAATGGTAAGGAAGTCCGTAAAGTCGGGAAGTTTTGATTGTTCACTGGCTAATTGTTGATGGCCGATAGTTTATAGTCAGGAAGTTTTTGATTGTTCATAGGCTAATTTGATGTTGCGCTATGGTAATAGCACAAACAACCGTTACAGTCTAATCGGCCTCCTATTTTTTCGGTTTGCAGAAATTTGCACAAGCACCATCTTTGTAGAAAAAATAGGCAGCCTAGATTTTTGCTTCTTTTCATCAATGGAAAAGAAGACAAACTTTCAAAACTTACCATTTGCCAACTATAAAACCGATAAGTATCTTTACTCATCAACCCAACAATCATGCAAAAAGCAATACTTTGTTTATTCTTACTGATTAGCGCAAAAACAATGGCTCAACAAACCGATACTACTTTTATCAAGCAATTATTAGAAAGCAAGCCCGAACTATTTGCTGGCGTACTAAACCATCCCAATAAAAACGAAATACAAGTGATGTATACGCAGGTAAATCGAGATAAGAACAACAAGCCAAGCTTTAAAACTTTTAGCTACCGCATTAACCCTACGCATTACTTCTACCCTGCCAGTACGGTAAAATTAGCCGCAGTTATTTTTGCTTTAGAGAAAATTAATGAGCTGAAAGTGCCAGGTTTAACGGCCTACAGTACTATGATTACCGATACTGCTTTTAAAGGGCAGACCGCTGTAAGCAAAGATGAAAGCTCAGCAGATGGCAAACCAACCTTAGCCCACTATATTAAAAAAGTATTACTAACCAGCGATAACGATGCCTACAACCGCCTGTTTGAGTTTATTGGCAGAGCCGAAATCAATGCTAAATTGAAAAAATATGGTATGACCGAAAGTCGTATCCTTAACCGATTGGCCATAGGCGATAGCGGTGAACGCGAAAAGAACACCAACCCTATCCGTTTTTACAATAGCGAGAAATTAGTTTATACCAAACCCGCACAATACGATGCCAACAATTATCCGCTAGTATTAACTAATTTGATTGTAGGTGTAGGTTACATGGATAGCAAAGACCAATTGGTGAACAAGCCATATAGCTTCGAGAACAAGAATGTATTTACCATCAAAGACCAACAGTCTTTAATGAAACGTTTAATGATGCCTGAAGCCTACGGTGCGAAAGATCGTTTTAACCTTACACCCGAAGACTATAAGCTCATTTACACCTTTATGAGCAAACTGCCAACAGAAAGCGATTATCCCAAATACGATGCTAAAGAATTTTGGCCAACCTATGCTAAAATGCTATTCTATGGCAGAGATAAAAATGCAGTAATTGAGCCTACCATTCGTTCTTTCAATAAGTACGGCGATAGCTACGGCTTTATTATCGACAATGCCTATATCGTAGATATTAAAAACAAAGTTGAGTTTTTCCTTACCGCTGTGGTGCAAAGCAATGAAGATGGTATCTACAACGATGGTAAATACGAGTACGAAACCGTTTGTTATCCCTTTATGAAAAACCTAGGTCGTAGCATTTACGAATACGAACTGCAACGTAAAAAAGCCCAACAGCCAGATTTGAGTAAGTATGTGATGGATTATAAGTAGTTATCGGTTAATTGTTTGAATTGGTTAACCGGTTAACTGTTTAATTGTTTTAGAGCAAATGCTGCGAAGAATGTAGCACAATTCCTCTCACTTTAATATAGTAAGTTACCCGTAGTGCATTATCATAAAATGAAATCAACATCAAAATAACCACCCCGCCTTTTAGGCACCCCTCCAAAGGAGGGGAATTTCGTTTTTCATTCCCCTCTTTCAGAGGGGTGGTCGAAGACAGGGTGTTCAATAAAAGCGGTTAAACTACTTAAATACCTATAAATAAGAATGTTATGTTTTTTTTTAAATTGAAAAAGTATAATGCACTACGGGTAGTAAGTTGTTAGATTTCTCCGCTCACTGCGCTTCGGTCGAGATTGACGATATTCTTCTCCATTATGGAGCAACAGTTTCAATACTATCCCTAATATCCCCTTCTCCATCATCATCACTGCCTTTGTGCTCATCGCCTTGCGTATCTCGTTCCTCTTCTTCGTCATCCGTTGCATCTTCGGCGGCAACTTTCTCATCTTTCTCGTCCTTTTCGTCTGCACCATTATCTTTAGTATCCGATTCTTCCCCTGATTTAGCTTGTTGCTCATCAGCCTTTACTTCAATTTCCTCGTTATCATTTGCACCTTCAACTTTTTCTTCAACCTTCTCGCTATCTACAGGTGTTTCTGGAACCGATTTATGCGTATCTGGCGTAACGGTTTCTATAGTTAACTGTACCTCGTCTGTAGGTTTTGGAGTTACCTCCGTTGATTTCTCTTTATTATCTTGTTCCTGATTTTCCATGATATCGTATGTTATTAAAAGATACCTATACAATAGGAAAAACAGTAAAATTGTTTGGATTACTAAAAAGTTATAATTGTTCGGTTGTTGAATTGCTTAATTGTTGGAAAATGGCAATTACAACTGAAAACGGCTAACTGATAAGCATCTTCTTTATCAATACAATTTGCCCTAAATGATAATAGCTATGTTCTATCATCGAATCGACATTACGTAGATACGTACTGTACTTTTCTTCTACAAAATATTCGCTTAACTGGGTTTCCGAAAGTTGAGCCACTAGATTGGTAAATTCTTCTGCATCTTCCCAAAACTTAGTTAAAAACGCATCCCATTGCACTTGCGATGTAATAGGCTCAAAATCAAAACTAAGATGATCTTTAATTGTAAGTTCAGCACCTTTAAACACTTCTTTTACACCTTTAATGTAATAATGAATATGCTGAGCCAAAACCGCAATAGTGTTAAGGTTCTGCACAGGTTTTACTGCAATCTGCCAATCCAAACCGTCTAATTGGTCTTTGTAATTGGTATTGGCTATCCAAGTGCCGTTTAAAATAACTTCCTTAAATCTGCTGGCAAGCTGTTTGGCGTGGTTCATATTTAAAGGTAGGGAGAATTATTGAATGATTGATTTGATAATTGGATATTGGCAATTGCTAGCACTCAAATAAAAAACCCCTACTACTCAAGTAAAAGCTGCTGAACTTTAACTAATGAATAATAAGGGCAATAGGAGTTTGGTATTGAATACTAGAGTTTAAACCCAGTTTTTAGGAATAAGTTAGCAATGGTAGTTACCTCTGCTTTGGTTAAAAATTCATCAAAAGACTCTGCCGCATTGGCCGGGCTCACGTTCGTACCATTTATACCAGCAATTTCATGAGTAGCCTGTACGGTGGTATTTTCACGTGCGTATACCAAATCAACCGCTGCAATGCCAGTATCGTTAGATACTCCTCCCGCACCTAGGCTCACCCAAGGTTTCAACGAAGGCGCACCATTAGCGGCCAACATCTGGCGGATATGTGCTGCATGACGAGCTTCTACCGAATGAATTTGCAGTGCAGTTATTATTGAAGGATGCTGTTTCAGCACTGGTGCCTGTCCTTTGTAAGCCCTCACGCCAGTATCCTCAAATGCGGTAGCTACTTTCAAAAATGTAGTATAATCACTATAAACTGTTCCGAAAGTACCACCGGCAGTAAAATCAAAATTCGCATACTCTAGTGGTGTTCTCGCAGCCGAACCTAATGTTGTCTTTAACAAGTCTACATGTGCTTTTTCATGATCCCTGATTGTGGTAATTGCCATTGTAGGCGCTCCTGCCGGAATTAACCCTGGTGCAGCTACCAAAGCGTGGTTATAAAAATGATACTCTAAATATTCGAGTGTTAAAGCAAAATTCAACACACCATTTACCGTATCGGGTGTGGTTTGGCCATAAGCTTTGTTAAATAAAGAACTTAAAGCTAAAGGCATAGCAGCCAAGGAGATCTTCTTACCGATGTTGTAAAAGTCTTGCATGGCTTTCCTTCTTGGACTGATACGTTCATAAATTTCACCATCCACTTTCTCAATTTCATCTAATATGCTTAAAATGTTCATAATTTTTAGGTTTTAAGGTTAAAGGTTGATTACATTGATTTTGGTTTTGATGTACTTGCTAGCTGCGTTTAACACCTTATCGGGACTTAATGAAGCGTCCAATCCGCCAGATACACTAGCGCCCCAAGCGGTTAACGTAGATAGATCGGCGAAACTGCCATTGCTAATTTGGTCTCTTACCCAAGCTGCATGACGAGCCTCTACAGAAACAATCTGCCCAGCTGCTATCAAATAAGCATCTGTTTTAAGCCTTATGCCGGCCCCATTGTAAGCGGCGACACCTAAATCTTCAAAAGTTCTAGCAGCTGCCAAAACGCTAGGACCGTCGTTAAAATTGATTGAAGAAAAATCTACCTCCAAATTTCCTATCGATGCAGTACCCAATACTTTCTTTAAAAATTCGCGATGGGCAATTTCATGAAACTGAACATCTTTAAAATAATTGACTTGAGCTTGGGTAAAGGTAGATGGAGGAGCAGACGCAACCTTCATATAAAATGCGGCTTCCAGTTGTTCTAGCGCATAGGCATAATTAAGCACACCAAAATCGTCTTTAAAATCTAGCGTGGCACCAAATGACATCTCTGGGCTTCGATCTTTCTTACAGCCAGCTGCCGCTAAAGCCATTACAGCTGCGCCAGCACCAGCGTATTGTAGAAATGCCCTACGTTGTAATTTGGATTCCATCATATCTGTAGATTGAGGTGATGTGGTTTGGTTCTCATTTAAGTTATCCATAACACGGGTTTTAAGGTTTGAAATAAACGGTTGATTAAGACCACTTACGAGAACTGCTATCACTTTGGATTTTGAAAAGAGAAAAAAATATCTGGTTAATGGTTAATTGTTGGATTGTTTCGTTAGTTAATAGCGGAATTGGTCTTTAGTCTTTGAGTTATTGATCCACATCAAAATAAAATTGAAAACTGCAAAAAAGCCCCGAAAACGGGGCTTCTGACTATAACAATTAAACGAAAACTATGGCATTATTACGGTGTCTATCACATGGATTACCCATTAGACTGGTTCACATCTGCAATGGTTACTTTAGCATCGTTACCTTTTGCATCTCTCACATAAAGATCGTTACCTTTAGTCCAAAATGTTACATTTTCACCCTGTACGGTTTTCATGGTCGCTTTGCCATTTCCTTTTTTCACTGCAGCCCAAATTGCCTTTGCGCTATAGTTTCCCGCCAGCACATGATAAGTTAATATTTTGGTCAACATGGCTTTATTTTCTGGCTTAACTAAATTGTCTACCGTTCCTTTAGGCAATTTATTAAAAGCAGCATTAGTTGGTGCCAAAACGGTAAATGGTCCTTTGCCAGATAAAGTTTCTACCAGACCAGCTGCCTTTACCGCAGCCACCAAAGTAGTATGGTCTTTTGAATTTACTGCATTCTCTACAATGTTCTTAGTTGGGTACATAGCTGCTCCACCTACCATTACCGTTTTTGTTTTGCTAGTGCTTTGCGCCATTACGCCGTTTGCAAATAACATACTTACCGAGCATAAGCCAAGCATGGCAATTTTTGTTAACTTTTTCATGATGTTTAATCTTTAGGGTTTAAAATTTGTTCTATGCCTACACTTACGGAAAGTATAGGCTCTTCGGTTTTCAACTCCCATTATTTTTTCTAAATCAAGTTTAATAGAACCTCTAACTATTTCTCAGCCAAAACCAAACAAAAAGATATTCCCGTTGGTTGTGCTATATAATTTTCTATATTTGTTAAAGCCAATACATCCTTGAACAACCAGATTAAGCTATCCGAACAAGAAATCGTGCTACTGTTGCTGCAACAGAACGAGAATGGATTTAATTATCTCTACGATAATTATTCAGCAGCAATCTATGGTGTCATTAGTAAAGTTGTGGCTGAAAGGGAATATGCCGATGAAGTGTTACAAGATGTCTTCGTAAAAATTTGGAAAAACATCAAACAATTTGATCCTGAAAAAGGGAGATTGTACACTTGGATGATTAATTTAGCTAGAAATACAGCAATTGATTTCATTAGGTCTAAAGGTTTCCAGAATGAACAAAAAAACCAAAGTATTCCAGAATTCGTAAATGACAGCGAAAAGTATGCTACTAATTTAAAAGTAGACCATATTGGGATGAAGGAAGTGTTGTTACAATTAAAGCAAGAGTGGCGAGAACTTATAGAGCTAGCCTATTTTAAAGGTTATACCCAGCAGGAAATTGCCGAAAGGCTTGATATTCCGATTGGGACGGTGAAAACTAGAACACGCAATGCGTTAATTGAACTTAAGAGTTTATTAAAAGATTACAGTTAAATTGGATATTAAGGAATACATATCGTCGGGAATTATAGAAGCCTATGTAATGGGACTAGCTTCTGAGGAGGAAGTGCGCATTTTGGAATGCATCCAAACGCACAGCCCAGAAGTAAAGCAGGCTATCTTAGATGCACAAAGTATCCTAGAGGATTTTGCATCTAGGGAAGCTATTGCGCCACCTCCTGCACTAAAATCTGCGATATGGGCTAAATTACAGGAAGAAAGTACAGATTATGCTGCTAATATGTCCAATGACGAGCTGTTATCGAAACAAGAGGCACTTAGCCATGTACAAGTGGAAACCGAGCCGCCAACAAGTAGCACGCCGCTCTATCCGTCTGTTGTTACAGAAAGTCATCAATCGCCATTAAAATGGTACGCCATTGCTGCAAGTGTATTATTAATTGCGAGCATTGGCTTGAACCTCTATTTGAACGGTACCCAAAATAACATCAAAGCAGAACTTGCTACCTTAAGTAATGCTCAAAACACCAACGAGATTGCCTTTAACAACTTGCAACGAAAATGGGAAATGGTGAATAATCCTGCTATCAAAGCAATTCCACTAGCAGGCGTAGAAAAGCACCCAGATATGAAAGCGATGGTATATTTTGAGAAGCAATCTAATGAGGTGTATCTTACCCTAGAAAATTTACCAAAAGCGCCGCAAGACCAGCAGTATCAACTTTGGGCTATTGTAGATGGTAAACCCGTTAGCTTGGGCGTATTTGATCAGGATTCTACTACGGCAGTACAAAAGATGTTGACAGTTAATGCCGCACAAGCCTTTGCCATCACCTTAGAGAAACGTGGTGGTAGCCCTACGCCTACCATGGAGAATATGTATGTAATGGGCAAGGTTTAATTTTCATAAACTTTTTCAACTCATTAGCGATTCCGCTAGAGTTTGGTGTCCATAAACTTGTTCCGATTTTATCAGAAAGCTCAACCTGTCAATATTTATTCCATTTTTGAACAATTTCTTTTTTTTTTATTAGCAGTATTTTTTTTTGATATTTTTCAGTCTATTTATAACTTCAATGGTATTCAAGAGCTAACTTCGATTTAAGAGTGCTTCGCAGTTTCCATTGATAAAAAGAAGCAATCTGGGCTTAAGTGAAGGCATACTTACCAACAAAAACATCAACCAAATAAGTATAAAATCTAGGCTGCCTTGTCTAGCTTATTACATCTCAATAAAACTTGAATAGCGCTGGGCTGAACAGTGTGAATTTCAATATCAAATTATTAAAGAGACTACACCACTTCTCCACCCAGCTTATCTACTTGCTAACCATACGGTTCTGCTCAAGTTTTATCGGCTTACAATTCACTATGCCAAGAGGCAATTCTTTTGTCTTATTGTAGGTTATTCATAGCCCCGCGGTTTTAACACGGGGCTTATAGGAAGATGCAAGATTTTACATTTTTCACTCCTCTTCTCCAGTATTTTTTAACTTCATGAGCAAAGAATACGCACCTTTAATCGCCACCTTCTTACCTTTCAAATCTGTAATGATAGCAGTTTTACCTGCTAATGTTTCACCAGTTTGTACAGGCTCCATCCTAAATTTACGAGGAGCAATCTCCACAAAAACATAATCTCTGTTCTCGAAACCTACAATCGCATCTTCTGGCAACAACTGCGCCTTTTGTTGTTTGGATTGAAGTTCGGCATTCATATACATTCCCGGAACCAAACTTTTATCGTACTGCTCAAAATGGCAATGCACCTCAGTCCTACCGCCATCCACATTGTGGCTAACTAAAATTACTTCTGTTTCGTATTTCTTGTTAGGTTGTGAATTGGCATAAGCCAACACTCGCTGCCCGATGCTGATCTGCTGAAGATCCTTTTCGAACACCGTTAGGTTCAAATGGATATCGCTAGGGTTAATCAATTCAAAAATAACGTCAGATGGGGTTACATACTTGCCAATATTTACGTTTACCTTGCTCACATAGCCATTAATTGGCGAGTACACATTCACCGATTTGGAAATTTTACCAGCATTCAATTGAGTGGTATTGATGTTGATCAACTTTAGTTTTTCTATTAAAGCTGTATGCTCTATTTTAAGGTTCTGATATTCCGTTTCTGTTTGCTGCAGGGTTTTATCGCTATTGGCCTTACTTAAATTCAGTTCCTTTTGACGAGCTAGTTCTTTACTGGCATAGTTCAACTTATTGTGAACGCTTAAGTAATCTTGCTGCAATTGAATGTATTGTGGGTCTTCCATTACGGCAATAATTTGCCCTTTACGCACCTGCGTACCCGGCAGCAATTGGGTAGCTTTTAAATAACCACCCAGAGGGATGCTTACCGAAACCAAATTTTGAGGTGGCACATCGATACGGCCTTGCAGTTTTAAGGTTTCGTTAATTTCCCCAAAGCCTACTTCGCCAACTTGCAGGTCAATATTTTTGGCCTGCTCGGCTGTTACGCTTACTTCATTTTCATTAATGGAAACTGCTTTTTCCTCTTTAGGTTCGTTGCTACCGCAAGCTAAAGTAAAAGAAATGGCCAAGGCTCCTAGATATAAATATTGCTTCATTGTGTTATTGCGCTAAAAGGTAATTCAATTCTGTAATGTTTCTGTTGAGCTGTTGGATAGCGTTAAAATAGCTCTCGTGCATATTGATGGCTTCGTTGTTGAGCATGGTCCATTCTAAATAGTTAATCTCACCATTTTTCAACTGTTTATTTAAAGTCGAAGTAATTTCAAGCGCTGTTTTTAAACCATCCTTTTCTAAGCTTTGCACCAATAATAGTTGCTCTTGATATTGGGTATAAGCGGCTTTCAAAGCCGTACTAATTTGCCTGCTCGCATTCGCTGTTTCCGATTTTCTAAACTCTTGGTAAGTCTTTGCCGATTTCACTTTGTTTCGCTGCGAACCTCCAAACAATGGAATACTTAAACCTAATTGGAACGACTGAAAACGATCGCTTTGATCAAAGTTGATATCATCTCTAAGTGTTGTGTTGTTGTAACCTACATTAAACTCTGGCAATAATTTAGACTGTTCCACTTTTGTAGTTGCCAAAGCTGCTTTTTCTTCCTGCTGTTGCAGTTTAATTAAAGGATGATTGGCCCATACCAAGGTATCGGCAAAGCTAGCTCTCATTTTTAAAGCGGCTGCTTTCGGTTTTAAGATTTGATTGGTATTGAGCAAGAATGCCAGTTGTTGTTGCAACACCAATTCCTGTATTTTGAGGCTTCTCAATTTTGTATTTACCTGTAACAACTGATTTTCGGCGCTGGCCTTTTCAAGCAGGTTGCTTTCTCCGCTTTTCAATCTAAGTTCTGCCAACTGCTTTAGTTTTTTATACGAACTATCGGCCTGTAAGTAGAGCTTTTGCAGTTGCTCTAGCAGCAGCAGCTCATAGAATACCTGCGTCGTTATTTTAGTCAATTCAGCTTTGCTTAAATCTCTTTGCAGTAAAGCAGTTTTCCAATCTTCTACCAACTTATCTTTCTGCCTTGCATACACATTTGGCAAACTGAAGCTTTGGTTAACACTCAACCTATTATCAACCAAATTACTATTGAATTTTCCATATTCGCCGTTTACGTTCAGCGGCGCAATGGTGGTTGCTGTTTTGCTCAATTGTTGGCTGTAATCGGCTTTTAGCTTACTGCTTTTTAAGCTAATGTTGTTCTTGTACAAACTGTCTAAAGCCGCATCTAGCGTGATGTTTTGTTGAGCGCTGGCAGTTATAGAAAAACCAACGAACAGCAATAGCAATGTGGCAACTTGTGGCAGTTTCCTTTTGCGCAACAAGCCCTTTTCAAAGCTCACATATAATATTGGCAATACAAATAAAGTGAGCAAGGTGGCAATCATTAATCCGCCAATAACCACAGTAGCTAAAGGGCGCTGTACCGAAGCTCCGGCACCGTTACTTATCGCCATTGGCAAGAAACCCAAAGATGCCACAAAGGCGGTCATAAGCACCGGTCTTAAGCGGGTTTTAGTACCTTTTAATACTACTTTCTTCATATCCTGTTCTCCTGTTTTTTTAATATTATTGAATTCGGCCACCAATACAATTCCGTTGAGTACGGCAATACCAAATAATGCGATAAACCCCACGCCGGCACTGATACTAAAGGGTAATCCGCGAAGCGCCAACAAGAAAATACCGCCAATTGCAGATAAGGGAATAGCCGTGTAAATCAGTAAGCCGTATTTGATGGATCCAAAGGCGAAATAAAGCAATAAGAAAATGAGAATTAAGGAAACGGGAACGGCCACCATCAACCTAGATTTGGCTTCGTTTAAGTTTTCAAAAGAGCCACCGTAGGTAACGCTGTAACCCGTTGGCAGTTTAATTTCTGTTTTAACTTCCTCCTGTAGTTCGTTAACAATACTTTCTACATCTCTGCCGCTTACATTAAAACCTACCAAAATTCTACGCTTGGTATCTTCTCTTTGGATTTGGCTTGGGCTATTTACTAAGGCAACATCAGCCACTTGCGATAAAGGAATTTGATTGCCATTTGGAGTTGGTATCAAGAGGTTTTGCACATCCTTGATATCTCTTCGTTTATCGTTCTGCAAACGAACTACTAAGTCAAAACGTTTTTCGCCTTCAAATACCAAACCTGTACTTTGTCCGGCAAATGCCGTATTTACATTTCTGTTGATATCGGCAATGTTAAGCCCATATTGTGCAATAGTAGCTCTATTGTACTGGATCACAATTTGCGGTGTGCCCGAAATCTGCTCTACATAAAGTTCTGTAGCGCCTCTTACCGTTTTTACTAAGTTGCCCAACTTTTTAGAGTACAATGCCAACGTGTCGAAATCTTCCCCAAAAATCTTACAAACTACATCCTGTCTGGCTCCGGTCATCAGCTCGTTAAAACGCATTTGCACTGGAAATTGAAAACTGGTAGTTACTCCGGGCACTTCACTTGCTGCCTCACCCATCTTTTCAGACAATTCGTCGAAAGTTTTCGCCGAAGTCCATTCGTTTTTAGGCTTAAGGTTGATGATCATATCGCCCATATCCATTGGTAGCGGTTCTGTAGGCACTTCGCTACTACCTATTTTGGTTACAATATTTTTCACTTCTGGAAATCTTGCTTTAAGGATACCTGCAACCTTTTGGATATTCTCGATAGAAGTGTTTAGGTTACTGCCAGAGAGCACCCTCGTTTCTACCGCATAATCGCCCTCTTCTATTGATGGAATAAACTCGCCACCCAAATTGGCTAAAATTACAACAGCAGTTACAAACAAACCCAACACTATTGCGATCACAGTTTTAGGGAAACCCAACACTTTTTGAAGCAGCTTCTCGTAGCGATTTTCTACTTTAGCCATTGCCTTGTCAGAAATGTTCGGTTCAGTCTTGATTTTCTTGCTCAAGAATAAGCTCGACATCATGGGAATATAAGTGAGCGATAAAATGAATGCACCCAATAAGGCAAAAGCAACAGTTTGCGCCATGGGCTTAAACATCTTTCCTTCAATACCCTGTAAGCTGAAAATTGGCAGATAAACAATGAGGATAATGATTTGACCAAACACGGCACTGTTCATCATTTTGGAAGAAGCACTTTTCACTTCCAAATCCATTTGGTCTTGTTTAAGAAAAGTTACTCCTGCAAACTTTTTGCTATGACCAAGTTGGTGCATTACCGCTTCTACAATAATTACCGCACCATCTACAATTAAACCGAAATCTAACGCACCTAAGCTCATGAGGTTGCCACTTACACCAAAAATGTTCATCATGATAATGGCAAACAACATAGAAAGCGGAATAACCGAAGCTACAATGAAACCGGCTCTTAGGTTACCCAAGAAAATCACCAATACAAAAACAACAATTAGCGCACCTTCAAGTAAATTGGTTTCTACCGTTTTAATGGCATTGTTTACCATACTGGTGCGGTCTAGAAACGGCACAATCTCTACACCTTCGGGCAAGGTTTCAGAAATCTGCTCAATTTTAGCTTTGATGTTATCAATCACCACATTGCTATTGGCGCCTTTTAACATCATCACAATAGCTCCAGAAACTTCGCCTTCATCATTGAAAGTTAAGGCACCATATCTGGTGGCAAAGCCGATTTCTACATTGGCAATATCTCTAACCAATAGCGGTGTGGTAGCTTCATTTGTTCTTACTACTACATTCTCGATGTCCTCTTTGCTTCCAATCAAACCCTCTGTTCTAATGTATTGAACTGTAGCTTGTTTCTCTATATAAGCACCGCCTGTATTTTGATTGTTGTTTTCTAGCGCATCAAAAATTTCGCTGATGGTTACGTTGTGCGCTACAAGTTTATTTGGGTCTATCGTAACCTGATATTGTTTCAGTTTACCACCAAAACTGCTTACTTCGGCTACGCCCTTAACGCCCAACAACTGCCTTCTTACTATCCAATCTTGAATGGTGCGCAGCTCGGTAATATCGTAGCGTTTTTCGTAGCCTTTTTTGGCTTTTACCGCATATTGGTAAATTTCTCCCAATCCGGTAGAAATAGGTCCCATTTCTGGCTTGCCTATACCCTTCGGGATTTGCTCTTGCACTACCAGCAAGCGTTCAGCCACTTGTTGTCGTGCCCAATATACGTCTACATCGTCGTTAAAAACTAGGGTTACTAAGGAAAGTCCGAAGCGACTGTAACTTCTAATTTCTTTAATCCCAGCGATATTGCTATTGGCCTGTTCCACGGGGAAGGTCACCAATCGCTCAATATCTGTAGCACCATACGATGGAGCAGTGGTAATAATTTGTACCTGATTGTTAGTGATGTCAGGCACGGCATCAATGGGTAGTTTGGTCAACTCGAAGCTGCCATATATGATAAGGGCAATGGTAAATAGCCCAATAATGAGTTTGTTCTTGATGGCAAACTCAATAATTCTATTCAGCATGAAAAATGGGGATAATCGTTTCTAAATAGCTCGTATATGTCATGCTATCGCGATAAAAATCGGACAACTAGCAATTACATACTAAGCCAACAAATAGTTTAACTATGTGTAGTTAAGAAACAAGCTTTGGCGGTTGCCAAATTTTTCCGGCAAATGCCGAATTAGGAATATAATCGTTATTGATTAAGATTTTTTGTTTGGGTAGAATTTGATAAGCCTTTTTAGGCATCACCCCAAAAGAAGGTGGCAAAGCCTGACTGGCTGTATTGCTGGCAAAAAGTTCGTGGGTTTTAAACGGCAGTTGATTATCTCTATCCTCATCGTTATCTGTGTGGGGGATATCGTTATAATGTTCCTCTAAATAACCGAAGAAGGTAATTTTGCTATCGAGATTTTTATGTTCGAAATAATGTTGAACAAGCACAGGTACCTTTGCCAGTTCGTGTAATTCGGTACACGAAAGTAAATAGAAGCTAAGTAAAAATATGTGTAGTGCTTTTTTCAATGCTTCAAAATTAGTGAAACAAAGCTAAAATGCAAAGTAATGGGTAAAGAAGTAGTTTAGCGTTGGTGAGATGACGTTAACTAAAAACAGCCCAACGAAATATCGCTAGGCTGCTTAATTATATAGGTGTGTTTAAAATGAAACTAGCTTTTTTTCGCGTTAAGCGTAAAACCAACCTCTACATCTTTAGAGATCATCCAGTTTTCTGGGCTGCCTTCAGTTTTGTAGTTGATACCCCAAGCACTTCTGTCGATTACAAATTTGGCAGTAGCTTTTACATCAGTAGCACTTACCTCAACTTTAGCAGGGAAAGTAACATTTAACGTTTTGTCTTTAAGGGTCAAGTTTCCACTGATAACGTAATTTGGATCAGCTACTAAGCTTTCGCCAGCTGCCGCAGTATAAGGCTCAACTTTGGTGATTACAAATTTAGCAGTAGGTGCTTTAGCTACGTCGAAGAAATCAGCACTTTTCAAGTGACCTTCCAAATCTGTTGCTTTTTTACCTTCTTCAGTTACCGATGCAGGATCTACTGTAAGTGAATTCATGTTGATGATAAAGTCGCCACCGCTAATTGAATCGTTTTGTACTGAGATTGTACCTGCAGAAACACTGATTTTACCCCAACGAGGTGCTAACCCGCCTTTGTGCACACCTTTCCAATCTACAGAAGTAGTGGTAGTATCTACCAGGAAGCTCTCACCTTTTTGTTCAGCAGCGGCTTGCTCAGTTGTGGTATTAGCATTGTTAGATGAACCTCCGCAAGAGGCTAGTAAAAAAAGCGCTGGAAGCGCAAAAAGTAATTTTCTCATTTTCCTTTAATTAAGTGATGATTAATTTCATTATCAATTTATGCAGCAAAATTAACCTACATACTTTTAAAATCCATTGATCTATGTTAATAATTTCAGCTTCGTCATCTTCCAAACGATTGTATGTTAGATTTAGTGTAGTATGGTTATTTGATAAATACTCATGTTATACGTTTAAGATGAATTGCATTAAGTACACTGCGTTTCTTAGCTATGTGATTAATGATCAAGAAAGGGGCAATCACTTACTTCTAATTAACAACATATCATAATACTGGCCATCCATCATTCCATTTAGCTTCAACCCTTCCTTAACCACCTCAAGCTTACCTACAAAAGCAGGAGATTTACTATTAGGGTACCGCCATACTATACTAATTTTCCCTTCGTTGCCCAACTTATACCTACCAATCCGCTGACGTCGGTAATCATTCCATCTAAATACTACGTCATCATCTAAATCAAAATAGATATGAGTTAGCACACTATCTGCCGAACTCTTTACCGTAACTTGTTTTTTATCAATCTTCAAATCTGAAACTGCATATTTGGCGGTAATTCCGGGGTGCTTATCTGGATGTTGAAGCTGAAACATACAAAAGATAGGTACAACAATTAAAGGCACTGTCCATAACCAAAATTGTGACGGTTTTATCAATGGTTTATCTACCCAAAGAGCAAATAGCAAGCGCTTGGAATGTGGCAATAGAAAATAAAATATAGCAGTTAAGAGGATAGCTCCATGAAGCATTACACCCATCGGCATCTCATAAAAGAAATCTATCAGCAAGATAAATACAAACATGGGTAAAGCTAACATACATCCAAGCAACCTTGTTTTTGGATAAAATAGCAACAATGCCGATATAATTTGCATGAGCGCAATTACACTAATAAAGGCATATGAATACCTAAAGAAAGCCCACACAAGATTTTCTCCCGAGAATGATGAAAACGGTGTATCTAGCAAACCTAGTGGCACGATCATTTGCAAACCTAAAAACTTTTGTATACCAAACATGATTAAGTCTGTTGCGACAACAACAGCAATGAGCTGTCTTAGACCGTTGTAATAGTCTAAGTTAATTCGTTTGGCCTTATCTTGATGATGCCATACAAAAGCCAATAAGATACCCAGCAACAAGACAATGTAAGCGAGGATATAAACGACATCTAATGGTAAATAATTGATCAAATACTTGGAGCCTAAGCGCCTAAAGGTGGCCCCGGTTACTAACCCAGCGATTAGGCACAAGGTTAATTTCTGGCTAAAGGAAGTCTGTTTCATCTTTTTATTTGTAAATTAACAGCTATAAGCTAAGTAAGCTGTACGGATGGATGCACACGGACTGTCTGTTTGTATCCAGATGTTATATTTGAAGCAGATTTTAATGATATGGAAGCTTCACTAACTCTTCTTTTGACATCACTAAGTGCTGGAAGCCTTTTCTTAGCCGCTTTTTTATTGATACTAGGCTTACCTACATCAAATAATTTGGCTAACAGATGGCTAGGTGCATTTTTCTTTTTACTTAGCCTTGTATTTGTACAGTTTTTATTAGAATTAACAGCCAAACCAGAGCCAATATTAATTAGAATAGCAGAATTTCCCAGATGGTTGATTTTTCCATTTATTCATTTTTCGGTATATGCATTCGTGCATCCAAACCGTATGCCTAAATTTATTTATTTGCATTTGCTACCAGCAGTGCTATTTATGTTCTTTTCTATTTTACATCATGTAGGTTTGTTAACAAATATTGAAGTTCATATTAAAATAGCTTGGCTTGTAAAGTATTTCTTTTTTATACAAGGAATATTTTATGCTATTCTGAATATTAAAATTTTACAGCAGCATAAAATTAAAATGAGACAATTACTGGCAGATAGAGGATCTGACCTAAATTGGTTACGTCATTTCATAGTTGCACCATTTGTAGTAGCAATTATTTGGCTCTTCATTAAACATTGGAATTTAGGACAGGTGTTATCGCAATTAATCTGCTTGCTTTTTTGCTTATACTTTACAGCAGCAGCATTGAGGCAAAGAGCTGTATATCCCTCAGAACTTGAAACCTCAGATATCATAAATAAATTAGATACGATAAGTACCAATGATAACCAAAGACTTACCAATGAACAGATTACTATTTTAAAAGATAAGGTTACTAAAATTATAGCTAAAGATAAGATACATTTAGACCCTTTGCTAAACTTAAAACTCATGGCCGACAAAGTAGGTATCAACACACATGAGTTGTCTTTGATATTAAACCGAGGGTTTGGAAAAAATTTCTATGCCTACATTAATGAGTTACGCACAGAAGAGGCTATAAAACTACTGAAATCAGGCCAATACGCACACGGTGATATGAGTGAGATAGCAATTAAGTCGGGTTTTAATTCTCGTACAACTTTCTACTCTTCCATAAAGAAAATAAAAGGGACATCACCAGCAAGTATCCTCAAGATAGACTAGGAAGATTTTACATTATCTTTTGTAAACTCTCAGATAGCAAGCTCTGATACTTCAAAAGGCGACGTAGCATTCTAAAGCATTAATTTTAATTTCTTTCCTTCAACCCCTTCTCTACTTCCTTCACAATAAAACCGTTAGAGAAATAACTGTAGATATCATCTCCCGGACAAGTGGTTTGCTTGCTGTGGTCGCGGTGTGTAGAGATTTCAGTTGCTGGAATATTATATTTGATGCACTGATCCACTAACAAATCAGTCAACACTTTCAGCAACTTTTCATCTAATTTCTGCTCGTTGTAATTTCCCAAAAAGCAGATCAATAAATGCCCAGTGGGGTCATATTCTGTGTTTGTTTCGCCAACCGTTAAAGGATTTCTACCTTCCAAAACAGTACCGTCTGGTGTAATTAGTAAATGATATGGAACATCAGCCCATTTTCTATCAGGTCCCATTCCCCAAGTTTGAATATTTTTCAATCGTTGCTTGGCATCATCGTTTACGGTAAGCAATTTACCACCTTCATGATGAACGGTAATTTTAACTGGAACATGCTGTTTGTAGGGTCTACCCTCTACCCCTTTCCATTCGCTTTTCGGTACAATTTTAACTGTATCTCTATTATTTACTTTCTTGGATTTCTTAGATTGGGCAAAACTATTTAAAGAAAATATACAAATGGTAACGAAGGCTAGTACGATAGTGTTTAATTTCAACATGATCTATTTTTAAGGAAATCTAAGTTACGTTAATCTACAGTATGGTTGTTAACAAATTGAAATTAATGAGGCTAGGCACATAATGAAATCTCTTTTGTTATCTCAATTGAAAACTATTCCATATAGCTTCAAAATAGGTTATATTTGCACATCAAACGAACGAATTTATAAGTAAACAATGAAGAAAAATCCCTTTGCTGACCTGAGCACCGAAAGCCTAGTTAAGAAACGAGATCTATTAAAGGGTGTACTTATTGCATTCGGTATGATGTGGGTAGTGCTTTTAGGCGTTGCTATCTACTTTTACATCACCAAGTATACTTTAAAACTATTATACCGATGGCAATTTTACCAATGACTTTATTGCCCTCGTTCATACAGTTAACTTTACTAAATAAAGAGCTTAAAACCCGTCAACAATAATATTGCATTACTTAAATTATGGCAAATACCTGTCTTAACTGCGACTATTCTATCAATGAAAATTTCTGCAGTAATTGTGGTCAGAAGAGATTTAAACGAATTGATAAAAAGTACGTAACTGATGAACTTCAATACCTACTGATCCATACCAACAAAGGTTTTCTTTACACTATTAAAAAATTGGTTAAAAATCCTGGCAAAACAGCTAGAGAATTTATAAATGGCAATAGGGTTAATCATTACAAGCCTATATTACTAACATTTGTTCTTAGTGGTATATCAGCTTTTATTACTTTCAAGATTATCGGCTTGGAAAAAATATTGAGGGAAGTTCTTTCCAGTAATCATTTGAACTCAAAGTTTATGAATGATTACACTACTATCACATCCAGCTATAGCTCAATTTTTATGTTGTGCCTCATTCCTGTTTTTGCATGTGTAACATGGTTAGCTTTTCTAAAGTGGAAAAATAATTATTATGAGCATGTGGTGATGAACGCCTATATTCTATCTACTTACACATTGATTAATATTGTGTTTCTTTATCCCATACTGTATATTTTAAGGCACTCCAATTATATTTTATATGCCATCAATCTGTCAAGCATAACAGTACCATTTATACTTTTATGGTTTTTTAGAGGCTTTTATCCTGACAAACCACTAAAACAGATTATATGGAGAGTTTTAGCAAGCCTCGGTTTAGTTGTTGCTTTTTTATTTGTACTTACAATCATTGTAATGATCGTAGTATTTATTTACGCTATTACAAAGGGACCCGAAGCGTTAGAATACATTAAACCAAGGGGCACTTAGGTTAATATATAAGAAGCGCTTGCCGAAATAATTCAGCAAGCGCTTTTTGTATCCTTATAATCTATCCCTTCAACGCTTCGGCCACCAACTCATAAGACCTCAATCTTGCGGCATGGTCATAAATATGCGACGTCACCATCAGTTCGTTCACTTTGGTGTGATTGATAAACGAATGCAACTGTTCCTTCAACTTATCAGGCCCGGCAATAAAACTAAAATCTAGCATTTGCTCTACGGCAGCTTCCTCCATGTCGCTCCATAAGCCTTCCATGCTATCTACAGGTGGCTGTAAAAGTCGGCGTTTGTTAGTTACAATTCCGGAGAATAAGATCTTTAACGAAGTAGCTAATCGCTCTGCTTCGGCATCAGTATCTGCAGCTACCACATTTACGCAAGAAAGCACATAAGGTTCCTTTAGCACAGCTGATGGACGGAAATTCTTCCTATAAATCTCAATCGCTTCGAAAAAATAAGTGGGTGCAAAGTGACTTGCGAAAGCATAAGGCAAACCATAAGATGCTGCCAAGTGTGCACTTTCTGTGCTCGAACCTAAAATCCAAATAGGCACATTGGTTCCTTCACCAGGAATTGCCCGTACTTTGCTGTCGTAGTTATCATCTCCCAAGTATTGCTGTAATTTACGAACATCTTGCGGAAACTGCTGCGGTGAGTGAAAACGCTCTCCCCTAATCTCGAAAGCGGTCAATTGGTCGGTACCTGGCGCTCTCCCTAAACCTAAATCAATTCTATTGGGATACAAAGTTGCTAGTGTACCAAACTGTTCTGCAATAATTAGTGGCGTATGGTTGGGTAGCATCACACCTCCAGAACCTACACGAATAGTATTGGTATGACCAGCAATATGACCTATCAACACCGAGGTAGCCGAACTAGCCACGCTGATCATGTTATGATGTTCGGCCAACCAATAGCGGTTGTAACCTAATTTTTCTGCATGTTGTGCTAAGGAAACACTGTTCCTGAACGTATCTGCTATGTCATGTCCATCTCTAACGCCAGCTAAATCAAGTACCGAGTAAGGTACAACTTGTGCCGATTTCCCGAATTTAGTTCGGGACAAGTCATCGGCAGCTGTAGATTTCTTTTCGCTCATTTTCTAATTTCTATATAGTATCAATCAAGTTGCCTAATGCTGAAATGGTTTCTTCGTTGCGCTTGTAGTAAGTCCACTGCCCTATTCTGGTTGCCGAAACTAAGCCAACACGATGCAATACCGCCAGATATTCGGAAATGGTAGATTGCGTTAGTCCCGATTTTTTGTGGATATGACCTACACAAACGCCAACATCCACATCTTTACAAGCGGGTGTGTAGTCTATAAAATGTTGCTCAGGATCTTTCAACCATGTTAAAATCTGTAACCTATTCTTATTTCCTAGTGCTTTAAATACTTCCACTTGATTCATTACCACAAATATATATCGATAATTCCCGATATACCTATAATAAATTGAGAGATGACATAAACGTGTTTTACCGTCATAAATTAAAAACGCTATTTTTGAAACCATGTATAAAATAGGATTAGCGGAAGACGATCATAAAATAGCCAGCCTTATCAAAAATGGCTTAGAAGAAAACGGTTATGAAGTGGAGATGGTAAGTGATGGTGCACAGGCTCTGCAAGTATTTGGCAAAGGCAACTATCAAATGTACATTTTAGATGTAATGATGCCCGAAATTACGGGAATTGAAGTTTGCAGAACGCTACGTAAAAACAACGACCACACCCCTATTTTAATGTTAACAGCCCTAGGTACCATAGATGATAAGGTGAATGGCCTAGAAGCAGGTGCTGATGATTATTTGATCAAACCCTTTCACTTTAGAGAATTACTGGCACGTATAGAAGCGATGTTACGCCGGCAAAACCTCAATACTACAAGCGTAAATAAACAACTACAATTTGAGGATGTGATATTGGATATCCAAAGCAAGGAAGTAAAACGTGCTGGCCAGATTATTGAGTTAACTGCCAAGGAATTTCACCTGCTAGAGCTTTTTATGCGCAACCCCAACCGTTTGCTTTCTAGACAATACATTGCAGAACAAGTTTGGGACGTGAATTTTGATACAGGAACTAACGTGGTTGATGTTTATATCAATTTCCTACGTAATAAATTGGAAAAAGGCTTCGACAGAAAGTTGATCCATACTAAAATTGGGATGGGTTACATTTTTAAATAAAACTGATGAAAATTAAAGACCGATTAGCCTTATATTTTACGTTAGTGAGTACCACGGTACTTTTGGCTGTGCTATTTGCGGTTTATTTCATTTTCGTTAAATTCTTGGAAAGCGATTTCTACGATCGTTTAAATGATAGAGCTTTTATTAACGCTAAACTTTATCTAGAAGCAGATGAGATCTCGGCAGATTCGCTCCGAAGAGTAAAAACAGAATATTTGGAAACTTTAAATGGCGAGGTTGTTCGTATTTACGATGAAAAGAACAAGGCGAGTTTCATTAAGGACAACCAGCAGTTTTGGACCAACGATTTAATTAATCGAGTACGTAAGGCGAAGAAAATACGTATCAAGGAAGGTCTGCGGCAAACCGTTGGTATTTTCTACAAAGATAATCAAGGTGATTTTGTGATCCTCGCCTCTGCCATAGACCAAAGTAGCTATTCTCGTATCGATAAATTGAGAAACAGCATGATTTTGACTTTCATTATCATCACCGCTGGTTTGCTACTTTCTTCGAGATGGATTGCCAAACGTATCTTAAAACCATTAGATGTGTTTATTGGGGAAGTAAAAAAGATTAAATCGAGCAACTTAGATTTTAGAGTTCAAGAAACCAAAAACAAGGACGAGATTAACCTCTTGGCTCAAAACTTTAACCAGTTAATGGACCACTTGGAACAAGCTTTCATTTTACAAAAGACGTTTGTAGCCAATGCTTCTCACGAATTGAGAACACCAATTACCAGTTTACTGATGGAAGCCGAGATTGCGCTCAGCCAGCCAAGAAACGCTGAGGATTACCAAAAAGCACTGCTTTCTGTAATTGAAGATGCAGATAAAATGAACGCAACTATTAACAGCTTAATGAGCTTGGCACAGGCAGATCTGGAATTGGGCAATCTACAAACAGAACGGTTCAGGATAGATGAACTACTTTGGAATATACAAACACATTGGAACAAAAAGAATAATGGTAGAGCGCAACTGAACATAGATTTACAAAACCTCCCTACCGATGGCGAACAATTAACCCTAGTATTCAACAAATCTTTATTAGAAATTGCATTGAACAATATTATCGGCAATGCTTTTAAGTTTTCGAACCAAAAGGATGTTTATTGTGCTTTAAGTACAGATAGCCAGTATGTTGAAATCACCATTCAAGATCAAGGGCCTGGCATTTCAGCAGAAACTGGAAATCGTATTTACGAACCATTCTATAGTGCTGCCAAAGATAATAACCTTAAAGGAAATGGCATGGGCTTGTACATGGCACACAAGATTATCACTTTGGCCAAAGGCGAGTTGAGTTTTACATCTAGAGATCAAGGAACTACCTTTTACGTTAGGTTTTTACATAGCTTTTGAGAAACTTAATACGTTAAACAATGCGTAACTATGGCGTTAAGTTTAGACAATTTGTCATTTAGAGCGCAGCGAAGGATCTATTTAAAATCTTATAAGTAGATGTCTCGAAACTCGACATGACACGCCAACCGAGATGATGGATAACATAATTAACTTAACCATAACGAATTTAAGAAATCCTTCGCTATGTAAAAACAAGGCTATTCATTATTTGTTAATTTAATACACTTAAAATACCTAAATATGAATATTCAATTAAATGCCGATAAGAATTTAACTATTCACCAACCTTACGAAACGCAAATTAAAGCGCAACTAACAAGAGATTTAGACAGATATAGCAGTCATATTTCTCGGATAGACGTACATTTATCTGATGAAAATGGCAGTAAAGACGGTTTAAACGACAAAAGATGTTTAATAGAAGCAAAAATAGAGGGTAAACCTTCAATCGTAGCCAGCGACTTAGGCAACACTTATGATCTTGCTTTAAAAAGTGCCACAGAGAAAATCAAAAATGCATTGAATACTACTGTTAGTAAAATGCAGGCTAAATAAGCATATCTTAAATATTGAAAAAGAAATCCGATTGTAAATCAACAGTCGGATTTTTTGTTTAGCACTAAACATTTCAAAAATACTAATCTCTCCCTTGGGGAGAGATGCCGAAGACAGAGAGGGGCAACAAACCTCACCCTAACCCTCTTCTTGAAAATGAGAGGGAATTTTACACTGCTAAACCATTTTAATCGCTTTTTAATTTCGATTTAATTTGCGTTTAATTCCGTCAAAATAGCTTTGGCAACAATGAAAATCAAGTTATTATTCATCTGTTGCACTTTTGGGCTTGCACAAGCCTCTATAGCTCAAGACACCCTAAAATTAAGTATAACGGAAGCCGAAAAGCTTTTTGTAATCAACAATTATCAACTTTTGTTAGCAAAATATGAAATTGAACAGGCAAAGGCCGATGTGATTACGGCGAAATTGTTCGACAATCCAGAAATTACTCACGAAAATCTATTGTACAATCATGAAACCAAGCGATTTCTAGAAACTTCTTACGCAACTGGGCAGTTTAATACGCAAGTGTCACAGCTTTTTAAGTTGGCTGGTAAGCGTAACAAAAGCATACAGTTGGCAAATACTGCAGTAAAGCTAGAAGAATTTGAGTATTTCGATTTGATGCGCACACTGCGGTACCAATTACGTAGTACCTTCTTCAAGTTACATACAGCACAGCAATCGGCAAAAATTTACGGCAGTCAGGGTAAAGCTTTAGAACAATTGCTTAAAGCATCTGATAAGCAGTTAAGTTTAGGCAATATCGCCAATAAGGATATCATTCGTATCAAATCGTTGCTATATAGTTTGCAGGCAGAATATCATCAAATCAATACAGAAATAGACGAACTTTCTGCCGAGCTTAAACTACTTACACAAGTAAATTCAAATACGATAATTGAAACTGTAGTTATTGATGAACAACAAGCAAAACCATCACCATTAGCTTATACTTTATTGTTAGATTCTGCAAAAACTAACCGGATAGATTTAAAATCGGCACAAACTGCAATCACCTATGCACAGCAGAACCTTAAATTACAAAAGGCAAACGCCATTCCAGATGTGCAGCTTTCACTGGTTTACGATTTGAAAGGAAGTTATCCAGAAAAATATACAGGAATTGGAATTAGCATTCCTATTCCACTTTTTAACAGAAACCAAGGAGAGATTAAAAAGGCGAAGATAGCGATAGAAGCTCAACAGACTGTTTACAATCAGGTAGAAAATACGCTATCAAACGAAGTTTTTAAAGCTCTTCAAAATATTCAGCGTATCGAAAGCCTATTCGCAGGTAGAGATCAAGAATTTAACCAAGATTATCAGAAACTGATAGACGAAGTGACCAATAACTTTGCTAAACGAAACATTAGTCTGTTAGAGTTCCTTGATTTTTACGAATCGTACAAGGAAAGTGTTCTGCAGTTCAATCAGCTGCAATACGAGCGTATCAACGCTAAAGAAGAAATCAATTTTGTTACCGGAACCAGCATATTCAAATAAAGCATGTCTTATTTTTCATCATTAAAAAATTCAATTTTCACTCTTGTCTTATTGGCTATCATTTCCCAAAGTTGCACAACAACTAACACAACTGTTAAGGATGATAAATTTGAAGTCACAGATTCGCTCATCAGTAATCTATTGATCGATACGGTGCAGTCGCCAAATAACCGCATGGATCTAAATTTTTCGGCAAAGATTACCGCAAATGACGACCTACAAGCTTCCATTTACCCAATGGTAAGTGGTATTGTAGGCGCAGTAAATGTAAAAATTGGCGATAAAGTAAATAAAGGACAATTACTAGCTACTGTAAGCAGTGCCGAAATGGCTGGTTTCGATAAAGAAGTAATTAGCGCCGAAGCAGAGTTGAAAATTGCAGAACGAGCACTGAAACAAACAGAAGAACTATATAATAGCGGATTAAGTTCTGCAAAGGAACTTGAAGAAGTTAGAAACGATTTGGTCATTAAAAAGGCTGAACTACAACGTGCAAAAACTACTTTGAGGCTGAATGGCGGCAACGCCAAAGGGAATTACAACCTCATTTCACCCATTGCTGGCTTTATTATTGAAAAGAATGTAAATAGCTATATGCAATTACGTCCCGACAACGAAGATGCCTTATTTAAAGTGGCAGATTTATCAAATGTTTGGGCAGTCATCAACATTTACGAATCGGAGTTTGCAATGCTGAAAGAAGGCGATGAAGTAGAAGTATCTGTATTGTCTTATCCTGAAAAACCATACAAAGGCAAAATTGAACGCATTTACAATACAATTGATAATGAAAGTAGGGTAATTAATGCAAGGGTAAGCATTTCCAACAAAGATTTAAGCTTAAAACCAGGCATGATGGCGACCGTGAAAGTAGCTGCAAAATCAGATATCAATTTACCTTCAATCAATCCTAAAGCGGTGATATTCGATGAGAATAAGAACTATGTGCTGGTGTTAGATCCAAAGGAAAAAATACGAGTACAAGAGATAGAGATTGGTCGTAAAACCAGCAATCGCACGTATGTGAGTAAAGGTTTAAACGCTGGAGATAAGGTCGTGGCATCTAAACAGGTGTTTCTTTTCGAGAGTTTGAAGTAATTTCCATATGCCGTCATTTCGACGAAGTATGAGGAGAACTGAAAGAAAGCAACGCTAAATCTGTTAGTTAGTAGTCCTTAGCTTAGAGATCTCTCACCTGCGTTCGAGATGACGAACAAGTAAAAAACAACATGAATAAATTCATCAAAACCATTATCGGGTTTTCTTTAAAGAATAAATATTTCATCTTTTTTACCACCTTTCTATTGGTATTGGCGGGCTACTTGAGTTTTAAGAAAACTACTATAGAAGCCTTCCCAGATGTAACCAATACCAACGTTACCATCATTACGCAATGGCCAGGCAGAAGTGCCGAAGAGGTAGAAAAGTTTGTAACCCGTCCGCTAGAAATAGCAATGAACCCTACAGAAAAAAGAACGAGTATCCGTTCTTCTTCCCTATTCGGGTTGTCTATTGTAAAAATAACTTTTGATGACGAGGTAGACTACGCTTTTGCCCGAGTGCAAGTGAACAATCACATCGAAGAAGCAGATTTGCCAGAAGGCATTCAGCCCGAAGTACAGCCACCTTATGGTCCAACTGGCGAGATTTTCCGTTATACATTAAGCAGCGACCAAAAATCAGTTAAAGAACTGAAAACCATTCAAGATTGGACGATCCAAAGGGAACTATTATCAGTTCCTGGCATTGCTGATGTCGTTAGTTTTGGTGGCGAAGTAAAGACTTATCAAATTACGGTTGACCCACAAAAAGCGATACAATACAATGTTACTGCTACCGAACTGTTCGAAGCAGTTTCTAAAAGTAACATTAACGTAGGTGGCGATGTGATTGTGCAAGGCGGACAAGCCTACGTAGTGCGAGGTATCGGTGTACTAAACAACATCGAAGAAATTAACAATGTTGTCGTAGACAATTACAACGGCATCCCCATCTATGTAAAAACCATCGCCGAAGTTACCGAAGCTGCCCTACCACGTTTAGGTCAGGTAGGTAGAGATAACGACCCCGATGTGGTGCAAGGCATTGTTGTGATGCGCAAGGGCGAAAATCCAAGTGAAGTCATCAAAAACTTGAAAATCAAGATTGAAGATATCAACGAAAACATCCTGCCAGACGATGTAAAAATCAAATCGTTTTACGATCGTGAAGATTTGGTAAACTTCGCTACACACACCGTAATGGGCAATATGTTCGAAGGTATCTTGTTCGTAACCGTTATCGTATTCCTTTTCATGGCCGATTGGCGAACTACCCTCATCGTGTCCATCGTTATTCCTTTGGCATTGTTGTTTGCATTCATTTGTTTGAAAATGAAAGGCATGTCGGCCAATTTATTATCTATGGGTGCCATCGATTTTGGGATTATTATAGATGGTGCAGTGGTCATGGTAGAAGGGATTTTCGTTGTGCTCGACCAAAAAGCCCGAAAAGTGGGTATGGAAAAGTTCAACAAAATCAGCAAGTTGGGCTTAATCAAAAAAGCTTGTTTAGAGAATGGTAAAGGAATTTTCTTCGCAAAGCTAATTATCATTACAGGTTTGATGCCTATTTTCACCTTCGAAAAAGTAGAAGGTAAAATGTTTTCGCCATTGGCATGGACACTGAGTTTTGCCTTATTAGGTGCGTTATTGCTCACCTTTACCTTGGTGCCGGCCATGGCTAGTATTTTATTAAAGAAGAATGTGAAAGAAAAGCACAATATCTTTCTAGAATTCATCACCAAATACACTTTAAAAGCTTACGATAAGTGCTTCAAATTCAAAAAGATTGCATTTTACACTTCTATTGTTGTTTTAATTGTCGGAATTTTTAGTTTCAAGTTCTTAGGTAGTGAATTTTTACCGAATCTTGATGAAGGTTCTATCTATGTCCGTGCTACTGGACCACTGAGTATTTCCTTAGATGAAACCAAAAAGCTGTCGAACGAGATGCGTAAAATCTTCCTAAGTTTCGAGGAAGTAAAGCAGGTTTTATCGCAAACAGGTAGACCTAACGATGGAACAGATGCAACTGGTTTTTACAATATGGAGTTCCATGTCGACATCTACCCAAAGAAAGAATGGAAGCGAAAACAGACCAAAGAGCAGCTGATTGAACGCATGCAGGAGAAACTGAAAGGATTTCCAGGCATTAGCTTAAACTTCTCGCAACCTATTTCTGACAATGTAGAGGAAGCCGTTTCTGGCGTGAAAGGTTCTATCGTTGTAAAACTCTTTGGAGATAACTTCGAGTTCATCGAGCAAGAAGAAGAGAAAATCTTCAATATCTTAAAAACAGTAGATGGTATCGAAGACTTAGGAATTTTAAGAAACTTAGGTCAGCCAGAGTTGCAGATAGATTTAAGTCAGCGTAAAATGGGCTTGTACGGCGTAAGCACAGCCGATGCCAACGCTGTAGTAGAAATGGCCATTGGTGGTAAAGCTGCTACGCAAATCTACGAAGGCGAGAAGAAATTCGATCTCATTATCCGTTACCCAGAAGATTTTAGAAATGACGAAACGGCTATTGCTAATTTGCGGGTGCCTACCATTTCGGGTTCAAAAGTGCCATTGGGCGAAATTGCCAGAATTAAGAAAATTACTGGTCCAAGTATGATTTACCGCGACAAACATACCCGTTACGGTGCTATTAAATTCTCTATCCGTGGTCGCGATATGGGAAGTGTAATTGCCGAAGCGCAGCAAAAAGTAAATGCAGAAATTAAGTTACCAAAGCCATACCGTTTAGAATGGGCAGGAGATTTTGAAAATCAGCAGCGAGCGAGCAAGCAGCTTTCTCAAGCAGTTCCTATTAGTTTATTATTGATTTTCTTTATCCTGTTCATTTTATTCGGAAACGTGAAAGATGCTTTGCTAGTGCTCAATAATGTTCCGTTTGCAATGATTGGTGGTATTTTAGCACTGCTCGCTACGGGTATTAACTTCAATATTTCTGCGGGTATTGGTTTCATCGCACTGTTCGGTATTTGCGTGCAGAATGGTGTAATCCTCATCACAAAGTTCAAAAGCAACATTGCAGAGCTAAAGCACCACCCAACTTGGACTTTTGCAGACTCTATTAAAGATGGTATTGCTACCAGAATGCGTCCCGTAATTATGACAGCACTAATGGCAGCTATTGGATTGTTACCAGCAGCATTATCTACAGGAATAGGTTCCGAAGCTTCCAAACCTTTGGCCGTGGTGGTTATTGGTGGTTTAATTACAAACACACTGTTTAATTTGTTTGTGTATCCAATTGTATTCTATTGGAGTTATAAGAAAAAAGTGAAACATTTACAGCAAGTGATTGCGTAGAAAAACTAGACAACTCGGTCGTCATTTCGAACGCACGTGAGAAATCTAAAAATATAATTTTAAAAATTATGACTGAAAAGCAGGGCTATCATTCCATCGCAAATGGTAGCCCTGCTTTCCGCTTCTGCCGATAAAATCGGCATCCGCTACAATCAGGTTTAAAACGCAACGCCTGTACTAAAAACTAACTTTGTCAATCTACTATCCTAAGCCTAAAAGATTAACAAAGTTAACCGCCACATCTTCACGTTCTTTGCGAAACTTCAAAATCCTTTGCGGTTAATTTAATGCAAAGAGAAAAAGGACTTCGCAAAGTGACGCAAAGACTTGATATAAATCATTAAAAGAAAAAGCTTATAATTACCATATTTGTAATACCAAATCAACAATCATGAAAAAATTAAGCATATTCCTATTATTTGCAACATTTGTATTTATAACCAACGCACAAGAAACTCCAACCAAAGCAACTAAAATCGAGAAAAAGCAGGTAGAAATTGCTTGTGGCGAATGTATGTTTAAAATGGATGGTAAAGGCTGCGATTTAGCTGTTAAAATTGACGGAAAGCCTTATTTCGTAGATGGCAGAGGTATCAATGATTTTGGCGATGCCCATGCAGACGATGGTTTTTGCAACGCTATTAGAAAGGCAACCGTAACTGGTGAGATAGTTGAAGGAAGGTTTAAAGCGAAATCAATCCAGCTTGCAGACACCAAGAAAACCAAAAAACCGAAGTCTAAATAATTTAAAGCCACAGATGCACAGATTTATTTAAAATTATATACTCAAAGTCTCTTGTGCATTTATTAGATTTAGCCACAGATACACAAATGAAATACAGATTTAAAACATACAAAAACTGAACTTTTGAACTAAAAACCTTTATTGAGCGACAATATTTTTGCTTCAATTTTATTTTAAAAAAAAATCTGTGCATCTGTGGCTAAATGCACAACAGGTACTCAAAATATAATATAAATCTCAAATCAATTTATTTTTATCTGTGCATCCGTGGCTAAACCCTATCTTTGCCCCATGACAAAGTTATCGGTTAACATCAACAAGATTGCAACCCTACGCAACAGCAGAGGCGGCAATAATCCTGATTTGGTTAAAGTAGCGTTAGATTGCGAGAAATTTGGCGCAGAAGGCATTACGGTGCATCCGCGTCCAGATGAACGCCATATCCGTTACCAAGATACTTTTGATTTAAAAGCTGTAATTGCTACCGAATTTAACATAGAGGGCAATTGCCGTGAACAAAAATTCGTGGATTTAGTATTGGCCAACAAACCTGCTCAAGTTACCTTGGTACCAGATGCCGAAGGTCAGATTACTTCTAACCACGGTTGGGATACCGTTAAACATCAAGATTACTTAAAAGAAATGGTGACTGTTTTCCAAAATGCGGGCATTCGTGTTTCTATTTTCGTTGACCCTGTGGTTGAGATGGTAGAAGCAGCCTTAACAACAGGAACGGACAGAATAGAACTTTATACCGAAGCTTACGCTCAACAATATTACAACAACAGAGAAAAAGCAATTGCGCCTTACTTGGCAGCAGCACATAAAGCAAATGAGCTGGGTATCGGCATCAATGCAGGTCACGATTTAGATTTGCACAACCTCAAATATTTCGCACAAACCATTCCCGGATTATTAGAAGTTTCTATCGGTCATGCCCTAATTAGCGATGCCCTTTATTTGGGCTTAGAGGAAACTATTAAACGTTATTTAGCACAACTCAGTTAACCGATTAACCAAATAAACAGTTAACCACAACTATGCTCAAAGGCATTATTCTCGTTCTATTTGGTGCCTGTAGCTTTGGCATTCTATCTACTTTCGTAAAACTGGCTTATGCCGAAGGATATAGTTTAGGCGATGTTACAGGAACACAGGCTTTATTTGGTGCTATATTATTGTGGAGCGTTTATCTCATTCAGCGCCAAACACAAGCCAAAGATAAACCTAAACCAATCATCAAAACACATTGGGTTAAACTCATTTTGGCAGGTACTTTCACGGGTTTGGTGAGTTTAACCTATTATCAATGCGTAAAGTTAATTCCTGCCTCGGTGGCAATTATTCTTTTAATGCAGTTTGTATGGATCAGTGTACTACTGGAGTTTATTTTTTTCAAGAAAAAACCTAACTCCCTGCAGGTCTTTGCTATTATCATGATATTATTGGGAACCATTGCTGCTAGCGGTTATTTTGAACAATCTGCCGCCAAGCTAAACATCGTTGGCATTGGCTATGGTTTGGTAGCGGCCTTGTGCTACGCTATTTTCCTAATGCTGAACGGCAATTTGGGCAACGAATATCCACCCTTACAAAAAAGCGCCTTAATGATAACCGGAGCTTGTATATTGATTTTTTTGGTACTTCCTCCTACTTTCTTGTTTAATGGAGCCTTAGGTGGTAGCTTGTTAAAATGGGGGTTAATTTTAGCAGTTTTCGGAACGGTAATTCCACCTTTGTGTTTTGCTTCTGGTATTCCTAAAATCGGTTTAACGCTAAGTTCTATTCTAAGTTCTGCAGAACTACCTGTTGCTGTGAGCATGTCGGCATTGGTTTTGCATGAAGAAGTTAGCCTAATTAGATGGATTGGCGTGGTGATTATTTTATCATCAATGATCCTTCCAAATTTGGAAAATTTAAAGAAAGCGAATAGCTTTAGAAAATAAACGGCCTCCCCTAACCCCTCCAAAGGAGAGGAATGAGCATATCGCATAGGCATCAAGTGTCTCCCTTTGGAGGGAGAACCGAAGCTCTACGAAGTAAATTGAAGAGGGAGGAAAATTAAATTGAAATCGACATCATGAAAAAAATAATATTAATCGTCCTAATAACCACTATCCTTTTTGCCTGCAAAAACAACTCCACCATCAATACAGACGAAGCTGGCAAGGTAATTATCACTTACCTAAAAGGAAACCCCGAATACAAAACCACCAGATTTGATTTTGGAGAGCTGAAATTCAATACCGAAAAAGAATATGCAGAGTTGGAAAATTATCGCAAATTGGCTAATGAAGGCTATATAACTTTAACCTTATTGAGTTCAAAAAAGAAATTCCTTTCTAAAGACAGCAGTTACGTTTATAGTGCTAAACTTACCCAGAAAGCCAGCGAATTTGTACTCAAACAAGATGCAGATAAAGCCACAGTAAAAGCTGTCACCTATGAGCTAACTGAGGAAAAACCTGTAGATTTCTCCAAAGTAAATGATGCAACTGCTAAAGTAACGGTATCGCTTAAAAAAGTAAATACTCCTTTTGCTCCTTTTCAAAGCAAACCAGAAGAGAACAGCGAATTCTTAACCAAAACTTATCGCTTAAAATATGATAAGGAAGAAGGTTGGAAAGTGAGGAAATAGATTGAAGACCAAAGACTGAAGATTAAAGGCGAAGGACTAAAGGTTAAAGACTAAAGATTAAGGCTTAAGACTAAATATAAAAGACTAAAAACCAAAAAATTAAAACGTTAGTCGTCATTTCGATTTGAAGCGCAGCGAAATAGAGAAATCTTTCTCATAAATTATTGTTATCTATGAACTTCAATTGATGTGAGCACTAAGAAACTTTATTCAAACCTGTCTGATGGTTTTTGACGTTATCACTAATAAATAAATAAAAAAACAACAACTGATTTGAGCTCTCAACATCTTAGAAATATTAAAATTCTACATACGGCAATATGGATATTTTATAACATCCTAATTGTTTATATATTCTATGCCGTTATTACTAACCATTTAGATTTTTGGTTCTGGGCAGCTTGGGGATTTATCTTATTAGAGGGATTGATTTTAGTAATTTTTAAATGGACCTGCCCATTAACTTTACTTGCTCGTAAATACAGTTCCTCTGAAAAAGACAATTTTGACATCTATTTACCAAATTGGTTAGCTAAACATACAAAAACAATTTATACAGGTTTGTCAATCATTATCTTGGTGATGACCATTTTTCGTTTATTTTAAAAAACGTTAATTCTTAAAACATATATTAAACCCTGCTCTTCAGAGTTTGCAACTTCCAAAGCATATAATAAGTTTTTTATTTCTGAATAAAATGGAATTAAAAATTCCTCAATAAGTAGTTTGATATTATAGATTTCGAACAGCATATTACAACATTAAACCTAAATACTGTAACATTTCAAGCTTGTTTGTATCTCAATTAGACAAACAAACTACATGGATAAATTACTACTATTTGATATTAAATTCTATAAATCAGCATTTAACGATTTCTTTCAATTCCTATTTCATCCATCTTTAAATTTATCAAAAATCGAAAAAAGTGTAACACAGAAAATCCTAATTTCGGTTATACTTTTTATTTTAAAAATAAGCTTTTCCGTTGCCATAGCAAGTATCATTGGTGCTTTTTATGAACCTAAAAATCTTACTGATGCTTCGATGTCGTCTCGTTTTACTCCGTTAATATATCTACTAGTAGGCGGACTACTACTTCCTCTATTTGAAGAAGTGTTATTCAGACTTTCCTTGATATTTAACCCCATATACCTAAGCTTTAGTTCTGCCGCCGCTACTTATTATTTGATTACAAAATTGGTGTTCCATGTTAAACTTAGTGAATATGACGACACATTTTTCGTTAGATTAGGTATTGCATTGTTAATGGGTGGCTTGATATATTTTCTAGTTAGGAAAAACACTATTAAATCATATCTAACCAAGTTTTGGATACGAAATTTTAAGATGATATATTACACTTCATGCGTCTTGTTCGCTTGGTTGCATATATTCAATTTCGAACTTAATTTAACCAATCTGTTACTACTTCCAGTTTTGACCTTGCCTCAGCTGTTTAGTGCAAGTGTGGCTGGTTATACGAGGGTTAGATTTGGATTTCAATATCCTTTACTATTGCATGTGTTTACGAACTCTTCTTTGATAGGTCTAAGCATCCTCGTAGGAGAGTAGCAATTTCTAATTCAAATTGGCGACACAGGAGCTTGATGTGGCTATCTTAACATTTTAGCACAGCATTTTGTAAACTAAACCTGATAGTAACGGATCCCGATTTTAATCTTCTAATGACGTTTGTAATGATATGCTTTCCCTTTGCATAGGTTTCATCGGGAGAAGTGTATAGCAGGGCTATCGGGAGCTATGGAAAACAAAACCTGCTTTTCAAAAAACATTTATTATAATCCAAAGATTTCTCAACTACACTGCGCCCAGTTTAAAATCACCAAAGTTGAAATTCAAACGTTTGATATTAACCACTAACCTACATCCCTCCTTTTACCTACAAAAACCATAGATTTTATCAGCTCTAAAATCACTTTTATTAAGGATTTGTTACGATAATATCTCCTTTAAAATTCTTACCTTTGCGGCATTAAAAATGCTAGCATTCAATGAGCTTAAACATCCATTACCAAGAGAATTTTAAAGACCGCCATATTGCGCCAAACGAGGCCGATACTAAGGCAATGTTAGAAACTGTAGGTGTTAATTCTATCGACGAATTAATTGAACAAACAGTTCCGGCAACTATCAGGTTAAAGCAAGGTTTAAATTTGCCAGAAGCAAAATCTGAGGTTGATTATTTAACAACCTTAAAGCAAACTGCGTCTTTAAATAAGGTTTTCAAATCTTATATCGGACAAGGATATTATGACAACATCACCCCTGGTGTAATTTTACGTAACGTATTCGAAAACCCAGGATGGTACACACAATATACGCCTTACCAAGCAGAAATTGCACAAGGTCGTTTACAGGCTTTGTTAAATTTCCAAACCATGGTTATTGACCTAACGGGAATGGAGATTGCAAACGCTTCTCTATTAGACGAAGGTACGGCTGCTGCCGAGGCGATGTTTATGCAATACAGCTTGCGTAAAAAAGAGCAGGGCAATAAGTACTTCGTTTCTGAAGCTATTTTCGCTCAAACTATCGATATTCTTAAAACAAGAGCCAATCCTTTCGGTATCGAATTGGTAATTGGCAACCACGAAACTTTTGAGCCTACGGCAGAGTTTTTCGGTGCTATTGTACAATATCCGGCAGGTAATGGCGAAGTTTACAACTATAGCAATTTAGCAAACGCTTTACACGCACAAAACGTAAAGTTAACCGTAATTGCAGATTTGTTAAGCTTAACGCTATTAACTCCTCCGGGAGAATGGGGTGCTGATGTAGTAGTTGGTACTACGCAACGTTTCGGTATTCCAATGGGATTTGGTGGTCCACACGCTGCATTTTTTGCTACGAAGGATGAATACAAACGTTCAATTCCAGGTCGTATTATTGGTGTAACTATCGATAGCAACGAAAACTACGCTTTACGTATGGCTTTGCAAACTCGTGAGCAACACATCCGTAGAGATAAAGCGACTTCAAATATTTGTACTGCACAGGCTCTGTTAGCTATTATGGCAGGTTTTTATGCTGCTTACCACGGCCCTAAAGGCTTAAAATTAATTGCTGAGCGTACACACGGTTTAACGGTTTCATTAGCAGAATCGTTAAAAGCGGCAGGTTATAACGTAAGCAACAAAGCTTATTTTGATACTATTGAAGTTGAACTAGGCGATTTAAAAGGTGCCATCCATAAAGATTGTTTAGATAATAACATCAATTTAAACTATCAAGGTACTAAAGCAACCATCTCTTTAGATGAAACTACCAACTTCGAAGACGTAAGTTTATTGGTTCGTATCTTCTCTAAAGTGAAAGCAATTGCTACAGACAGCGTAGTTGTGGTTAACAAAGTAAGCACTACTATTCCAGCTGAATTACAACGTACTTCTGCATATTTAACACACCCAGTATTCAACTCGCACCACTCAGAACATGAGATGTTGCGTTATATCAAATCATTAGAAACTAAAGATTTATCACTTTGTCATTCAATGATTGCTTTAGGTTCATGTACCATGAAGTTAAACGCAACTACAGAAATGATACCAGTAACTTGGCCAGAGTTTAGCAAGATACATCCTTTTGCTCCTGCCGACCAAGTTCTAGGTTACTACACCGTATTTGATGAGTTGGATAAATGGTTAAGCGAAATCACAGGCTTTGCTGCCATGAGTTTCCAACCAAACGCTGGTGCTCAAGGCGAGTATGCAGGTTTAATGGTCATTAGAGCTTACCACCAAGATCGTGGCGACCACCATAGAAATATCGCTTTAATTCCTGCTTCGGCACACGGTACCAACCCTGCTTCTGCAGCAATGGCCGGAATGAAAATCGTTGTAGTTAAATCTACCGAGAAAGGTGAAATTGACGTAGAAGACCTGAAAGCAAAAGCAGCAGAACATGCAGCAAACCTTTCTTGCTTAATGGTAACCTACCCTTCTACCCACGGTGTATTCGAAGAGAGTATCATCGAAATCTGTAAAGTAATCCACGAAAACGGCGGACAGGTTTACATGGATGGTGCCAACATGAACGCACAAGTAGGCTTAACTAGCCCAGCTAATATCGGTGCCGATGTTTGTCACTTAAACTTACACAAAACTTTCTGTATTCCTCATGGTGGCGGTGGTCCTGGTATGGGTCCAATTGGTGTGGCAGCACACTTAGTGCCTTACTTACCTGGTCACGCTGTGGTAGATATCGAAAAAGGAAAATCTATCCCAGCAGTATCTTCTGCACCTTGGGGTTCAGCTAGTATTTTGTTAATTTCTCACGCTTACATCGCTATGATGGGTGCTGAAGGCTTAACTAATGCTACCAAATATGCCATCTTAAACGCCAACTACATGAAAGCTCGTTTAGAACAACATTTCCCTGTATTATATGCAGGTGCGAATGGTCGTTGTGCACACGAGATGATTTTAGATTGTCGTGGTTTCAAAAACTTCGGTATCGAGGTGGTTGATATCGCTAAACGTTTGATGGATTATGGTTTCCACGCTCCTACGGTTTCTTTCCCAGTTGCTGGAACCTTAATGGTTGAGCCAACTGAAAGTGAGCCTAAGCACGAGTTAGATCGTTTCTGCGATGCTTTAATTGCCATCAGAAATGAAATTAGCGAGGTTGAAACTGGTACTTTAGATAAAGTAGATAATCCATTGAAAAATGCGCCACACACTGCTGCTGTAGTAACTGGAAATGAGTGGAACCACGGTTATAGCCGTCAAACTGCTGCTTTCCCATTACCTTATGTAGCTGCTTACAAATTCTGGCCCTCGGTGGGTAGAGTAAACGATAGTCACGGAGACCGCTCTTTGATTTGCGCTTGCCCTCCTTTAGAAAGCTATATGGAAGAAGAAGCAATGGCATAACAATCACGCGTCATTGCGAGGAGGCACGACGTGGCAATCTATTTTGCCAAGCCTCTTACTTACAACACTCAATAGCTCGGACAAGCGTTCGGGCTATTTTTTTAACCTACCTTCCATCCTAAGTGCAGCGAAGGATCTATTATTTATTTGAAAAGCAAAGACACTATTTCATTTTAATGTTCGTCCTGCTGTCCGCTTTACTTCGGGCAAACACACAGGTTTGCCGCTACGTGTTCGCTTCCATCAGGTTTATTTAACTCAAACTTCTGCAAAAAACAAACACCTAACTTGGCGCAAAAAAAAGACTTCCAAAGTTTTCAAACTTCGGAAGTCTTAATTTGCTACGTTTAAAGCAAAGTAATTAATCCAATGTCAAATCTATCTTTTTCAATAAATACCTGTAATGATCTGCAACTTCTCCATTGCTCGTTTGCAGACGTTGCTTAACCAAAGTTCTAACCCTATTCAACTCTGAGATGGCTAAGGTTTCTACCTTAAATTGCTTATCTGTGCCCACTAAATCCATGTATTGGAAATAAAGCTGCTTATCTGCTTCAACATTCTCAAACAACTCAAAACAATTGTTATCGTTATTCGAGGTACCCGCAAAACCTTTAGCATTAGCTGCACTTTTCTTTAACGCAGAAAGGTTAATCAATCTATCTACATAAACTGCTTGTATCAATTGATCGTAGTAATTTAGCGACTTTCTGCTTTCAGCAAAAGCATCATTTCTAATTTGATTTAGCAGATCGGTAGCGCTATAGCCATTAGTGTTATGCAAGCCGTTATTGGTTAAATGCACTAACTTACCTACGTTTAACAACTCTGCTTGGAAACTTTTCTTCACCAAACGCTCTACATAAGTGCTTACCGTAACAATACGTTTTACACTTCCAGCTTTTTCGTAAATAATCATATCCTTTGGCAAAGCGTTTAACCAAACCGGCAGCTGACGGTATTGCTCTAACATAAAAGCAACAGCTTCTTCATTTTGCTTTTTCGAAGTGAAACGATAAGTAGGCTGCGCTTGTCCCTGCACCGGATAATACTGAAAAGTACCGCCAACAACCGCTCCTACATGCCCCAAATATCTATTATACTGATTTAGCACCGCCAAATACATATCTTCCAAATCATCGTATTTCTCACCCGGCTGGTTCATCCAATTACGCATATTACTTAAAATATAGCGGGTATTTTTCACACCATACCTGCTAGCTTTCACCACATCATCACCTAAACTTTCTCTTTGTGAAGATGGGTCACTTGCATTTACATCGCCCTCGGCAAACCTATAATTTGGATCATTGGCATGTTTGGCAATCCAAGCATTTAGCGTTTTTGTTTCTTCGTCTGGTGTATTGGCCTCCACATTTTTATAGCCCCAGCTAATAGCGTACTTATCATAAACACCTAACAACGGCGGCGTTAGCTTCACTCCTTTATCTTCTGGTTGAGCGATGTAATTATTACGGGCATAATCCATAATTGAGGGCGTAGTGCCATACTTTTGCGTGAAAGAAGCAGAACGCAACGAATCTACAGGAAATGCGTAAGATGCACCCATGTTGTGACGTAAACCTAACGAGTGACCAATTTCGTGAGCTGCAACATAACGAATAGCTTCGCCTAAAACTTCGTCAGATAATTTACCTGAACGTACCGAAGGATCATTGGCTGCAGTTTGTGCAAATCGCCACTGCGAAAGAATTTGCAGGATATTGTGGTAAATGATAACATCCGATTCTAAAATCTCTCCAGAACGTGGGTCGATAACCGAAGGACCTTTAGCATTTGGAATAGCCGATGCCGTATATCTAATCACCGAATAACGAATATCTTCTGCATTAAATTTTGGATCATTCAGCGGAACATCCTTAGCCATGATGGCATTTTTAAATCCGGCAGCTTCGAAAGCAGGCTTCCAATCTTCTACCCCTTTTCTAATGTACTCTTTCCATTTTTGTGGTGTAGATGCATCTAAATAAAATACAATAGGCTTTGCTGGCTCAACCAATTCACCTCTTTTCATTTTCTCAACATCTTCGGGTTTTGGTTCTAATTTCCATCTATTGATGTAGGCTTTGCTTCCAGTTGCCTCACTTTCGTTAAACGTGGTGAAAGTTTTGGTGAAATAACCTACCCTATCATCCGCATACCTGCCCATCATTGGTTTTTCTGGCAGCAACACCATAGATCTGTTCACTAAAATCGAGTAAATATCCTCGGCATTGGTGAAGGTAATCAAGCTACGTACTTCGATGTTTTTATCGAAACTTTGCACTCCCTCAATGTAAGAACGGTCTGTTTCTACCTTATATTTTTTATCGGGGATACCCATCGCTTTTTGAATGGGATGTTGTGCAAAAGGACTGATATCCTTTACATCAGCTACAAAAAGCTGTTGAATATCTACGATGGCATTTTTACCATTCTTTCCTTTAGCTTTTATGGGGAAAGACATCAATATAGGATCTAAAGTTTGCAGTTCTAGCGCTTTTCTAAAGCTAGTATCTACACCAGTAAATTTCAAAGCTACCCTAGAAGTTACTTTTCTAAGGTAAATGTATTTACCATCGGGCGATTTATCCCATTGCAGCATTAAACCTGGTTGCGCTCGCTCGCCAGCTACCATTTGTTCAAAATCGCTGCTGCTCATGGCTACACGTGTAGAAACCATCAGCATATCGCGTCTTAACAAGCTATCAGGAATTTCGAAAAAATAACTGTTGTTAGCTTTGTGGCTAATGAACATCCCAGTATCTGAAACTACGCCATCCTTAAAAAAAGCCTGAAAATTTTTGATACCATCTGTAGCTGTTTTACTAACAATTGCGGTATCTGTAGGTTTTTTCACTTGTGCATTTGCTTGCAAGCAAAGAAGAAATGCCGTTCCTAATAATAGGATTTTTATGTTGTTGTACATTGAATTTCTTTTTGTGTGTTGTTATACTTATAAATCCTCCCCCTGCCCCCTCTTGAGGGGGATATACATATTGCCTATGCACCATGTATCTCCCTCTAGAGGGAGAATTAAAGAGGGAGGACTTGGGAAGATTAAATTTACTTTTACTCGTAACCAGGGTTTTGCCTGCCGAATAAATTATTGCCTACCGTTTCCGATTCTGGTATGGGTAAAATGTATTGATTGACATTGGTCACGGTTGGCTTAATTGCAGAAATTTTACCAAAGCGGATATTTGCAAACCAATCGCTACCGTTCTCAAAGCATAATTCTTTGATGTATTCTGCATGAATTTCATCTAACAAAGCAGCCTTGGTTGTCGCTGCCGAAACCCTTGGCGCTCCCCAAGCCCTACTCATAATAGTTTGTAACGGAATTTTAGCATCTGCCAAGGGCGCATCAGAACGTGTTAAACCTTCTGCTTTAATCAAATACATCTCTACCAAACGGATAAAATATGTTGGTGCAAAAGCTGCCGCATTATTCACCTTGATAATATTATTGCTAGTTGCATTAAAAGAAGCAGCCACACGTGGGTCACCAGTCATAAAGGTTTTTAACCAAGGACTAACAATTGTTGCATTATTGGTGTAAGTGAATTTTTTACGATCTGCCACAAAGGTAACTGCATCTGTAGCACGCATAAATATCATTTCTGTAGAAGTAAAGCCGTCAGCAAATACTCTTGCAAAAGTTGGACTTAAAGAGCGTTTGTTCTCCAAAATAACTTCATCGGCTAAGGTCGCCGCACTAGCATACTCACCTCTAAACAATAGCACACGAGCTTTTAAAGCTTTAGCAGCAGTTTTTGAAAATAAAGTTGACTTAGTGAAATCGGGAGCGTTGGTTATGGCGTAATCTAAATCACTTAAGATTTGTGTGTAAGTTTCTGCAACGGTACTACGTTTGGTGTGTCGAGTAGTAAAATCTATTGCATCGGTTCTTACGATTACACCATACGCACTATTCAAATTGTAAAACTGACCAAAGTATCGCAAAGCATCGAAAGTTGCCATTGCTCTTAAAGCTCTTGCTTGTCCCAACATTTGATCTCTTTCCGTAGCAGTAAGTTCGCCTTCTGGCAGTTCTCCAATTAGCTGAACAACCCAATTGGTTTGATTAATCATCTTATAGAAAGCAGTCCAAAAGCTGTTTACGTTTGCAATCTGCGGATTGAGGTTATTGTCTTGGAACTGGATGTCTGGCACAGTGGCTCTACGCATCGTACCTCCTAAAGTAGATGGAATTAGCTCCGTGTGCATATAATAATGTTGGGCGTGCAGTAATGCATAAGCACCATTTAGTAAATTTTTAGCTCCCTCCTTGTTTTTCGCTACGTTATCTGGAGTTAGGTTGTTAGGAGGAGTTACTTCTAAAACTTCCGTCAAGCTACAAGCACTAAATAAAAGTGATAACAGTAGCAATTGATATATTTTTTTCATTGTAATTTGCTATTAGTTGATGAAATTAAAATGCTGCTCTTAAACCAAACGTGTAGACTTTAGCAATCGGGAAACGACTCGAGTCTAGTCCTGCACTTAAATCGTTATTAAACAAATTGGATGTTTCTGGATTTGGACCTGGATAGTTCGTAATTGTGAATAAATTTGTGCCAGTTGCATTAACTTCTAAACTTTTGATGAAACCCGTTTTAGCTAACCAAGTTTTAGGTAAAGCGTAAGCTAAAGTCACATTCTTCAGCCTAATAAAAGATCCGTCGTAAACGTAGTAGCTAGAAATCAAAGCATTTTGATTTGGATCTCCATAAACGGCTCTAGGAATGTTACTTGGCGCATCTGGTCTCCAACGATTATAAGCCAAATCCATTTTATTCTCTCCAGATGCAACTGCAGCATAATTTACATTAGCAGATAATGTACTCCAACGTAAATCATTTCCTTGCGAATAGGTAAATAATGCGATTAGACTTAATCCTTTGTATCTAAACGTATTTGTAAAACCACCCATTACATCAGGAAGTGCATTTCCAATTACAGTTTGATCGTCGGAAGTAATTCTACCATCACCATTTAAATCCCTAAACTTAATATCCCCAGGTCGTGTATTTGCATTTTGATAAACACCTGTAGATGAACCTGCATTTAAAGCATCTAACTCCGCCTGAGTTTGGATCAGCCCATCGGCCACACGGCCATAAATTAAACCGAATGGAGCACCTATTCTTAAGTTATAACCCGTAGAAGGTGGAGAAATATTTCCGGTAGCTGGATTGAAAAAGTCACTGTTTAGCGAAACGAGCTTGTTTCTATTAAAGGAAGCATTTACCGACAAGTTCCATTGAAAATCTTTTGCTTTAATGATATCGCCGTTTAGCGTAATCTCGAAACCTTTATTTTGACTACGCCCTAGATTAGCAATTGTACTTGCAAAACCTGAACTCCCTGGCAATACCACTGTAAAAAGTAAGTCCTTGGTATCTTTCACATAGTAATCTAAAGTACCTCCCAAACGGCCTTTAAACAATTCAAAATCTAAACCTACATCGGTTTGTGTAGTTAATTCCCATTTTAAACGGTTGTTACCTAACTGGGTTTGAATAACAGCCGGTAATCCGCCATATTGATCTGCCTCGAAAAGTGTACGCCATTGATACGGGCCAAAATTTTGTTGTCCAGTTAAACCAATGCTGGCACGTATTTTCAGCTCATTTAAGAAATTAACTCCTTTTAGAAAGTTTTCTTCAGACAACCTCCACGCTCCAGAAATGGTTGGAAAAAATGCCCATTTGTTCTCTTTCGCAAATTTCGAAGAACCGTCTGTACGAGCAGATAAGCTTAGCATATATTTTCCTTTGTAGGCATAGTTTGCTCTACCAAAAAACGATGCTAAACCGCTCTGTGTTTTGCCTCCCTGTATGATAAAATTGCTGCTCGCACTTGAAAGATTATTTAAAATATCATCTTGCGGGAAACCCATTCCAGAAGCCGAAATAAATTCGGTATTATCTCCTTGCCACGATGCGCCAAAAACAGCATCAACAGCGTGATCGCCACCAAATACTTTATTGTAATTTAATGTATTTTCCCATAAGTGAGATAAATATTGCGTGCTACTTTGTTGTCCATAACCAGATCCATCGCCTGTTGCTCTGCCCCATCCACCGCGTACGGTTTGGCTTGGATAAAAATTCCGCAATGCACCATTATTATAATTTACCGACAGTACAGAACGTAATTTGAAATCTTTCGCAATAGTAGCTTCTCCATAAATTGAACCGAAAACTTGCGCTGTAGTATTCCTATTATTAGCTTTTGACAACGCCACCGGATTTTCTGATGATAGACCTTCAGAAAACGTGAAAGTTCCATCTGGATTATATACAGGCAAATCGGGACGAAAATTGTAAATACGAGTAAGCAAGTTTGCATCTGGAGAAGTCTGGTTAGAAGAAGAAAGATTTAGAGAAGTACCAAACTTGATATTTTTTGATGCAGCAATATCTAAATTTACCAACGCATTGTAGCGTTTAAAATCTGAGTTTACAAATGTTCCATCTTGGTTCATTGTACCAAAACTCACATAATAATTCGCCTTATCTGTTGCGCCACTGGCTGCTACATTAATATTTCTAGAAAGCGCACTTTCTGGACTTACTTCTTTTTCCCAATCTGTATCCGCATCCCTAAAGTAGGTGCCATTTTTAATTTGTTGTACTTGTAACGCTGTTGACGTTGAATTGTTAGCTGCCTCTGTCCAAATTTCTCTAAACTGGGCTGCGTTTAAAACATTTTGCGTTTGTGCTTCTTGTAAACTTATTGTAGTATTAAAAGTATAGCTTGGTCCAGTCTTGGCACTTCCTTTTTTTGTAGTGATAATTACAACACCATTAGCAGCTCTTGAACCATAAATTGCAGTTGCCGAAGCATCTTTCAATATAGTCATACTCTCAATATCTGCTGGATTTAAGTTATTTAACGGTGAACTTAAACCTTGATTAATCAATTCGGTATTTAAAGCATTACCGTTAGCTGGAATATTTCCTTCAGCTACTACAGGCACACCATCTACTACATATAAAGGCTGATTAGAACCTAACAAAGATGAAGCCCCTCTAATACGAACCCTTGTTGCTGCACCAGGCTGACCGCTCTCTTGAATTACCATTACCCCTGCCGCTCTACCCTGCAAAGCCTGTTCTACGTTAATGGTTGATGGCAAATCTTTAATAGCATCGCCAGAGATGGTTGCTAATGAGCCTGTCACATCTGTTTTTTTCTGTGTACCATAGGCGATGATAACCGTTTCCTCCAACTTATTGGTAGTCATTTGTAGTGTTACATCAATTTTGGTTTGCTTGCCAACTTTAATTTCGCGAGTATCGAAACCTATATAGCTGAATACTAGAACTGCATTTTCATCGGGCACCGTGATACTGTAATTACCATTTTGATCTGTAGAAGTTAACGTGCCACTACCCTTTACTTGCACATTTACTCCTGGCAGCGGTTGGTTATTTTGGTCTAAAACCTTCCCTGTAAGTCGTATCGCCTTAAAGTAATCGCCAATAGTTTCAAAGAAACCTTTTGGCTGATCGTAAAGCACTACGGTTTTGTTTCTAATGGTATAAGTAAATCTTTGTCCATCGAAAACCTTTTTTAATACGTTTTCAAATTCTTCGTTACTTACCGATATATTTATCGGTTTTGCATTTTTGATGGTGGTATTTCCGTAAACGAAATCATATCCACTTTGTGCACCAATTTTTTGAAGCACTGTAACTAAAGTCTCGTTTTTTTCGTTAAGTGTGATTTTCTGCGCATAGGTATTTCCTTGCACCTTAAACACACCTGCTAAAATCAATAAAATGATTATCCTCATCACTTTCCACAATTTAGACTGCAAGGCCCACAGTCCTGTCAATTTTGACACGTAAATTTTATACATTTGTTTAGTTTGGTTGTTAGTTGATAATTGTTGTTAAGTCCAATAAATGTTGAGCGATAAATCAAACTTTTGCAGGTCCTGATTGCAGTCGGGGCCTGTTTTTTTTGACTTACCGTTTAAATGTTAGTCATTCGATAAAACGGTAATCCTCCTTCCTTCAGCTTTAAATTCTACAAATCCTGTGAGTTGGAGCGCTTCTAATATTTTCGAAATTGGCTGCGACCTGGATACTTGTCCGCCAAAGCGTTCTTTAGTTATTTCACCTTCGTAAACTACTTCCACATTGTACCATCTGGCAATTTTTCGCATTAAACTTTCTATACTTTCATTGCTGAAAACAAACTTTCCATCTTTCCAGTCTATTACTTCTTCAGTTTTTACCGTCGTTACTCGAATACCTCTGGCATTGACAATAGCTTGTTGATTAGGCTGAAGGATCTCCTCAAACCCCGAAGCTTCCGATTTGACCTTTACACTACCTTCTACCAGAGTGGTACCTACAGTACTTTCGTCTGGGTAATTACTGATGTTGAAATGGGTGCCTAGTACTTCCACAGTTTGCGCCTTCGTTCTTACCCTAAAAGGATGAAGATCGTCTTTCTTGACTTCAAAATATGCTTCGCCCTCAAGCGTTACTTCACGAAGATTTTTGCTGGCAAAGTCGGTAGCATATTGAAGGGAAGATGCTGCATTTAACCAAACTCGCGAACCATCTGGCAAGAGCACTTGGTAAGTTTGTCCGTTAGCCGTAGAAAGTGTGTTTAACCCGCCGTTGTTTGTTCGTTTAGCAGCTAAAGGCTGAATTTCATAGATTAATTGCCCGTCTACTGTTTTGTAAGCCACCAGACCATCTTGCTGTAATACCTCTCCCGACTTTAAACTTCCCAAATCTATCTTCCTCCCATCTGCCAAGATTAATGTTGCTGCAGTTTTACCAGCTGCAATATCATTAGCAATGTAAAAACGGTTTTTATCGGCACTATTGTATAATAACACACCAAGCATTATTAAAACAATAGCTGCCGCAGATGCAATCCATTTATATAACTTAAACGATTTGGTATTTTTAATAGGTATCACTTTGGCGACATCGATTTGTTGCCACATTTCTTGTTGAGCGGTTTCTAATTCATCATCACTGTAATCAGCACTCCCATCCATGTTAAAATGATGCAGCCAAACCATCAATTCCTGTTCCTCAGAACTGGAAAGATTTCCGTTTCGTAACTTAGCTACTAACTCATTTACTTTAACAATATCCATTCGTTTTTATAATGCTTGTTATAGGTATAACAACTCATCTTTTAAAAATGGGTACAAGGAAATGAAAAAAAGTTAATTTTCTTGTTAACGAAGAATATAAAGCACGTAAATAACTAAGCCGAACTTGTCTTTTAGCAGCTTAGCAGCCCTTTTTAACTGTGTAGAAACGGTGTGTTCAGAAAGATCCAATTTCTCTGCAATAGCTTTGGTACTTAGGAAATATTGTTTTTTCAGTTGATAGATTTCTCGCATGCGTGGTGGCATGGCTTCAATTTCCCGATCAATCATGGCTTTAATTTCCTTTTCACGGATCAGGAAATCGGTGTCGTTGCTTACAGCGGTTACACTGTTAATTTGTTCTGTTTCGAAGCGTTGCAGTACATCTTTGTGTTTGTAGATATTTAACACTTTATTTAGCACTGCCTTATAAAGATACGCAGATACCTGCAAGTCTGGCTCTAAATTGGCTCTTTGATCCCAAAAGCGAACAAAAACTTCCTGCACAACATCTTTTGCCTCTTCTTTATCTGCTAGTTTTCGATGAGCATAAACCAATAACAAAGCACTATACCTCGTGTACAACTCATAAAATGCCTGCTCGTTACCGTTCTTTATTTCTAGAATGAGTTCGGCATCCAATAAGTTTGATTTCGTTTTTTTGGTCATGAGGCTTTAAACAGCGTCTTTATCGTTTTAAGGTAAGAAATTGCTGTTAAAAATAGAAAAACAAAACGAGTTTGCTAGCTTTCTTTCTGCCTCTAAGGATAAAGCAGATATTTCTTTCTCATTTCCTTGTAAGCTTTTAGCCCTGGCTCCCAGCCTGCTCTTATGGTTTCAATAGGCACACCATCGATAATTTGTTGTCTAAAATCGCCGCGGCCAATTTGAATTTCGATGTTATTCATTTGATTGCTGAACTTAGACTCAAAAAACTGTTCCTTTTTAGGATGTGCTTTGTAGAGTTCCATAATCCACTCGAAATTGATTTTTTTGCTTTTTACTAACTTCTGCGTATCATAGTTGCGCAGATCAATACCATAGCAAACTTCATCCATAAAAATTGGGCTTTCGGCCATGCCTTTAATGCTTTTTGGCGTAAAGTTGAAACTGTAAATTCCCTTGTAAGCCGGACTTCCCAAGATGGTAAAAGGATCATAAGTCCCACGACCGTGGTTTACATATACGCCCTCGAACATACACACGCTTGGATACAACAAAATAGCCTGTTGTGTATTCAAATTTGGTGATGGTGGCACCGGCAAAGTGTAAGGCATATCGTGGTTATAATTAGCCACAGGAATGATTTTTAAATCCGCTTTTACTTTATTTGTTAACCAACCTTCGCCATTTGCCATTTGTGCAAACTCGGCAACGGTTAACCCATGCGACATAGGAATTGGAAACATTCCAATACCCGATTTATACTTCATATCCAATATCGGCCCATCAATTAAATACGCATTTGGATTAGGACGATCTAAAATTAAAAGTGTCTTTTTATTCGCTTCACAAGCTTCCATTAAACGAGATAACGCATTGATATTGGTATAGAAACGTACACCTACATCCTGCAAATCGTAAATTAAGATATCTACATCTTGCAAATCTTCATTACTTGGCTTATTCTTTTTGCCATATAATGAAATAATAGGAATACCTGTACGTTGATCAACCTCATCAGAAACTTTTGCCCCAGCACTAGCATTACCTCTAAAACCATGCTCAGGACCAAACACTTTTACAATGTTAACTCCCAATTTTTGCAAACTATCAACGAGATGTGTTTTCCCAATAATGGAAGTCTGGTTGGCTAATATGGCTACCCTCTTATCTTTAATTAAGGGTAAGTACAACTCTGTTTGTTCTGCACCGGTTTTTATTCCAGAGTGAGTGATATCTGTTTTGGTTGCCTTAATTTTTGGCGAACATGAGAATAATAGCGCAGCAACAGCTAAGAAGGAAAACAATTTCATGGTTATCTATTTGATTTAACGATAAAGATAATCAACAAATCTAAAAAAGCATCACAGATTTTACTTGTTTTTGCAGGTTTTTGCAACATTTTTGAAACTTACCTTAGAATATTCTATCGTAAGCTTAGCCAGCCTATTTCTCCGCCACTTGTACTTACCAACTGAAAATCCTCGAAATTACCTAGTACATTTACGGTTTGCCCCACATTAAGTGTTGTTTTAACACCAGCTATTGCATTTGGATAATCGAGCAATTGCTGATTTGACACTGCAATTTTACGTGTATTTAGTGGTTTTGTTTCTACTAGAGATTTATGAGCTACATAAGCTATTTTGCCATTTGGAAGTTCTATTTTATATTGATTTCCAACAGCTGCCAAAACTCTTACCACTGTGCTTTGCTTTAAACTTTCTGGATTTAACAACTCTTGATTGTCAGCCACGTCTACCGATCTGTTTAAAGTACGAAGCGTAGCATTAAGTTTAGCAATATCACTACTGATATTTTGTACAGCAGGAATTAATGGATCAACAAACGGCAACGGATCTACCGCACCTTCACTGGTATAAATGCCGAAATGTAGATGTGGCGGTGTCGTTTTGGCATTGCCTGTATTCCCCATTAGTCCTACGGTATCTCCTATTAACACTTGCTGCCCAGCAGTGGCTACCTGCTCATCTAAATGTGCGTAATATAAAGTATAGTCTTTCCCTTTTGGACGAAGCCAAACTACTTTTCCGCCTAGATTATTTTCGTTAACACGAGTTACGGTGCCTTCGGCAATTGCCAGAACTGGCGTTCTAAAGCCCGAAAAAATATCAATTCCTTCATGTCTTCGAGTATTGTTATCTCTACCTACACCATAAAAACTTTGAATTTGCTTTCTATTTACTGCTTTTAAGGGGTATGCCAAAGATGGACCAATAGCCAACTCTAAAGTATAAGAGCCACTCCCTAACAATTCTGGCTGTAAACGCAAGAAATACTCCCCACTCCTTTTCGCTTCCAATTGTATTTGTGCACCTAAACTATCGGCAAATGCGAGTACTTTGAACTCACCATCGTCTTTTCGTTCCCAAATATCCATGTAAATAGCGAAATTGCTTACCGATTGTTTAGCTAACCTAGCGGTAAGTAATTGCCCACGCTGTAGCGTGAACTTAAAACTAGCGCCATCAACTTTATCTGCTGCGAAATAACCAGTTTCTTTGTAGGGTACTTTTACACCAACGGCATTCGGCAATAAACTATTGGCTTTGGTGATCCAAGCTCTGCCCATTGTATTTTGATCTAAACCAGCATTAACCAGCTTCCTTTCATATTGTTGGTGTGGCGATGCTGGCTTTAATAAATTGAATGGTCCACTCTTACAAGCAACTGTTAAAGAAATCAGAATTAATAAATAGAACGGCTTAAACTCCATAAAAACGACTTATTTTGTTAAAATCACATCTACCATGTGAGGTAAAAGACTAACATTCCAAGTAGGCAATTTAACTTCCTTTATTTCATCATCTACATGAATGTCTTTTGTATCAGAAGAGATTTTAATCTGATTTACAGGTACAGACTTAATTGGAAAAATGGGTTTCTTACCTGCAGCCATTTCTTCGAAATACTTGATTAAAACTGGGCGTTGATTAGCTTTAACCACAACTAATTCTAACAAACCATCACCTGGATCTGCTTTTGCCAACTGTAATTTAGGTCCTAAGCGAGAGATATTGAGCAACTCAATCATTAAGAACTCGTCGCTTACCTCTTTTCCGTCGTAAACCATTGACGCTTTGATAGGTTCGTAATGCTTAGCTAAGTGCAATAAAGCATTGTGAGCTTGTTTTACCTCATCTTCTGGTTCTTCTGAGGATGTCGAAGGTTTTTCATCCATCCATTTCATTAAAGCGGGAAACAAGCCAAAACCGAAGGATTCGATAAAATATTCTTCATCTTTACGAGTTCTAGCCACACCAATGTCCAATTTTTGAAATTTTTCCTTTCGCCAAGCATCTGTATTTAATCTTAAGTTTTCTTCTATCGCTAAAGAACTAGCAATGTTATTCGCCGTTCCCAAAGGTAAAACTGCTACTGGTCTTTTGTACTTTAGCTTTTTATCTAGCATGGCTAAAATCGCTTTGCGCACAGTGCCGTCACCACCTGCAACTGCAATATACTTTACATCTGTAGCTACTTTTTTAAGGATTTTCTTTTTTGAGGATGAATAATTGCACTTGTAACCTGCCGCCTGCAATAGCTCAACTAGATGATCAGCTTCGTGCTCTTCGGCGCCAGCTGTTGGGTTGTGTATCAACTGTATTTTGGTCTGCTCAATTTTCATAAGACTAATCTATTTTCATTTCTTGTCAACAATAACAGTCTACAATAGTTTTTAATACATCACCAAAAATTAATGAATATGAATATCTTAATCACAAACGACGACGGTATATATAGTCCGGGGATAGCGGCTTTAGCACAAACAGCATTGAAATTTGGAACTGTACGAGTGGTTGCGCCAGACGTAGAACAATCTTCAATGGGCCATGCCATTACTCATTCTAGACCATTGACTTATAAAAAATCACCCATAACATTTGAAGGAATTGAAGCTTTCCGTGTAAATGGTACACCTGCCGATTGCGTAGCCTTGGGTTTACACATGTATCCCGACACAGATGTTGTTTTATCAGGCATTAATATGGGACCCAATTTAGGTAATGCGATGTGGCACTCTGGCACATTGGCAGCAGCAAAACAAGCTGTACTTTTTGGTGTTAAGGGAATTGCCTTAAGTACACCTGTAGGTAATACAGAACCAGATTTCGACACGCTTAAACCATTTGTTGAGCAATGCTTAACCAAATTATTGGAGACAGATGAAATTGCTTTGTACAATATCAATTTCCCTAAAAAACCTACCGGCATTAAATGGACCAGACAGTCGGTTGCTTTATACGACGGTACGGTTATTCCAAGTGAAGATCCAATGGGCAGAAGAAACTTTTGGATCTCGGTAAGATCATTAGAACAAGCTGAAGAAAACAGTGACAGATGGGCTATGGAACGCAACTACGTATCTATAACTCCATTAAGGCTAGATTTAACTGACGAACAACGATTGAAAGAAAAGTTAGGCACCGATGATGTTATCGGCTATCAAGGACTTGGCACTAGTTAACTGTTAGCTTATTTTACATACAAAAAACATTGAATACATATTGATTTCGCACTTTTGATTTCAATTTTATTTAGAATTTATGAGTTTAGAAAATAAAGTAGCCTACATTACAGGCGGTACAAAAGGGATAGGATTTGGAATTGCTAAAGCATTGGTTGATGCAGGTTTAAAAGTGGCAATTTCGGGTAGAAATTTAGCAGATGTAGAAAAAGCTGCTGAAGAGTTAAGCAGTGAAAATGTTTTAGCCATTTCCTCTAATGTAGCTGATTACACTGATGAAGAAGCTGCAGTTGCAACTATAGTGGAGAAGTTTGGGAAGTTGGATATTGTGATTGCCAATGCTGGAGTAGGCAAGTTTGGCCCTATAGATCAGCTAAGTTTAGAGGATTGGAATGCGATGATTGATACGAACTTAACGGGTGTTTTCCATACCTTAAAAGCTACCGTTGAACAACTGAAAGCTAATAAAGGTTATTATATTTCTATCGCAAGTTTAGCAGGAACTAATTTCTTTGCAGGCGGCGCTGGTTACAATGCTTCTAAATTTGGCGTGGTTGGTTTTACCCAAGCAGCGATGTTAGATTTGAGAGAATACGATGTGAAAACCACTACCATTATGCCGGGTTCTGTAACTTCTCATTTTAACGGTCACCAACCAAATGATGCAGATGGCTGGAAAATACAACCAGAAGATTTAGGTCAGATGGTGGTTGATTTACTGAATTTAAATCCGAATGTGCTTCCTTCAAAAATTGAAGTTAGACCAACTAGGACTAAATAGATTGAAATAAGTTAGGTGAAGACACCCAACTTTAGAACTCTAGTTCTATTGGTGGGTGTCCCCACCCACCAATTCTTTCAATACCAACAACATATTAATCTCTATGATGAGTAAGTATACCAAATTCGTCAATCCCTTTTTCGTAAAACTTAGCACTGCTCCACCTATAATCCTCTTCCAAATCAGTCAACTTCCATTTTTCTTGCAAAGGATTTCTATGTATATAGCTTAACTTCTGTTCTAAAATATTAATACTGCTTAAAGGAATAGCAAGCGGATCTCTTTTCCAAAAATGGTAACTTCTATCGCTAACGTTTGATTTGTATAAATCCAATTTATTAGGCTCAAAAGTTCTCAAATATTTTTGAAATTGATGTGCTGTAAATTTCATAAAACTGCCAACTGTCGTTTCATTTCCATTATTACCTAAGGTTTTCCAAATCAAATGGATGTGGTTAGGCATAATGACAAAAGCATAAACAACTGCCAAATTATTTTTAACCAAGTGAGAAAGTGAATCAATGATTAACGTTTTAATTTGATCATTGTTTAGTAACGGATAGAAATTATTAATTGTCGCTGTGAAAAAATATATCACATCATTGGTCATTTGACCTTGCCTTCTATGGAATAAGTTCATTTTGTTTCATCCTCATCTAAAAACATAATTAATTTAATGAAGTTGGGTGAGGACACCCAACTTTAGAGCGATATAAACTACTACTGGTGGATGTCTTCAACCTTTCAAACTCTTTCTCCTAAATGTAATTATTTTAAAATGAGGTTGCAACTTTAAAACATCGTGTTGTATTCTAATTGAAGTAAGCCCCACTAGGACTAAATAGATTTCTTAGCCACAGATGCACAGATAAATATTTTTCAAAGAAATCTGTGCATCTGTGGCTTTTCTATGCCCTTCAAAAAATTATAAACAGACCCTACATTTGTATTATCATTTGTAGGTCAACGTATTGCCGCTGCAAAAAATATATTATCAACAGCACAGAAACACAAGCAATATTTTCTTACCTTTGTATCCCGTACAAAAAGCAACAAAATGTATTTGTTGCAGCAAAAATTCATCCATGACTAAGTATATTTTTGTTACGGGCGGTGTTACTTCCTCGTTAGGAAAAGGCATCATTTCCGCATCTTTAGCTAAACTTTTACAAGCCAGAGGTTACCGAGTAACCATCCAAAAGTTCGACCCTTATATCAATATTGATCCAGGAACATTGAACCCTTACGAGCACGGCGAATGTTTTGTAACTGAAGACGGCGCAGAAACAGATTTAGACTTAGGTCACTATGAGCGTTTCTTGAATGTTCCTACTTCTCAAGCCAACAACATCACCACTGGCCGTATTTACCAAAACGTAATTAATAAGGAACGTCAGGGCGAATTTTTAGGTAAAACCGTACAGGTAGTACCTCACATCACTGATGAAATTAAACGCAACATGCGTATTTTGGGTGAAAGTGGCGAATACGATATCGTCATTACAGAAATTGGTGGTACAGTTGGCGATATCGAATCATTACCTTTCGTAGAGGCTGTTCGTCAGTTTAAGTGGGAAGAAGGCAACAACAATGCTTTGGTAATTCACTTAACTTTAGTTCCATATCTAGCTGCTGCAGGCGAGTTAAAAACCAAACCTACGCAACACTCTGTTAAAGCATTATTGGAATACGGCATCCAGCCGGATATTTTGGTTTGCAGGACAGAACACCCAATAAGTCAAGATATTAGAAGAAAAATTGCTTTATTCTGTAACGTTAACATCAACGCGGTAGTCGAATCTATGGATGCATCTACCATTTATGATGTACCATTATTGATGTACAAAGAGCAATTGGATAAAACTGTACTAAGTAAACTGAAACTTCCTACTAAGGCAGATCCTGATATGGAAAGCTGGAAAGATTTCTTAGGTCGTTTGAAAAACCCAACTTCTGAGGTTAAATTAGGTTTAGTAGGGAAATATGTGGAGTTACCTGACGCTTATAAATCTATTACTGAAGCATTTATTCATGCTGGTGCAAAAAACGAATGTAAAGTTCGTGTAGAATACATTCCATCTGAAAGTATCTATGCTGATAACGTAAAAGAGAAATTAGGTCATTTAGATGGCGTACTGGTTGCTCCTGGTTTCGGTAGTCGTGGTATTGAAGGAAAAATTGACGCCATTAAATATGTAAGAGAGAATAATGTTCCTTTCTTCGGCATCTGTTTAGGTATGCAATGTTGCGTAATTGAGTTTGGCAGAAATGTTTTAGGATTAAAAGATGCTAACACTACCGAAATCGACGAAAATGCGCCTCACCAGGTAATTAATATGATGGAAGAGCAAAAAAGTATTACTACAAAAGGCGGTACCATGCGTTTAGGTGCTTATCCTTGTGATATCAAGAAAGGTACCAAAGCTTTTGCTGCTTATGGAAAACAACATATTTCTGAAAGACATCGCCACCGTTACGAATTTAACAACGAATATTTAGCGCAATACGAAGCTGCTGGAATGATTGCTTCAGGTATCAACCCAGAAAGTAAATTAGTAGAAATTGTGGAATTGAAAAACCATCCATTTTTTGTAGGTGGGCAGTTCCATCCAGAATTAAAATCAACAGTTGCTAATCCTCACCCACTTTTTATTAAATTTGTGGCCGCTGCAATGGAGCATGCAAAAAAGAAAACGAATTAAAAGCAGTATCAAAAACAAATAATGGATAGAAATACCTTTACGGGTCTGTTCCTAATCATGATTATTTTAGCTGGTGGTGTGTTCTTTATGAGACCATCTGAAGCCGAAATCAAAAGAGAAAAACAGGTACAAGACTCGATCGCAAATGCAGGCAAAAAAACTCCTGCAAAAACACAACCCGCTGTAGAAGTGGTAAAAACTGTCGACACAGCAGCACTTCAAGGGCCATTTGGCACAAATCTTACTGGCACAGAACAAGCTACCGTACTTGAAAACGAAAACCTAAAAGTTACTTTAAGCAATTTAGGTGGCAAAATCCGATCGGTTGAAGTTAAAAACGAAAAAACCTACACTGGCAAGCCGCTAATCTTATTTGACGGCAACCAAAATAAATTCGGTCTTAATCTAAATATCGGTGGTAAAATCACCAATACTAACGATTTATATTTTACTGCTACCAAAACTGGCAATGGCGTTACCATGCGTGCCAATTACAGTGCAGATAAATATGTAGATTTCGTTTACACACTCCCTACAGAAGGTAACAATGTCGATTTCAATATTAACCTAAATGGTTTAAACCAAGTTGTGCAAGGTAATAGTGTAAACTTAAATTGGGAAACTACATTATTACAGCAAGAAAAAGATGCGAAGAAAGAGCAAGAGCACTCTGGACCGTACTTTAAATATGTAGAAGAAACTCCAGATCATTTAGATTTACATAAAGACGAGAAAAAAGAATTGACAGAAGGTAAAATTGAATGGTTTTCATTCAAACAACACTTCTTCTCTGCAGTTTTAATTCCGTCTGTTCCTTTCGAAAAAGGTAATTTGGAGACAAAAGTATCTACAGAACCAGGGAAAATTAAATGGTATGGTGCTAATATGCAAATGCCATTTAATCAATTAGCGGCTCAAAATTATAACTTCAAGTTCTATTTCGGAACCAACAAGTTCAGTACGCTAAAAGCACAAGGTCACGAAATAGAAAAACAGGTAGATTTAGGTTACTGGCCATTAAAATACATTAACCGTTTTGTGGTATTACCTGTGTTTAACTTTTTAGAAGGATTTAACTGGGGTTATGGCTTAATCATCTTAGTCTTAACCATTCTCTTGAAACTTGCAATGTCGCCATTAACTTACAAATCGTACGTTTCTATGGCTAAAATGAGAGTTTTAAAACCAGAAATGGATGAGATCAAAGCTAAAGTTGGTGAAGACAACCCTACCCTTTTACAACAGGAATATTTGAAATTGTACAAGCAAGTTGGTGTAAATCCATTGGGTGGTTGTTTGCCTATGTTGCTACAATTACCGTTTGTAATGGCATTCTTCTTCTTCTTCCCTAACTTGTTTGAATTAAGAGGAGAAAGCTTCTTGTGGATGAAAGATTTGTCGACTTACGATAACTTCATCAACTTCGGTTTCAACATTCCTTTTATTGGCGACCACTTAAGTTTGATGTGTATTTTGATGACCATTTCTACATTGATCTACACTTACTTTAACAATCAAATTTCTGGTGCTACAGGACAAATGAAATACATTGGTTACATTATGCCAATCATTTTCCTAGGGGTTCTAAACAGCTATCCATCAGGATTAAACTATTACTATTTCTTGGCAAACATGCTTACCTTCTTGCAACAGTTTTTAATTAGAAAGATGGTAAATGATGATAAAATCCACGCCATTTTGCAAGAGAATAAGGCGAAGCCAAAAGTAGAGAAAAAGAAATCTGGTTTCCAAGCTCGCTTAGAAGACTACATGCGTCAGCAACAGCAGCAGGCTAACCAAAAGAAAAAATAGCAACAACAAAACAAAACAATAATACAGAAAGCACCAGCAATGGTGCTTTTTTTATGGAACTAACTCCTCATTGCGAGGTAAGAAGCAATCTTTCCTTTATCCTTAATGAACTGAAAAAGTAGCATTATGTTAACAGCTTCTTCTGCCTATTGTTGGTGTTATCACCAACAATGCTAATTCATTTTAGTCGGTGATAACCTAAACCGAAACAAAAATAATGTTTCAGTTAATGACGATACAAACCAAGGAAAAATTTCAAAGCATTAGATTTCTCCTATCTTCGAAATGACGGACTACCGTTTAAACGATAATTCTACACATTTATGTTTCAGTTGGTGATAACACCAACTGAAGGAGAAATGAACTGAAAAAAGTAGCATTATGTTAACAGCTTCCTCTTTTCGACAAAACGACATAATGCTTTAAGATTGCTTCGTGCCTCGCAATGACGCGTTGATTAAACTTTGTAATATTTCCCTTAACATTTGCTTTAAGTTCTATTAATTACGATTTTTAGAATAATTTAACCAACAAATAAAATTTATTTATAAAATAACATGCAAAAGAAACTCTTTTTGTTTTTTGTGCTGATCAGCAGTGCTGTTTTTGCGCAGAAAAAACCACTAGACCACAGTGTTTACGACGCCTGGCAATCGGTTGGTAGCAAACAACTAACCAATAACGGCGCTTGGGCAAGTTACATTGTTAGTCCGCAAGAAGGCGATGGAAATCTTTATTTTCAAGAAACCCTAATTCCAACTGGTAGAAAACTAACCGTAGCTAGAGGTACCAATTTGTCTTTCAGCAACGATTCTAAATTTGCCGCACTAGCTGTTAAGCCATTATTTAAAGATGTTAGACAAGCAAAAATCAAAAAGAAAAAGCCAGATGAAATGACCAAAGACACTTTGGCGATTGTGAATCTGACTACTTTGAATATCACTAAAGTTCCTCGTGTAAAGTCTTTTTCATTTCCAGATAAAGGTGCTGCAATTATTGCATATAACTTAGAAAAACCATTAGATACTTCAAAAAAAGCAAGACCATCATCGGCTGCGCCAGAAAAAAACGATGGAGATTTTATAGCAGATGAACCTGCAGCCGGCGGCGCTGCAAGTAAAGAAGGTAGTGATCTTATAGTTAAAAACCTGACTACTGGTGTAGAAAAAACCTACAAATATGTAACTGATTATGCTTTTAGCAAAAATGGCAAACTTTTAGTATTTGCAGCATCTGGTTCTAAAAAAGACGCTACAGCTAAACATGGTGTTTTCTTGTTAGACACTGAAAAATGGACCTTGAAAACACTTGTAAAAGACAAAGGCACTTTTAAAGGTTTTACATTTGATGAAGATAGTGAACACCTAGCATTTTTAGGCGAAACTGATCCAGAGAAAAAAGAAATTAAAGATTATAACGTTTATTTCAACTCGTTAAGCTTAGACACCGCACAGGTTTTAGTTGATAACGAAATTGCTGGTTTACCTAGCAAATATGTAGTTAGTGCAGATGGTAGATTAAATTTCAGCAAAGATGGCAGCAAATTGTTCTTCGGTATTGCTCCTCAAAAACTTCCAAAAGACACCACATTAGTAGAGTTTGAAAATGCTAAGCTAGATATTTGGGGTTATAAGGATGATTATCTGCAAACTATTCAATTAAAGAATGCAGATAGGGAATCAAAAAGAAGTTATTTGAGTGTAATTGATATTTACAGCTCTGATCCTAAAGTTATTCCTTTAACAGATGTAAAATTACAAGATGCATCTTTAATTAACGAAGGCGATTCGCCTTATGTACTCGCATCTACAGATTTCGGCAACCGTGCCGCTACACAGTGGACCGGAAGCAGCAAGAGAGATTACTATTTGGTAGATGTTAAAAACGGTAGCCGCAAAAAAATCATCGATGGACTAATTGGACAAGCTATGGCTTCGCCCGGTGGCCAATATGTACTTTATTTTAACAACGAAAATGGCAACTGGTATACTTACCAAGTAACTACTGGCAAAGTAACCTTGTTAAACAACAACATGAGCGTAAAATTTGCAGATGAAGAAAACGATGTACCAGATTACGCAAGAAGCTACGGCTTAGCTGGCTGGACTGAAGATGATAAATCAGTGCTAATCAACGACCGTTATGATGTTTGGGCATTCTCTCCAGACGGTAAATCTGCTCCTAAAAATGTAACTATCGGTTACGGTCGTTCTAACAATATCACACTACGTGTATCACGAATTGGCGTTGGTTCAGACCGAGTATTGGGCGGGTTTAGAAATACTGGAGGCAACAGCGACGACCGTTTCTTCAAAAAGAATGAAGTACTTTATTTTGATGCTTTAAATAACGTTACAAAAGAGAACGGCATTTTCCGCAAAGCGATTAACGATAATAAACTTCCAGAACAGCTAGCTATGGAAAAAGCTAAATTTTCATCGTTGGTTAAAGCAAAAGATGCAACCTTATTCATCTACGATAAAGGAAGTTACATTCAATCTCCTGACGTTTATTTGTCGAAGGATTTTAAAACAGCTACCAAATTAAGCAGTACCAATCCTCAACAGGCTAACTACAATTGGGGTACCAGCGAGTTGGTAAGTTGGACTACGCCAAAAGGTTATAAATCTCAAGGTATTTTGTACAAACCAGAAGATTTCGATCCAAATAAGAAATACCCGATGATTGTTTATTTCTATGAGAAACTTTCTGATGGACTTTATTCTTATCAAGCGCCTGCCCCTACGCCATCGCGTTTAAACATTCCGTTCTTCGTGAGCAATGGTTATTTAGTTTTTGCACCAGATATCAGCTACGAAACTGGTTATCCGGGTAAATCTGCTGAGGAGTTTATTAATTCTGGTGTAGAGCACTTAAAGAAAAACGCTTGGGTAGACGGCACAAAAATCGGTATCCAGGGACAAAGCTGGGGTGGTTACCAAGTAGCTCATTTAATTACAGTAACCAATATGTATGCTGCTGCTTGGGCTGGCGCACCTGTGGTGAACATGACATCTGCTTACGGGGGTATCCGCTGGGAAAGTGGTATGAACCGTCAGTTCCAATACGAAAAAACACAAAGTAGAATTGGTGCAACTTTATGGGAAAAACCTGAGTTATATATTCAAAACTCTCCGTTGTTCAACTTCCCTAAAGTAAATACCCCGGTTGTAGTAATGCACAACGATGCTGATGGAGCTGTGCCTTGGTATCAAGGTATTGAGATGTTTACTGGTTTAAAACGTTTGGGTAAGCCGGTTTGGTTGCTTAATTATAACAATGAAGCGCACAACTTGGTACAACGTCAAAACAGAAAAGATATCCAAATTCGTGAGCAACAGTTCTTCGATCACTATTTAAAAGGTGCTAAAGCGCCAGTTTGGATGGTTGGCGGCGTACCAGCAACCGAAAAAGGAAAAACCTGGGGCTTTGAACTAACCGACGAGAAACCTTAAGCAGTTTTCAGCTGGTAGTTTTCAGTTAACAGTTACCAATTATTCAAGTCGTCATTGCGAGGAGAGAAACGACGAAGCAATCTATCCAACTAAGAAAGATTACTTCTTCTTCTAGCAATGGCGATTTTTTTTAATTTTGATTTCAAATGAACATCCAAACCATTCTAACTAACTACGCTACTTTTGAAGAGAAAACGCTCACCAACCGTTTTTTTAAACACGAACACATAATTCCTTTAATTAACCAGCTACCTGTGCAATTTACTGTAACAAAACTCGGCAACTCGGTAAAAGGCAAAAGCATCAACGCTGTTAAATGGGGAGATGGCAAAACTAAGGTGATGTTATGGAGCCAAATGCACGGCAATGAAGCTACAGGAACAATGGCTTTGTTCGATCTGTTCAATTTCCTGCAACAAGATCATGACACCGTAAAACTGATGAGGGAAAGCTGCGAATTTCTTTTCATCCCAATGGTAAACCCTGATGGAGCTGCGATATTCACTCGTAGAAATGCGCAACAGATTGATATCAACAGAGATTTTATCCAAACTGCCACACCAGAAGGTAAAATTTTAAAACAGGCAAGACATGATTTCGAACCTCATTTCGGCTTCAATTTGCATGACCAAACCACCTTATGGAGCGTTGACGAAACTTTAAAACCAGCAACGCTTTCTTATTTAGCACCAGCCTTTGATAAAGCATTATCAGTAAATGAAGTTCGGGAAAATGCAATGTTGGTTATTGCAGATATGTTTCAAGATTTAGATCAAATTTTACCGCATCACATCGGCTTGTTTGATGATGAATATGAGCCAAGGGCATTTGGCGATAATTTCCAAAAGGCGGGAACATCTACCATTTTAATTGAAGCAGGCGGTTTCTTAAATGATCCAGAAAAGCAGCATATCAGAAAATATTACTTCGCTTCTATCCTATCGGGATTAATTTCTATAGCTAGCAAAAGCTACGAAAAACAAACTACAGCGAACTACTTTGCCATACCACAAAACAACAAACAGATTTTTCATATCATGATAAATAATCTTGTTTTGGATGGAACTCATGTTAGTGTTGGTATCAATTTCGATGAATACCCGAACGAAGACGGAATGAACACCTATAAAAGTTACAGCATACAAGACATAGGCGATTTGAGTTTCTGCGACGCATACCACGTTTATGATGCTAAAAATTGTGAAATAAAAGGTGAAATCGTTTTTAATAAACTAGCCAACTTCAAACTAACTGATAATACACAAACAGTTTTAGCGTTCAAAAACGGAAATCAGATCAGCTCTTAATATATTTTTTTGCCACAGATGCACAGATATTATTTCATACACATTCCACTCAAAAATTAAAATCTGAGTATCTGTGGCTAGTTGGTAAATTTAATGCAACTATTTGTGGTAAAATACCGCAAAAACACTAAATTCAACGCATAAAACTAAACAAACACAAATGGCATTAAGTAGAATTTGGTCGGCATTTATTATTGTAGCTATTTTGGTAGCCTCTATAAAATGCTTCTTCTTTGGTCAAACAGAGATATTTAGCTGGATGGTAATTGGCAAAGCCGACGACCCAACCAACCTTACAAAAGTTGATGGCGTGATACAAACCAGCTTAAACGCGGTACAAATCTGCATTGGTTTAATTGGTGTAATGGCCTTATTTATGGGCTTTATGAGTATTGCAGAAAAAGCTGGAGGTATTCGCTTGCTGTCTCGTGTTATCGGGCCATTCTTCTCTAAAATTTTCCCTGAAGTTCCTAAAGGTCATCCTGCTACTGGTCACATGGTGATGAATTTTTCTGCCAATCTGTTAGGTCTAGACAACGCAGCTACTCCTTTTGGCATCAAAGCGATGGAAAGTTTGCAAGAACTCAACCCAAACAAAGCGGTAGCATCGAATGCGCAGATCATGTTTTTGTGTTTGCATGCTTCGGGGCTAACATTAATTCCAGTGAGTATTATTGCCATTAGAGCGACTTTGAAATCGGCAAACCCTACCGAAATTTTCATTCCTTGTATGATTGCGACCTTTGTAGCCACTATGGCCGCAATGATTATCGTTTCCATCAAACAAAAAATTAATCTTTTCCAACCTGTAATTATTGCTTGGGTGGGTAGCATTTCGGCAGTAATAGCCTTAATGGTGTTGTATGTGGTAAACTTAAATACCGCTGGCCTACAATCTTTCTCTGGCTTGTTAAGCAATGGCTTGATGTTATTGATCTTTGTGTCTATCGTACTAGGCGGATTATATAAACGCATTGATATTTTTGACGCTTTTGTAGAAGGTGCTAAAGGCGGATTTGATACTGCAATTAGGATTATACCCTATCTAGTAGGAATGCTGATTGCCATTAGCCTACTAAGAACTAGTGGCACTTTTGAAATTGTAATTGACGGTTTTAAGAATGTTTTTGCTGTCTTAGGTGCTGATACAAGATTTATCGATGGAATCCCTACTGCACTAATTAAGCCTTTAAGTGGCAGTGGTGCTAGAGGGATGATGATTGATACGATGACTACTCACGGAGCAGATTCGTTTGCAGGTCGTTTAGCTGCTATTTTACAAGGCTCTTCTGATACTACGTTCTACGTTATTGCAGTTTATTTTGGCGCTGTAAATGTTAAAAATAGCAGGTACACGGTTTGGTCTATGTTATTAGCAGATTTTGTTGGTATTTGTACCGCAATTGGTTTGTGTTATCTATTTTTTGGTAATGCTTAATCACTAAATATTTTAAACAAAAAACGTCCCGAAAATTTTTCGGGACGTTTTTTGTGATATTATGTATTATTAGTACCCTGGATTTTGTTGTGCCCTAATTGGTGGGTTAGCATTTAGTTCTGCATCGCCGATTGGCAAAATTGTTTTATAAAACGTTCTATTAATAGTTTTTGTTCTGTGCGGAACGCTAAGAGCACCCACTTCGTCATTAAACTCTATAGTTTGATTTGTTCTCATCATATCGAAAAAACGATGTCCTTCTCCATAAAGCTCTTTGCTACGCTCTTGTAAGATCATATCCAAGTTAATTGTACCAGCTGTTGCGGGGGCTAAATTAGGCGCTCTTTTGCGAATTGCATTTAAATAACCAACCGCTTTTGCTGGATCTGAAATTAATGCTGCCTCAGCTGCAATAAGATACACCTCAGACAATCTAATTACCTTAATATTAACAGCAGTACTATTACCAGCCTTTCCATCTCCGGCAAGGGCTGTGTTGCCACTGTATTTGTAAAGCGCACCCATACGTGTGGTACTAATTTCATCGGCAGCCATAACACCCTTTCTAACATCCGCAGCATCTTGATTTAGTCTAGCAATAAAGTAGTCGCTAGCTACGAAAAAACCTAATGCCGCCGTTACACCATGACTTCTTCTACGATGATATATACCCAAAGAAGAATTACCAAGGTCATTTTCTAATGGAACCATTGCTAGTTCAAAGATAGACTCGGAGCCGTATTGAGTGGTCCAAGAGCTTACCCAATTTGCGTTAGTATATAAAGTGTACATCGAAGGCGCATTAATTACTTCTTCTGCAGCAGTCAATGCCTCTCCGTATGATTTCATATACAGATAAACCTTTGCTAGGGTTGCTTTATTAGCGTAATAATTAATGTAGCCATTTATTTTTGTTTTTGGCAATAGTGGAGCTGCATCAGTTAAATCTTTTACAATTTGAATATAATTTTGCTCTACGGTTGCTCTCAATGGTTGTACATCGGTAGTAAGTTTTGTAAGTACTAAAGGTACGCCAAATGCACTTTTATCTTGATCATAAACTTTTCCATATAAACGTACCAAATCAAAATACATCATTGCTCTAGCAGTTAAAGCCTGTCCTTTAATTGTATTGAAACCAGTTACACCCGAGGCTTCTTGCTTTTCTATATTTTCCAGTAAATTGTTCACTTGCAAAATACAATAGTAAATCTGAGACCAGAAACTGGCATAACTGCCTATGTTGGCCGCATGATTAAAGGTATATAATCCATCCGAACCCCTACCTTGCGAGAACACGGTAAAGTCTCCTCCTTTGGCGTCGCCATATAGCAAGAAATCTCTACCATAATAACTGGATGATGTCATTGAACGCATGATACCATTTATAACAACAGCAGCGTCTTTTGGAGTTTTAATTGCCTGATCCGCATCTGCAGAATTGGTAGGCGTCATATCCAAGAAATCTTTACATGATGATAAACTGATTACCAGTAGACCCATCAAAATTATTTTAATCTTTTTCATTTCGTTATACTAGCAATCATTAAAAACCAAATTCTAAACCAAAAGTGTATGTTTTACCGAAAGGTGTTTCCCAGCCTCTAGTACTCCAATTATTAACTTCTGGATCTGCCTCTTTATATTTAGAAAACGTCAACAAGTTTGTTCCGTTAAAGTAAATCCTTGCGCTAGAGGCACCGACTTTAGAAACTAAATTAGCTGGCAGACGATAAGCCAACAGAATATTCTTAAGTCTTAAGAAAGATGCATCATGTAGCTGTCTTGTACTAAATTGCATTGGATCTGTTAAGTCAGCTCCACTTAATAGCGGCAAGGTACCAGAAGTATTTTGTGGAGTCCACATATTATCGTAGTAGCTTTTTGCTCTAACTCTCTCCCAATAGTAGCCATCATCTGCTACATCTTTGTAAGCGCCGTCATAAATATTACCGCCTATTTTGTAATTAAACACTAAACCTAGGCTTACTCCTTTGTATTCTACGGTAGTGTTAATTCCACCAAAAACGTCAGGAATACCATCACCTATTATTTTTCTATTAGCATTAGCAAAAGCGTAAGTAGCACCTCGGCCATTATAAATGAAATCTCCTGTAGTTGGAGTGGCTCCATTTACATACCAAACATTCCGACCATTGTCTGGATGCACACCTGCCCACTCTATACCATAAAAGCTAAGTGTAGAAGCTCCTTCCCTATAAATAAATAAAGCTCTATTATCTCCACCCGTAGGATCATTTCTTAAAAATTCATTTCCTGTTGTAGCTCCCTCAGGTCTATATAACTCGGTTACTTTTGAAGATAAAAATGATGCATTTACTCCGGCAGACCATTTAAAATCTTTTTTATTCAATATGTCTGCATTCAAATCTATTTCAATACCCTTATTATTGATAGAACCTATATTTTTTAGTACGGAAGATGTCCCTGTAACTCTTGATACGTCTACATCTAACAATAAGTCTCTAGTGTCTCTATTAAAATATTCTATTGTACCTGTGATACGTTTAAATAACCCAAATTCTAAAGCAATATTGGTAGCATAGTTTTTTTCCCATTTCAACTCCTTATCAGGAATTGAATTTAAAGTACCACCTGCCTGTGTGTTATATTTCGCACTATATGTTAATAGGGCTCTCCAACCGTAATTGGCAGATGGGAATGTTCCATTTGTTCCATAAGAAGCTCTCAATCTCAAATTATCTACAAACGAAGCACTTTTCATAAAGTTTTCACTACTTAACAGCCACGAACCACCTACTGAGAAAAAATTGCTCCATCTAGTATCTGGGTGTAACCTAGAGGAACCGTCTCTTCTGTAAGAACTTGATAAAAAATATTTTTGTTTATAGTTATATTCTAACCTTGCAAGACCTGATACTAATGAGTTACCCCATTCGTAAGAACTTGCACTTTGAATACCTGCAGTAGCTACTGTTTGTAGCGAACTTGTGGGCAAGTCAGTACCTGTAGCTCTTTGAAAATCGGTAACGTTTTTCTCAGTTTCGAAACCAGCTAAAAAGCTTAGTCCATTATCACCAAATGTTTTGTTATAATTTAGAGTCGTAGAAGAAACTACCTTGTTTTCGTTTGTAGTCATATCATTTACAGAACCATTTGTCCCAGCTCCATTATAGTGAGCTGCACTATAATAAATATGATCAGTAATTTGAGAATTATCGTAAGAGAAAATTGACTTTACGTTTAACTCTGGCAAAATGTTTAACTGCAAATAAGGACTAGCACTAATTCTTTTAGTTACAGAATTATTATTCCATTCGTTATCATAAAAAATATTGTTTTGTGCAAAACTATTATATCTAGGGGTATATGGTTGACCTGTTTTATAATCTGTTGGCCAATAGAAACCCCAGAATAAGTTTCTAGTTTGCATAAAATAGTTAGAATTTGTATTTCTTGTATCATTAAAACCCACCTGTGTAGACCTAGCGATATTCACATTAGCTCCAAATTCAAAAATCTTACCTACTTTTTGAGATAAGTTAATTCTTCCTGTGATACGGTCAAACTCGTTAATTCGAATTCTACTTTGGTCTTTGGTATATGATAGCGAAGTATAATACTTAGTATTTTCATCGCCACCACTTACTGCTAAATCATTAGTTTGATACTGCGCTGTCCTAAACAAAGCATTATCCCAATCATAAAACTTACCATCTCTGTTTTCTACACCATCAGTTTTACCTTTAATGATCACATTTTCTTGCATGCTGGTTCCTTGCGTTGAAAATTCGTAGCCGTGTATTCCAAAACCATATGATGTTGTTGGAAGACCATAAGATGATCCGGGCGTCCAGTTTCTAGAATTAAGTCGCATCAATGTCTGCTCGTTAGCTTGCTGTGGTGTTCTACCTGCGGCAATACGAGAATCATAAAGTATGCTATATAACATATTGATCTGTTCCTGCGTACTAGCAGTTTCATAATTATCAGTTGCCCACGTAGGCGTTAAACCTAAAGAGGTTCTAAATTCTACCTTCGGCTTGCCAGATTTTCCTTTCTTTGTAGTAACAATTACAACACCATTTGCAGCACGAGATCCGTATAAGGAGGCAGCTGCAGCATCTTTTAGAATAGTGATACTTTCAATATCGGCTGGATTGATCGTGTTCATTACGTTGTTAGTGGCCATTGTATAGTCACTCATCTGACCCGAATTCCCTGAAATAACTGGAACTCCATCTATAACATACAATGGCTCATTTGAAGCGTTAATAGATCCGATACCTCTAATACGAATGCTTGGTGTAGAACCAGCTTGCCCAGAAGTCTGAGTTACTTGAACGCCAGCTGCCCTACCTACTAAACTGTTCTGAAATGAAGTATTAGGCATTTCTTTAATTTTCTCTGCACTTACTACTGATGCCGAACCAGTAAAGGTACTTCTCTTAGCGGTACCATAAGCTACCACCATTACTTCGTCAAGTACTTGGTCACTTGCAGAAAGCCCCACATTAATGGTTGACTGCGTGCCTACAGCCATTTCTTTTGTTTCGTATCCGATATAGCTGAAAACTAATATCGAATTATTAGTCGGGACTGTGATGGTAAACGTTCCATCGTTGTTGGTTGCTACAGTGTTGCCAGTTTGTCCCTTAACCGACACACTTACTCCAGGAATCCCTTGTCCATCGGCAGCATCAGTTACCTTACCCTTAACTGCTTTTTGAGCATAGGTAACCATGGCTAACAGCAAGAACCCTAACAAGGTTAGTGTAAATTTTCTGTTCATAGTTTGTTAATTGTTAGTTGATTGTATAATTGAATATACGCACAATTACGCAAACTACATCATAAACCAATATTTTTTGTTGAAAATTGTTAAATATCATCCAATATTTAACATATTAGAACACCCTTTAGCAATTATTCCACGTTTCGAAGGCAAATAAACTTCGCATTCAAGGTTAATTATCACTTTCCCTTGTTTAACAATGCTTGTTTTTGCGGTTATCACATCTCCTTCTTTTGCTGGAGCAAAATAATCGATATTATTATTCACCGTAGTATAAACATTTTTCAACCCAAGTGTAAAAACTGTTGCACCAATAAGATCATCAATAATACCAGCAGTAATGCCACCATGCAAAATACCATACGGATTGGTCATTTCTTTTCTAACTATGTAACTACAATGCAAACTCCCTTTTTCGGCACTAATTACCGTAGGTCTTAACCAATTCATAAAGTTAGATGGCGACTGCACTACCTCTCTACCAATAAACGATTGGAAAACTTTTAATCTATCATTAGTGTTATTTTCTTGTTCCATTCATTAAATTTAAAGAAAAAACAGAAATATGAGCAAAAAACAAATTACTGCAGTTGTAGAGCTAGATCAATCAAAATATAAAACAAAAATTTTTGCAGATGGCCACTTTATTTATGCTGATGAGCCCGAAGATTTGGGAGGAACAGACGAGGGCATGGCACCAGGAGCGCTGTTGCTTGCCAGCTTGGGCAGTTGCACAGCAATTACAATTAGGATGTATGCAGACAGAAAAGAAATCCCCTTGGAAGGCATTAAGATAAATCTAGCAATTTGTCCCGAAAACGAGATGGATGAAGGTACAGTGATTGAACGCAAGATCGAATTAATTGGAAATTTATCTGACGAGCAAAGAAAGCGACTGATGATCATTGCAGATAAATGCCCTATCCACAAAATGTTGAGCAACCCAATAAAGGTAATCAGCAACTAAACGCTAATCTGTGTAGACGCCAACTCTATCAGAAAAAGAACCACTTAAAAATCATCTTTGATTAAATGATTGGTTTAATTTTCATCTTCTTTCCGAAACTATTGACTAAATTAGAATAACACTAATGTGAAATTTATGTCTACCGAACAGAAAAAACAAGTTAAATCAACTGTTAAAACTAAACAAACAGAGGCAAACGTTGCCGATTTCATTAATACTTTTGCAGATACCGAGCAAAAGCGAAAAGATGGTTTTGAACTATTGAAAATAATGACAGATTACACTGGGTACGAAGCAAAAATGTGGGGACCAAGCATTATTGGTTTTGGCATTTATCATTATAAATCAGAAAAAAGCAGACAAGAAGGCGATTGGCCACTCGTAGGTTTTTCTCCACGCAAGGCAGCTATTTCGCTATATATTTATACTGGTACACCTAAAAATGATGAATTACTACCTCAACTTGGTAAATTCAAAATGGGCAAAGGCTGTATCTATGTCAAAAAACTCTCAGACATCAATATAGATGTTCTTAAAGAAATGATGCACGAAACTATTCGATTTACTCAATTGAAATACGGAGCAACAAGTTGAAAATTCGCTGGTTTAAGTGCTCAGAAGGTGGAAAACCAAGCTACCCAGAGCCAGAATCCCGTACTAAGCAAAATATTTCTTATAGTCTATAACACCAACGTATTTCTAGGCTAAGTGCGGCACCAAGTTTAGATCTATTGGTTACTGAAAAAGCAAATATTTTATCCAGAAGACAGTTTTAAAAGCGTAAACCTTTCTTATGGGCGAAAAATGGGTGCAAAAAATAAAAAAGTCTCTAGCATTATCGCTAAAGACCTTCTATGTACCCCCAACAGGATTCGAACCTGTGACCTACGGTTTAGAAAACCGGTGCTCTATCCAGCTGAGCTATGGAGGCCCTTATAATGACAACAACGAATAGTCGTTTTCGTTATAGTGCTGCAAAGATATAATTCTTGCGGCATTAAACTAAAAAAAATTGAAAATTTTATCTGTTTAATACTTTCCAGAGATACCTAACTCTAAACCACGCAGTTCGGCCAAACCACGTAACCTTCCAATAGCTGAATATCCCGGATTGGTTACCTTATTTAAATCATCTAACATCTGATGGCCATGATCTGGCCTAAAGGGAATAGGATCAATACGCTTAGCATTTTCAGCTACTACAGCTTTCATCACTTCATACATATTCACGTCGCCACCTAAATGATCAGCTTCAAAGAAATTACCTTCTTCATCTTTCTTTACGTTACGTAAGTGCAAGAAATATACACGGTCTTTAACAGCTTCGAAAATCTCTACCAAATTATTTTTGGTACCTGCTCCAAGCGAACCTGTACAATAGCAGATACCATTAAATGGTTGATCTACCCTTCTCAAGATATCCACAAAGTCTTCTTTTGTACTAGCAATACGCGGCAAACCCAAAATAGAATACGGAGGATCGTCTGGGTGGATAGTCATCTTAATCCCCAGCTCCGTACAAGTTTCAGCTATGCTGGATAAAAACCAAGCCAAATTCTCCCGCAAACCATCGTGACCAATAGCTTTATATTCATTGATGCTCGCCCGAAGCGTTTCTAATTCTATCTCTTTTTCATTTGGAATACCCATCAGTACGTTTGTACGTAAAAGATCGATTTCCTCTTTACTCATTGTCGCATATTTTGCCTTCGCTTTTGCTAGAATATTAGCATCATAATCTGCTTCTGCACCCTCTCTTGCAAATATGTACAAATCGAAAATAGCTAGATCAGTCCAGTTAAAATACAACGCTTTTGCACCGTTTGGCATTTCCAGGTCTAACTGAGTGCGTGTCCAATCTAGTACTGGCATAAAGTTATAGCAAATGGTCTTCAAACCACATTCGGCTAAGTTTCTTAACGATTGATTGTAGTTTTCGATATATTTACCAGCATCAGCTCTACGTGTTTTAATAGCCTCGTGAACCGGCACACTTTCTACTACGCTCCAAGTTAAGCCAGCTGCTTCTATAATTGCTTTACGCTCTTTGATATCTTCAATTGGCCATACTTCACCATGTGGAATGTGATGCAAAGCACTTACGATGCCCGTTGCACCTGCTTGTTTAACATCTTGTAACGATACTGGATCAATTGGACCGTACCAACGCCAAGTTTGTAATAGTTTATGGTTACTCATTTTATTTATATAAGGATATCCAATAATACATAATTTAGGTTATTAGACCGTAAAGGATAGGTTAAAATAGTTACGGAAACGTTAGCGTAAAAATCATTTATTTGAATTGAGATGATTAAAGTAATTCTGTTGCCAGATTGGCAAGTTCGCTACGTTCGCCCTTTTGCAAAGTGATATGCGCATACAGCGGATGATCTTTTGCATTTTCGATGAGATAGGACAAACCATTACTTTCAGAATCCAAATAAGGTGTATCGATCTGATAAATATCACCTGTAAAAACAACTTTAGTATCTTCTCCTGCCCTGCTAATAATTGTTTTAATTTCATGAGGAGTTAAATTCTGGGCCTCATCAATGATAAAGAAAATCTTATTTAATGTTCTGCCTCTAATGAAGGCTAAAGGGGCTATTTCGATCTTTTCGGTTCTCACCAGCTCGTCAATCTTTAACTGCGTTTTCTCATCTTTCGCAAACTGATCTCTAATAAATTTAAGGTTATCCCAAATTGGTGCCATGTAAGGGTCTACCTTAGATTTAATATCTCCTGGCAAAAACCCAATATCCTTGTTGCTTAGCGGAACAATTGGTCGGGTAATGTAAATCTGTCTGTATTCTCTGCGCTGTTCTAAGGCACTTGCTAAGGCCAACAGTGTTTTTCCTGTGCCAGCATTGCCTTGTATAGTAACCAGTTTTATAGCAGGATTTAACAATGCTTCTATGGCGAAACTCTGTTCTGCGTTGCGAGGTTTAACACCAAAAACCAAGTCATCTTTTACCAACTTTAATGTTCGATCGTTAATATTATAAAATGCAGGTATTTCTTTCCTTTTGTTTTTGAGGATATAGAAATGATTAGAATGCTTATAAGGTAAATCTAATGACGCGGTTTCTATTATAGTTTCTTTTTTTAACTGATCTAAAAGCGACAAATCAAAATTATTTAACGTCGTTTTTCCGCTGTACAGCTCTTCAACGTTTTTAATCTTACCCGTCTCGTAATCTTCGGCATGCAAACCAAGCGCTTTCGCTTTTAATCTTAAGCAAATATCTTTCGATACTAAAATCACCTTGTGTTTAGGATTTTCTTCCTTTAGAACCAAAGCTGAGTTAAGAATACGGTTATCAAACTTCCCTTGGCTAAACAAAGTTTCTGCATTTTGCTCAGTCGGATTTTCCTCCATCTGTATCTTAAACCTTCCTGTGCCTTTTTTATTGAGGTTAAACCACTTATTGAGGAGGTTATTTTTTGAAGCATTGTCTATAATACGGATAAAATTACGGGCTTCGAAGTTTCTGGTATCGTTGCCACTTTTGAAATTATCTAGCTCTTCCAACACCAAAGCTGGTATGGCTACATCATGTTCTTGAAAATTACTTACTGCATCGTGATCGTATAATATTACCGAAGTATCTAATACAAAAATCTTTTTAGAAAGCTGTGGGTTCTCCTTTTTTGCCATAACACGTTAAATTTAGCATTAAATAAGGAATATTGATAATGATTTATGTTCGACGGATTTAGAGCAGATAAGCAAACCGATGAGTTAGTGACGCAGTAAACAAACTAACAACAAACCACCATTAAAACAAAAACGGAGAACTGCCTCTTTCGATTTGGTTCTCCGTTTTAAACTTATCTTTATCCGTAAACAATGATAAGCTATCAATCGAATTTTTACTTGACCTCTTTTGCTTCCCTTTCTTTCGATTGTTCTGCGTTAAAATGATGTTCTCAAACTTTCTCTCCATAGAGTTCCAGTTTTTCCCACCAATGTCTGTTTATTGTTCAGTTTTTAGGTCTTAAACCTATCTGCCTAACTCCATCCGTTCTTTCGAATGACCTGAGTATCTTTGGCTTATTATTCACTTTCAGTTTTTCAACTTCATTTGAACCTACAAGGTCATTAAAGACACGAGTAGCTGATACAATTTTAATCCCGAAAATTTGTAGCTTTTCAGCTTGATTTTCGTTTTGGATTTTTTTCAGACGGTCAAAGTACTTCGTTTTTGATATCATCTAAATTAGGATCTAAAGCAATATATCCCAACAAAAATGCAATTAATTTATTAACAAGTTATAAACCAAATCATTGACACTTATAAACATCTAATAATTATACTTTTCGAGCAATTTTAGCTTTAAACGAAGTATTGCAAATTTACATATTAAGATATTAACAATCAAATTATTAACAAAAGCGATAAAATTGGCTATTTTTCTACTGCCATCGGAAGCAAATTTTGGTTAAGTGCGTTGTATTTCTTTAAAATTTCTATCGTTTTTTTAATTGGCAATGCCTTTACCTCTCGCCCATTTTTCCCTTTAGTGTCAGTTGCCGCAAATAGCGAATTTAGTAGCGCCTCTTCTGTTGCTTCCCAAACTGCCAAAAACAAAGGTGATAAATCATCATTGTTCAATTCGTATATGTTTTTTATGCTTTCCTTTGTGTTGTGAGGTATTCTGTTTTTCTCATAAGTGGAAAAAGCAATAGAATAATCGCCACTGCCATTAGACGAAAATGCACCCACATTGCCAAAGGCGATATACGAACGTTTAGCTAAGCGCTCCAAATTGCGATCAGAAAGCGGTGCATCGGTTGCAATAATAATCATACACGATCCATCGGCTTTGTAAGGTTTGCTTTTATCCGCCAGATAAAAATTATTCAACTCACGACCTATTGGGGCTCCGTTAATTTGCAATACGCCTCCAAAATTAGACTGCACCAACACGCCAACCGTATAGCCACCTTTAGAAGCGGGCAATACGCGTGAAGCTGTCCCTATCCCACCTTTAAAACCTAAAGCCTCTGTACCGGTGCCTGCGCCAATACAGCCTTCGGTAACCACACCAGCACTTGCATTTTCTAGTGCTGCCAATACATCTTCAGTTTTTACGTGCCTGCCTCTAATATCATTTAGCCCACCATCGTTGGTTTCGCCAACCATGGCATTAACAGAACGCACATTTTCATTTCCAGGAAGTGCCAACATATAATCTAGTAGTGCATTGGCTACCAAAGGCGTATTTAAGGTGTTCGTCAATAAAATTGGAGTTTCTAGATTGCCCAGCTCTTTAATTTGCGACAAACCCATCGATTTGCCAAATCCGTTACCTACATAAACTGCTGCTGGTACTTTCTCTTGAAAAACGTTTCCACCATGTGGGATAATTGCTGTAACGCCAGTTCTAACCGAATCTCCTTTAATCAATGTAGTGTGTCCAACTTTTACGCCGGCAACATCAGTAATGGCATTGTATTTTCCTGCTTTAAGGATACCAGTGAATACGCCAAAATCTCTTGCTCGTCCGCGTTTTTCTTGAGCAGCTGTAACAGAACTAATCATCGCTAAAGCCAAACCAACACCTAAAAATGTTCTCACCTTCATTTTATAAGATTTATTGAAGTATAAAAAGAAGCATTTGCTGCCAATTTTCAAACTAATTCAGCACAAATAATGTTAGATTTGTATATGCTTCACCGCCCAATTAGAGATACCCAAGACTTTTTATTGAGCAACTATTTTGCCGAAGGGCTGCGCATCACTTTTGGAGTGCTTTGTCCATCTTTGGTGATGGCACATTTCGGGATGCTACAATACGGCATGACCCTTTCATTGGGAGCCTTGTGTGTGAGTATTGTAGATTCGCCAGGACCTATCCATCACCGCAGAAATGCCATGTTTGTGACTACGGCGCTTCTTTTTTTAGTGACCATTATTGTAGGATTAACGAACAAAAGCGACCTTTTTACTGGCGTTTTACTAGTAGTATTTAGCTTTGTTTTTTCTATGCTCTTCTTGTATGGCAACAGAGCTGCCTCTATTGGCACATCGGTTTTGTTGATCATGATTTTAAGCATTGACGATGTAAGACCATGGCAGGAAGTGATTTTCTACAGCATGTTGGTATTTATAGGTAGCATTTGGTACACTTCTCTAAGTTATCTTATTTACAGGTTGCGGCCCTACCGTTTGGCACAACAAACCTTAAGTGATTCGATACATGAGGTTGCCGATTTTTTAAGAGCCAAAGCTAAATTCTACTCACAAAACACCAATTACGATAAGAACTATGCTGATTTACTTCAACTGCAGGTAGATGTACACCAAAAGCAAGATGAAGTGCGTGAGGTTTTGTTTAAAACGAGAGAAATTGTTCGAGAATCTACACCGCAAGGAAGATTTTTGCTCATTGTTTTTACCGATATGGTAGACCTGTTTGAGCAGGTAATGTCTACCTATTACAATTACAAGCAACTTCACGAGCAGTTCGACTCGGTTGGTATTTTATCCCATTACGAAGAAGCGATCAATAAAATTGCAGATTCGCTGGATGACATTGCCTTTGCGCTAAAAAGTGGCGGCACACCACATCTTGCCGGAAATTTAGAAAAAGATCTCGAAAAACTTCGCCAAGAAATTAGTGATTTAGAACAGCATAAAAACAAAGAATACAACACTTTAGGCATCATTGCCTTAAAAAATATCGAAGTTAATATTGAGAATATTGTAGCTCGTATCAAAACCATCAACAAATATTTTAACAAGAAAGAACAACGTAAAATTAAAAAGGGCGAAGTTGATGTAGGTAAATTTGTTAACTCTCAGGAAATCAATACAAAATTATTATTAAACAACCTTACTTTTAGCTCTTCTACGTTTAGGCATTCGGTACGCGTAGCAATTGTAATGCTGGTTGGCTTTGTAGCGGCTCGCAGTCTAGATTTTGCCCACAGCTACTGGATTTTGCTAACGATTTTGGTAATATCAAAACCAGGATTTAGCTTAACCAAAGAAAGGAATTACCACCGTATTATCGGTACTATTTTGGGCGCATTTATTGGGATGGGCATTTTACATTACATCCACGATAAAAACACGCTGTTCATTATCCTGATACTTTTTATGATTGCTGGCTACAGTTTTCAGCGTAAAAACTATGTAGTTAGCGTAATTTTCATGACCCCCTATATCCTCATTATTTTTGATTTTTTGGGGATGGGTACCATGTCTATCGCTACCGAAAGGATTTATGATACCTTAATTGGTTCTGGCATTGCATTTATCGGCAGTTATTCTTTATTTCCCAATTGGGAACACGAGAAGTTGAAAGAAGCAATGGCTGATATGATTAAGTCCAATCAATGGTATTTTAAGGAAGTTACCAAGCTATATTTTGAGAAAGGATTTGATTTAACTAACTATAAATTAGCACGTAAAGAAGTTTATGTAACTACTTCTAACTTGGCTTCGATGTTTCAGCGTATGTTTTCTGAACCTAAAAGTAAGCAGGTTTACATGAAAGAATTGCATCAATTTACGGTACTTAACCATTTGCTATCATCTTATATTGCCAGTTTATCACTATATATTAAGGAGCACAATTTCGTTTGCGTGTCTTATCAGGATATTAAACCTATTGCCGAAAACACTAATTATCTTTTGGAAAACGCTGGTGAAAATCTGAATAAACAAAATGATGAATTGAGCAACGTACCGCTCATCAGGTTAAAAAACACCTCTGGATTAGAATTATCTGATGCAGATGTAGTGATTGCAGAGCAGTTTGATCTGATCCAAAAAGTATCTTACGATATTTTCAAATTGACGGAGAAAATCAAGATATAAATCTCGTTGGCTTAATTCATCTTGATAGTTTTGTACAAACTAAAACCCTATTTAGTTGTTCCATAAAAAACTGAAAATATTATGGAAAAGTTATATACAGCCTCTGTAACCGTTATTGGCGGTAGAGATGGGCACGCAAAATCTAGCGATGGAATTTTTGAAACCGATTTAAGAAAACCAAAGGAAATGGGCGGACAAGGCGGCGCTCCAAATCCTGAGCAGCTTTTTGCTACAGCTTGGGGCTCTTGCTATTTAGGCGCTTTACATTCTGTAGCCGCCCCAGAAGGTGTTGACACGAGTAATGCCAACGTAAATGTTCACGTTTCTTTTAACAAAAATGGTGAAGGTTTTGCCTTATCGGCAGATTTGGATGTACATATACCAGATATCAGTATCGAAGAAGCGCAGTCAATTGCAGATAAAGCCCATGCAGTTTGCCCTTATTCAAAAGCTACAAAAGGCAATATAGAGACTAGGGTTACCGCTGTTTAATCTACTTCTCGTTATGATATCCAAATACTTACGAAGTTTTAAAAACTTCGTAAGTATTTTTAGTCTACAACAACAACTTACTTGCTAGGCCCAAAAGCAACAAAAATCCAAAAACGTCCGTAAAAGTGGTAATAATAATAGACGAAGCAATAGCTGGATCTATCCCTACCCTTTTCAAAATCAAGGGAATACCTGCACCAGTAAAACCTGCGATGATTAGGTTTCCTGTCATAGCCATGAATATCACTAAACCTAACATCAAATTGGCATCGAAGAAATAAGCAAATACTAATACAATCAAGCCTGTTACCGCTCCATTTATCATTCCAACTGTAAATTCTTTTAAAACTGTGCGGTAAGCTTGTTGATCTGTTAAATCGAACAAAGAAATACGACGAACAGTAACAGCTAAAGCTTGTGTAGCAGCATTACCACCCATACCAGCAATAATGGTCATATAAGCAGAAAGAATGGCTAAATGGGCTAAAGTATCTTCGTAATATCTCACCACTGCAGATGCTAAGAAAGCCGTCCCTAAATTGATAATTAACCAAGGCAAACGAGACTTTACGGCATCAATCCAATTACCGGCTAGCTCCTCATCTTCAGATACACCAGATATTTTCAAGATATCCTCCGTATTCTCATCTTCCATAACGTCTATAACGTCATCGAAAGTTACCCTCCCTAGTAATTTAAGTTCATCATTTACTACTGGAATACTGGTTAAATTGTACTGAGATAATAATTTGGCTACTTCTTCCTGATCGGTTTCTGCTTTTACATATACAGCATCGGGTTTTACCATTGCGGTAATTTTGGGATTGCCCTTTGCTTTAATGATGTCTTTTAATGAGACAATTCCTTTGAAAGTTTCATCGTCGTCTATTACGAAAACCGTATAGAACTCTTCAATTTCTTCGCTTTGCCTAATAATTTCATCAATCGCATCTTTTTTGGTGAAATTAATATTCACCTTAATCATCTGCGTATTCATTAAACCACCAGCAGTTTCCTCGTCGTAGCTTAATAAGTTCCTGATACTCTCGGCATCATCAGCACTTAGGTCTTCCAGAATTTCCTGCTGATCTTCTTCGTCCAGCTGGGAAATAATATCGGTAGCGTCATCGTAATCTAGCTCCTCTACAATTTCCGTACGTTTTTCTGGATGTAGTTGAATTAATAGCTCTTCTGGATGGGCCTGCTCGCTCATCTCCGCAATCACTTCAGAAGCTTTTTCTACTTCTAACAGATTGATGATGCGCTGTTTGTCTTCCGAATTAATATTATCGAACAAGATCGCAATTTCCGACGCATGATATTCGTCCAAAGTTGCGCTCAGCAATTGGTCGTCGCCATCTATGGCCGTCTTTAGCTTAGAAAGGTCTGTTTTATCTAGTTCGAACGATTGCATTTCTCCGCAAAATTAAAAATTTGACCTTATAAATTGATATGTGCAATGCCTAATGATAGCGCTACAGCTATCCCAAAACTGAGCAGCGTACCTATCAAAACATATTCTGTAAGCTTTAAATCGTTTCCTTCCTTTAAATCTCCAAACCTAAAAATAGATTTTGCAGCTAAGAGAAAACCTACCGCTTCTAAATGACCTGTTAATATAAAAACGTAAATAAGCAATCTTTCTAAAATACCTATAAATTTCCCAGCATTATGCAATGAAATTGATCCTTTGCTAGGTATAAATCTGGCAATAAGCACTTTGATAACTATAGCCGTTGGCGATGTTAGCAGTAATGCTCCGAAGACATAGAGCCAAACTTTTGCATCATAGAGAAAATTAGTATTGATACTTGCACCATCATAAAAAGATAGCCAGCAAACCACAATTACCGCAATATGCAATACCTGATCTGCAAAGAACCATAATCGCTTGTTCGAAGTTCTTTGGAACAATAGTTTACAAGCATCTATAGCAAAATGACTTGTTCCAATAATTAGTGCGGGCAACCAAGCACTGAACGAAAAGAAGACTAAAAACACTAAAGCGATGTGTATAGCTACATGCAGATATAGTTTGTTCGATTTTAGCTTTAGCTTCTCTTTTTCGGCTACCCATTGATCTGGCTGTAGAAAGAAATCTCCTAAAATGTGCGCCAACAATAATTTAATTAATACAATATCCATTTTAAAAGCTGCTTACAATTAACTTTCTAAATTTACTTTCCAGCTCCATTATTTCCGAAAAATGGGCTCGCTTAAGTGCTTCGCTAATGGATGATTGACTTCTACCAGATATTTTTGCAATTTTGTCCTGGTTTTCGTTTTGGTTCTCGATAGTTTGCTTTACCACTTCGGAAGCAATTGGGCTCCAGCTATCCATTGCAATAAGTGCTAATTTTAGATAAAGGTTCATATCTTCATCAAAAGCCACTGATGGACTTTTAATTACTAGATTAACTTTATTGCTTTTTAAGGTATCGAAACCTTCACCAGAGTTAACATAAGCTTCGCCGTTGGCCTCCGTCACCCTTTCAGAAGTCTTTTTATCTTTCTTCCCGAAACCGATGCTTATTCTTACATCGGCGCCCTTAATGGTTTTTATACAAGCCTTAATGTAAATTGCAGTTAGCAATGCTGTAGCTGGTGTTAACTCTATTTGAAAACTATCGCCTCTAAAAATTTCCCATTTAGTGTTTTTGGGCAAAGCCGATAACGATTTTTTCAATGTATCTATCCAAAGAACTGATAGTTCTCTTGAATTTATGATATCTCCTGTTATTACTGCAATCATAAATCTAATATCGGCAAAAAAGCCGATAAATAAAAATATCGGCTAAATAGCCGATAAATAAAAATATCGGTTAATTAGCCGATATTAATTATAATAGATTATTGGATTTATATAAACGTTGGTAAGCTTATAGAAAAAGTATTATTTATAAAACAGTGATGATTTAGCTAGCATGCATTTCAATCAGTTGTTTTAGTTGCGGAGCGGGAACGGCACCACTTTGACGCCAAACAGCTTTACCTTTTTTAAATAGAATAAAGGTTGGCACACCTTGTACGTTAAATGCACTGGCCGCCGCTTGATTTTTATCTACATCAACTTTTATGATAGCAGCCTTATCTCCTATTTGGCTTTTCAGCTCTGTTAAAATTGGCCCCATAGCTTTGCAAGGTGCACACCATTCTGCGAAAAAATCTACTAACACCGGCTTATCGCCATTAATCAATTCTGAAAACTTAGACATAGTATATTGCTTTTAAATTGAACAAAGATTAATGGAGATGGTTTTTACAACATTTGATTAACAAGCTTTCTCGTCATTGTGAGGCACGAAGCAATCTTACAAGCCAAGCAACCTCTAAACAATTACATTATTTAGCAGATGCTCAAATAAATTTAGGGTGACGAAGACTTTATAATATAATCCGTCATCGTAATTTATTTTACTGCGTAGCTTTCCGCTTCGCTATAGGTCAGCATCAGTTTAGAAGGTAGCTAAGATTGCTTCGTGCCTCGCAATGACGAGGATGCATATAAAAAAAGGGAGCAATTTTCATCGCTCCCTTTTCTTAATATTTCAGTATCTTATTTTACTGCATCAATAACAGCTTTGAAAGCTTCTTTATTGTTCATCGCTAAATCAGCTAAAACTTTACGGTTTAAACCGATGTTTTTTGCAGCTAATTTACCAATTAGTTGAGAGTAAGATACGCCGTACTCACGAGCACCAGCGTTGATACGTTGGATCCATAAAGCACGGAATTCTCTTTTCTTAGCTTTACGGTCACGGTATGCATATTGCAAACCTTTTTCAACTGTGTTTTTAGCAATGGTAAAAACCTTGCTTCTTGATCCCCAATAGCCTTTGGCCATATTTAGGACTTTTTTTCTTCTGCGTCTAGCAGCTACTACGTTTACCGAACGAGGCATAATGTGTTGTGTTTTGATAAGCGGTGTTGCTTGTTACAGCAATCTTGAAACCGAGTATCGGGTTAAAAATTAATTACTTACCGATGCAAAGCATACGTTTAACGTTGCCCATGTCAGCATCATTTACCATGCTAGTGGTGGTTAAGTTACGCTTACGTTTAGTACTCTTTTTTGTTAAGATGTGACTTTTGTAGGCGTTCTTTCTTGCAATTTTACCTGTTCCAGTAAGCGAAAAACGCTTTTTAGCACTGGAATTGGTTTTCATTTTTGGCATAACCTGT
>NZ_JAVHXT010000017.1 GCF_031119335.1 Pedobacter sp.
TGGATTAAATATTACGCGTTTTGGCTTGGTAGCTACAATATAATCGAAATATTCTCGGAACACTAAATATCTATATATAGCACATCGTAAAAGGAAAAAGAGATCGCTAAGTTCCCAAAGATGCCAGACCGGAGTCTCTAGGAGCGTAGCGAGAAAACTCCTAGAATAAATATACGCAACCTCGACATTATAGGACGCTTTAGAAATTGGAGCCTTAGCCTAATGACATTATACTTTTAAGAGATAAGGTGCATGAAAGTTGGAATAACTATGTATTATATATAGAATGGTCTACCCCTCTCTGGTTTTAAGTCTTCCGAAGGACGACTTAAACCACGTTTTGAAAACCAAGGCTCCAGACCGAAATAGCTTTCTGTATTATTTTTTGAAAGAACGAGCACTTTAGAGCATCATGCTATCATGGTTTGCCTGTGCTATATCTCGATACAAAGTCCTCAGTTTCGGTTTTTAAGATTTAAGTGTTCGCTATTTCAGCGATCACTAAACCAGACGGGCTAAATAAATGCAAATAAAAGAAGAGCTACGCAAAAGGCGACAAGATTTGGCAGGCTAATGATTACATACGGCTCGTTCACCTACATATATTATATATACATGTTGTAAGTTTTTTGAATGTGCCGAAAGCAATGCCTTTTGTTAACTAAACCTGATGGCAATGAAAAGCCCACAGGTGTAGCGCAGCGAAACCGAGGACTTGTAATGGACAGAAGGGCCAACAGTGGATAGTAGCAGGATAGCATATTTTCTAGTTATATATATTGTTAAAATTTGTTAAGTTTTTTACAGCTTTGCTGGCTTTAAGTAGCTTAGCCTTTATTATTTAATTGACGTTATCGTATTATTACCTTATCTTTGCAAAATGTTTAAAATTAAACACCTTATTATTTCTTGTTTCGCCATTGCACTTTTGAGCTTTGGTGCGTGCAAAAGTCGTTTCGAAAAGTTGCGTTTAAGTAATGACGTTGCCAAAAAATACCAAGAAGGGATTAGATTATATAATAAGAAGGATTATAATAGGGCGTTGATCTTGTTTGAAGGCTTGGTTCAGAAATATAGAGGCACAGCTGAAGCGGAAGATTTGAACTACTACTATGCTTATACCTTATATCGTTTGAAGGATTATACCACGGCTCGTTACAAGTTTAAGGAGTTTGCTGATACCTACCCTGCGAGTAAAAATGCTGAAGAGTGTAGATATATGGGTGCTTATTGCTATTATCTGGATTCGCCAAAATCTTCTTTAGACCAAGAGAATACATATAAGGCAATAGATGCGCTTCAATTGTTTATTAACCTTTACCCGAAAAGTGATAGAGCTACGCAAGCAGCGCAATATATTGCGAACTTGAGGGATAAATTAGAGACTAAAGCATTTGACAACGCCAAACTTTACTACACTTTAGGTGGCTATGATATTAGCAATTATAAGTCTGCAGTGGTAGCTTTGAAGAATGCACAAGTTGAATTTCCGGATATTAAATATGCAGAGGAAATGAACTTACTAATAGTGAAAGCGCAGTTTATGTATGCTAAAAATAGTTATCCTTTGAGACAAGAGGATCGTTTTAATGAAGCTATTGAATATTATAATGAGTTTATAGAAGCCTACCCGAATAGTAAATTTGCCAAGGAGGCAAAACAATTGAAAGCAGATAGTGATGCGGGAATTGTAAACGCTAAAAGAATAATGGCAGAAGAAGCGGCTATGATTGCAAAATATAAGGCGCTTGAAGAGGCTGATAAGAAGGGCGGTAAACAAAAAGATACTACTACTAACAAGAATTTAGATAATAAAACACAAAAATAAAATGAGTACTCCAAAACCAGCGATCCCAAATACTACGGTTACTAGAAATGTTCATGATTTGGATAGATCTACTGATAACATTTATGAGTCGTTAGTGATTATTGCTAAAAGAGCTAATCAGATCTCTAACAACATGAAAGAGGAACTTCATGGTAAATTAGCCGAGTTTGCTTCATCTAACGATAACTTGGAAGAAGTTTTCGAAAACAGAGAACAAATTGAGATTAGCAAGCATTACGAGCGTTTGCCTAAGCCTAGCTTAATTGCAATGGATGAGTTCTTAAACGACAAAGTTTATCACAGAAACCCAAGCAAAGAGCAAAAATAATTAGTTTGGCGTAATGCGTTAAAGCGTTTACGTGTAAACAACATATGATAGCCACAGCTGCACAGATTTTGAAATTTGTGTGCCTGTGGCTTAAATTGTTTATGGGGTTTGGTTCTCTTTTATATTTCCTATAAAAATTTGCTCATCGGTCAAGGAGAGATTGACAATTTCTTTTGATATGCAACGTAATTTTCTATTGCGCATAGAAGGAATTTATCTAAGTTTGCTTTTAGATGCTGAACAATAAAAATATTCTTTTAGGTGTTTGCGGCAGTATCGCTGCATATAAATCGGCTTTGCTGATTAGGTTATTAGTTAAAGCTGGAGCCAATGTTAAGGTAATCCTCACTGCTGATGCCAGCAACTTTATTACGCCGCTTACTTTAGCTACGCTTTCTAAAAACCCTGTGTACACCCAGTATTTTGAAGAAGAAACTGGCGTATGGAGTAATCACGTTGAATTGGGTTTGTGGGCAGATTACATGGTTATAGCTCCGGCAAGTGCCAATACTCTTGGGAAAATGGCCAATGGCCTTTGTGATAATTTACTAACAGCCGCTTACCTTTCTGCAAAATGTATGGTGCTTTTTGCTCCAGCAATGGATTTGGATATGTGGAAGCATGAAAGTACTCAAGATAATGTAGCGAGACTGCAAAGTTTTGGCAACGTGATGATAGCACCAGGAAGTGGCGAACTAGCTAGCGGATTACATGGCGAAGGCAGGATGGCCGAACCAGAAGAAATCATTGCTTTTCTGGAGAACCATATTAAGAAAGACCTTCCGCTGTTGGAAAAAAAAGTATTGGTTACCGCCGGACCAACCTACGAAGCCATAGATCCGGTTCGCTTTATAGGAAACCACTCTTCTGGCAAGATGGGCTTTGCTATTGCTGAAGAACTGTACAACCTTGGTGCAGAAGTAACTTTAATTTCTGGTCCAAGTGCTTTAACCACTCCTACCGGTGTTACCCGAATTGATGTGGTAAGTGCCAAAGAAATGTTAGATGCTTGCCTTGCCAGTTTTAGCAGTAGTGAGATTACTGTGATGAGCGCTGCTGTTGCCGACTACACTCCTATCGATGTTGCTCAGCAAAAAATTAAGAAAAAAGAGGATCAATTTAGTATTGAACTGAAGAAGACAACAGATATTTTAGCCACATTAGGCCAACAAAAAACTGATGCACAATTGTTAGTTGGCTTTGCTTTAGAAACTACCGATGAAGAGAACTATGCTAAAGAAAAGCTTAAAAAGAAGAATTTAGATCTCATAGTACTTAATTCTTTGAATGATAAAGGTGCCGGTTTTAAAACCGAGACTAACAAAATCACTATCTTTAACAAAGCATTGGATAAAACCATTTTTGAAACTAAATCGAAAATGGCCGTAGCCAAAGACATTGCGAACGAAATACTAAAACTCCTGAATAGAAGTTAATACCTATAATTGAAAAACCTAATGAAGAAAACCACTGTTCTGTTGCTCTTATTTTTGACAAGCTTTATGGCGGCTTATGCCCAGGAATTAAATACACGTGTTCAAGTATTGGCTCCTACAGTTAACAATGCCAATCGTAGAAACTTGGATGTGCTACAGAATACCATTAGAGATTTCATGAACAACAATAAGTGGACTGACGAAACTTATTTACCCCAAGAAAAAATAGATTGTAATTTGGTAATTAACATAACCGCTTGGGATGGTAATGCCGGTTACACCGCAGAAGCGCAAATCCAATCGAGCAGGCCTGTGTTTGGAAGTTCGTACTCTACCACTTTACTAAATATGAGCGATAAGGATTTCGCATTCAGTTTTAACGAAGGACAAGCACTAGATTTTTCAGATCAAAATTTCATTACCAATTTGAGTTCTTTATTAGGTTTCTATGCCTATACCATTATCGGATTAGATAAAGATAGTTTCGGAAAACTAGGCGGCACGTCCTATTATCAGAAGGCATTAAATTTGATTAATTTGGCACAAACTGGAGGCGGCAAGGGCTGGAGACCGGTAGATGGTTTAAGAAATAGATACTGGCTAAACGAAAATTTGCTCAATAATTCATTTAAAGGTTTGAGGACATTTATTTATGAGTATCACTTAAATGGTTTAGACAAATTACAAGCTAATAGCATCGGCGGCACAAAAAGTATCATGTCTTCATTATCAGATTTAAAGCAGTTTGATAAACAGAAATTAGGTTCAATATTTCCAAACGTGTATTTTTCAGCAAAGGCTGATGAAATTACCAATGTGCTGTCATTGGCAGACCCACAAGACAAACTAAAAGCTTACAACCTTTTGGTAGAGATTGATGCACCGAATACACAGAAATACGAAGGATTGAAAAAAAGGAATTAGTTTATTAACGGGTTGGGTCTTAATCTTACTTATTACTTTAGTGTAATACATCAATTCTCAACACACCATGTTTCTATAATTCGCAATAGCTCCGCGGGAGCTTAATTTCGTAGCTCCCATACCCTTGTAGGCGCCGCGGCTTTTAAACCTATTGATCATTGGGTATCTACATGATTTTTAATTAGGAGTGTTCGAAACCTTAACTTAATGTGAATTTGGAATAAAAATAATGTCACCACTTCGTGGTTTATAATTATCTCAACTCTTATTTCTATAAAAATATCAGTCTCCGATTTTATCGGAGCAAGCTCTTCGAACTTTCGATAAACTTGTTTCGAACACTCCTAATTGTTAATGCTTAACAGCTATAAAGTTGTACCGAAATCCAAATTTGTTAATTTTTTGTTAAATCATTTTGATTATACGAATATGTTCGTACATTTGAGTACGAAAAAATTCGTATGCAACAAATGAGCAATAATAACGTCAAACCTACAGAAGGAGAAATGGAAATACTGCAAGTGCTTTGGGAAAAGGGCAATTGTACAGTAAGGGAAGTTCACGAAGCTTTAAACAAAAAAGAATCAGGTTATACTACTACCCTGAAATTAATGCAGATTATGCATGAAAAAGGACTGGTTGATAGAGATACTAGTGCTAAAACCCATGTTTACCGAGCATTGATCAATAAAGAAACCACTCAACAACATTTGGTCAAAAAAATGATTGACAATGTGTTTAATGGATCGGCGGCGAGATTAGTGATGCAGGCTTTAGGCAACAAAAGTGCAAGCAAGGAGGAGATAGATTTAATTAAAGAATATCTAGACAAACTTGAAAACAAATAATCATGGAAGCCATTATCAACAACCTTATTAAAGCTATTGGATGGAGCATTTTACATTCGTTATGGCAAGGTGCAATCATTTTTGCGATTTTATTTATCGCCCTACAGGTGAAATCTAAATTTAGCGCAAGGTTAAAGCACAACTTAGCTATGGGTTCATTAATTCTAACTTTTATAAGCTTTTGCTTAACATTTGCTTCGTTGTTTAATATGCCTACAACTGTGGCTGCTAATCAAACATCTACAGATTTAAGTGGTGCTGCTTTAGCACAGCTATACGGCTTTACAGAAAGTTGGAGCTTTAAAACAGAAAGCTATTTTCCTTTTATTGTTGCGCTATATGCTATAGGAATTAGCTTCCAGATTGTTGTGTTGGTTTCGAGCTACATTAAACTTAAACAACTGAAACAAACGCAAATTGCTGCCATACCTGCAGAATGGTTAGCCGTTGCGGAAAAAACATTGTTGAAACTTGGTATTGCTAAGAAAGTTAAATTCTATTTGTCGGAAAGAGTGAATGTGCCTTTGGCGGTTGGCTTTTTAAAACCAGTGGTTCTTTTCCCTGTAGCGCTGGTAGCACAATTAGATATTAAACAAGTGGAGGCAATTCTAATCCACGAACTTTCTCACATTCGTAGAAACGATTACATTTTAAACCTAATTAAAACAGGTATAGAAACGGTGTTGTTCTTCAATCCATTTGTATGGCTAACTTCTAGATTTATCCATATTGAAAGAGAACATGCTTGCGACGACTTAGTAGTAAAGTTTACGGAAGCACCTATCACCTACGCCCATGCCTTGTTAAAATTAGAGCTCATTAAAGACAAAACACAACCTGCGCTTAGTTTGGCGGCTACAGGTAAAAATCAACATTTGTATCAACGTATTAAAAGAATTACCGATATGAAAACCAATTACATGAATGCGAAGCAAAAGATATTAGCGCTTTGCTTAACGTTAGCTACGGTGGTATCGTTAGCTTGGATCAATCCCACCAAAAAAGAGGAAAAAACTACCAAAAAGAAAGTTACTACAGTTTCGACCATTATTAATTCGGCAACTAGTAACAACGAATTGTTTTGTTTGCCGGCAGATACCGACACCGTTAAAAAGAAAGTTAAAAGAGAAATTATCATCAAAAGCAAAGACGGAAAGAGAACCGTTTACAATTCTATTGATGAATTGCCAGACAGTTTGAAAATCAAATTAACAGACTTGGAAAAAACCATTAACTCGCCCGAATGGAACGAGCAGCTAAATAAATTAAAGATTAATGGTTTAGAGCTTTCAAAGATGTTCGATTCGAAAGATTGGAATGATAAGATGTTGAAGATAGAATTGAATGCGAAGGAAATGGAGAAAATGTTCAATTCGCCAGAGTGGAAAGATAAAATGGCTAAAATAGAATTTAACGGCAAAGAACTCGAAAAGAAATTCAACTCACCAGAATGGAAAGAAAAAATGGCTAAAATTGAGCTTAATGGTAAAGAGTTAGAGAAAAAGTTTAACTCGCCTGAGTGGAAAGCGAAAATGAAAGATATCGAATTTAAGAGCAAAGAATTAAATGAAAAATTCAACTCGCCTGAGTGGAAGAAAAAAATGAAGGAAATGGAGGAATTGCAAAAGTCTCCAGAGTACAAAAAGCTACGTGAACAATATGAAAAGGACGTAGAAGAACTGAAAAAGAAAAAAGGAATTTCTAGCGAAAAGGCTTTCTTAATCTACGATAGTTCTATGCCGATGCAAATTGCAAATCTTCCACTTACCGCTATTGAAACTATCAAGAAAGTATTTGTAACTTCTCCTAAAGCTAAAGTTGAAGTTTGTGCAGAACCAGTTGTTAAAGCTTTAACCGATGTAACTGTAGTAAATTAATAAACCACACAAATGATAGCTAAGGGCGAGAGAATTTACTCTTGCCCTTTTTTATTGGTGTTTTTTAACCACAAAGACACTAAGAGCACAAAGTTTAACGATGTTTCTAAAGCTGCGTCGTAAAAATATATACCTACCTCTTGTGCATTTGTGAGGTTTAGCCACAGATATACAAATGAAATACAGATTTAAAACATACAAAAACTGAACTTTTTAATTAAAACCCTTTATTGAGCGACAATATTTCACTTCAATTTGATTCAAAACCAAAAAAATCTTTGCATTCCGAAAATCGGAACAAGTGCTGTGGCTAAATACACAACAGATATACACCTGTAAATTAGAAATTTAAACCGTTATTATTGAGTACACGTTGATGGGTACACCAAAGTGAGAATGGCTTTTGTTGGCGTCCCCGCCAACACACATTTGTTTCGCAACGCTAGTTACTGGTTCTGAGAAAAAAGTTTGAAAGTTTATTTACCACCAAGACGCAAAGCACAAAAAGGTTTGTTGTTTAGAACAATTATGGTTCGTTGATATATACGATTATTACCTTTTGCGCCTAGCATTTGGTGATTAGAATTGGTGGGTGTTAAATAGCCCGGATTGAAGCGGAAATATCCCGATTTTATCGGGAATTGGAGCAAAAAGCCGGACTGACATTGATAGTAGCAGTGGCCTTGTGCTTCAAAAAATAAAAAAGCCGAACTTTGATTGACAGTCCGGCTTTGGTATTAAAACAAAACAATTAATTGCTAGATTTCTTGGTATCGTCGTTATTGATACTGCGCTCGTTCTTCTTAATAGAGCCTTCCAATTTCCCGAATTTCCAGTTTAAACTGAAGAAAATTCTACGGAAGTAATTCTCGCGAATACGTTCTTGTGTGAAGTTTGGTCCCTCGGTGTAATTTCTAAAAGCCCTAAACTTTTGAAAAGGATTAGACACCGAACCCGACAAGGTTAATTTGTCTTTAATGAGATCTTTGCTACCGCTAAAACCTAGAAAATAATAATCGTTAGACTTACCTTGCAACATCACATTTGGCGCACCATAGTTACCCGAAATGGTTACTTTCCAAGCGTTTTCGAATTTATAGCTAGTATTGAAATTGGCATATCCGGTAACACCACTATTTTTTGCAAGCTGACCGTTAATCATTCCCTCTAGCCACAAGTAGTTTAAATTTCCACTCAAATTGAGGTTCCATTTGTTAGTGATTGGGTAATTAAAGTTGATATTTGTTCCCAATAATTTGTCTTTACCAATATTCAGCGATGTTACTCTTGTAAGATTTTCTGCCTCGATAAACTGGAAAACACGTTGTTGGGTGTTGTCAGCAAAATTATAGGTTAAGCTCACATTTAGTGATCCTTTTTTGAAATTGCTGTACGTTAATTCGAAATTGTTGCTTAAAACGGCTTCTAGATCTGGGTTACCAAAATATTCGAAATTAGGTCTAGATTTATCTACAAAAGGATTTAAATCCCAAATACCCGGACGTTGGATACGTTGCGTAAATCCTAAACTCATGCTTTGGCTATTCTTAAAAGTTCTGTTAAACGACACCGATGGGATTAAATTAAAGTAGTCTGTTTTAACTGATGAATTAGTGGTTTCGAACAAACCAGTTACATAAGTTGCTTCTAAACGTGCGCCAGCTTTGAAGGTCCAATCTTTCATTTTCAAAGTGTAGGTATTGTAAACACCGTAGATGTTTTGATCATTAGTGTAAACGTTACTTTGTAAAGGATCTATGATATAGTTATTTTGTGCAGCGTCGAAATTTAAAAATTGAAAGTTACTTTCGCCACTTCGTAAAATTGCTTTAACACCTGCTTCTACTGTTATTTTATTAAATGGATTGATATAATCTAATTGTGCAGTTTGTTCTTTAGATTTACTGATATTATCTTGTTGGTAATTATTTAACGCATTTGAAAAGCGAACATCATTAAGCTGAGGTTCCGTATTGTCGAAAAACTTATAAGAGAAAGTTAGCAAATGCTCTTTTTTATCTTTAAAGCCACGCTGAAAATTAAGCGTATAATCTGTACCTCGCCACTCGTATCGTGTACCACTGTTCATATCGTAGTTAGATAAATTTGAGCCGTCTTTAATATCGAAATGCTGATTTAAATTTTGATCATTGTAACCACCGTATGGGTTAATCTCGGCTGTGATTAAATTTAAAGAATCGATTTCGTAGCTCAACTCACCACCGCCCCAGGCCCAGAAGTTGTTGATATTTTGGTAGCCAACAGAAAATAAGCTCGATTCGATTGCGGTGTTACGGCTGTTTCTAATATCAGTATTCCTAATCCCTTTTACGTTCCAAACGCCTGTTCCGCCGTATAAATTTGCACCAAAATCGCCTTGTTTAAAGGTTACATTGGCATTTGCTCCCGGACCACCCGGTGTTTGATGACGTAAATTCAAATTTCCGTTATAACCATTTCCTACTTTTTTTGAGGTAATGATATTAATGATACCCGATAAGCCTTCGCTTTCGTATTTAGATGGTGGTGTTGTAATTACTTCAATTTTTTGCACACCGTTGGCGGGCATACTTCTTAAAAATTCTTTCGGATCTCTGGTTAAAACACCCGATGGTTTGCCGTTAATAAGAATGCGGTAGTTTCCAGTTCCTTTCAGTTTTAAGTTATCATCTGCATCAACCGATAATAATGGCACTTTACGCATCATATCTAATACAGACAATACTTTACTTTCGGGGTCGGCCTGTGTATCGTAAACAATTCTATCTGGCTCTTGCTTAATGATGGGTTTACTAGCCACAATAGAAACTTCGTTTAAGTCGTTGCCCTGAGGTTTCATCAGTATTTTACCTAAATCTACCTCGTTTGTAATAGCTAATGGAATTTGTTTCGATTTGTAACCTAACGAACCAATAATTAATTGGTATTGTCCAGCTTTAACTGCCGTGAATGAAAATTTCCCTTGTTCGTTTGAAATGACCGTTTTTAAAACAGCAGAGTCTTTTTTCAAAGCTATGGTGAAATATTCTCCTGGTTTTTGGGTAAGGCTATCGATAATAATACCTTTTACTTGAAAGGATTTGTCTTGTGCTTTTAAGCTAGTTGCATTAAAGATGCAAAGCATCGCAATTGAAAAAAATAGAAAGTATCTGCTCATTATAAAATTTTGTTTGGTGTGCGAAGCATTGCTGCACCGCTACTCCAACAGACGCTAAACTTTTTAGAACGTTGCACGGGTTTCGTAACAAAAAATTGTAATCATCAGAAGTGATTGATTTTTAAACATTAAAGTTTTGAAGAAAGATTATTTGTACGATTTGGATGATTGGTTTTTAAATATTAGGAAGTGAAGATTAGTTAAGAAAAACCTTAATGAGCCTTAATTCCTTAATGGTTCAAAAAATTAGAAATGTTTAAAATTATACCACCTAAGACACCTTAGTTCATTTAAGTATTTCGAAAACCAAAACACATTTATAAATTAAAACCATTAGCAAGTGACGATATACTAACAGGAATTTGATAAAAAACTTGCTGCTTTTCTATGCTTAATGCAGTTCTATTTTTATACGTTGGCGGGGATGCCAACGTAAGCAGTGCTCAATGTTGGCATCCCCGCCAACATTCGTTTACATGATAAACTATTTTGCTAAAAACAATAGTTCTTATTTTATTCTTTTAGCTTAATTTAGCGGTAGATATGCTACAAAAACTTTCGATACGTAATTACGCTTTAATAGATACTCTAGAGATTGATTTCAATAAAGGCTTGAATATCATTACTGGCGAAACTGGTGCTGGTAAATCTATCATTTTAGGTGCATTATCGTTGATTTTAGGTCAGCGGGCAGAAAGCAAATACTTTTTTAACCAAGATAAAAAATGTGTAATTGAAGGAAGTTTTTTACTAGCGGACGAACAATTAAAACCTTTGTTTGAAAGCAATGATTTAGATTTTCAGGCAGAAACATTATTACGTAGGGAAATTGCAATAGACGGAAAATCGAGAGCTTTTATTAACGATACACCCGTAAACTTGGGTACGTTAAAACTGATTGGCGAAAACTTAATTGCTATCCATTCTCAACACGCCACCCAAGAAATTAGCAATGCTGATTTTCAACTGCTGATTTTAGACGCTTTGGCAAATCATCAGCCACTGCTAAAAAAATATAAGCAAGAATACAAGCAGTTAAAACTTGCCGAACAGCAATTGGCAACTTTAAAGCAGCAAACGGATGAGGCTAAAAATAAGCAAGATTACGAGCAGTTTTTGTTTAACGAACTAGAACTGGCTGCTTTAAAAGAGGGCGAACAGGAGGATTTAGAGCAAGAATTAGAGAAACTAACGCATGCCGAGAGCATTAAACGTTCTTTATTGGCAAGTGCCAATTTAATTAGCGACAATGAAACCGCAGCCATCAATCTGGTAAAGGAAGCAAGTTCGCAGTTAAATTCGGTTGAAAAATTTGACACCGCAATTGCTGGACTTAATGAAAGATTGAAGTCTGTATTGATTGAATTGAAGGATGTATCGAGTGAGATTAGCAGCGTTGAAGAAAGTACAGAACATAATGCACAGCGATTGGAAACTATTCAAGAGCGCTTGGATTTATTTTACAGCTTGCAACAGAAACATCGTGTGGGTAGCAATACTGAACTTTTAGTGATACAAAATCAGCTTTCTGATAACTTAAATGCCATTGCAAATAGCGACGAGCATTTGGAAAAACTACAAAAAGAAATTGATGCACTAAATATGCAACTATTTAAGCAAGCGAAGGAATTAGATAGCAATAGAAGAAAAGCAATTACCATTGCAGAGAAGGAAGTTGGTAAAGCTTTGAAGCAAATGAATATGCCAAACGCAGCTTTGAGCTTCAATTTGGTAGAACAACCTCAGCTTAACAGCAATGGTATTAACGAAGTACAGTTGTTATTTACGGCAAATGCTGGTCAGCAGGCGGCACCAGTTGGCAAAGTTGCTTCTGGTGGCGAACTTTCTAGGTTGATGTTGGCAGTGAAAGCTTTGTTAGCCAAACACACAGCTTTGCCTACGTTAATTTTCGATGAAATTGACACTGGTATATCTGGTGAAACAGCTTTGCGTGTGGGCGAAGTAATTGATGCCTTGGCTGCAGATATGCAGATTATGGCGATTACGCATTTACCACAAATTGCTGCTAAAGGCAATTCGCATTACTTTGTGTACAAAGATGAGAAAGCAGATAAAACCACTACTGGTATTAAAAAACTAAATGCAGACGAACGTGTTGGCGCCATTGCAGAAATGTTGAGCGGTAAAAATCCGGGTGCTTCTGCTTTGCAAAATGCGAAGGAGTTGTTGGGCTAGTTGTGGAATTTATTTTGGCATCTTTACTATATGACAGAAATATTATTTAGTATTTTATATATAACAGCATTATCTACTACAGTTTTTGCCCAATCTAAGTTAGATAGTAATGAAGTTTTAACAGATACAATTAATATCAGGGGTTATGTTGTCGACGAAAACAATAGGCCATTTGCTGACGTAGAAGTTTCGACAGGTCACATTGGAGTAAAGACTAATTCAAATGGATTTTTCGAACTAAAAGGTTTTACTTTCAAATCGAATATTTTTTTTCATTGCGACACACTTTCAGATATTTTATTCAATAATCAAAGTCGATTTATCATCTATAGATTAGTAAACTCTGCAAACCAACTATCCACATACGACAACAATATTAAGATAGAAGCTAAAAGGACACAAGAGAAAAATCCGGTTCCTTTAGAATATATATACTACCCACCTGGATTTGTTAATAACAAATTTCCAGCAACTTATCCTGGCGGGATAGAGAAATTTTATAAATACATTCAAGATAATTTAATATATCCCAAAAAAGCAATAGACGCCAATATAGAGGGTATTGTTGGAGTAGAATTCAATATTACTAAAACTGGACGATTAGAGAATTTCCAAATCATTAAAGACATTGACTACGATTGCTCTACGGCATTAATAGAGGTGTTAAGAAAAAGTAGATTATGGAATCCGGGTACGAGTGGAGGAAAACCTACAGTAACAAAGTTTTATATCGAAATCCCTTTTAAACTAGTGGATTAATCAAATTATACAATTAGTAGCTTATTACACTACTCATAAACTTCGGAAAAGCGATTTCTATAGCTTTAAGATTGCTTCGTGCCTCGCAATGACGAATAAAGCAACAAAATTTAAGTTTCGATTTCTTTACTTGTCAACCACCACTTTAAAAGTTTCTGATGATGGTAATGAAACATTTCCGTTTAGCCCAACTGTTTTAATAAAGTAATAGTTATTCTTCGTTTTATCGAAACCAGTATCTGTATAGCTTAATTCTTTTGCCTCCAAAGTGGCAATTTTAACTGGCTCGGCACCACGCACATACCTATAAACTTCATAGTTGGCTACGCTGCTTTGCGGTGCCTGCCATTGCAATATTACACTTTTTAAATCGGCACTGTAAAACGATTTAACACTTACCGGCGGATAAACCATTTCAAATTGGTTAATAGACAGCTCATTACTAAAATTGCTTTCTTCACCAGACGAATTGACACTTGTAATTTTATAGCTAACTGCCATATCGTTGATAGGAAACACATCTTTATAAGAAGTTTTAATAGGCAAAACCGCAGTTTTATTTACCTTTACATAAGTCTCCTTACCTACTTTTCGGTAAATATTGTAGCCACTTGCTACCATTGCAGCAGTTTCATCTCTCCAAAAAACAAAAACACCATCATTTACTTTGTTAATGTCTATTAGCGTAGGTTGAGAGGTAGTTTTAATGATGTTTTCAACATATTCGATAGCAGAAAAATTACTTCTAACGTTACTTAAGTTTTCTGCAAGAATGGCGTAACCTATTTTGCCCTGCAAATTACTTGCGGTATCGATATAGCTGTAGCTATTTTTGGCGTTTGGGTTTACATAAATCATTTCGGTAATAGGTTTTAATGCACCAGCCACTTCGTTTGTTCTGTACACGTAAAATCCACGACTATCGGTCGCGTTATCCATCCATGAGATTACATTTCCTTCTTTAGATTTTGACACCGAAACATGGGTTGGCTTTTGTGATTTAGTATTTTTTTGTGAAAGACCGTAAATTTTAACGCTTCTTTCGGTGGTACGGCCCATTTTATCGTTAACCGTTAAGTAGTAATAATACTTTTGCCCGGCTACTATATCTCTGTCTACATAACTATAACCTGTGGTAGATTTTATCAATTTATAACCATCTTCATACTCGGTAGAGCGAAAAATATTTACCACGCTCACAAAATCTGGCTTAATGAACGACCAATTTAATGCCATCGCATTGTTAATGGTATCGGCAGTTGCGGTAAAAATTTTAGGGATTAGCATTTTCTCATCTACCAAGACCATTTGCAAAGTATCAGAAACTGCATTTGCACCACCTCCAAATCTGTTTACGGGCGTAATGGTGTATTGATAAAGTGTTTCTTTAGTTACATTTCCATCTTCTAATGTATAAATAACAGTATCTCCTTTTTGCTCAATGCTGTAGGAATTAAGCAACCTTTTAAAAGGCATGTTCAACCCCTCGCTTCTGTTAATTAACAGTACTTCTGGCAGCTCGCCGTTTAATTTAGCACGCCATTCCATTCTAAATATATCGCCGCTAATTTTGCGCCCAGATTTTTTAGGCCTATTGGCGATGAACTTATCATTACTGGAAACTGGTAACGAAGTATATTTTCCATTTTCTGTTCCATCTGCTTTAATTTGAATTACCCGATATTGATAAACCACGTCCTTTCTGGCTGTGCTATCAACCAATAAAATGTTAAAGGCACTGGCCAAGTGTTGTTGCGTTAGATGTACGCCCAGCGAATCGAAATTGAACTTCTTTTTAAAAATTGGCCAAACTTCTGCAGCGGTATAGGCTGTAACCGCATTAAACTCAAAAACATTGTTTAAAGCTTTTTGGTAGTTATTTTGCAGTTCTTCGAAAGTTGCAGGTGTGCTAAATTTATACAGGGTTTGCCAAGCAGTTTCTTGTGTTGCTTTTCTATCTAACCTAAATCCAACCACTTGGCCATCGGGGTGTGCTGCCGAAGCCGGTTTAAATATGTTATAGATGTAATTGGCCTTATAACCATTAAATGCTGCTGGTGCTTCTTTTTGTGCACTTACTTGTAAGTAGGCCAATAAAAGTAAAACCGAAAATATTTTTTTCAAACTCATCATATCGATATTGTTAGTTGAACAGCTCATTTTTAAAAGAAATCTACTTTAAATTCTTCAAAGCCAAAAGATGCATTTTTTATGTTAGCGCCAAAGGATACTTTCACCTGCTTGTTTAAACCTACCCTTACGCATGGAATAGGGCTACAAACTTCGAACAAACCAGCATCCCAACATGGGGTTTGGCAACTGGAATTGCATATTCCGGCACCTACATAAGCTTCGCCCTTTAAGGTTAGTGCTACTGCTGCACTGGCATAAAATGAAGGTGCAAAAGGTTCTACTTTGCCTACTAAGGTGAAATTCATATCTGCCCCTAGGCTAACACCTGCGCAGGCTAAACCAATACTGGCGGCAGCACTTAATTTTACAAAAGCACCCACCCTGCCACCAATGGTAAAACTTATTTTTTCAGGATCGCTCGGAAAATCTGCTTTGAAATAGGCCGTAGCATACAAACCATGTTTCAGTTCTATTTTAGCTACCGGATCTAAAGGCAAATCAAATTGCGGTAATTTAGGTATCGGCATTTCTGCCGATAAAATAAATAATATCCCTTTTATAGAACCAAAGGTTTCTTCTGCTTTATCTGGCAAGTCTCTACCATCAAAATGTTTATAAAATGAAGCTTTTTGAGATGGCGTGATGTTAGAATTACCTACCATAAAACCTACCCCAACTTTTGTAAACGGACTATGCGGTATATCGGCTGTGCCATTTGCAAACATGTACCAATTGCTGCTGCCCAGTTTCATTTCCAGGTCTAAATCCATAGTGGCAAAGCTGGTAACCTGGTTTACATGCCCCGAACCTATGAGTGCTTTTTCTTTAAAATCGTATACAATACTTAAACCTTTTACGCCACCAGCATCCATATTCTGTACGCCAACATTAGCCGAATTGGCAACTACATCTCCTTTAATGGTAAAACTCATTGGCGATGGATTAACGCCAGAAGCTCCAGTTAAATCGCCTTGGAATGTAAAGTAATTCCATTGGTTATTTGTAACTGTAGTAAAACCATTGGCACCATTCAGATAGCTCTCCGATGTGTTGGCAACCTTGGCATTGTAGCTCTGAGCGTGGTTGAGATAATTTGTATTATAACTCAAGTAAACCCGAGGTATATTCCCATTAATTTTTTGAGGGATTGCCAATTTGGTTTCGTCTTTAGTCTTTGTAAGATCTACAGCAATCTGGTAACTGGCACTTGGGTCTTTATCCATTAATACGCCTCTCAAAAACAACTCGCCACCATTAAATTTCTGGTCTTCTGGCTTGTCTGAGAATTTAACTAGCATCCCTTTGGTATCTAAGCCTACATTTTTAAAGGTTTTTTCGTGTTTGTGTTTCAAAACGCCATTTTCATTGCGGTAAATCAAATCGTAAACCACGGCATCTAAACCTGTAAAGCCAGGTATTTCCATGTTTAAATCGCCTCTTATGGTTATAGAAGATGCGTCGCCCCAGATACTTCCCGGTTTAAATTTAGAGATAGTGTTTAAAGTAACCGCTGGTTGGTTTTCATCAAGAATTAACCTCGTATCGGCATCATTACCCGTATCATAAAGATTGATGTTTTTAATCTGGATAACATCCGTAGGCAGCAAATCATCCAATCCTTTTAGGCCTGCTAAATAGGTTTGCTGGTCGTTTGTAGGTTTGGCTAAAACCGATAAAGACCATGCTCCTTTTTCTTTAGCATATCCTCTATCGTAGCCAAAACTTACCAAAGCCTTGCTACCGTTAATGGTGATGGGAAAAGCACCCAATATTTTTAAACTGGTTACGTTAAAGTTGCCGAAACCTATTTTGTTATTAAAAATCTGCAGTTTATCGAAAGGTACGGTCAATCCATTTGTAAATAAATCGCCAGCAACAAACAAACCTTTAGCACCATATTTCCAGGTATTAACTTTTAATTCCCAATCACGCAGTTTAATGTTAAAAGGTATTTCTTCTGATGAGCTGAAATCACTACTACTTAATTTATACTTTGCTATTGCCGGATTTACAAGGGCTACAGCCTCTAAATTTGGGGTAATTGCACCTGTAAATTCCATTCCGGCACTACTTAATGTTACCTTTCCCTGCGGTGTAATGGCTATATCGTCTGCGCCATAAAATATTGGTTTTGATTTTGCCTGGGTAGATACCATGTAATTGCCGGCCAGCATATCTGAAGTTGCAGTTGAAAAAGTACTAAAATAAGGTGTTGTCTTATCCGCAGGCAAAGATGTGATTAAGGCATAATTAGCGCTTTCTTTGTTAAGGTAGAGGTAATTTTTATCGCCCAAATCATCGGAACTAGAAGTACTTACTCCTTTTGAAAACGATACCAAATCTACAGCTACTTTACCCAAAATACTGCCCAATTCTCTTTCCTGCTTTAAAGAAAGCCCCCCTTTACTGGTTATCTTCACGTCATATTTATCGAATAACCTGGCATCGATACTGTTTTGTACAAAGGTCATTCCGTTAGCCGGAACAGCCAAGGTTCCTCTTCCGCTAATTTTAATTACATCAATCAGTACCTTGTAAAACTCTAGTTTACCCGTTGTTGATTTTACCTTTAGGTTGATATTATTGCCTGCACTTGGGTTTAACCTGCCCGAAATTAAGTACTGGCCATTGCTCTGTTTAACTGCAGCGGTTAGCTCTACCGGGAAACCATGTACGGCCTTTATGTCTAGGTCTGATAATTTTAAATCTAGTGTTACCGCCATTGTTTTAGCTCCGTACGAATAGCATAATTTACTATCGCCTATATAGCCTTCTTTAGTTGCGCCAACGTAGATATACTTACTAAGTGGCAGTCTTCTTAATGTTCTGGTATCTGTTGAAGCCAATGTTGCAGTAGCAAATATTCCGCTACCATAAGGGTTTACCAATTCGTATTCATCTTCGTCCATTCCATCTATAAAATAGCTGAAATAAGAGGATTTTTGCTTTGCTTTTTCAAACGTGCCGAAAAGGCCATTTTGTACAAACTTATTGTACTCTTCGGTTACCTTTATGGTTAAGGTAGCTGCAGGTTCTACTTCTACTGTGATGCTTACTGGCGAGGTGCCATCTGAAATTACCTGAGTTTTGGCAATGGTATAGTTTACATCATCTGGCACTACCTTTAACTCGAACTGTGTACCTGCCGCAGGTATAGTTACTTCGGTATATGGATTGCCTAAAGTCAATTGCCTTTGCGTAAAATTAGTAGTATTTAGCACAGTAACTTTGCTTGCCAGATATTTGTTAGTGCCCTTTATTTTACAAAGTACATTTAATACATGCTCGTTATAGCCTACCGTTAAGGTGATATTTTGCAAAGATTTTTCGTCTAGCGGTTTCTGTATGGTTTGATATTGGGTTGTAGTTTTATAATTAACCCTATCGTTAGGAATAATGGTAAAACGGACACTATTTGTTGGCGATTGCACCAATGCACCCGTAACATAAAGCGAGTTATAATCGCCCCAGCTAAAATCATCGCCTACTATAACTCTCGCATCTACTCTTTTACCTGCTTTATTTACTACATAAACGGCTAAATTTGCTGGCAAATCCATAAAAACCTTCTGCAAGTTACCCCGCTGACCTTTAACAAAAGGTTTACCCGAGTTTAACTTCACATAGGTAATCAAAAAGCCTTTTTTGGTTAAGCGCAACAGTTTCCAACCATTGGCTTTGGCATTTACTTTTTCGAATAAAAAGCGGCCGTTGGTTTGGGTAATATCGTCGTCTACTGGTTTTTTGTTTTTTAAAAAATCTGCAATTTGTTGGTTGTTTGCGGTGCCTTCCAAGCCTGTCATGTCAAACATTTCTACAAAAACACCAGATAGTACACTGGTACTGGCATTGCTAGATGGATAAACAGCGCCATCTACATAAGGCTCTAACGGTGTTAAAGGAATGTGCGCATATTCGATATTAAAATCTAACTTTCCAATCTTTTGGTCGTCGGTAAATACACCACCCAACGAGCCTCCTGACTTAATGCCATCCATGTTATCGGTTGAAGTTAAATCCCAAGCCTCTTTGGTTACATAATTATCTTGACTGGTGCTTATAGACTCTGCGATAATGTAATACTTCTCCCCAGCGTCTTTGGATACCACCAACCTTTTAAACATAAATTCCCCAACCTTTCCACCTTCGCCCGAAGAGGTTGTCATATCTATAATTTCGTACTGTTCGCCATTACTTTCTATCGTTTTTTTGAAGTAATTGCGGTCCGGATTTCCAATATTTACCGGCCTTTCCACATATCTGGCAGCGTTTGCCTTTTCTTCGCTTATCTTTCTGCACAAATAAACATTGATATTGTCTTTGCGCACCAGGTTGAGAGGTGCTTCCATGTAACCAACTTTAGAAATATAATTGTACTGCCTAACTGTTGCGGTCAACTCTGGCAGTTTTATATTTTCATTTTGGTTGTAGGTTATGGTGTAAGGCTGCGAATAATAATAGGTATCAGATACCAATATCACCAAATGAGCGCCGGCTTTGTTAAAATCGTTGTAATCGGTTAAACCAATATCAAAACTGTATTCTCCGTTCTTTTTAACTGTAGTGCTACCAATTATCCTATCGTCTTTTAAAACAGTTCCATCTTTAAAAAAGTCTTTACCAACCATGTTGCCTTTAACCAAGGTTAAACTTGTTCCCTCTGGCAAGGGCAGTTTATTGTTGGTTTTACCATCAGCATCTTTCCAATGGTAAACATACCTGCCAGAAATTTTCATGGAGATAAACTGTGGGGCAAATGACACCTCTTGACTAAGGTTGCGGTTGGCAAAATTGGTTGCGGTAAAGGTGTTGCCTTTCCCCTGCCCATTGCTCACGTATCTGGGGTTAAAAAACAAACCATCTTGTTCGTCTGCAGGCTCAAAGTAAACTGTATAACCATCATTAACCTTATCGCCGGCAACGGCCAAGTTTGTAAAGGCAGAATTGAGTTCGCCAGTGGCCTTGGCATCAATATTATTTACGCCAACAACGGTATAAGTAGCTAAACTGCTACCGGTTATTATCTTTTTACCTTTTGCATTAGTCATGGTGGTATAGGTTGGGATTTCCTTGGTTATACCTACCATATTAGCCACCTCTCCTTTAAGTAAATTATTGCTGTTGCGCAATACGTACAATTTCCCTTTAAAATCTCTCTGGCTGCTCGAAGCTAATTTTACATTGGCGTTGTAGCCGTATATTTCTACAGTTTGTTCTGCTAAGTCTAATAGTGGTTTGTTTGCATCTGGTACGATAAACCAATTCGGGTCTGAGAAACGGCTATCGTTTACCCTAACTACCAAACCCTCTACCAGGGCATAGGGCTTTGTACCGTTTAACACCACTGCGTTAGAATCTAACACCTTAAATTTGGCTTTTTCTATGGGCACTTCTATTTTAAAATTACCTAATGCGTTTGTGGTAGCATTTGCTATCACTGCCGAAGCAGATAATTTTGGGGTACCGTAAGGATAAAGCATCAAATCGCTTACCAAGGCAATGCTATCCTGCATTTCGAAATTGGAAACCTGCTGACCGTTTACTATTTTGGTAACTTTTCTGTTTACCTTATATTTTGGAGCAAGCAAGGTTACTTTTAATACCTGAATATTCTTATTGGCCAAAGCATAACCTTTTTCTTCTTCGCTAAGCACCGCATTTGGATTTGCCTTTTGCTTATCCTTTTTTGATGCGTAGTTTTTACCAAAATTATATTTTAGGTCGCCGGCTATTGTTATGGTGTAGTTAACAATAGCCTTTTCATATTTTACGGCAAATTGGCGTGTTTCTGAAACAGTCCCGCTAGCCACATGCTTTAAATACCACTCATAACTGTTGGCATCTTTTAAATAATCTTTTAATTGCTGCGCTGTTTTATAGGATATTGTGGTGTTATTGGTTGGCACGATAACACCTAGATCTTTAACTGCAACCGGAGCCACATTTAAGGTTCTTATTGCTGATGATTTACGTGCATTAGCCTGCGAAAGACTATCTGCCTTTTTTTCTTCGAGAGTTTTAACCCTAACTACATGCAGTTCGTATTTACTGCTGCTATAAGCAGGCTGCCTTCTGGCTATTCCATCAAAAAAGCCTATATCTTTGACATTTTCGATAAAATTCCAATCAAATACCAGGTCGTTAAGATTTGTAATTCTTCTTGCTGTTGCAGGGGTATTTATGGTAAAAAAAGATGGCAGTTCTTCGCCGTATCTAAATTCTGCAGCAGTGCTGATGCCTTTATTTTTAAATACGATTTTGCCAGTTGGGTCTGATGCGATTACCCTCCAGGCATAACGTTTGCCTATTTTTAAAGGAGGATCTGATGGTGATAATATGGTTGTTGTGCTATTTACTACTGTACGTTGAATCAACAGCCTAGAGGTGGCATTTAAAGCCTGATTTGGGTCTGTTCTAACATCACTGGGCATCTCCGCCACCTGAAATTCGTAGTTAATACCAGCTAAAGGCAAATAATTTACCCAAACAAAAGACTGGCCCGCAATTGCCGGAATGGTAGCATTAGCCGTGGGATTGATAAGCACTGGCGCATCTGGATAAAAAATGTTGATGGAAGAACAGCCCATTGGCGCCGCTGCAGATAAAACCTGATTGTTGGCCATATCAACAGCTTTGATGCAAAAACTGTAATTGCCTTCTGGTAAACGAGAAGTCTGTACTATTTTCACTTTATCTACACCGTAAACATTAAGCGTGTTTAAATCAAAAATATCTTTTAAGGCTAAGCCATTTAGTTGTTTAGTTTCATTAGGGCCTAACACTATGGGCTGTAAGGGTACATAGTTAGATTTGGTAGAAATCCTAATGCCATTATCGCCCTGCAACTCTCCTGTTAACTTTATATTCTTTTGCGTGGCACTTAAATTTTGGATAATGAGCAATACCTTATTGGCATTTTGAGCACTATAATCTGAGTAAAATGGCGAGTATGGCGGCGAAATATTTATGGTTATATTTACTGTTGGCGTTACAGTTGTTTGTGCAAAAACCTGCGATTTACCAAGTGCAATAATCAACAACAAAAATAAAATTGATATGCTTTTATAATTTTGCTTAAAATGATAAAGATTGTTCATAACGTTGATTATTGAGTTTTAAAAAGAATGTACCAAACCAAGGTTAGACCTTAGCTCATTAAAAGATGGCAGCGTAATGTCTTTAGAGTTACTTTTAAGATAGCCAAGTGTAAATGTTGCGGCATTTCTTTTTCCTATGCGATAAGAACTGTTAAAATTGGCGTTAAAAATACTACCTGCATCAACACTGTTATTTTCTTGTAACTGATAACTTAGGGATGCGCCTAAACCTAGCTTACCTTTATCTATTGCCTGATTAATGCCCAAAGTTGGTCCATAAAAAATAGTTCTACCGAAAGCAACATCAGCTACGGTGTAGCTCATATTTGCACTGGCGCCAAATGCCTTTTTAGGCAAACCAAACTGGTAAGAAAAGTTTAACATTTTACTATTAGACTTGCTGTTTGGTTTAGTAAAATTGTTTAAATCTACCAGCGATTGTAGGTTGCCCACCAAAATAAAACCGTGAGCAATGGCTTCTTTATTGATGCTGTACCTTAAAACAGAACTTAGATTGTGGTTTGTTCTCGCCACACGGAATTGGTCTATTACCGGGTTTAAACCGCGGTCTTGTGTAATGCCAAAATTGGTGTAGCGCAAATCTACACCGTAACTTGGCCTATTAAATGATACGTTTACCGAGCCTATTTTTCGGTTAGAGCGCAATGCTTTATCTTTTAAAATATTATCATTCTGCAAACCAAAGCTACCCCCTACCTGCATTTGACCTTTTAACAGCCTAACCATGGTTTCGATGGTATAATTTTGTACGTCAGTTTCGAAATAGTAAGCACCCATGCTTTTATAATCGGGGTCTACCCTGCGGTATCGTAGCTTGATATTGTAATTGGTAGCATTGTAGCCTAAACTTGTTTGTCCGGCGGTAAGTAATTGTGTAGACGAGTTTAGTGTCACCAAATCCTTAATGAAATCTATTTTATCTAATTTTAAGTTTTTAACGGTATCAGACAATACATTTCTGGTGTAAATACTGCCTGCAACATCCATATCCCAAACAAATCTTTTTAAGAAACTGAACTTAGAAGAAATACCTAACACCATATTTTCTGAAGGATTTAAAATACCGGAGGTTACTGGTCTAGTAAGTGATGTAGGGTCGTCTTTTGCGTTTAAGAAAATCACATCAACGTGGTTGCGTTCTGTGCCCAATCCAATTTTAGCACTATAGCCCGTACGTTTGTAAGCAGGTTGTTGTGCCAAAGCTAAGGGTTGGTTCAGGTCTTCCTCTATGGCTTTGTTAAATCTTCCGTACACAAAACCTAAGCGTAACTTACCAGGATTTAACTCTACTCCACCGCCCAAAAAATTATGTCCCGCTAAGGTAAATGGGGAAAACTCTAAACTTTGCCAACCTGCATGAACTGTAACCCATTTATAGGTTGGACTAATGCCATATTGATTAAAAGGCTGTGTGTAGCTACGCTGTTGGTCGCTAACTACCACCGAAAACGGAAAAGAAACCCCATACAATGATAAAGTCGGTGCGCCATTAAATATGTAGTTAAAATCTCTTTGCCTAGCGGGAATACCTTTTACATTGTAAGTACCCAAACCAATACCCAAAGTGCCGCTTAAAGCAAAAGGTTTTTGCTTGGTAATTTGTGCCACATCTTGTCCTTTTGCATTGAAGAGAAAACATGTAACTGATAAGCACGAAAGAATGACTAGCCTCTTCATAAGTTCAATAATTAAAATGTAAGAATGTTTGAATAGTGCCATCTCCGTATAGAAATGTCACTTTTAGGCTTTATCAGTTTAGTTTCTTGAAATCCTTATCTCGCAAATTGAGCTTTTGCATGGTTTGCAACATTGGCGTATTTTGGTTAATGTTGCTCAGCGTTCCAGTTGAACTTGGTGGAACAATCACTATCCTTACTTTATCTACTGCATTAAAAGTTGGTGAGGTGGTATTAAACTTACAGACTACTCTCACTTTTGCAGTTGTGGCATCAATTCTAAGATGATAATTGTAAAAATAACTCACACCAATACCGTAATCTGTATAGTTCAGTTGTTTCCAACTTGATACTCCTGGGCCTCCATTGTTACGCAAATACACTAGTACTGTTCCCGTATTTGCAGCTGCAACATTTGCGGCAGGAATATTAAAGACTGAAGTGGTGTCATTTGCAAATGTACCTTGTTTGGTAAGCACGTACGTATCACCAGTTTGATATTTCCAATAGAAAGTAAATGTGTCTGCAGTTTCCAATGCAATTACGTTTGAGTTCCCATCAGCACCTTTTAGTGAAGTGCCCGGATATGGCCAAGCACCTCCAGCTTTAGGACCGTACATGGTATAGGTAGTTAAATCGATGTAAAAATCGCCGTCGTTACCTTGGGTGTTTTGAGGAGGAGCGCCACCATTTAAAATGCTGTTTCCGTTCGTTCCATTTGTACCGTCGGCTCCTTTTAAATTTATGCCTGTTGATGGCCATCCCGCTATGGTTTTAGGCCCTAAAAATGTAGCAGGATACTTCATCACGTAAAAATCACCAACTTTACCTAGTGCTGGGGCAGGATAATAATCTCCCGCATAAATTACAGAACCATCTGCACCGGCAGGGCCAATTGGACCTTGTGCGCCGTCAGCTCCGCGTAATAAAAGGCCAACACCCCAGCCATCTACGTTTTTTGGTCCGTATAATAAATAATTGGTTCTGTCTAAGTAATAATCGCCATTTGCACCGGTTGATAAATCTGGCGTACCCAAACCGCTGTGCGTTACACTACCGTTGGTTCCGTTAGTTCCATTGTTACCTCTTAACGTAGTTGGGCTTCCCCAACCGCCAGTAGTTTTTGGCCCATATAAATTACCTGAAGTGGTATCTAAGTAGTAATCGCCGTTTACACCCAATCCTGGCGCTGGCGAACCTGCACCGCTATAAATTACACTACCATCTTTTCCTGCTGGCCCAGTGGGACCTTGCGCACCATCAGCACCTTTTAATAAAAGTGGCGTACCCCAACCAGCGCCAGATTTAGGCCCATAAAGTTGGTAATTGGCTCTATCTAAATAATAATCGCCAACAGCGCCAATGCCTAAAGATGGTGCACCGTTACCACTCAAAGTAGTGCTGCCATTGGTGCCGTTTGTACCATTGGCACCAGTAGCACCAGTTGAGCCAGTCGCACCTTTTAAAATTAGTGGACTTCCCCAACCAGCAGCCGTTTTAGGGCCGTATAAATTTCCTGTGTTTTTATCTAAGTAGTAATCGCCATTTATGCCAATACTTGTTGCAGGCGCTCCTGTACCGCTATACATGATACTGCCATCTTTCCCAGCAGCACCAGTTGGCCCTTGCGCACCATCTGCACCTCTCAGCAAAATTGGTGTTCCCCAACCTGCACCCGACTTAGGGCCGTAAAGCAAATAATTGGTTTTATCGAGGAAATAATCGCCGTTTATACCTACCGCAGCAGAAGGTGTACCGCTGCCACTCAAAGTTGTACTTCCATTGGTGCCGTTAGTTCCATTGGTTCCGTTTGCACCAGTAGCTCCCGTTGCACCCATTAGCGTAAAAGGAGTGCCCCAACCCGCTACTGTTTTTGGGCCGTACAAATTTCCGTTGTTTTTATCGAGGTAATAGTCGCCGTTTACACCAAGCGTTGTGGCAGGCACGCCCGTACCGCTGTACATAATGCTGCCATCTTTGCCTGCCGCACCAACTGCACCTGCAGGACCACTCGGACCAGCAGGGCCTTCGGGGCCAGTTAAACCTGCTTCGGAGCAAGCATTAAACAACAGAGCGATAGTGATGATGACTAGGAAGAGTAGGCTTTTTTTCATGTCTTTATATTTTTTCAGCGTTTTTTAGCTGGCATTAAAGATTTTACGTATTGAAGTTAGAGAACCGCAGCCCTCTGTAGCTTAAATTATCGATAAAGGGATAGGAATAATCGGCAAAGGGAAACGCCTAAGCTAAAATGCAGGGTTCATGGCATCTGGTCTGTAAATTACCTTGAATTTTCCTTCGGTTAACTTGCTGCTTTTTTTAGGGTTAGTTTCGTAAACAGCATGTAAGGTTGGCGAAAATGTGCCTTCAATTACATAAGCTTTTTTATCAGATTTGTCGATGCTAAGGAGCTGAACAGTGTTCTCTTGAACAGGATATTCGAAAGTAGTACTGGCCATTTCCTTATCCGAACTTTTAGCCTCTGGGAAATAGAACACACCGCTCAACATGCCATTGTCGTTTCTAGTGGATGGATAGTTGCCGGGTTTCAGTTCAGTTGCCGAATGAAATGACACATCCATTCGTGAACCATCTTCCGCCTCTGCGAAAATAGAAAACTGATGACCCAGCTCTTTATAGCTAACGTTGTAGGCCTTAAACTCTTTGGATGGAAATGCTTCCCATAATACGCCGTCAATTTTTACGGAGAAGTATTCTTTTGTGTTTTTTGAGGTTTGGGTATTTCCATCAGTTGGCTTTGAACCCGAGTTAGAGGTGCAAGAAAATACAGTGGCTATCATTAACAATAATAGCAGCTGTACATTTTTTTGGGATGATTTTAAATTCGTCTTCATATCCATAAGATTTGATATTAAATCTATGGATCATAGGAAGTTGTATCTTTTTTTAATCTATAAAGTATATCAAATAATCGATGAAGGAATTACTTTGCAAAAAACACCGTCATCTTAGTACTATTCTCATCACTTACTATCTGCAATGATGCATCAATCTTCTGTAATAACTCCTTCACAATCACCAAACCATAACCAGACGATTTACTTTGCACATGGGTTTCGTTCATCAATGCGTTAATTTTCTCTTCAGAAATTACATCCCCTTTGTTTGCCACTGTAATAAACGACTGATTTTTCTCATTCACCCCCGTGCTTAAATCAATTGCTGTACTTTCATAAGCGTGGTTGATGGCATTCTGAATTAAATTCCGTAGTACAATGGTTAACAGATTTTCATCGCTCTGCAAACTTTGAACACCAAGGTTGGCAATGTTAATCTCTAAATTTTTAGCATCCGCTTGATTTTGCATCAATAGCTTTGCTTCGCTAAACAAACCTTCCACATCAATTTGGTTCTCCATCAATTCAAAATGTTCCATCTGGCTCTTAGACCAAATCAACAAATCTTCCATGGTAGCTAGCAATTGCCTTGAAGACTGCATTAATTTCTGCTGATGTTGCTGTTTATTTTCTTCCGAAAAAGCATTTGGGTTGGCCTGCTGTAATTTCAAAAATGTAAAAAGCTGGCTCACTGGACTTCGTAAATCGTGAGAAATGATACTGAACAACTTAGTCTTCGTCTGATTGGCATTACTCAACTCCTCGTTTAAAGCATCTAACTGCGCATTTTTAAAAGCCAACAGCAAATTAGCTTTCTGTTTAGTTCTGTAGCTATATAAAATTGCCGCTAAAACAAGTAACAACAATACAGCTCCACCAATTAACAAAGCTCGTGTAGTTTTCTCTTGCCGCAATTGCAAATCCTTAATATCATTTTCTTTATTTAATGCTCCAATTTTTTGTTCTTTAAATTGATTTTGAAATTTAGCTTCCATTTCTGCCAAATTCAAAGATATTTTGCTTTGGTTCAAACTATCCGACAGCGAAACATATTGGTTAAAGTGGGTTTGTGCCGATTGCTGATTTCCTGATAAGATTTCTACAGCTGTAAGCGACTTCAATAAATCTACATATTGCTCTTTATTATAGGTTCGAGAACCATTTTCTGCCAATTTATAATACTTAATGGCCGAAGGATAATTTTTTAACGCTTTGTAATAATCGCCATAAGTAGCATTTACAGACGATGTAAGGATTTCCTTATTATCTTTCTTTGCTTGTACATCTGCTTTGTCTATATATTTTTTCGCCTGTGCAAAATTGCCAGCCTTCATTTCCAGCGCCGCTATCTCCAAGCTAGAAGACACCATCTCCGACCAATTGCCCTGCCCTTCTCCTGCAGTAGCATGTAACAGTTGATAGTATTTTAGCGCCTCTGCTCTATTATTTAGCTGCACATAACTGCGTACAAATTTTCCGTAAGCGCTAATGTCAATAATCTTAGACAAGCCTAGGTATGGTTTTGCTTCGTTTAAATACTCAATGGCTTTTTTGGGCTGCTTCATGTAAATATAAACCTCGGCAACTACCGATAACATCACAGCGTAATCTAGCTTTTGCTTTACAATTTTAGTAGTATCTGCAATAGGTTTATGCAACTCTACCGCCTTTAAAAAATTGCTTAGCGCTATACTATAATAAAATTTTTGCTGTTGATTGTAAATACCTAAATTGTAGTAAATGTGCGATTTGGTTTTTAGCGTATCGTTACTTTCTACAAAGTATTTTAGTTTTACCGCAGCAGCATCTGCTTTAGTTTGCAAACCCAAATAATGATACAAAACCACCAAATGTCCTAGCGGTTTTAGACTTTTCTCTAATAGTTTTGCATCTTGTGCATCATCAAATGCTTGCTCAAAATGTAGCTGTGTATTTTTAAAGTCTTGCTTGTAATAGTAGCCAGTACCAATAGCCATGTTAAAAGCAAACCTAAATTCGTGGTCGCTAGGTTTAGTCATTTTTAAACCAATATTCCCTTCCTTAATTAATGCTTCTAAAGTTTCTGGCTTACCACTAAACGTAGCCATAATCTCATCGCATTTCTTTTGTTGCTTTTTTAATTTATCGGTATGCTCATTACCCTGTGCAAAAGCCAAACTAGTTAAGCAAACTAGCAATAATGTAAGTAGATAATTCTTCATCTTGTTTATTTAAAGACTTGCTTGGTTTCTTTTAAATAGGTTTTACCGATGGGCAAAATAATCCCATTAGTTAAGGTAAGTGTTTTGGTGCCATAGCCCGCAATACCGCTGGTTGGCACTACATAGCTTCGATGTATTCGCTTAAATTTCCCTTCGGGCAACAGTTCCAAAAAACTTCCCAAAGTGGTTAGCGTTAGGTGGTCTTTTTTATCGGTTACAATTTTGGTGTAATCTCCGTACGCTTCCAAATAAATCACTTCGTTAGCGTTTAAATACATCATGTTATGTCCCTCTTTAAAAATGATTTTTTCGTTTTCAAAAAGCACATCGTAAGCACTTGCCTTGTCTTTCAATTGCGCAAAATCATAAATACGTTTTACGGTATGCTCAAACCTGACGGTTTCCAAGGGCTTCAGAATAAAATCGAACACATTTAACTTAAAACCCTCTAGTGCATATTCTGGATGTGAAGAAATAATAACGTTAATGCTATTCAAATCAGCGATACGCCTCACAAAATCTAGCCCGCTAAGCTCTGGCATATCAATATCCAGAAAAAGTACATCTGGCTTAGTGGTTTGCATTGCCGATAATGCTTCTATAGGGTTGCCAAAGCTGCCTATTAGTTGTAGGTTCCGAAATAGATTGACTTCTGCCTCTACCGCCATTCGGTCAAGGTCGTCATCGTCTATAATAATGCAGTTTAACTTCTCTTTCATAGGTATTTGGTTTCTTGATATTAAAGATACAGAAAAGACAACAAAAAAGTTACCTACGAAATTTTCGTAAAAAATTCTTTTAAAAACTAATATATTAGTTAACTTAGAATATGAGATTAATTTTCCCTTTATTCTTTTTTCTAATCTTTTCTTTTTTTGTGACTTTTGCGCAAGGAAATTTTACCCTTAGCGGTACCGTACGCGACGATAAAGAAACTATTCCTGGAGCTGCAGTTTATTTAAGTGGCACTAAAATTTCAACCATCACCAATAGCGAAGGAAAATTCTCTCTACCCAAATTACCAGCAGGCAGTTACGACGTACTAATCCAAGTAGTTGGTTATTTACCTTTTTCCAGAAGCATTATTATTAACGATAAAAACATCCACATAGATGCTACGCTAAAAGCCAACACAGTATTATTAAATGAGGTAGTAATTAAGCCAGATCCTAACCGCTTGCATTACCTTAACGTTTTTAAAGATTTCTTTATCGGCAGAACACCGAATGCAAAAGAGTGTAAAATACTAAATAGCGATGTGCTAATTATCGATTATGATAAACAAGGCAGAAAACTTACTGTTAGTAGCAACGAATTCTTAATTATAGAAAACAAGGCTTTAGGCTACCGAATTAAGTACCTATTGCAAAACTTCGAGTACGATTACACCACCCGTATTGTTTATTTTGCTGGCTTTCCGTTCTTCGAAGAAATGAAAGGCTCCAAATCTAAAATAAACAGATGGAACAAAAAGCGAAATATGGCTTATTACGGTTCATCGCAGCACTTTTATCAATCGCTGTACAACAATAAAATTGATGAAGAAGGTTTCGTGATCCATAAATTAGCTACCATTGGTAATAAAAACAGACAGCCAGACAGTGTCATCAGTGCAAATATCAGGAAGCTAACAATAGGTCCAAAGGCTATTAACGCACTCACCTTTAACAAAGACGATTCGTTAAATTATTGGTTAAAAGAACGCGGTAAACCTAAAAGTATGGCCGTTTTAAATAAGGCTAAAGTACTTACAGATACGCTGGTGAAAATCTACAACCAAGATCTAAAAAGTCTTAACTACACCGACGAGCTTTTTGTGATGTATACCAAAGAAAAAGAAGACGAAGAATACGGAAAAATGGGTTTTCAGGTAAGTCGTTCGCCAGATATGGGAAATTATCAAGTGTCGTTAATCAATTTGGTGGCACCGCCAATATTATTCTATAAAAATGGGAGCATTGCCAACCCTCGAAGTTTCTTGTATAAGGGTTATTGGGCTTATGAAAAAATGGCAGATGCTGTACCAATAGAGTTTAAGCCTATAGCTGTAAAATAGTTTTTGTAAAGCATTTCCATCTCATTTCGGTCAACTCAGCCCCGCTTTGTGCTGCAATTCCCGATAAAATCGGGATCCGCTGCAATCGGGTTTATCATACAAACCATCTACAACTATTTAAGTTTGCTCCATCCAAAAGCCGTATATTTTCATAAAGAACCAGTAAAAAATCATCTTAAAATACTAATATTTTTAGTAATTTCATCTTATGAAAACAGATGAAGAAGGAAATGTTTATTTAAATGGCAGAGGTGCACAGCTTAATACAAGCAACAAATTTTTAAAAAACTCACTGAGCCAAGAACACATTGAGGGCATAGATGATTGGGAAATTTCAAACGAAAAAACATCCTTCATTTACAGCTCTGCAAAAAGCATCGTTAACAAAGTTGAAAGCCCAGATGTGGGCATGATGTATTCGCTTAACCCTTACCAAGGTTGCGAACATGGCTGTATTTACTGTTATGCTCGTAACTCTCATGAGTATTGGGGCTTTAGTGCTGGTTTAGATTTCGAACGCAAAATCATCGTAAAACAAGATGCACCCGAGCTCTTCAAAAAATTCATCGAAAAAAAAGGCTGGCCAGCTTACCCCATCAGCCTTTCGGGAAATACAGATTGTTATCAGCCCTGCGAAAGAAAATATAAACTGACTAGGCAGATGTTAGAAATTGCTTTAGCATACAAGCAACCTATTTCTTTAATCACTAAAAATTCGCTTATCCTTAGAGATTTAGACATTCTACAAGAAATGGCAAAGTATAAACTAGTTTTCGCTTTTGTTTCTATCACTAGTTTAAATGAGGATTTAAGGCAAAAACTAGAACCCAGGACCACAACGGCCAAACAGCGCTTAAAAGTAATTGAACAATTGAGTTTAGCAGACGTGCCAATGGGTGTAATGGCAGCACCAATGATACCCAGCTTAAACGACTACGAAATACCAGCAATTTTAAAAGCAAGTGCCAATGCGGGAGCTATTTCTGCTGGTTATACAGTAGTGAGGTTAAATGGGGTTATCCATCAAATATTTGAAGATTGGCTCAGAAAAAATTTTCCCGATAGGTTTGATAAAGTGTGGCACCAAATACAAGATTGCCACGGTGGAAATGTAAACGATAGTAGGTTTGGAACTAGAATGCGTGGCGAAGGGAATTTCTCTGAAATGATTAATACTACTTTTAAATTGCATTGCAGGTTAAACAATTTAAACATCAAAAAAATTGAGCTTAACAGTTCTTTATTTAAAAAACCGCAAGCTCAATTAAATCTGTTTTGATTGCGCACAAATCTCTAATTATTAATTCGTTGGGTAACGGCTAATTCATAATGCGTTTTTCATTTGGTAGATATAGGGTCTGGTAGATTTCGATTGCTTTTAACCAATCGGGCTACAAATGTAAATGCTAAATAATTAGCTCTGAAAACAATCTTAACACAAACGTTTGCAGCAAAATCAATTTATCTACTTTTTTAGACCATCCAACGCTAAAACACTCACAACCAGCCTGTACACCAAACAAATAAAGAATATTAAACTTTTAAAAAGCACTCATTTCACACGTTTGCATGAAAATAAATTACCCTATTTTTTCTTCTTATACTCAATTTTTACATTGCCCACACCTTGATTAATCATATCAATTTTACGAGCGGATTTTTTAGATAAGTCTATTATTCTACCTGCTACGTGAGGCCCACGGTCTTGAATTACGACTTTGGTACTTTTTCCGTTTGATAAATTTGTTACTTTAACTTTTGTACCGAAAGGCAGCGTTTTGTGTGCAGCAATTTTTTTAGAATTTCTAAACGTAACGCCGCTTGCCGTTTTCTTACCATTAAATTTATCTGCATAATAAGAAGCTTTACCTGTTTGGCTAACCTTTGGGCTGCAAGCGAGCAACAAAGTCACTGCAAAAAGTAGTATCAATATTCTCATGTTATTTAAATATTAGTTATGCTAACTGACCCTGAAATAAATTTGCTTCGCCGCTATTGCATGGTCAGGATGACGGTGAAGTGCGGTTCGTGCTGAATTTATTTTACTGCGTAGCTTTCCGCTTCGCTACAGGTCAGCATCAGTTGGTAAGGTTTTTTTAATAAAATAAAAAAGTCCCGAAATTAATTCGGGACTATATTCAGTTTTAAGCTCCTTCTTCTTTTTTCTTCTTCTTGCTACTGCCCTTAGATGAAATTACAATTTCTTCTTTTTCCTTATCATAGTTCACTTCAAGCGTATCGCCTTCGTTTACTTCGCCTTTTAAAATTTCCTCTGCAATTGGGTCTTCTAAGTATTTTTGAATAGCACGTTTCAACGGACGTGCACCAAAAGCACTATCAAAACCTTTCTCTGCAATGAAATCTTTCGCTTCATTAGTCAACTTAATTTCATATCCTAATGAAAGTACTCTGCCGAACAATCCTCTCAATTCGATATCAATGATTTTGAAGATTTCTTCTTTTCCAAGTGAGTTGAACACAACCACATCATCAATTCTATTTAAAAACTCTGGAGCAAAAGCACGTTTCAAAGCGTTTTCAATTACACCTCTACTGTGCGCTTCTGTCTGACTTGTTTTAGCAGTAGTTGAGAAACCTACACCTGCACCAAAGTCTTTCAACTGACGTGCGCCAATGTTAGAAGTCATGATGATAATGGTATTTCTGAAATCAACTTTTCTACCTAAACTGTCGGTTAGCTGACCTTCATCCAACACTTGCAACAAGATATTGAATACATCTGGGTGTGCTTTCTCTATTTCATCTAACAACACCACCGAATAAGGTTTACGGCGAACTTTTTCAGTTAACTGACCACCTTCTTCATAACCAACATATCCTGGAGGCGCTCCTACCAAACGAGAAACGGCAAATTTCTCCATGTATTCACTCATGTCAATCTGTATGAGCGAGTCTTCCGCATCGAACATGAAACGAGCCAATTCTTTAGCCAACTCCGTTTTACCAACACCAGTTGGACCTAAGAAAATGAACGAACCAATTGGCTTTTTAGGGTCTTTTAATCCTGCTCGGGTACGTTGAATAGCTTTGGTTAATTTCTTAATTGCATCATCCTGACCAATAATTTTATCCGCAATCGTATCGTACATGTTTAATAGCTTAGTGCTATCAGTTTGTCCAACACGTTGTAGTGGAATACCAGTCATCATAGAAACCACTTCTGCTACGTTATCTTCAGAAACTTCGTAACGTTTAGTCTTAGTTTCTGCTTCCCATTCAGCCTTAGCCTTATCTAATTCTTCAAGCAAGTTTTTCTCCGTATCACGTAGTTTAGCAGCCTCTTCATATTTTTGGCTTTTTACTACACGGTTTTTCTCTACCTTAATATCTTCTATTTTAGCTTCAATAGCAATGATATTATCTGGAACGTGAATATTGGTCAAGTGAACTCTCGAACCAGCTTCATCCAAAGCATCAATCGCTTTATCAGGTAAAAATCTATCGGTAATATATCTAGATGTTAAAGCCACACAAGCATTAATTGCTGCTTCGGTATAAGTTACACCGTGGTGGTCTTCGTACTTCTCTTTAATACGATTTAAAATCTCTATCGTTTCATCTGGAGAAGCAGGCTCAATCATCACTTTTTGAAAACGACGGTCTAGAGCACCATCTTTCTCAATGTACTGACGATATTCATCTAACGTTGTAGCACCAATACATTGTATTTCGCCTCTGGCCAATGCCGGTTTAAACATGTTCGAAGCATCTAACGAGCCCGAAGCACCACCTGCACCTACAATAGTGTGAATTTCATCGATGAACAAAATCACATCCGTAGATTTCTCTAGCTCGTTCATTACGGCTTTCATACGCTCCTCAAACTGGCCACGGTATTTTGTACCAGCCACTAAAGACGCCAAATCTAACGTAACTACACGCTTGCCGAACAATACTCTAGATACCTTGCGTTGTACAATGCGCAATGCCAAACCTTCGGCAATGGCACTTTTACCCACACCAGGCTCACCAATTAAAATCGGGTTGTTTTTCTTTCTACGCGATAAAATTTGCGACACACGCTCAATTTCCTTCTCACGACCAACAATTGGGTCTAATCTTCCCTCTTCTGCAGCACGTGTTAAATCTCTACCGAAATTATCTAGAACCGGAGTTTTCGATTTAATATCCGAAACTTTTTTAGGAGCAGTAAAGCTTTCTTCTTCTTGGTAATCGTCATCGCCACCAGCGGTGCCGCCACCTTGCGCTTCATCCCTAAATCCGTTTTTATTAACCTCTACTTCTTGTTTAAAAATCTCGTAGTTAATACCGTATTGCAATAAAATCTGCGATGCAATGTTATCATCATCTCTTAAAATAGACAACAATAAATGCTCCGTACCAATTAAATCGCTCTTAAATATTTTTGCCTCTAAATAGGTAATCTTCAAAACCTTTTCGGCCTGTTTGGTTAATGGGATATTGCCCAAATTAACCGTAACGCTCGAAGTGCCTCTTACGGCCTCTTCAATAGAGCGGCGAAGTTTCAACGTATCAACACTTAACGATTTTAAAATCTTAATTGCCATACCATCTCCTTCGCGAATAAGGCCCAACAACAAGTGCTCAGCTCCTATATAATCGTGTCCTAACCTCAGGGCTTCTTCCCTGCTGAAAGAAATCACGTCTTTAACTTGTGGTGAAAATTTAGCTTCCATAATCTGTATGTTATCGGGGACGACACTAAACTATAAATTTGTTTTATAAATACGGCGTCTCGATTTTTATATTTTATCAACAATTACGCCATATTGGTGGATTACGCTACTTTATCGCTTCATCTATAACAGCCTTTTCCTATAAATATGTTTTAACCGATGCATTTGTTACGCTATTTAAATAAGATTTTTACAATAAAATATACGAGAGCACTCCGATTGTCGGTTTTTTGTAAGCTTTATAACGCCTTAAATTACTGACAAAAGTTACAAAATCTAGTCTATAAGTAGAATTTTTGGCAGTTGAATTTTAATTTGAAAAGCAAAAATTGGGATGCTGTTAATGTTAGTCCCGCTTTCCGTTGTAATCTTTTTGAATTCTGACGGCGTCATTTCGAACGCATGTGAGAAATCTTATGGCTAAATGCTACTATCTAACAGATTTCTCTTCGTACCTCATCGAAATGACGCAACAAAAAGTATTTCCACTTCAATCGGGTTTAGATAACAAAAGCCTGTACAGGTAAATTGTTAATCTTTCTATCCTTTTGCTTATTAAGATTGACACGTTTAGTTTTGTTTGCACTAAAATCCTAGGCAAACCAAACTTAGCGTTCTTTGCGAAATTCCTTAAAATCTTTGCGTTAAAATTAACCGCAAAGTTTTGGAAGTTCTCGCAAAGCTGCGCAAAGAAATATTACATCAATGACTAGTCTTCAAAAACATCATCCAGCTTCAATACAAAGCCTGGCAATACAGAAGAACTAACTTCCTCACTTAAAGTAAATAACTTAGACGGCACATACTTTCCATCTTCATTTAAAGTATATCTCAGCACAGTCTTATCACTTAAACTTACAATCCAATATTCCTTAACTCCAAACTCTTCGTAAATTTTATACTTATACAAAAGTTCTTTCTTATTATTTCCTGGAGATAGAATTTCAATTACTAAATCTGGCGCACCTAAACAACCTCTCTCATCTAATTTACTTTTATCGCAAACCACACAAATATCAGGCTGCAAAACAGTATAAATATTCCTGTCTTCTTTATTACCTGAAGGAAATCGTACATCAAAAGGGGCAGCATATAGTTCGCAAGAATGCTTCTTTAGAAAAATTGCAAATTGGGTATGTATTGCTCCAGACACCTTTTGATGATATCTGGAAGGTGCAGGGCTCATCTTGTAGATTTTCCCTTTAATCAGCTCTAACCTTTCATCAAAAAACCAGTTGAGATAATTTGCATAGCTGTAAGTTAAACTCTCATCAAGTTCATTAACGGAATAGACCTTTTCATCAGGCAGTGGGTATGTTTTTACATTGGGCATATCCAAATATAAGAAATTCAGCACACTAACTAAGAAGCTGTTTAAATTTCAGTAAAACTTTTTACTTGTCAGTCTGAGCTTAGCCTGTGACGATTTAATCGGTATCGAAGACTACTCTATGAAGAATGTTTCGACAAGCTCAACATGACACCTGTATTTTTTGCAAAGAAAATTTAAACAGCTTCTAAAACCTCATCCTTTGGATACGAACAGCATTAAGGATAGCAAGAAACGCCACGCCGACATCTGCAAAAACGGCTTCCCACATGGTTGCCAAACCACCAGCACCTAGAATGAGAACAATAGCTTTTACACCAAAAGCCAGTCCGATATTCTGATAAACAATCTTCTTTGTAGCACGCCCAATTTTTATCGCTGTTGCAATTTTGCTGGGCATATCATTTTGTATTACAACATCTGCAGTTTCAATAGCAACATCACTACCCAAAGCGCCCATAGCAATACCAACATCACTTAGCGCCAAAACGGGTGCATCATTAATACCGTCGCCAACAAAAGCTACCGTTCTATTTGGTTCGGCTTTTATCGCTTCCAATTTTGTCACTTTATCTTCAGGCAGTAAATCGCCAAAAGCCAAATCGACACCTAATTCCTCTGCTACTTTCTGCGTAATGGCATTTTTATCGCCACTTAGCATGACTACCTTATTTACGCCAACCGAATGTAAAGCTATAATTGCTTGTTTCGCATCAGGTTTAATTTCATCAGCAATGGTTACAAAACCTGCGTATCTTCCATTAACAGTTAACAGAACTGTGGTTTCTACTTTTTCATCAACCTCGTTAGGATAAGCTACTCCGAATTGTTTAAGTAACTTTCCATTGCCAGCTAACACTTCATTAGCGTTAATTTCTGCCTTTAATCCGTGGCCTGCAACTTCTTTAACATTTTCAACTGGTAGCAACTTTGCTCCATCAGCGTAAGCTACGATTGCCTTTGCGATAGGGTGTGTAGATTGACTTTCGATACTTGCCAAATAAGTGACAAATTCCTCTCTTGATATCTCGCTTTGTATTTCCTTAACCTTGAAAACGCCTTCAGTTAAAGTGCCAGTTTTGTCTAAAACTACGGTATTCACTTTCGTAATTAAATCCAAGTAATTAGAACCCTTAAACAAAATACCGTTAGCAGAGGCAGCGCCAATTCCGCCAAAATATCCTAATGGTATTGAAATAACCAAAGCGCATGGGCAAGAAATCACCAAGAAAACCAAAGCACGATATAACCAAACATTAAACTCGTAATTGGCTACAAAGAAATACGGTACAAATGTTAAGGCAACTGCTAGAAAGAACACAATTGGTGTATAGATTTTAGCAAACCTACGTATCAGCAATTCTGTTTTTGCTTTTTTTGAACTGGCATTTTGCACCAAATCTAAAATTTTAGAAAGCGCACTGTCTTCGAATTTCTTGGTAACTTTTAAGGTAATTACCGCATCCAAATTCAGCATTCCAGCCAATACAGTTTCGCCTTTACGAATTGTATTTGGTTTGCTTTCTCCAGTAAGCGCTGCAGTATTGAAACTCGCCACTTCACTCTCCAGTTCTCCATCTAAAGGAGCCTTCTCTCCTGCTTTAAGCTGTACGGTTTCCCCAATAGTTACATCTTTTGCACTAACGGTTACAAATTCCCCGTCCCTAAGTACTTGCGCTGTATCTGGCCTAACATCTAAAAGTGCTTTAATATTATTCTTCGCTCGACTTACCGCAGCTCCTTGAAACAACTCTCCTATACTGTAAAATAGCATTACTGCAACAGCTTCTGGATATTCTCCCAAGGCAAATGCACCCACAGTAGCCAACACCATCAACAAGAACTCGGTAAAAATATCGCCTTTGGCAACTGTAGCGAACGCTTCTTTAATTACTGGCCATGCTACCAAAAAGTAGGCAACCAAATACCATGTTATCCTTAAATATCCTTCGAAAAAAGAAACTGAGAAATAATCAAATGCAATTGCAGATAACAACAAGACCAAACTGGTAATTGCCGGCAAGTATGTTTTAAATGAGGCAGCATCGCCATGGTCGTGAGTGTGGTCATGGTCGTGCTCATGTATATGTTTATCGTCTGGGTGCTGATGTCCGCAGCAACCATCTGCGTGATGCTGATGTGGTGCCATATCGTTGTTTAGAATTATTCAAAACTACGGTTTTTATGCCTAATAAAGTTTTAGTAGCGTCACATTATTTTTTTCACTGCACAATAAAAAGTGTTAAAGAATGTTAAATACATATAAAAACAAATCAGCATGAAAGCTTTCAGATTGTCTTCTTTCACTAATGAGGTTCTCCGAAAAATTGGATTAATCAAACTCTACGATTGGTTCAATAAGTAGCATGTATAAATTACAGCCACAGATACACAAATCTCTTTTAATTACTAGAAAAAATTATTTCGGCTATTAAAACACCCTTTAATAATCTGTGGCAAGAATTATTAAAGTTTCAAGTAATATTTCTATTAATAATAGGATTAGATTTTTCTTTTTTCCTAATTTTCATCTTTCTAACTTATATCAAAGATGAATATCAATCAGTTTAAAACCTTTTTTGCTGCACTTGGCGTAGTTTCGGTAAGTGTTGCGAACGCCCAACAAGCACCTAAAAAGTTTATCGACCCTGCTAATATGGATTTTAGCGTTAAGCCAGGCGATGATTTTTACACGTACGCAAGCGGTGCATGGGTTAAAAAAAATCCCGTACCAGCTAAAGAAACACGTTGGGGCTCATTTAACGAACTTCGTGATTTTAACGTAAATGCCGTAAGAGGTTTAGTAGAAACAGCCGCAGCTGATAAAACTGCACCAGCTGGCTCAGTAACTAAACGCGTCGGTGATTTTTACGCCGCCGCGATGGATAGTGTTACTATCGAAAAGTTGGGATATATCCCGATTAAAGCAGATTTAGAGAAAATTAAGCAGTTAAACAATCTACAAGCAGTGCTAGACCACATTACCTATATGCGTGTAAATGGTCTTGGTGGTGCATTGTATGGTTTTGGCGTTGGCCAAGATAGAAAAAATGTGACCAAATACATGGTAAACGTTTCTCAAGGTGGTACAACACTTGGCGATAGAGATTACTACTTGAAAGATGACAGTCGTAGTGTAAAAATTAGAGAAGCTTACGACACCTACATGACTACACTTTTTACCTTAGTTGGCAACACAGAAGCTGTAGCAAAACAAAAAGCTAAAACGGTTTTCACTATTGAGAAAGCTTTGGCAGAAGCTCAAATGAGCCGTTTAGAAATGCGTGACCCATATAAAACCTACAACAAATTAACTGTTGCAGACTTCAACAAAATTACGCCAAGCATTAACTGGACAAACACTTTAGCACAGCTAAAAGTTAACGGACAAGATACGGTTTTGGTTAACTCGCCTGCGTTCTTTAAAACTTTAAACGCATTGTTAACCTCAACTCCAGTTGCCGATTGGAAAACTTATTTAGAGTGGAATATTTTAAAAGGTTCGGCTAGTAGCTTAAGTTCTCCATTTGTGAAAGCAAGCTTTGCATTTACACAAGCACAAACCGGACAAAAAGTTCAAACTCCACGTTGGCAACGTATGTCGTCGTTAACTGATGGCGTTTTGGGAGATTTATTGGGGCAGCTTTATGTAGCTAAATATTTCAAACCTGCGGCTAAAGCTCGTATGGACGAATTAATTTCTAACTTACGCAAGGCTTTCGAAATCCGTATTAAAGGTTTAGAGTGGATGAGCGATGCCACCAAAGAAAAAGCTTTGGCAAAACTTCACGCTTTTAGACCAAAAGTGGGATACACTACTAAATGGAGAAACTACGATGGTCTAGTTATCAGCAGAGCTACTTACTTCCAAAACTTGCGTAACGCTAGCAAATGGGCTTATAACGAAAACATTAACCAATTAGGCAAACCCGTAGATAGAGAGCGTTTTGGAATGACACCTCCAACGGTAAATGCTTACTATAGCCCTACGTTGAACGAAATCGTTTTCCCTGCTGGTATTTTACAGTTCCCATTCTTCCACCCAGATGCTGATGATGCAATTAACTACGGCGGTATTGGCGCCGTAATTGGCCACGAAATGAGCCACGGTTTTGACGATACTGGTAGCCAGTATGACAAAGATGGTAACCTAAAAAACTGGTGGACTGACGAAGACAGAGCTAAATTTAACGCTAGAACCAAACTGTTGGGCGAGCAATTTGACAAGTACACTGTTTTAGATACTTTACACGTAAATGGTAAATTTACCATGGGCGAAAACATTGGCGACTTAGGAGGATTAAATGCTGCTTACACTGCTTTTAAAATGACCAAACAAGGTCAAAGCAACGAGAAAATTGATGGTTTCACACCAGACCAACGTTTCTTTTTGGCTTGGGCACAAGTTTGGAGAGGCAATGTTTTACCAGAAACTGCTGCGCAGCTAATTAAAACTGATACTCACTCTCCAGGCCCGTACAGAACCATTGGCGCACCAGTAAACATGGATGCTTGGTACAACGCATTTGATGTAAAACCTGGCGACAAACTTTATAAAAAACCAGAGGACAGAATTAAACTTTGGTAATAAACATTTCGTCATTGCGAGGTACGAAGCAATCTTACAACGTTGTATTATTAGCTTTAAGATTGCTTCGTACCTCGCAATGACGATTTTATAGATATTTCGCCTGTATCTTCTTCGGCAGCTTAGCCAATACCAACTCCCTAGAACGTGCTACACGTTTCTTCAGCTCAACATCATTTAAAACATCTAAATTCTCTATCTGCACCCATTGCCTTTTGGCTAAATGGTAAGCTTGCTTTATACCGTCTCTAGCAGTAAGCTCGTCAAATTCTTCGGGTGTACACTTGGTAGAAAACCTATTTCCATCATCAATTGCCAAAATCACGAAGATTTTTTCCTCAATCATGAAACACAAATGGTCCCATTTCATGCCTTCGGTAGTTCCGGGCAGGCTTAAACAATAATCTCTAAAACTTTCGATATCCATATGATAAAGATAAAGGAACAAGGATAAAAGAGCAAAGGCTTTGGCATACTATAGTTTTAGAAAAGCAAATGCCTACTACTATTACTGTTCGTCCCGCCATCCGCTGCAATCTTTTTGTTTTCCCCAATCACAAACCTCATAGGTTTCCTCTGCACAATCTCATTAAACCTATGAGGTTTTTTATCACTGAACAAAAAGTATTTCCACTACTGTCGGGTTTAAAATGCAAGTGCTGTGCACAAGTTTAAGTTACCCAAACCCGATTGAAACGGAAATACTTTTTGTTACAAATAACCAAGACTTCGTAAGTTTTCGAAACGGCGAAGCCCTCAATTTTACCATTGAATAAAAATAAACAGAGAAATTAAACTTACGAAGTCTAAAAGCCTCAGTGCGTTTCACAAAAAGATTGTAGTGGAAAGCGGGACTACAGCTCCCAATAAATGCCTACATCAATTTCCAAAAAATCCAGCAATTTAATTTGAGTTATTTAGGCTTTGATTTACCCAACAATAAAACAACTTAATCCCGATGTTTCGGGATTTCGCTACGCTCAACAATCCAGTAATTTAGTTAATTTTACCACATGAATATCCTCACTCCTACTGCCGACGGCTCTAATACGCTATTTAATGAAGAAATCGGCGAACATTACCACTCTTCTCACGGGGCACTGCAAGAAAGCAAGCACGTATTTATTGAGGCTGGATTGAAACACGGATTGGAAAAATTCGAAAAGCCAGAAATTGATATTTTAGAAGTAGGTTTTGGCACAGGGTTGAATTTTTTACTGAGCTATGCACAAACTGAGGAAGCTTGCAGAAAACTAAATTACCATTCCATAGAAGCCTTTCCACTAACAAAAGAAACCTTAGTTTCTACGGAATATCAGCAATACGTACCGCAAAACATTTGGAACAATTTTATAGAAAAATATCAAGCAGTTTTAGATAATTCGGTTGAAATATCCACTAACTGTACTTTAGAAATCAGCCATACTACACTACAAAATTTCTCTACAGAAAAGCGTTTTGATATTCTGTATTTCGATGCTTTTTCTGTTAGGCACCAACCAGAACTTTGGACCAATGAAATGATTGCCCATGCTTGCAGTTTCTTAAAACCTGGTGGTATTTTTGTAACCTACGCCATCACCGGAAATTTAAAAAGAGCTGTTAAAAGCTGTGGTTTTAGCATTGAAAAACTGCCTGGGGCACCCGGTAAAAGAGAAATGTTGAGAGCAATTAAAACCATTTAAAGAATTTACTGTCTAATTGTAGATTTTTTAGTAACTTATTCCTGTCATAAACGCAATATGCAAATACAATTACCATTCATAGTTAGGCTCACTTTCGCACTGCTTTCCATTTTAATGCTGGGCTACTTGGCTATTATTGGTAAAAGCATCTTATCTCCGCTTTTATTTTCTTTACTGCTAGCATTTTTAATGTTGCCGCTGGCCAACTTTATTGAAGTAAAACTGAGGTTTAAACGAAGTTTAGCAACCATTTTAACGGTAATTATTATGTTGGCCGTGCTCTATGGAGTTGGGCATTTCTTCGCCTTACAGCTTAGCGAACTATGGGGCGATTGGCCACTGTTGCAAAAACAGGTAACCAACTCGTTCCATGAACTACAGTATTGGATTTCCAAAACTTTTCATGTAAACATTAGCAAGCAGGAAACGTATTTGGCCGATAGTGCAGAAAAAGCTCTAGCGACTAGTGCTACAGTGGTAGGCACAACATTAATTACGCTTTCATCAAGTTTGTTGTTTGTTGCCTTTACGCTGTTATTCACTTTTTTCATATTAAATTACAGACGCTTGCTTTACAAATTTGTAAGTACCGTTTTTATAGAAGAGCATCGCATAAAAGTATCAGAAACCATCAACGAAATTCAGTATATCATCAAAAAATATATTACTGGTTTGTTTATCCAGATGGTTATTGTGAGCATATTAATGATACTCACACTTTCTATTTTAGGCGTTAAATATGCTATTTTATTAGGCTTAGTTGCTGGTATTTTTAATATCATTCCTTATCTGGGTATTTCGATATCGCTAATCATCAGTGTGCTCATTACTTTCGCTACAGCTGGTGCAACCAAAGCGCTTTTTGTTCTGTTTGCGTATGTTGGCATCCACGCAATAGATGGTAACATTTTAATGCCTTTAATTGTAGGTTCTAAGGTAAAAATAAATGCACTTATTGCTTTTATTGGCATTGTGGTTGGCGAAATGCTGTGGGGAATTTCGGGCATGTTTTTATGTATGCCATACTTGGCGATGTTTAAAATTATCTTCCAAAAAATAGATGGCTTAGATGCTTGGGCAATTTTATTAGGCGAAGAAGAAAAACCGGTTAAAGTGAGGAAAAAGCTTTCTCTTTTTAAGAAAAAAGTAGCGAAAACCGATGAGTGAACATAGCAACCGACCTTCGAATTCCCCTCATATTCTCAGTACCTCTGCAAATTTATTGGGATTTTGTTTCGTAGTGCTTACGTCTAGCAAAATCACCAAAATGAATGAAGCTTCTTACATTGACGAGGGAGCTACTTTGGCAATTGTGGGCTTTATGAGCAGTTGCTTATTGTCATTTCTGGCTATCCGCAGTAAGTACGAAAGTCGTGCTGTAAGGCTAGAAAAACTAGCAGATATTTTATTCCTTTGTGGATTAATCATACTATTTCTAACTACAATCCTAATTGCTTTTAACGTCATTTAATTATGCCAGCTAACATTCCTCCTATAAGTTCCGATACACCAGAAGGTGCTTTTTTACGTTTGCTAAATGTGCTCGACACGTTACGTACACAATGCCCCTGGGACAAGAAACAAACCATGGAAACGCTACGCCACCTAACCATTGAAGAAACCTACGAACTTTCTGATGCCATTCTAGATGGCGATATGCAGGAAATTAAAAAGGAATTGGGCGATGTAATGATGCACTTGGTTTTTTACGCTAGAATTGGAAATGAGCAAAATCAGTTCGATATTACCGATGTATTGAATGGTGTTTGCGATAAGTTGATTAGCAGGCATCCTCACATTTATGGAGATATTGAGGTAGAAAATGAAGAACAAGTAAAACAGAACTGGGAAAAATTGAAGTTGAAAGAAGGCAATAAATCTGTTTTGGCGGGGGTGCCGACTTCGTTACCTGCATTGGTAAAGGCTGGGCGAATACAAGAAAAAGCTAGAGGTGTTGGTTTCGATTGGGAAGAAAAACAACAGGTTTGGGAAAAAGTGGAGGAAGAATTGCAAGAGTTTAAAAACGAGTTTAACATTGTAGAGGGTAAGGAAATCGATATTGAAAAAGCAGAAGGTGAATTTGGAGATTTATTGTTTTCTTTAGTCAACTACGCTCGTTTTATCGATATTAACCCTGAAAATGCTTTGGAAAAAACGAATAAGAAGTTCATTATGCGTTTCCAATATTTAGAAGAAAAAGCCAAAGCAAACGGAAAAGCTTTACAAGATATGACGCTTGCCGAAATGGATGTTTATTGGAACGAGGCGAAAAAAAAGCCCCTCTAATCTCCCCAAAGGGGAGACTTTTAAGCGTTTTACAACCAATCTATCTTTTAAAAATAAAACTTTGTGTTCTTTGTGCCCTTTGTGGTTAAAAACTTAAAATCATGGAAAAACCGACCACTATCGACGAATATATTGCATCGTTTCCCTCAGAAACTCAAAAAATCCTGCAACGATTAAGAGAAGATTTGCAGCGAATGATACCTGATGCGAAACAGAAAATCAGCTATGCAATACCAACTTTTACGCTAAACGGAAATTTAATTCACTTTGCTGGTTATAAAAATCACATCGGTTTATACCCCGGTAGCAAAGCTGTGGAAGCTTTAGCCGAAGATTTGAAAGGCTATCATACCTCTAAAGGCACAGTTCAATTTCCAATAGACAAACCGCTGCCAATAGATTTGATTGAGAAGATTGTTGCTTTTTGTGTGGCACAGAACTTGGCGAAGAAGAAGAAAGGTTAATTGTTGAAATTGGTTAATCGGTTAACTGAAAACTAGAAACTGCCAACTGAAAACTAGTCTTCACTCTCCCAAAAGCCACCCAATAAATCATCTGTTTCGCGTCGGTCTTTCTTGGTTGGTCTACCTGCTCCCCTATCTCGTTTTAAAGTTGGTGCATGAAATACAGATTTAAAAGCGTGGGTTTCTTCCACAGGAGTTAAATCTTTATACTTGGTCACTGCAATTTTAGCGTCAGTTCGGTTATAGGAGAAGTCTACCACCTCAATTACTTTTCGCTCCAAACCTTTGCTGATTTGGTAAACATCGCCAATCTTTACCACTGCCGAGGGTTTAATATTCTGTCCTTTTAGCTTCACTCTTCCGGCTTTACAAGCTTCGGTTGACAAGCTTCTGGTTTTAAAAACACGAATAGCCCAAAGATATTTATCGACACGAAGTTTTTCTGCTTCTCCCATGACATCAAAATTAAACAATATTGAGCAGTTAATAGTTATTATTTGGTAATTGAAACTAGGAACATAATTAGTAAAGCAACTTTTAACTGATAACGTTCAACTTTTAATTTATAAACACTTATTTTGCATAAATTTTTAAAATACAATGATTGCTGAACTAAAAAAACAAATAGAAGAAGCTTGGGAAGACAGAAGCTTATTACAATACAAAGAATATACTGAAGCTATTGAAACTGTAATTCAAAGGCTTAACGCTGGAGAAATTAGAGTTGCTGAGCCAATTTTAAACGGCTGGGGAATTAACGAATGGATAAAAAAAGCAGTAATCCTTTATTTCCCAATTAAACAAATGGGAGAAAGTAAAGCTGGTCCTTTTGTTTTCCATGATAAAATGGATTTAAAAACCGACTATAAAGAAAAAGGTGTGCGTGTAGTACCAATGGCAAGTGCTCGTTATGGTGCTTTCTTGGCTCCCGGCGTAATTATGATGCCTTCTTATGTAAACATCGGTGCTTATGTAGATGAAGGTACTATGGTTGATACTTGGGCTACCGTAGGTTCATGTGCCCAAATTGGCAAACGTGTTCACTTAAGCGGTGGTGTTGGCATTGGTGGTGTTTTAGAGCCAGTTCAAGCTGCTCCGGTAATTATCGAAGACGATTGTTTCCTAGGTTCTAGAGCTATTGTGGTAGAAGGTGTTCGTGTAGAAAAAGAAGCTGTTTTAGGTGCGAATGTTGTATTAACTGCTTCAACTAAAATTATTGATATTACTGGTGATGAGCCTGTAGAATATAAAGGAATTGTACCAGCTCGTTCGGTAGTAATTCCTGGTTCTTACACTAAAAAATTCCCTGCAGGCGACTATCAAGTGCCTTGTGCTTTAATTATTGGCAAGCGTAAAGAATCTACAGATAAAAAGACTTCTCTTAATGATGCGTTGAGAGAAAATAATGTAGCTGTTTAAGCGGAAAGACTAAAGCAGAAAGACCAAAGACTAAAGCGGAAAGAGAAAAATTAGCAGGAATTAAACTGCGACATCTCATTCTTTAGTCTTTGGTCTTTTCAACCCTACTGTGGCGGGTATTGCGCCAAAATCTCTTTTACACCAACCACAATCCTTTCTTCTCTATTTTTGAAGCTATCGAGATTGAAACCATCTCCTCTACCATGCCAAACGTGCATTTTGGTTTTTGTGTCTAACAAATCGATGATGAACATTCCTTCTTCGTAACGGTCAACACTTCGCATGCCGCCACCCCAAAAAGGTCCCCATCCCATTCCCCAACCTCCACGCCATCCCCAAGGACCGCCGAAACCATTATCATACACATCGGTGCGTTCGCGTTTTACCACAATCAAATTAACGAATAAATCTGGCTTATCAGCCTTAGTAAATCCTTTCGCTTGCATTTCCGTGTCAACGGCAGCCATCATCCGCTTTTTGTCCAAACCATTTACCGCTAACTTTTCAAGCCCTTTAGGGTAAAAATTATAGGTTTTATAACTATTAAAATTTGCGTCTCTATCAAAATCTGATGCAACGCGTAAACTCGAACAGGCAGATAGCAGCATAGCCACTAATAAAAAACTGCCTAAATGCATTATCCTTTTCATAACATTTGTGTGTGTTGTTATACATTTATCATCAATATAAATTTACTGATAATTTTCTGCTTGCCCACATAAAGAAACACATCAAAAAGTCAAATGTTGTGTGGTAAAATGTAATAAATTAGGTAGATAAGCTTCATTTCTAATGCTTAACTTTGCCAAATGGCGATGAAAGAAGAAATCAATAAAGCTTTAGAGGTACTAAAAAATGGCGGGGTAATTCTTTACCCTACCGATACGGTTTGGGGTTTAGGCTGCGATGCAACTAATATGGAAGCCGTCACCAAAGTAAATGAAATTAAGGGTCGCTCTGCGGATAAAAGTTTAATTGTACTGCTAGATATCGACAACAAGCTACAAAGTTATGTGAACGATGTTCCTGAAGTTGCCTACGATTTGATTGAATACACGGAAAAGCCTTTGACCGTTATTTTCTCTAATGCTAAAAACCTAGCTTCAAATGTGATTAATACAGACGGAAGTGTGGGCATTAGAATACCAAAACACGATTTTTGTCAGCAATTAATTCAGCGTTTCCGCAAACCAATTGTATCTACATCGGCCAATATTAGTGGCGAACCTACGCCAAAGTTCTTCGATGAAATTAGCGAAGATGTTAAAGATGCAGTAGACTACATTGTAGATTTAGAACAGGAAAATAGAACCCCAAAACAGCCATCAACTATAGTTAAATTAGGTTCTGGCGGACAGTTTGAGTTTATAAGGAAGTAGCGTTCTCGTCATTGCGAGGCACGAAGCAATCTTAAAGCGAAAGATTAATCATCTGACTATAGTAGTAAGTTCCGATTAAATCCTATCATGTGGACACATTTATTGAAAATAGCAGATTTCCTCCCCCTGCCCCCTCGAAGAGGGGGATTCAAGGGGGAGGACCGAGATGTGTCCAAACGATAGAACTAATCGGGAGACGGCATAATTGAAGGGTTTTTCTTAACTTTGCAAACTATGCAAACCAACCTACAGTCTCAAGATGCAAAGTCCCTTCTAGGCAATATCGAGGCTTCTATCTTTAAAATCTTGGCCGAAACTGCCGAGAAAACAAACACAGAAACTTACGTTATTGGCGGTTTTGTACGCGACATTTACCTCAAAAGACCATCAAAAGATATTGATGTGGTAGTTTTGGGCAACGGCATTGCATTCGCCGAAAAAGTTGGTCAGAAGTTAAAAACCAACGTTGCCGTGTTTAAAAATTTCGGCACTGCCATGTTAAAGCATGAAGATTTAGAGGTTGAATTTGTAGGGGCACGTAAAGAAAGTTACAGAGCCGATTCCCGCAAACCAATTGTAGAAAATGGCACTTTAGAAGACGATCAGTTACGCCGCGATTTTACCATCAACGCATTAGCCATTTCCTTAAATAAGGAAAATTATGGCGAGGTTGTAGATCCGTTTAACGGACTAGAAGACTTAGCAAATCAACTGATCCGTACGCCTTTAGATCCAGTAGTAACATTTTCTGATGACCCGTTGCGCATGATGCGGGCTATCCGCTTTGCGACACAATTGAATTTTGAGATAGACGAAACTGCAATAGAAGCGATAAAATCGCAGAAAGAGCGCATCAAAATTGTATCGAAAGAAAGAATTAGCGACGAACTAAATAAAATCATCCTTGCTAAAAAACCTTCAATTGGTTTCAATTATTTATTTGATACCGGCTTATTGGAATTGATTTTCCCTCAAATGGCCAAATTGTACGGGGTCGATGTGATTAAAGGCAGAGGGCATAAAGATAATTTCTACCACACTTTACAGGTTTTAGACAACATCTGCGAAACTACTGATGATTTGTGGTTACGTTGGGCAGCCATCCTCCACGACATTGCAAAACCTGCCACCAAACGTTACGAAGAAGGTCACGGATGGACTTTCCATGGTCACGAAGACAAAGGAGCACGTATGGTACCACAAATTTTTGCACAACTTAAACTTCCTTTAAATGAGAAGATGAAATTTGTACAAAAGCTAGTTTTATTACACTTACGCCCAATTGTGTTGGCTCAGGACAAGATTACAGACTCTGCCGTTCGTCGTTTACTTTTCGAAGCCGGCGAGGACATAGAAGCGCTGATGCTCCTTTGCAATGCGGATGTAACAACTAAGAACGAATACAAGATCAAGAAATACCGCAACAACTTTGAGCTGGTAAAACAGAAGATTAAAGATGTTGAAGAGCGAGATCAGCTACGTAACTGGCAACCACCCATATCTGGTAACGATATTATGGAAACCTTTGGCCTAACCGCTGGAAAAGAAGTTGGCATCTTAAAAAATGCTATCCGCGAAGCGATATTAGAAGGTGATATCACCAACAGTTATGACGAAGCTTTTAAATTTATGCTAGAGAAAGCTAAAGATTTAGGCTTAAAAGTTGCAGATAATTAAACAATTAGTTGTTGTTTTGAGTTTCTACATTTAATAATTGAGCAATTAATCAATTTAACAATTACATTTTTTTCATAATTTTACGAGCGTAAACAAAGCATTTTATAGCACATGGCAATTTATAGATTTAGAATTTCTTTTGAAGATTACGACGATATTACCCGCGAAATAGACATCAAAAGCAACCAAACTTTCGAAGATTTACACAGAGCTATACATCGCAGTACTGGATATAATGCTGAAAAACCATCATCATTTTATGTAAGTACAGATAACTGGATTAAAGGCGACGAAATTGCCATACACCCTAATCAGCGTAAGATTGACAATGGTATAATTTTGATGGAAAAATCGAAGTTAAGTGCTTTTATTGAAGATCCTCACCAAAAATTTTACTACATCTATAATTTCGAAAGACCTTACGATTTTCATGTAGAGTTGATTAAAATTATACTTGATACCGACCCAAAAATCGAATATCCGTATTTGGTTAAAAGCGTTGGAGAAGCACCAAAAATTATCGACAAAAACAATATTGCTCAAATCGCAACTGGAACTGCTGCAGCAGAAAGTGATTTCGATTTCTTAAATGAAATGGATTTTGTACCAGAAGATACCGAGGAATTAGAAGCAATGGGCGGAAGAGGCATCAATACCCAAGAAGAAGAGCATGATGATGAAGAGGATGAACAAGAAGATGAATTTGGCGATGGCGAAGACGATTACAGCAACGACGACTACGGTAATGACAAGGATGATTATTAATCCTTCTTAAACCTCTTTAAGACATTATAAAAGCTTTTTTTGTTGGAACCATTTATTTCATAACTGATGCTGTCTAGTAAATCCAACAATCCTGAAAATCAAGATCAAAAGACTTTAATAGTTATAGTTGGGCCAACGGCTATTGGTAAAACTTCGTTAGCTATTCAACTGGCAAAGCATTTCCAAACAGAGATTATTTCTGCAGATTCACGTCAGTTTTTTAAGGAAATGAGTATTGGTACGGCCAAGCCTTCGGAAGAGGAATTGGCTGCAGCACCACATCATTTTATTAATTCGCACAGCGTTACACAACTCTTTAGCACAGGCGATTTTGAAGTTGAGGCACTTGCATTAATGCACAAGCTATTTACCGAACACAATGTGCTAGTTATGGTTGGTGGATCTGGTCTGTACATCAATGCAATTTGTAATGGTTTAGATGATATGCCAGATATCGACTTAAACATCCGTGAGCAATTAAACCAACAATTTGCTGATGAAGGTATAGAGCCTATTAGAAAACAGCTTTCCGAATTAGACCCTGAATATTTTGCAAAAGTAGACCAAAGCAATCCGCAGCGAATGATACGTGGTTTAGAAGTAGTACTTTCTACAGGGCAAAAGCTGAGTTCTTTTCTCACTTCTAACAAAAAAGAACGTCCGTTTAATATCATCAAAATTGGTTTAAATACCGACAGAGAAAAGCTCTACAATCAGATAAACCACAGAGTGGATGTGATGATTGAAAACGGTTTGGTGGAAGAAGTAAAATCCTTAGAAGCTTACAAAGAACTTAATGCACTTAAAACTGTAGGATACTCTGAAATTTTCGATTACCTCGATGGTAAAACTGACTTAGCAACTGCTATAGATAAGATTAAACAAAACACCCGTCGCTTTGCAAAGAGACAATTAACTTGGTTTAGGAAGGATACTGAAACTACTTGGTTTGAGCCAGGACAGAATGAACAAGTAATTGCTTTTGTTGGCAAGGACTAGTGTTAAGACTTACGAAGTTTTAAAAACTTCGTAAGTCTGTCGCATTCCAATACATTTCTTAACATACATCAAAAACTTTGCGCTATAGATAGAGTTATCTTTGTATCAAATAAAAGGAACACTATGGAATTAGGCATTGGAATGTTTGGCGATTTACAGATTAACGCCAAAGGCGAAGTACAATCGGCACAACAACGTTTACAAGAAATTATAGCAGAAATTAAGCTGATGGATGAAGTTGGCTTAGATTTTTACGGTATTGGCGAACATCACAGACCAGACTACGCCGTTTCTGCACCAGAAATTATTTTAGCGGCAGCAGCAACAGTTACAAAAAACATCAAATTAGGAAGTGCAGTCTCTGTCTTAAGCTCGTCAGATCCTGTTAAATTATATCAAAGTTTTGCTACGGTAGATTTAATTTCTAACGGCAGAGCCGAGTTAATGGCTGGCCGTGGTAGTTTTATCGAGTCGTTTCCTTTGTATGGTCAGAACTTAGCAGATTACGATGCCTTGTTTGAAGAGAAACTAAACCTCTTGGTAAAAATTAACGAACAGGAAACTATTTCTTGGAAAGGAAAATTTAGACCAGAGTTAAAAGAGCAACAGATATTACCCAGAGCGGTAGATAATAATTTGAAAATTTGGGTGGCCGTTGGTGGCACTCCGGCATCGGTAGTTAGAGCTGGAAAATTAGGCTTACCGGTAATGTTTGCCATTATTGGTGGTAATCCAGAACAGTTCCAACCTCTGTTTGATTACTACAAACAAGCTTACGGAGATGCTGGACATGACATGAGCAAGTTTCAAGTTGGTGTGCACATGCACTCGTTCTTCGGAGATGATAGTCAAGCTACGGCAGATTACTACTACCCGGTTTATTCTGCGCAGATGGATAGAATTGGCAAATCGAGAGGTTGGCCGCCATTTCAACGTGGACAATATGATTACGGAAGATCGAAACATGGCCATTTAATTATTGGTGATGCTAACGAAACTGCCGAGAAAATCATTATGATGCACGAATTGTTTGGACTAACCCGTTTCTCTGCACACATGGATGTTGGTGCTCCGTCACACGATCACATGATGAAGTCTATTGAAATTTATGGGGAGAAAATCGCTCCGCAAGTGAGAAAAGCATTAAATAAATAACAACCTCAGTTCGATTATTATTTAACTGATTTACAGCTTCATATCATATATTTTATTCTAATTGATTTGCTTCGCAGCTATTGCATGGTCAGGGCGACAGTATATTGGCACTCCGTCTCCCGAAATTAATTCGGGACTAGTTTTAACAGCTTGTTTTGACATATTTAGCAATCGAACTCAGATTAATAAGCTATTATCGTCATTGCGAGGCACGAAGCAATCTTAAAGCGATAGGTTAATAATCCTGTCATAGTAATAAGATTGCTTCGTGCCTCGCAATGACGACATTTTTTAGTCAAACAAATTTATAACTACCTTTACGCCATGACTAATAACTGTGCAATTATTACTGGTGCTACATTCGGATTATTATCAATCATATTTGGTGCTTTTGGCGCACACGCTTTAAAGAAAGTTTTGTCTGTAGAAAAACTAGCATCTTTTGAAGTTGGTGTACGCTATCAAATTTACAGCGCCCTATTTTTGATACTGATTGGCTACAATGCAAATTTTGAGCTAAGTTTAATTAGCTGGTCTTATTATTTGGTTACCATTGGCACGGTTCTATTTTCGTTTAGTATTTACTTATTGTCATTATCCGAATACTTAAATAAGAACTTCAAATTTCTTGGCCCTATTACGCCACTTGGCGGATTATTGATGATTTTAGGTTGGGGATGCTTGTTGCTTTCTGTTGTTTAATTCGCTTAATTTTAAACAACAATTTTTTAATCATTTGAAAAACAATGTGAGTAGATTTTGGCAATTGTAGCCCTGCTTTCCGCTGCTATCTTTTTGTCACATTTCTACATCATTTCGAACGCATGTGAGAAATCTCTAAGTAAAACGCTTCTTAAAACAGATTTCTCCTCATACTTCGTCGAAATTACGCACCAAAAAGTATATCCGCTTCAAACAGGTTTAATTAACAAAGGTAATGGTTCTTTTGGCCGTTTGTTGGGCAGGTGCTAATGGCTTTTCTTCGTTTCATAGACCCGATTGTAGCGGCAGCCCCGAGTGAGCTTGGAGCAGCGCATTGGGAACGAGGGCTATAGCGGAAAGCGGGACTACCGATAATAGGAATACTGACCCTTCCGCTCCAAAACAAAAAATCCCCCGACATATACTATCGGAGGATTCCAGAATTATTTAAGTCCTTGCTTATTTCTTTTTATCTAAAGCTTTTTCGATACGATCTGACAAATCTTCTAAGTGATATTTGCTTAAAGTATCGGCTTGTGAGCTTGCTTTAATTGCTTTATCTAACTCACGTAACTGTCCTTTAACCACAGAAACCGCATCGGTTTGGCTAGCTGTTAAACCAGTTGGAGCGGCACCGCCTCTTCCAAAAGTTGCTGCGCTAGCGGCTGCAGGAGCCGGAGGGTTGATAATGGTGATTAATCTCTCTACATAAGCTTTCTGTAAGTTTCTACGATATACATCAATAGCGGCATTGCCTTTCAATTCAGTAAAGATTGAAGCGTTTAAATCTTTGAACAAATCAGAGATTTTATAGGCAGTTGCGCCATCGGCAGCCTCGGCAGCAATCAAGTTACCCAAAACTCTAGTAGAAATTACTCTGGCTAGGGCTGCATTTTGCAATTTAGAAACTACTACTAACGGACTTTCGCTAATATTATCTAAAATAGTTTGATCTAACAACCATTTTGGCGTAGTGAAAACTTGTGCATTTAACCAGTTTACTGCTTCTTTTTGCGTCGCTGCTGGCGTACGTTCGTAAATTACACCTGCTTGATCTACAGTTTTTGGATTTTCGTAGATACCACCAATGTTTTTACTAACGTGACCAATATAACGACCAAACTGAGTAGTCAACTGACCGTACATATTGCTTAGCTCATCGTAGTTTTCGCCGGGCTGTTTGGTCCAGGCATTTAAATTAGCAACGATAACTTTCAAGTTTTTGATACCATAGTCACTCGCTTTCATTGCATTGTCGCTCAAATCTTCGCTTTGCGAATGCGGATCATCTGGATTAGTTTCGGTACCGAACCATAAACGTCTGTTCTTTGCTGATTCTAAGGTCATCTTATCTAAGATCTTCATATCAGAAGCTACGTTTTTGCTATCTGGGAAGTATCTATAACCCCACTCAATTGCCCATTTATCGTAATCGCCAATGCGTGGATATAAACCTACTTTAGAAATGTTATCTTCTGGTTGCGCAACGTAGTTAAAACGAGCATAGTCCATTATAGATGGTGTGTGGCCATTTTCTTCTACCCATTTTTTATTACGTAGATTTTCTGTTGGCACTGTTGAACTAGACCCGTGGTTATGACGTAGACCTAGCGTGTGACCCACTTCGTGAGAAGAAACAAAACGAATTAAATCGCCCATTAACTCATCGCTAAAGTTAACCGTACGAGCTCTTTTATCTACAGCCGCAGTTTGAATGAAATACCAATCGCGAACTAATTTCATTACATTGTGGTACCAGTTAATGTGGCTTTCCATAATCTCACCAGTACGTGGATCTGAAATACTTGGACCACTTGCATTAGGAATTTCTGATGGTTTGTAAACAATGGCCGAGTTACGGGCATCGTCTAAACTCCAAGTAGAATCTTGTGCTTTTGTAGGTGCAATTTTACCAATTACGGCATTTTTGAAACCTGCTTTTTCAAAAGCTTTTTGCCAATCGTTAACACCAGCAATTAAATAAGGCACCCATTTTTTAGGCGTAGCCGGATCGATATAGAAAATGATAGGTTTAGCTGGTTCTACCAATTCGCCACGTTTGTACTTAGCCATATCTTGTGGTTTTGGTTCTAATCTCCAACGTTTTACCAACTGCACCTCTTTTACCCCTTGTGGGTTTAAATCAAAATCGGTATAACCAACTGCGAAATAACCAACACGAGGATCGAAATAACGTGGTTTCATTGGATTTTTAGGTAAAATTACCAACGAAGTGTTTAACTCTAAAGTTACCGAACCTGTTGCTGCACCAGCACCGCCAAATGAAGGAGCTCCACCAGCGCTTGGTGTTGCAGCTTTAGCGTAAGTTTTTACGGTTTTAATCTCTACGTTAGTTGGGAAACTTCTTACGTCTTGGATATAGCTTCTATCTGCCTGTTGTGCACCAATACCAAATCTCGATTTGAACATTGGAGAGCTGAAGTAGAAAATATCATTATCGCTATTGATGTAAGTAGTAACGTCAATTACGCTACCGTCTTTACCAGGAGTGTAAGCTGCAATATCAAAAGCAGCAGCAATTGGCTGTACGCTAGAATTTTGTAACGACTGATACATTGAAGCAGTACTGTCTGCGCTGTAAGCTCTGAAGCTAATTTTACGCATGAAAATTCTGTTGTTTGGTCCTTTTTCGAAACGGATAACCGAACTTCCGATTTGATCGCCAGCGTAACCTTGCGCTGCACGAACCTCAGCTCCAGACTTTGAAATACGGCTTACCACCAAAATATCTCTATTTAATGTAGTATCTGCAATTTCAAAATAGAATTTGTCTTCAATTTTGTGAGAAGTAATCATCCCTTTGCGGCTTAATGCTTTGTTAGTGATTACTTGGTCGTAAGGTTTTGGTTGTGCTTTAGGTGCCGCTGCCGCTCCGAAAGCTCCAGGAGCCCGGCGTGTGCTATCAGTAGGGGCTCCGCCTTGAGTTGGTCGTTGTGCGTGGGCAAAAGTCACCACACCAGCAGCCAATAATAGGGTAAATAGATTTTTCTTCATCAATTTATTTGAATAAGTTAATTGTGAAGTAAAAATAAGCGAAGCGCTACGAAATATTCAGAATTGGATATAACTTCTTAGTTACAAGATGTAAAAAATCTAATTGGCCACAGATGCACAGATTTTAAAATAGAAATTAAGTGCAGCATCATCTGTGCATCTGTGGCAAAAAACCTAATGCAATATCTTAAAAACCAATTCTTTCAATAAATCGCCATCAGATATATTGCCCGTACTATCCAAACCTTTGCTCTTCAAATCATACTCTCTTAGTAAACTAATGATATCGAAAGTTTTGCCAGCATTAAAAGTGCGTGCGGCAGCTTCATAATCTTTAAGAAAATAAGGGCTTACACCAAGCTCCCTAGCTGCATCGTTTTTATTGGTTAAATAATGATATTTAAGGATTTTTGAGAAATAAGAATTGAGATTGGCCATTACCATAATCATTGGGTTGGCTTTTGGATTACCCGCAAAGTAATTGATAATCTGATTGCTCTTTAACACATTACGTGTAGCCAATGCCTTTTGCAGTTCAAACACATTGTATTCCTTACTAATTCCTATATTTCGCTGAATATGATCTGTTTGGATAGTGGTAGATTTATCTATATTCAAACACAATTTTTCAACCTCATTTGCTATTTTAGAAAGATCTGTACCCAAATATTCAGCCATTAAAGCTACCGCTTGAGGATCTATTTTGTAGCCCTTAGTTTTGATATGATCTTCTATCCAAGGTACGAGCTTATAATCTCTTACTGGATCACTTTGAAAAACGACACCATTACTATTAATGGCTTTATAGATCTTTTTACGTTTATCGAAATTAGCATACTTATAGGCAAGTACTAAAATTGTGCTAGGCAACGGCTTCTCGAAATATGCAAGGGTAAAATCAGCTTCTTTACTAGCCCCTTCGTTTGCCCATTTCAAATCTTGCGCTTCTTTTACAATAATCAATTGATATTCGGACATCATTGGATAGCGCTTAGCAGCATTCATCACCGTAGCCATATCGGTATCTTTACCGTATAAAACAGTCTGGTTGAAACCTTTCTCACCATCAGACAGTATATGTTTCTCCATATACTCTACTATCTGATCAATAAAATAGGGTTCTTCGCCCTGTAATAGATAAACTGGCTTAAATTTTCTAGCTTTTAAATCCTTAATGATGTCTTCGGCAGTCATGCTCAAAGTTACAAATTTACCCCTAACCCCTAAAGGGGAATTATTGACAAATAGACTAACATCCATTATCCCGACCTCAATCATAAAATACTTTTATTTATCTGTCTGATGTTTTAAAAATCAGGAAAGCAGTTTCCGCATTTCATAGCCACCAGTAGTCCTGCACTACGTTACAAGTCCTCTCCCGATGAAAAAATCGGGATTGCGGGCTTTCCACTTCGTTCAGGTTTATTGTACAAAATCCTGTGGCACTAACACTTACAACTTAACTGTTTTACGCGAGTATATACTTACACACTGCCTTTCAGCAAAATTGTCAATCTGCTGCCACTAAAACTTTAGACCATTTCTTTTTCAACAATCTAGCAATGAAACAATAAAACAATCTTATTTTTGATGTCTGATGTTCAACCCTACTCCACTTAACCTACCTTTCTATCCTTTTAAAATTACCCAAAGGGATGGGCTACATTACATTTTTGATGAAGCGAGAAAGAAGCATTTGGTACTCACACCTGAGGAATGGGTAAGACAGCATTTTATCAAATACCTTATTAAAGAAAAACAGTTCCCTGTTAGTTTAATGCAGATTGAAGGTGGATTAAGCCTAAATCAAACCAGAAAACGTAGCGATATTTTAGTGCTAACGAAAGCAGGTGAAAAATTGATGGTGGTAGAATGTAAAGCGCCCTCGGTAAACATCACACAAGCTACCTTTGACCAAGCCGCAAGATACAATTCGGTGTATAAAGCAAAATGGCTAGTGATTACTAATGGGTTAAGCCACTACTACGCACAGATAGATCACGAAAATAAAGGCTTTTCTTTTGTGGAGGAATTGCCTGTTTATAGTTTATTAGTTTAGTAGAAAACCTCGTTACATCATTATTGCGAGGTACGAAGCTATCTTACTAATCAAAAGCATACACGCTTTAAGATTGCTTCGTACCTCGCAATGACGACGCGGTTTTAATAAAAAAGAGAAACCTTGCTAGATTTTTCCTTTCAGTCGAAATGACGACCTTTTTAATTCCCTACGCTGTTCGGGATTTGAAATCCCGAACCTCTTATCTGCTGATTTGAAATCCGCAATTCTTTAAGTCGAGATTATAAATCGAGTTCATCTAAATAATCTCAACTAGCAAATTTTAAAATAGATTCTTCGCTGCGCTCTGAATGACAAAGTCCGTGAAAGCCAGCAATGACCATTGTTATAGACAAAAAAGGAGAAATCTATCAAGACCTCTCCCTTTAAATGATATAAGTTTTAGCTTAATAAGCTCTTTGGTTATTTCCTTCTTTCCAGTTAACAAAAGCTTTATTCACTACCTTGTTACCCCCTGGTGTAGGGTAATCTCCAGAGAAATACCAATCGCCAACGTGATTTGGACAAGCCTCGTGCAAGCCTTCCAAAGTTTGATAGATTACTTCAACTTCTGCAACTGTTTCTGCTGGCGTGATAATTTTAGCAATTTTATCCGAAATTTCTTGAGGTGTAAATGGCTTATAAATCTCTTTTACGTAGTTTACAATTTCTTCTTTCGGCAATTCTAAAGAAGCTTTACATTTTTGGTAAACATCTTCGATAATATGCTCTTGTCCTCTTTCTTTCAGCAATTGAATAGCTGCATCGAAAGCTACGAATTGCCCCATTTTAGACATATCGATACCATAACAATCCGGGTATCTAATCTGCGGCGCAGAAGAAACAATCACAATTTTCTTTGGGTGTAACCTATCGATAATCTTGATGATACTTTGCTTTAAAGTTGTACCTCTCACAATCGAATCATCTACGGCAACCAAAGTGTCCGTATGATTTTTGATTACGCCGTAAGTGGTATCGTAAACGTGGGCAACCATTTCTCCCCTATCCGCATCTTGGGTGATAAAGGTACGTAGCTTCACATCTTTGATGGCTAATTTCTCTACACGTGGACGCATCGACAGCAATTCGTCTAGCGCCACATCATCCAAAACCTCTTTGCGCTTCAACAACGTCTCTTTCTGCACATCTCTAATGTATTTGTGCAACCCATCTACCATACCGTAAAAAGAAACTTCGGCGGTGTTTGGAATAAATGAGAAAACTGTATTCTTTAAATCGTAGTTAACCGACTTCAAGATTGGATCACACAACAGCTCTCCAAGTTTTTTACGCTCTTTGTATATATCAGCATCGCTACCTCTTGAAAAATAAATACGCTCAAACGAACATGCTTTCTTTTCTAAAGGTTCACGGAACATTTCCTCAGTTACTGTTCCATCCTTTTTAATAATCAAGGCATGGCCCGGCTTAATCTCTTTTACATTATTGATCTGCACTTTAAATGCAGTTTGAATCGCTGGTCTTTCTGAAGCGGCAACCACCACTTCATCATCAACATAATAAAACGCCGGACGGATACCCGCTGGATCTCTCATCACAAAAGCATCGCCATTACCAACAATTCCAGACATGGCATAACCACCATCCCAGCTTTTTGCCGAACGCTTTAAGATGTTTGCGATGTTTAAGTTCTCTGAAATTTTATGCGTAATCTCTACGTTAGTTAAGCCATCCTTTTTGTATTCATCAAACAATGCTTGATTTTCATCATCCAAAAAGTGACCTATTTTCTCTAGAACGGTAACCGTATCTGCTTTTTCTTTTGGGTGCTGGCCTAGTTCGTACAACTGCTCTAACAGTTCGTCTACATTGGTCATGTTAAAGTTACCTGCAATGACCAAGTTTCTGGTCATCCAGTTGTTTTGGCGCAAGAAAGGATGGCAATTCTCGATACTATTTTTACCGTGGGTACCATAACGAAGGTGCCCCAACAATACTTCGCCAATAAAGCTCACATTTTGCTTCAAAAACTCGGTATCCTTCATCAGCTCAGGAGTTTCTTCCTGTATACTAACAAATTTGTTTTGTACGTAACCGAAGATATCTGCAACGGCATTTTGGGCCATCGAGCGATAACGGCTAATGTAGCGGCTACCCGGTTTCATGTCTAATTTAATAGTTGCAATACCTGCTCCGTCCTGACCGCGATTGTGCTGCTTTTCCATCAACAAATACAATTTGTTTAGGCCATAAAGTGCAGTACCGTATTTTTCTTGGTAGTATGAGAGAGGTTTTAACAAGCGGATAAAGGCTATTCCGCATTCGTGTTTGATCTGTTCGCTCATTGATTGTGAATGAAGGTGCAAACTTACCCTTTTATATATTCAAAACCTAGTAAGAAACTACTCGAATTACTTCAAATACATCATTTTTGTGTTATATTTTTGAGACAGAAAAACTTACAGTTTTATTTTAACAGACAAAACCTCTTTCTCTAAAAAAACAGAAGCATGTCGGTTGAAGGCTTCGGCGTCGCCAGTAGTATAAAACGAAGCTTGGTTTTGCTTGCTTATCTTTTGGTCGATCTCTGGATGTCGTTGTAAATAATTCACTAAACTATTGGCCACAATATCGCCCTGCGAAACTACTTTGATGTTAGAAGAGAGGTACGCTTCTATTTTCGGCAACAGTAATGGATAATGTGTACAAGCCAACAAAATAGTGTCAATAGAAGGAGACTGTTTAAGCAACTGATCTAAATACTGCTTAACAAAATAATCGGCGCCATTGCCTGTATGTTCTCCGTTTTCTATTAATGGCACCCACATTGGACAAGCCTGCTGATGAACACTCACTTCTGGAAAGAACTTATTAATCTCGATTAGGTACGACTCGGATTTGATTGTTCCCCTTGTACCTAACACGCCTACTGATTTTGTGCCACTCACATTTCCTATCACTTCGGCAGTTGGTCTTATTACTCCTAAAACACGGTGGTTTGGATATTTTTTAGGCAAATCTAACTGTTGTATATTTCTGAGTGCTTTGGCCGATGCTGTATTACAGGCCAAAATTACCAATGGACAACCTTGTGCAAAAAGCCATTCTACACATTCTAAAGTATATTGATAAACGGTTTCGAAAGAATGATCGCCATAAGGTGAACGAGCATTGTCGCCTAAATAAATATAATTGTAAGATGGCAACTTTTCTGCAATAGACTTAAAGATGGTTAATCCGCCGAAGCCAGAATCGAATATGCCTATGGAATTTTGTAAGTTCATGTGCATAAAAAAGCGGAATTAAGCTTACCTAATTCCGCCGTTTATTAATTTAATATTTTGATTAAGGTTTTTTAGCGCCAGCAGCTGGTTTAGCAGCAGTTGGAGCAGTAGCCGAAATACCTAACTTAGCTTTTACAGCAGGAGTGATGTCTTCACCACCATCAAAATAAACTAAGTTATTGAAACCTTGAGATGCTGAAATATCAAATACATAAGCCAAACCTTTTTCTTTAGAAATGGCATTGATAGCAGTAGCTACTTTTTGTTGCAACGGAGGGAAAACCTCAGCTTGCTTAGCTTCTACAGTTTCTCTAGCTTTATTACGAGCATCCTCAATTCTCTTTTGTAAATCTGTTAACTCAGTTTGAGCTTGGGTTAATTCTTTAACAACTACCTCTCTGTTTGCCTCACTAAGTGTTCTCTCTTTTTCTTGAGCAGCTTTTAATTTATTTTGATACTCAGCAATCATTTTATCAATTTCAGCTTGCTTAGTTTTAGCTAAATTCTCGATAGTGGTAGAAACTGTTTTAGCTTCTGACCAAGTACCAAAAATCTCATCTGAGTTTAAGTGACCAAATTTTTGCTGAGCGTTAACAACTTGTGTAGTTAAAAGTAATCCTGCCGCTACAAATAATCCTTTAATTAACTTTTTCATTCTATTTTTTCTAATGTTATTAATGTTTGTTATTGGTTTCAATCTAAGCCGATTTACAACCGGTTTTGACTATTATGTGTTATTTTACTAAAGTTCCGGGTTTATAACCTAATCTTATAATTACGTCGTTACTGATATCGTAGTTTGCACTGGCATAAATCATCATGGTGCTTTCACTACTTTTATCAAAAACGAAGTCAATGTATTTGTTTTTTGCAACTTCTGCAATGGTAGAAGAAACTTTTTCTTGAATTGGCTTCAATAATTTAGAACGAGTTTGGAATAAATCTCCCTCAGGACCAAATTTCTGACGTTGTAATTCTTTTGCTTTTTTCTCTTTTTCAATGATATCGTTCTCTCTACGTCTTCTCATATCATCAGTTAATAAAACCTGATCTGCTTGATAGGCCTTATACATTGCATCCACTTCCTTGAAAACGTCATCAACTTCTTTTTGGTATTGCTTAGACAAACCTTCTATTTGTGTTAACGATGATTTGTAATCAGGAACATGCTTTAAAATATATTCCGTGTCTACGTAAGCCATTTTTTGTGCCGATACTCCTAAAGCCATTAAGAGTAAAACGCTTGCTAAAAATATTCTTTTCATACTAAGATTTCTTTTTAATTGTGTGTTAAGTTCTTTAAACGCTCTCAATTAGTTAAAACCGCCCATTTGTTGCGCTATACTAAAGTGGAATTGTCCTTTGTTAGCATCAGGTACTCCTGGGATGTTATCAAATCCATAACCATAATCTATGCCAAGTAATCCGAAAATTGGTAAAAATATCTTTGCACCAACACCAACCGACCTTCTCACGTTAAATGGATTAAAGTCGCGGAACTTATCCCAAGTATTACCAGCCTCACCAAAAACTGTCATAAAGGCAGTTGCTTGTTGTGAACTAATTACTGGATATCTTAACTCCATTACATATTTAGTAAAGATAGGACTACCAGAGTTTTGTGCAATATTAGGATTAGCACCTACAGGAATAACCGAGTTGTTTGAGTAACCACGCATTGCAATAATTTCCGAACCTTGTAAGAAATCGAAACCTTGCATACCGTCACCTCCTAATTTAAAACGCTCAAATGCCGACTGACCTACAGCACTGTTATACGAACCCAAGAAACCAAACTGCGCCTGACCTTTAAACACCAACTTGCCCACCACCGTTTCGAACCATTGTGCTTCCATTTTCCATTTATGGTATTCTGTAAATCTGTAACGATCTTTATCAGATGCGGTGTTGTAATTTACGTTGTTAAGTAACGAATATGGAGGAGTAGCTTGCACTGTAAATCTCAGATATGCACCACCAGTTGGGAAAATATTATGGTTTCTCGAATCCCTAGCAATTTCTTGGGTAAAGTTTAAGTTGTACGACTCTCCCGTGCTAAATAAGAAACCTGGATAGTTGTTCAAGATATACTGATTTAAGTTGATAGAGTGAGATAATGAGAACCAGTTATCTGGCCATTTTAACCTTCTACCCAAGCTAAACGAAACACCATTTAAACGTATGCCATAATAATTTGAGTGGGTTTTAGCTAAACCATTAGATTGTAGCGATGTAAACGCACTTACGCCAAAACTAACTGGCTTTTTACCTCCAAACCAAGGCTCTGAGAATGAAAAACTATACGATTGATAGAATTTACCATTAGTTTGGCCACGTAGGCTCAACCTTTGTCCATCTCCTTTTGGCAATGGTCTATAAGCTTCGCCTTTAAATAAATTTCTTAACGAGAAGTTATTGAAGGTTAAACCTAAGGTACCAATAACACGGCCACCACCAAAACCACCTGATAATTCGATTTGATCTGAAGGTTTTTCTTCTACGTGGTAAACAATATCTACAGTACCATCTGCCGGGTTTGGTTTTGGTACAGGATTGGTTTTAGACTCGTCAAAGTTACCTAACTGACCAATTTCACGCACACTTCTGATCAACTGCTCTTTTGAGAAGAAATCTCCAGGCTTGGTACGAATTTCCCTTAAAACTACCCTATCATTAGTGATGGTATTTCCCAGAACACTTACTTTGTTTACTGTATATTTAGGCCCCTCGTAGATACGCATTTCTACGTCTACAGTGTCGCCGTAAATTCTGGTTTGTACCGGGTCTACGTTAAAAGTCAAATAACCATCGTTCAAATAAAGACTAGAAACATCATCGCCATTGGCACTTCCTCTTAGTTTTTTCTCTAGTTTTTCTTCGCTAAACACCTCACCTTTCTCAATGCCAAAAATCTTCTCTAACAGATCGGTGTTGTATTTCGCATTACCAACCCAACTAATGTTTCCAAAGTAATATTTAGGGCCTTCGTACATCTTTATTTTGATGCCAACCGTTTTATCGTTGTACTTATAAACGCTATCACTAATGATTGCCGCATCGCGATAACCTTTTTCGTGTAGTTTAGCAACAAAATTTAGTTTATCTTCTTCGTATTTCTCTTTATTAAATTTACCGCTACCAAAAACTTTATAGAAAGCACGTTGCTTGGTCTTCTTTAAGTATTTTCTAAGCTTAGCTGAGCTGAATTCTTTATTTCCTTCAAATTCAATTTTTTGAACCTTAACTCTTCGTCCTCTATCAATATTAACTTGTAAAATAACACTGTTTTCCTGATTTGGATCTGGTTTAGATTTATAATCGATGGTGGTGTAGAAAAATCCTTTTTCGTACAAATACTTAGTAATTACAGATCTTGTTGTATTGTACAAATTATCGTTGATGATAGATTTACCAGCCCTATCGCCCAATTTTTCTTGAATATCTGTTTTTTGAGATTTACTAATACCGTTGAACTCAAAACCACTTAAACGCGGCAGCTCTACTACTTCAATATCAAAATACACAGTATCGCCGTTAATCTTCGATACGTTGAGCTTAATGTCATCAAACAAACCTTGTGCCCAAAGATTTTTGATTGCATTTGCTGTAGCTTCGCCTGGCAACATAATCGACTCACCAGTGGTTAATTTAGAAAGCACAATAATTACGTCCTTATCTAAATATTTTGAACCTGTTAAAGTAGTACCTCCAATAATATATTCTCTTGGGGTGAAATAGTCTAAATTTAGGCCGTTTACTTTTAAGGAAGGGGTAGCTTGTTGTTGTTGGTTACGAATTTGTGCTAACGACGGAAAACCGATCAAAAGCAGAAATACTAGTTGGTATATTCTTCTCATTTACAATCTAAAAAACGTTGCTAAGTTAATTTAAACTCATGTTAAAAAGTGTTAAAAGAAAAATTAGTTCAATTGCTCACTAATTTTGCCAAAGCGACGTTCGCGTTTTTGATAATCTACAATGGCCTCATACAGATGTTCTCTTCTGAAATCGGGCCACAGTGTTTCTGTGAAATATAGTTCGGTATAAGCCATTTGCCACAAAAGGTAATTACTGATACGGTGCTCTCCGCTGGTACGTATCATTAACTCGGGATCGGGCATGTTTACCGTAGTTAACTGCGAAGCAAAAAGTTGCTCATCAACCTGATTGATAGCTAGTTTTCCGTCCTTTACCTGTTCGGCTATTTTTCTGGCCGCTTCTACAATTTCCCATTTGGCACTATAGCTTAATGCCAAGGTTAATGTACATTTAGTATTTGCTTTGGTTTTATCCATTGCAGCAGCCAGGTCATCGATACATTTTTGTGGTAACGATTTTAAATCGCCTATGGCATTTAGCTTAATGTTATTTTTATTCAGCGTTTCTGCTTCTTGGTTAATGGTCGAAATCAAGAGTTCCATCAAGGCATTTACCTCTTCTATTGGGCGGTTCCAGTTTTCGGTAGAAAAAGCATAAACAGTAAGATATTTAACGCCTATCTCTACACATCCTTCTACAATATCCTTTACAGAAAGCACACCACTCTCGTGACCAAAAACCCTAAATTTACCTTGGTTTTTTGCCCAACGACCGTTGCCATCCATAATAATTGCAATATGCTCTGGCAAGCGGTTAATATCTATTTGATCTTTAAAATCCATTACTGTTTTTGAGGCCTTTATCTTAAAAGCACTTTTGGCTCACAAAGGTATAAGTTATGCCAATACCTACAAACATATAAGTATCTCTTTTTCTAAAATCTCCTCGCTGAATGTCTTTACCTCCAATATTGTAGCCTAAAACTTCATTAGATCTATCTGATAATGCAATTTGAATTTGCCTAACCGACTGATCACTTGAGAAATTTGCTGGGTCAGGATATTTATCGCCAACGTCATCTAGGTAATCTGTATAGGCATTTCTATAACCGATATTGGTCATAATAGTCCAATTACTCTTAAAATTATACTTTAAACCGAAACCAAAAGGCACTGTTAAAGCATAGGTTTTATAATCAATCGCTTCTGTATCGTAAAGTGCGAGTTTATATTCTGTACCTTGATATATAGCTTTAGGGCTGAAAAGTACCGCACCTACGCCTGTGTACAAATAAGGAGAAAACCTTGAATATCCTCCGCCAGAAAAATAGTCGAAGAAATTAAAATCGACCATCAAACTCATTTCGTGAAGTTTGTTGCTGAAGCTTAAATTACGCTGCCTAAACTGCTCGTTGCTAGATTTTGCATCATCGGCTTTAATTTTTCCATTGTTGTAATTAAAAGATAGTGCCCAATTAGGATCGAAATTTGCTTTGACAAATGCGCCTAAATGCAATCCGCTTACTTTTAAAGGATTGGTTGGATTTAAATCGCCCATATAACCAGCGCCACCCGCCTGCAAACCTACTTCCCAAGTTTGGGCGTTAGATTTTGAAGACAGAAACGAAGTAAAAATGATGGCTAATAGCGTTTTTTTATAACTCATCCTAATAATTACGGGTATCGATACCCCAAAGCAATTTATTCCTTAACGTAGTTAGAAACGTTTCATTGTTAAGGCGGATAAGATTTATATTAAATTTTGCTTTGTTGATACTGATTTTCACACTGCGGTCTACGGTTTCCGTCCTGGAATCGCAAGTAAGGAGGAATTTTGTACTGCGAGCCTCTACTTCAAAAGTTAGCTCTACATCATCAGGAACTATAATTGGCCTTACATTAAGGTTATGCGGTGCTACTGGCGTAATCACGAAGTTTTGTGCACTTGGTAAAATGATTGGACCACCGCAACTTAACGAATAAGCAGTAGATCCCGTTGGTGTTGCAATAATCAATCCATCGGCCCAGTATGAGTTTACAAACTCACCGTTCATATAGGCGTGGATAATCATCATGGCAGAATCATCTCGCCTATGGATGGTGATATCGTTCAAAGCAAAATTTTCGTCGCCAAACAAACCACTTTTCGATTCTAAACTCAACAAACTACGTTTATCGATAGCATACTCGCCATTTATTAAGGCATTAATAGCTCCTTGAATTTCAGTTTTATTGATACTTGCCAAAAAGCCCAATCTCCCAAAGTTAATCCCGATTACAGGAATTTGGGAATCCCTTACCAGAGCCAACGTATCTAGCAAAGTACCATCGCCCCCTAAACTTATCAAAATATCAGCTTTGCTTAATAACTCTGTATGACCAGAAAAAGTAGAAATTTGCGATGGAAGTTTAATTTTATCTTTAATGAAATCGAAAAATTTACGATAAACAGTTACTTCAAGTTTTTTTGCAGTTAAGGTGTCGAACACCTCTTGTACAAATGGTAATACGCTATCATTAAAATCTCTACCGTAAAGGGCTATTTTCATCCGGCTATTTATACATTTAAATAGTTCATGAAAGAATTAAATCTATCCATAGAACCGTCGTCGTGATTGCTATTATTAAAAACTGCTTTAACTTCATATTCGTAGCGTTCAAATGAAGAAACAATACCAGAAAGATCTGTTTTATTTATCTTCAGTGTAACTTCCAAACGAGTAGAATCGGCAAATGAATTGACATAAGAAGATAGTATTTGTGCATTATCAGCTTCTACAATTTGCGCCATGTGCGCTAAAGAATTATTCCTGTTGGAGATGGAAAGTACAATGATGCCGCCTGGCTCGTTTACAGAATAAAGATTTGCCGAGTAGTTAAGTACGCTATTGATGGAAACCACTCCTAAGTAATTCTTTTGCTGATCTAAAACAGGCACTACAGATAACTGAAGTTCGCTAAATAACCTAATTACTTCATAAACATGAGCATTCTCGAAAGTAAAAGTGTTAAGCAAAGCTAATGGTAAGGCGCCAATTGCAATTTCCATATCTCTAGCTTCCATTAGCTCTTCTTCAGAAACCAAACCCAAATATTGAATTTCGTTTACGATAGGCAAGTGATAAACTTTGAACTCGTTCATACGGTCCAACGCCTTGCGTACAGTATCTGATGTACGTAAAGGTGGTATAATGTTCGATATGAGTTCTCCTGCTATCATTTTCAGTTCTCAGTTTTCAGTATGTCACTAGCTTAAGCCTTTCTATTTTCGGCCTTTCTGTTATTTAAGCAAAATTCTGTCCAAAAATTTTTCTAAGTAGCTGTTAAATACTTCTGGTTGCTCCATCATAGGTGCGTGTCCGCATTCATCCACCCAGTTTAGCTCAGAATTTGGCAGCAATTCGTGAAACTCTTTCGCAACATCTGGAGGAGTAACTTTGTCCTGTTTGCCCCAAATTAGAGACACTGGGATGGTTATTTTTTTCAGCTCTTTAGCCATATTGTGCCTAATAGCTGATTTTGCTAAAGCCAAAATACGGATTACTCTTGCTCGGTCGTTAACTGTTTTAAACACTTCATCAACCAGTTCTTTGGTTGCCGTTGCCGGATTGTAAAACGTAAACTCTACTTTTTCTCTAATAAAGTCGTAACTCTCTCTTTTAGGGAAAGATCCACCAAATGCATTTTCATACAAACCAGAGCTTCCTGTAAGCACTAAAGCCTTCACATATTCTTGATGCGCTGTAGTAAATACTAAACCAACATGACCTCCTAAAGAATTGCCCACTAGTACAACTTGTTCTAGTTTCTTAAATTTAAGGAAACGATGTAAATGCTTAGATAGGCTTTTCACACCCAATGTTAATATAGGTAATTCGTAAATAGGCAATATGGGTACGATGACTCTATATTTGCTTCTAAATTTCTCAATAGCGTATTCCCAGTTACTTAATTCTCCCATCAAACCATGAAGTAACACTAAAGGTTCTCCTTCCCCAACCTCTATATATTTGAAACCCTCTTGTTCGATTACTTCGTAATTCATAAATATTATTGTGTATGTTTTTTCACCTATTTAACTTTATTTTCAATGGTGGTGAAGCTGCCATGATTAGTTATTCCTCCTTGATTTGTAAATCATGGCGGTTTGGTATATGCCACTAAGTTAATAGAGTAAATGCAATTAATGTGAAATAATATCACATTTTTATTATTTAGTTTATTGTAGAAAGACTAAGACAGCTGGCTTTTTACGATTTCACCAATTAATTTACCTTCTGCTTTTCCAGCTAATTCTTTATTTGCCAAGCCCATTACTTTACCCATTTCTTTCACAGAAGCAGCACCCGTTTCGGCAATAATTTTTGCTATAATCGCTTCTATTTCGGCTCTTTCCATTTGTTTAGGCAGAAATTTAGAGATCACATCTATCTCTTCTTGCTCTACTTGGTAAAGATCTTCCCTTCCCTGCGTTTTATAGATATCTGCAGATTCTTTACGTTGCTTAACAAGCTTTTGTAAAATTTTTATTTCAGCTTCTTCGTTGATATCTTCGGCTTGTCCTTTTTCTGTTTTTGCTAACAGCAACGCAGCTTTGATAGCTCTAAGGCCTCTTAACTTAACTTGGTCTTTAGCTAACATTGCTTGTTTTATTTCTTGATCTATGTTTGTTGAAATCATTTTATGATGGTTAATTGTTTACTTGGTTAACTGTCTAAAATGGTTAATTGTTAAAATCGGTTAACTGGTTAATCGCTGGCAAGGTACAGTTAACCGATTAACCAATTATACAGTTAACCTTATTAGTTTCTTTTTACGATGGTGCCGGTAGCTTGCGCCGTTGGCATAATCAGCATATCGTTGATGTTTACATGCGCTGGTCTGCTTACTACATACCAAATGGCATCAGCAATATCTTGGGCAATTAATGGTTCTAATCCGTCATATACCTTTTTAGCTCTATTTTCATCGCCTTTAAAGCGTACAATAGAAAATTCTGTTTCTACCATACCCGGATTAATTGCAGTAACTTTAATACCATGTGGCAGCAAATCGATACGCATTCCCTTATTAAGCGCATCTACCGCATGCTTGGTTGCGCAATATACATTACCGTTAGGATAAACTTCCTTACCAGCAATAGAACCAATATTAATGATGTGCCCTTTTTTGCGCTCTACCATCCAACTAGAAACCACTTTGGTTACGTAAAGCAGGCCTTTAATATTGGTATCAATCATCCTATCCCAATCTTCCGTATCGCCTTTATCTATCGGATCTAAACCTTGGCTCAAACCTGCATTGTTCACTAGCACGTCAACATTCTTCCACTCGGCAGGCAAAGTTTCTAAAACATAGTTGATGTTTTCCTTGTCCCTTACATCAGCCTGTATTTTTTTCACTTTGATACCATGTTTTTCTACAAGTTGCTGCGCTTGTGCATCTAACAAATTTTCTCGGCGGGCAATCAAGATCAAATCATAACCTTCGGCGGCAAAAGTATTTGCGCTAGCTGCCCCAATACCAGATGTAGCTCCTGTAATTAATGCGATTTTAGCCATTATTCAATTTGCGTTTGGCACAAAGTTATACTTTTTGTAGACACACACAATTATGTGGCTTTACTCGAAAAATAAGCTAAAAGTAAAATTCCTTAAAATAGCCTTTTCAATTGGCCTAGCAAATGGGTGGTTTTCATGCTTTAAGATATCTCCAAACGAATGGCTAACTTTTAATTCGGGCGACATTTTAAAATATTCGAAATAGAGATCGAAGCCTATTGCAGCTTCATAAGATCCAAAATTCCTTTTATTCTTCAAAATTTTGTAGATAAGCGCCTTATCATCGTCGTTTGCTTTTTTGCCAGAAGCTAAATCCATCGAATATTTTGCACCGAGTAACAAATATGCCCTAAAATCCTTCCTTCTTTCAGATTTCAGTTTAATTCCGAGCGGAAATTCTACCATTGTAGCTGAGACTTTTTGTTGTGTTTTGCCATCAACAAAATCTGACGGACCGTTTACCGAAGGCAATGCGTATTGATAATCTACTAACCTATCATTAAACACCAAAGTTGGTGTACTCCGTAAATCTACATTCTTGGTTAATCTTAAATTCACAACAAAACCTATCCCAAAACCTGCAGATAGCGGTGAGCTTATCGAATTAAGCTGATCTGTAATTGGAATATTATTCTGTTCGTAATCTAGAAAGACATCACGCCAGTTAGGACTTCTAATTATCTTATATTCTGATGCTATGTATTGGAAACTAAATCCCCAGTTAAAATCCTGCTGATCTATACCGCCGCCCCAATTTTGAGCCTTAAGCGCAAACGTGATGAAAGAAAATAAGAGAATTAGTAAGGTTTTCTTCATTTAATACCTGTGTAGATGGCACTAATTCCAAACGTAAGCGAACGGTGTTTGGTATGTTGGTAGCCAACTTTTTCCATGAGGTTGGTAAAGTTCTTACCATCTGGAAATGCCTGTACCGATTCTTCTAAATAGGCGTAAGCTTTTTTATCCTTCGAAAATAAACCTCCAAAAAATGGTGTAGCATATTTAAAATAGAAGTGATACAGTTGCTTAACCGGAAAAACCTTTGGTTTAGAAAACTCTAAAACAACCACCTTACCTCCTGGTTTCAGCACACGCAACATATCAGCCAATCCTTTTTCTAAGTTTTCGTAGTTGCGCACTCCAAATGCAACAGTGATAGCATCAAAAGTATTATCCTCAAAGTGCAAGCCCTCAGAATCTCCTTTTTGTACAGAAAAAACATGACCTAGGTTTCTATCGGCTATTTTCTTTTTTGCTACTTCCAACATTCCTTCCGAAATATCTACACCAATGATTTGTTGTGGTTTCAAGATCTTGATCGATTCAAATGCAAAGTCTCCCGTTCCAGTAGCTACATCTAAAATCTTTTGAGGTTTAGTAGTTAAAAGTTCTTTAATTGCTTTTTTACGCCAAATGATATCAATCCCCAAAGAAAGAAAATGGTTAAGAAAATCGTAAGTGCCCGAAATATTATTGAACATGCTGGCTACCTGCTCTTTTTTTGTTTCGGTACCAGAATAAGGAGTAATTTGTGGATTCATGCTTCGGCAAAGATAGGGTTATTTTGGTTAACTGTAGGAATTGGTTAACTGGTTAATCGGTTATTTACAACTATGAATTTTGGTTAACTTGCTAACCCTGGACTTTGATTAACTGCACGCAAGTTAATCGATTAACCAATTTAAACGGTTTAAACAATTAACCAATCGTAACAAAACACTACCTTTGCCTTATGATTATTAAATCTGCAACCTTCGTAGTCAGTAATACAAAAGTATCGGCTTTGCCGCTACCAGATATGCCTGAGTATGCTTTCATTGGACGTTCTAATGTTGGTAAATCGTCCCTAATCAATATGTTGGTTAACCAACAGGGATTAGCGAAAACATCGCAAAAACCAGGAAAAACGCAGTTGATTAACCATTTTTTAGTGAATGAGAAATGGTACATTGTAGATTTACCTGGTTACGGATACGCACGAGTTTCGAAAAGCAGCCGTGAGAAATGGGAGAAATTCATTAGGGCATATCTTACCAAGAGAGAAAATCTGCAATGCGTTTTTGTGTTAATTGATAGCAGATTAGAACCTCAAAAAATTGATTTGGAATTTTGTTCTTGGTTGGGCGAATGCCAAATTCCTTTTGCGCTAGTTTATACTAAATCGGATAAACAATCTGGACCGAAAACAGACCAAAACGTAGCCAAATTTAATAAAACACTGCTTGGCTGGTTTGAAGAAGTTCCACCATTTTTTGTTACTTCTTCTGAGAATGGGCAAGGAAAGGAGAAATTGTTACAATTCATTCAGGAAGTAAACCAAGATTTTGTACAACCGGTTATAGATCCAAAATTCTATGCTGCTAGCAATCCAGAAAAATAGACAAAATTTCGCTCAAAGGCTACAATTATACCTCGTTAATTAAATGAAGAAATACTTCTCCCTTGTATTATTTGCGCATTCCATATTTGCAATGCCGTTTGCATTTATTGGATTTTTCTTGGGTGTAACCACTACCAGCAATCCTTTTAATTGGTATTTGTTATTGGCAGTTGTACTTTGTATGGTGTTCGCCCGTAATGCGGCAATGGCTTTCAATAGATATTTAGATAGAGATATCGATGCTAAAAATCCACGTACTGCAACAAGAGATATCCCCGCTGGAAAAATATCTGCTAAAGAGGCTTTAACTTTCGTGATTATTAACTGCGTATTGTTCATAGCTACTACCTATTTAATCAATCCGCTTTGTTTTTATTTATCGCCAATAGCAATTTTCACGGTACTCTTTTATAGCTACACCAAACGCTTTACGGCACTTTGCCACTTGGTTTTGGGTGTTGGATTGGGCTTAGCTCCTATTGGCGCCTACATTGCAGTAACTGGTCATTTTAGTATCGTACCAGTGTTGTATTCGTTTGCAGTATTGTTTTGGGTAAGCGGCTTCGATATCATTTATGCTTTGCAGGATGAAGATTTCGACCGTTCTCAAAAACTACATTCTATCCCGTCTGCATTGGGCAGGAAAAATGCACTCAAACTATCTTCGTTTTTGCACGTACTTTCTGCGGCTTGCGTTATCAGCCCTATTTATTTCATGGATTTTGGCTGGACCTACTATGCTGGAGTTGTTTTTTTCTGCGCTATGTTAGTTTATCAGCACCGCTTGGTAAAACCTAACGACATCAGTAAGGTTGATAGAGCCTTTGCAACCACCAACGGTTATGCTTCAGTTGTTTTTGCTGTTTGTTTCTTGGTTGATACGTATTTACGGACGAAGTAGTTAGATCGTTCATTGGTTCATTGGTTCATTAGTTCACTAGCTCATTGGTTCGTTAGCTCATTGGTTGCTAAAATGTCCACGCTGATTTTCGCAGATTTAAACCGCTGATTTTGCAGATCTTGAACTAAGCTAAGTTCTCAAGTTGTGGTAAAATCTCACTACCTTCAATTTCAGTTTCTCTCCCCTTTGGGGAGAGATGCCAAAGGCAGAGAGGGGCCAATTAAACCGGCAACCTGTGCAACTCAACATCATCTGGACTTACAAAAATTAACGGTACCTTTTCTACATCAACATAACTAGAATCTAAGCCGAAACTGGTTACTTCAGATAAACTTAGTTTTTTAAGCAGCATATAGTAATCCATAATGGTTTCCTCATAGAAGCTCAAATTGGTAAACTTGCTCATGGTTTTCTCTAAAAGTACAAACCTAAAATCGCCAGTTATTTTATGTTTATTTAAAGATGCATATTGACTTGTAATATCCACTTCGCCATTCTTCACTAATTCTTCAACCACTTTACGATAAAGTAAGTTTACACGTTGCTCAATCCTAAAACCAAGTTTAAAATCTATTCTGATCAGTTTACCAGGAATTAAAAATTCTACTTTGTAATCCATGGTGTAAGGCTCGTCCATTACATCCACGTGTACCAGCCAATACACGTCTGCACGTTTAGGCTCTTTTTGTATTATTGAATAAATGATTTTAGACTCTATCTCTTGCTTAAAGTTGGCACTAGTTAAATAAACCAATTGAGATGAAAACTTAGGTACGGAAATATCGCTACTCAATTCTTTGATGATATCATAGTAGTCGTCAATTTCTACGTACTTCACAAAACGATTTTTGATTTTACGAGCCGAGTACCAAGTCCACATTACGCTTAACAACACCGAGCTCATTAAAAGAGCAAACCATCCGCCGTGCGTAAATTTAGACATGTTACCTACTAAGAAGGCTAATTCTATCGCCATGTAAACCGAAACAAACAGTACGATTAAATACATCGGAAACTTTTTGCGCAACATATATACAGCAACCAAAACGGTGGTCATTAAGAACGTAAGGTTAATTGCCAAACCATAGGCACCTTCCATGCGGCTCGAATCCTTAAATATCAAAACGATGATGATACAGCCGGCAAAAAGTATCCAGTTGATAGATGGCACGTAAAGCTGTCCTTTTTGTACACTAGGATAGTTGATTCTCACTTTTGGCCATAAGTTGAGCCTTACCGCTTCCGAAATGAGCGTGTAAGAACCCGATATCATTGCCTGCGAAGCAATTACCGCAGCAAGTGTGGCCAAGCCTACCAAATACAGCACCATACTAGCTGGCACGAGTTCGAAAAATGGATTTGTTGTTGCGATATTATAGTTAGCGTGATTTAAAATCCAAGCACCCTGACCTAAATAGTTGAATATCAACATCAGCTTTACGAAAACCCAAGCAACACGGATATTTGCTTTACCGCAGTGGCCCAAATCAGAATACAATGCTTCTGCCCCTGTTGTACAAAGGAAAACACCACCTAAAATGAGCAATGCTTTTGAGTTAGTTCGCAATAAATCGAACGCATAATAAGGGTTAAGCGCCTTTAAAACAAAAGGGCTATCAATTATTTGGATAAAACCAATACCGCCCAACACCAAAAACCACAATAGCATAATTGGTCCAAAAAGTTTGCCTACTAAATTGGTACCGAACTGTTGTATCACAAAGAGTACGGTCACGATAGCAAGTACAATAGGCAGTATTGACAGCTCTGGAAACTTCAATTTTAAACCTTCAATAGCAGAGGTAACAGTAATACTTGGTGTAATCATTCCATCGGCAAGTAAGGCAGCACCGCCAATAATTGCAGGAATAACCAGCCACTTTGCTTTTTTACGCACTAAAGAGTAAAGCGAAAAAATTCCACCCTCACCTTTGTTATCGGCACGCAAGGTAACGATCACGTATTTGATGGTCGTTTGCAAAGTCAGCGTCCAAATAATACAGGATAAAGCGCCTAAAACTAGCTTTTCGTCTAGCGCAGGAGTAACCCATTGTCCGTTTACCTGAATTTTCGCTAACGCGATGTTAAAAATGGCTTTTAATGTATAAAGAGGCGACGTTCCTATGTCGCCAAACACTATACCTAGTGTTAATAATAACCCTCCGGCAGTAAGGGCATTAACGTTTTTATGACTTGACACGTAATAATATTTTGAAGCAAAATTACATAAATATTCAAGATTAAAATTGATTTGATTCGAAAAGCTAAAAATTTAAAATCTCGCCCTAAAACCAAATCATTTTATATCTCTGTTAAATATTGTTAAATAATATAAACCTTCAACTTTTTGTTTGATTTTTTTGTTTAAATATTTATATTTTTGTGAAGCATTTAATGAAAACAGACAGAGTAAAAATAACGCTCAATGGCATTAAAGCATCCTTAATAATGATGCTGTTGCTGTTATGCGGCACTGTTTTCGCCCAAAAAACCGATACCACTAAATTTTCTGTAAGACCTAAAGCTAAAGCAGTAAGTCGTATTCCTGTAATTAAAGGCAGCGTACAAACTTACAGGCCTAGTTACAACATCAACTCTGGCAGTAACAATACAGACCACGGCACGAAGGGAAAAGATGGAAAAACACTCAATGTTTTAAAAATATATCCAAATCCGGTTGTAGACCAATTAAACATTAATCTTCGCTTAGAAAAGGAAACCAGTTTGTCTATCAAAATTACTGATTTACTTGGTAATGATATTGTGACCCTTGCTAACGAACGTATTCAACATGGCGAGCATACCAAAACCTACAACATGCCTGCTAAACTAAACTCTGGAATTTATTTTCTACGCATTGTAGCGGGTGGAGAGCCTGTAATTAAAAGGATATCGGTATTGTAATTGGGTTAAGTGTTTAAATCGGTTAATCGTTTGAACTGGTTAACTGAATAAACAATTAACCGATTAACCAAATCAACAACTAACCAAAAAAAATACCCTATTTTTGCTATATGAAAATTATTGCAATTGGCAGAAACTACGCCGCACACGCCGCAGAACTTAACAACGCGATCCCTTCAAAACCCATCATATTTTTAAAACCCGATACCGCGGTATTAAAAGACAATAAGCCTTTTTACATTCCAGAATTTTCTAACGATGTACATTATGAACTAGAAATAGTACTTAAAATTTGTAAAGAGGGCAAACATATTGCCGAGAAATTTGCTTCTAACTATTACGAAGAAATTGGTTTGGGTATTGACTTTACAGCAAGAGATATCCAAAGCGAGCACAAAGAAAAAGGACTGCCTTGGGAATTAGCAAAAGCGTTTGATAACTCTGCAGTAATCAGCAATTTCTTACCAAAGAACGATTATAAAGATATGTACGACCTGAGGTTTGAATTGAAGAAAAACGGCGAGAGCAAGCAAAACGGACACACGGCCAACCTTTTATTTTCATTTGAAAAGATCATCTCTTTTGTGTCGCAATACATCACCTTAAAAAAAGGAGACCTAATTTTCACGGGCACTCCAGAAGGTGTGGGCAAAGTAAACCAAGGCGACAAATTGGAAGCTTGGCTAGAAGAAAAACAACTACTTAATTTTGATATAAAATAAATTTGATGCGCAATTATATTATTTTCCTTTTATTACTCATTTCAGTTTACACACCTCTAAAAGCGCAAAAAACATACAGCAACTTCACTTATCCGCTAACAGATTTCCGCTCACCCTTAGATATTGAACCGCCAGCTTTGGCAGGATCTTTTGGAGAATTGCGTTCTAACCATTTTCACTCTGGGATCGATTTTAGAACCAATCAGCGCATTGGCTATCCAGTTTACGCACCAGCGGATGGTTTCATTTCGAGATTGAGAGTGCAGAACAGCGGTTTCGGATTGGCTTTATACATTAACCATCCAAACGGTTATACTACGGTTTATGGGCATTTATCGAGGTTTAATCCAAAAATTGCGCAAATTGTAAAAAACATCCAATACAAAAAAACTTCTTATGAGATAGATGAGTTTCCTTCGGCAGATTTGATACCCGTTAGAAAAGGAGAAGTAATTGCCTATACTGGAAATACTGGTAGCTCTGGCGGTCCGCACCTACACTTCGAAATTCGTGATACCAAAACCGAAGCCACAATAAACCCGCAATTGTTGGGCATTAGCATATCAGATGACGTTCCTCCGATTATACATGCCATGTATGTCTATCGCCTAAATGGCAAACCTTTTAACGAATTTACGCCAAAGCAATACTTTCAAGTAGCTGGCGGTAAAGGCATTTACAAGCTTAACCAAGTTAGCACCATCAATTTAAGTGGCGAAGTTGGTTTTGGGATTGTAGTGAACGACAGACACAACGGTGCTTCTGGTAATAACGGTGCATATTCAATAGAACTAGAAGTTGATGACATTAAAATTTACACCTCTGCTTTGGAAAGATTTACTTTCGATGTAAGCAAAGCCATTAATGCTCATATCGATTATCCAACCTATCTCCGTACGAAACAAAGCATCCAAAAAAGTTTTGTAGACCCAGGAAATCCTTTACCTATCTATTTCAATTTGGTGAACAATGGTCGTATCAACTTTAATGACGGAAAAACGCACAAAGTGAAATATACCATTAGCGATGCGAGGGGCAATAAAACTACTTTAGCGTTTAATGTATTTGCTGACCCAAAAGCTGTGATCAACACACCGGAACCTCCAATAGGAACCAACTTCAGCTACAATAAACAAAATGAGTTTAACCAAGAGGATGTAAAGGTTATTCTACCGAAAGGCACGCTGTACAACGATTTCAATTTTCAGTACAAGAAGACAGCAAAGCCGCAGCAGAATGCCTTTTCCGAGATTCACCACATCCACAATAACCTCACGCCATTACACACAGGTTTTGAGCTTTGGATAAAAGCAGACAGTTCGATCATCAAGCACCAAAGCAAAGCCTTAATTGTAAGCAGTAGTCGTTCTTCTCAAGGAGGATATTTTGAAAACGGTTGGGTAAAAGCTAAGCCTCGTAACTTCGGCAGTTTTTTCATCGCCATTGATACTATCGCACCAAACATTGTCCCAGTAAATATCGCCAATGGCAAAAACATGGCCGGCCTAAGCAAAATGAATTTCAGGATCAGCGATAATTTATCAGGCATTAAGAGCTTTAATGGCTATATTGATGGCAAATGGGTGTTAATGGAATTTGACACAAAAACGGCCAACCTTTGGCATACTTTCGACGAAAGAACTCCCGTAGGTAAACATACTTTTGAGTTGCTTGTTGTTGACATGAAGGACAATACCAAAAGATACGCAATAGAATTTTATAAATAATTGTTTGATCGATTAATCGCAAAACTGGTTAATCGATTTGTACAGTTAACCGATTATACTTTATAAAACAGTTAACCAAAATGAGCACATTACAAGAAGGCAGCAAAGCACCAGCTTTTACTGCAAAAGACCAAAATGGCAATACCGTTACTTTAGAGCAATTTAAAGGCAAAAAAGTAGTGCTATATTTTTATCCAAAGGATGACACGCCAGGCTGTACCGCAGAAGCTTGCGATTTTAGAGATAACTACCAAGGTTTACAAGCTAAAGGTATTGAAGTACTTGGTGTAAGCGTAGATGATGAAAAATCGCATCAGAAATTTATTACCAAACACAGCTTGCCTTTTACTTTATTGGCAGATACCGACAAGCAAATTGTAGAAGCCTATGGCGTTTGGGGCGAGAAAAACATGTATGGAAAAAAATATATGGGTACTAACCGAGCTACTTTTGTAATAGATGAAGAAGGCAACATTGCGCATATCATTAAAAAAGTAGACACCAAAAATTCTACAGCGCAGGTGCTAGAGTTGTTGGGTTAAAATCAAACTGCTATGAAACTTACGAAGTTTTTGAAACTTCGTAAGTTTTAACTAGGCAACACACCGCATAAAAAAATCCTTTCCAAAAATCGAAAAGGATTTACAATAGGTTATTGTGTGTTGATTAGTTCATTTGATGTTTAGTTACTTTTGCCATAGCTACAACCGGCGTCACTTTCACAATTTTAAACTCTGTACGTCTGTTCAATTGATGTTGCGCTTCGGTACATTTAACGCCATCACTACACTCGTTCAGTAGCTCTGTTTCACCCTTGCCTATGGCGCTTAAACGATCTGCAGGTACACCTTTGTTAATTAAATAATCCATAGCGCTTGTAGCTCGTTTTTCAGACAAGATCTGATTGTACGCAGCGGTACCTCTTGCATCTGTATGCGCTACCAATTCCATGCGCACATTCTGCATGCTGGCCATAAAATCGTTCACTTTATCCAAATCAGAAATGGCGTCTCTTCTGATATTCCATTTGTTGAAATCGTAGAAGATGTTGTTGAGTTTTACCGTAAATACATCTTTAGAACGCTCTAGCTCAAACTTAATATCGTAAACCGTAGACTGATTAATACCCTTAGTAGATATTTCTCCAGATTGTGTGGTAAAATATTGCTGTGGGTTACCTTTTACGATGTAGTCTGTTTCCTTTTCTAAGGTGAATGCAAACTTACCTTGCGCATCAGAGAAAACCTTAGTCTCTGTGCCATTACCTTTGTTAATCAATAAAACTTCTAAACCAGCAATCGGTGCATTGGTTCCTTTTTCTACCACAGATCCGTTTACCGCATAAATTTGCGATTTCGGCTCAGCTTTGATACCAGTCGTAAATCTGTAAATATCGTCTAGTCCTACACCTCCGTTTCTATTGCTCGATAAATATCCAGTTTTTAAATCGTTGTTAAATAAAATACCAAAATCGTCTTTTGGAGAATTAAGCGGTGCTCTTAAGTTTTCTACCTCCTTGAAGTTGTTTTTACTACCAACAGCAGAAAATACATCTAAGCCTCCCATGCCAATATGGCCTTTAGAAGCGAAGTAGAACTTACCATCTTGCCTAACGGTAGGGAAAACATCATCTTGTGGAGTATTCACCTGATCGCCACAATTTAAAGGTTTAGACCACGTGCCGTTTGGCAATTTCTCACTGTAGTACAAATCCATTCCTCCTAAACCACCAGGCATATCAGAAGCGAAATACAATACCTTACCATCTGGAGATAAAGCCGGATGTTGAACAGAAAACAAACCTTCTTCATTAAACGGCAATTTCTCTTTCGCTACCCACTCATCGCCTTTCTTCACAGCTACCAACAAATATTGTTTACCAGTGTCGCCAATCTTCATTTTTTTATTGGCAGACATTACCGCTCTAGTGAAAATAACCGTATCCAAGCTTGGATAAACAGCAAGAGGTCCGCTATGAAAACCTTTATTGATTGTTCCTTTTAGAATATCTACTTGTTTAGATGAAGCAGAAGCACTATAGATTTTTAAGTATGGATTGCCAGTCCAACCGTAAATTTCTTCACCTTTTTTATTTTTTTGCCATCTATCTGAAATAAGGATGATATTTGATCCAAATCTCGCTGGGCTGAAATCAGAATTTTCGGAATTGAAACCTATTTCATTTTCTAATTGTGCACCAATGTCTGGGTTTTCTGACCATGTTTTAGCCACACTGCAAATATTAGCTTGCTTTTCAGCTTCTTTAGCTTGCGCTGGATTTTTCTGGCCCCAAGCAATAAAATTTGCAGCAGCTTCATCAAATTTTCCGTTTTGCTTTAACGCTTCTGCCAAATAAAGATAGTTCTCCGCAGCAGCATCGGTATAACCAATCGTTTTTTTGTACCAAACTTCGGCGGCTTCTGTATTATTGATAAAACGATAGCAATTGGCAATTTTCTGAGCAACTTCCATGTTTGGATTAGCCTTCATGATTTTTTCGTAAATCTCTAAGGCATATTTGTAATCGAGTTGCTTATAAAGTTTATCAGCTTCCTTAATATCATCAGAGAAAAGTACGGAAGGCAGTAGATAAATACACAAGAAAAGAGTAAGAACCCTGAAAAACTTTTTTAATCTCATAGAAACTCTGCGTTAAAAATACCGCGGAGTAGTTAAAGCACTGTTTCTGTAGTTTTTATTTCCAATAGTGAAGCCCAATGATATTTCATGGCTTCCAGATGAGTACGACTTTAGGCCAGACAAGCTATAGTCGTAAGCATACCCAATGCGAAACTGTTTTGCAACAAAAACCTCAACTAATCCAACAAGCGAATTTTGTTGAAAAGTTGGATTTAAATTGTTAGTATTTTTCCACATATCAACACCCACCCTATAAGACCCTCCAAGCCAGAGCACGTCCTTAAACAAAAAAGATGCGTTTAAATCCAAATTACCCATACTTTGAGGGTCATCACGTAGCATAACTGAGGGTTTCATTTTAACATCTTCATTAACATTTATTATCGCTCCCGCTGTTAAGAAAATGTGGATAGGTGGCAAAATCACGAACCTAGCCTGCTGATTATTTTTGTTAAGTGCCGTAGTTAACAAGTTATTTGCCGAAAGACCAGCGTAAAATACATCGTCGCTGTAATGTATACCCAATTTGGCATCGGGTGATAGATAGTTTTGCGTACCACTAAAAGTAGCATCGGTTATATCTCCAACAATAGCCTTATCGCTATTTAAAGAGAATTGTATAGCCCCTACACCTACACCAAAACTTAAACGGCCTTCTTGCCCTACCGGTAACCGATAAGCGTAATTAGCCATGATAGCCGTTTGCCCCTGGATACCAACCCTATCGTTTAAAATAGATAGACCTAAGCCTACATTTTTATTGTTAAAAAAAGCGCCATCGGCTATTAAAGATTGCGTTGTTGGTGCTCCTTTTATACCCACCCATTGATTACGGCTCAATAAGTTGATGTTAATATCTTCCTTATAACCTGCGTATGCTGGATTGACCAACAAATTATTGAACATATATTGGCTATAAGTTACCTCATTTTGCGCCATTGCAGCAAAAGGGCAAACAACAATTAAAAGCTGAAACAAAAACTTTTTCATTGCCTAATTTTTAACCATGGTAATTGAACCTTTAAAATATTGATCTGTTCCATCAATCTTTACTCTCAGAATGTAGATATAAGTTCCAGACGCTACATTCTGGCCATCCCAATATTTAGATGAATTATAGCTATTCATTCTGTAAACCAAATTTCCAGAACGGTCGAAAATCTTCAAATCGTTATCAGGAAAAGCATCAATATTTTTCACTTCCCAAGTATCATTCTTTCCATCGCCATCGGGAGAAAAAGCATTGTATAACTCTAATGGACTAGCATTTGTAACTTGAGCGAGTGCAAAGGCTACGCTGCTTCCCAACGCCAAATCTGCATTTTGATGATATAAAGCCTGGGTTAACCCAGGAGCAATTGCAGCATTACTTTTATTAGGAACAGATGTCGCTTTATCCCATATCGTATTTCTCGTCCAGCGTGCTAAATTGTTGTACTTCTCTGTTGCCGATGTATGGAAGGTTAGATCTATTCCTCCAGTACCTTTTAATCTATTGATGACATGATAGAAGGCATCATTAATTTCGCCTACCGAATTGGTCTTGCTCAATCTGCTATAGCCCCCAGAGCTAGGGTCTTTATCTAAAAAAGACATCGCTATCGTATTGGCATCTTTTGGTTTCACGGTAACAAAACGTAAGAGGTTGGCACTTACACCAAGAGGAAAAACATAATCTTCACCTGCTTTAGTGTACCGCACCAGTGAACCATCACTACCTAAACTTGTATTGATAAATCCTGTGTTTCTAAACAAAGAAAGCGGATTGTCGTTCATTACGGTAATAGCTTCTGGAATTACAGCCTGAATTTCGGCGTCATCAATATCTAAAGAAAGCCTTGCTATCAATTGAGCTTTTGCGTAAAAAATGCCGTTGCCCTTAAAAATCAAATGGGGAAATAATGTAGGATTTCCGCCAAATGAGCTTGCCTTTGAATTAAAAATTACAGTTCCTGAAGATTTGGTATCGAAAACTGGATTTTTACTTTTGTTACTCCAATCTCCTTTTACAACTATTTCACCATTATTTACTACATCACCATCTTTATGAACATAATTACCGCTCACAGTAAGCTGAGCGTTTTTATCCACAAAAAGTACAGTTCCATTATTTACAAGTTGCCCAAATAGAGAACTTGTACAAATACTTAAAATACTAACGAAGTAAAAACCTACTCTCATAGCTATTGAATTGCACTGATATAGAAAGTTGCAGAAAACGCAGCCGAAGCTGTATCGCTTACATTTACAAATTTAACTTCGACTAAACCAACAGAGACCACTCTTGCATAAGCGATAACCACACCCGTAGGCAATTCTATAGATGGCGAAACCGATACACTTGCACCTAAAGCCACTCCAGTTAAGGTAAAGGTTTGTTTATGAGAGCTTTTTACGGCGATAGCAGGAATGTTGGCGTTTGATGACGCCTTAGAAATAGATGCAATATAAGTACCATTTGTACCAATTCTTACCTTACCATCTGTTGCTAATCTGATACCTTCCGTTCTATTAGCTGCAATAACCAGCTCTTTTGCATCTGTAGTACCTACGAAATCGTTGTTAACACCAGGTGTTGTAGTTCCACCAAAGCTCCCCTCACCATTACCTTTGCGCAACCATGAATCGGTATTTCCTGATGGACCTTGCGGGCCGGCAGGACCTTGCTCACCAGGATTTCCCTGTGCTCCACGAGGACCCACTGGGCCAGCTACACCTGCGTCACCTTTATCACCTTTGTCGCCCTTTGCTCCTACTGCTCCCTGAGGACCCGGGCTTCCAGTTGGACCTGCAGGACCTGCCGGGCCAGTTAAACCTATCGAACCCTGGGGACCAGTCGCTCCCACATCACCTTTGTCGCCCTTGTCGCCTTTATCCCCTTTTGCCCCCACAGCCCCTTGAGGGCCTGTAGCACCAGGTAAACCTTGCGGCCCTTGCGAACCAACATCGCCTTTATCGCCCTTCGCTCCCTGCGGACCAGTTAAACCGATAGCACCTTGAGGGCCAACAGAACCCGTATCGCCTTTATCTCCTTTTATACCTTGCGGGCCAACTGCACCTTGAGGACCAGTTGTACCAACATCTCCCTTGTCACCTTTATCGCCCTTATCGCCTTTGGCACCTACGGCTCCTTGGGGACCGACCGCACCTTGAGGACCGGTTGTACCTACATCACCCTTATCTCCTTTATCTCCCTTATCGCCTTTTGCACCTGCTAAACCCTGAGGGCCAACAGCACCTTGAGCGCCAGTAGTACCTGTATCTCCTTTATCACCCTTGTCGCCTTTATCTCCTTTAAGACCTTGAGGACCAGTTAAGCCTATAGGACCTTGCGGACCAGCTGGACCAGTTAAACCTGTAGGGCCATCTGGACCAATAGCACCCTGTTGTCCCTGCGCACCTTGAGGACCCGCAACGCCAGCATCACCCTTATCGCCTTTAGCACCTTGAGGACCCTGTAAACCTTGCGGACCAACAGCTCCTTGAGGACCTTGCGGACCGACAATACCAGTAGTTAAGTTTGCTATGGTTTGCCAAGTACCGTCAGCTTGTCTTTTATAAACGTTTCCGGAATTGTTGTTCAGATATAAATCACCTGCATTTACTCCGCTAGGCTCCGTTGCATTACTTGGTGGATTAAGCGTTCCATTGAACCACTGTGCACCAGCTGGACCAACCGGCCCCACAATACCAGTAGTTAAACTTGCTACCTCCTGCCAAACGTTGTTATTTCTTATAAATACTTTTCCATTTGTATTATTAAGGTAATAGTCTCCATCTTTAGAACCTGCTGGTTCCGAAGCAGCAACTGGCGGATTTAAATTACCATTAGACCAAACAGCGCCGTTAACGCCGGGCGTTCCTATATCACCTTTGTCACCTTTATCACCAGGATCGCCTTTATCTCCCTTATTCCCATTTACGCCATCTACGCCATTTCTACCGGCTGGCCCTTGAGGACCTGTAGCACCGTTTAATCCGTTAACACCGTTTAATCCAGCATCCCCTTTGTCACCTTTTGGACCTTGCAAACCTTGTGGTCCAATTGCACCAGCGTCACCTTTATCTCCTTTGTCGCCTTTTGCACCTTGACCTCCATTAGTCCCAGCATCGCCTTTATCGCCTTTTGGCCCTGGCAAACCCTGTGGCCCCTGCGGACCAACCGACCCTGTATCTCCTTTGTCGCCTTTAGGACCTTGTGCACCCGCAGCCCCACCAACAGCTAATTCATCCCACTTATTTAAGTTCCAAACATTGAATTTGTTAGTGCTGGTATTGTAAATAAGTAAACCATTAATCACTGCATTTGTAGCACCGGTAGCCTGCAGAGTGTTCCGCTGTGTTTCCGTAAGCCTCGGGATCAGCAAACCTTTTTCAGTAGAATAAATTTCTAAAATGGATTTTGCATTAGGGTTTTCTGTACCTATACCAATAGCACCTGTTTGAGCGTAAACCGCTGAAGATAAAAACAAGAATGTTAAAAAAGTAAAAATTCTCATAAGCGTCAATATCTGAAATGTTGAGTTTTGGGTAATAATGTACTCAAAATAAGAGTATAATTTTCAGATTCGCAAACTTATCAACATTTTTTTTATCAAAATTCCAAATTATGTGGAAAACTACTTATTGGATTAACAACAAAAAGTGATAAAAACCCATCTAGCGATAGTCTTTAAACAGATAAAAAAATTAACTTTGTTATAATAACTATATAATTAATTTTTAATGAAACATACAATCAGTGAACTAGAAGACATCGCTTCGCAAGTAAGAAGAGATATCCTTCGAATGGTACACGCAGTGCAATCTGGGCATCCGGGCGCTTCGTTAGGCTGTGCAGATTTCTTCACGGCTCTTTATTTCGAGGTATTGAACCACAATCCTAAATTTGACATGGACGGTAAGAATGAAGATCTTTTCTTTTTATCTAACGGTCATATTTCTCCAGTTTGGTATAGTGTATTGGCCAGAGCAGGTTATTTTGATATTAGCGAATTAAAAACTTTTAGAAAACTAGATTCAAGGCTTCAGGGCCACCCTACTACCCACGAAGGCTTACCAGGCATCCGTATCGCTTCGGGCTCTTTAGGCCAGGGACTTTCGGTAGCCATTGGGGCAGCCCTTGCCAAAAAAATAAATGGCGACAAATCTCTAGTTTTTGCTTTACTTGGCGATGGCGAATTGCAAGAAGGTCAAAATTGGGAAGCACTAATGTTTGCACCACACAACAAAGTTGATAACATTATCGCTAGTGTAGATTACAACGGCCAACAAATTGATGGCCCTACAGAAAAAGTACTTTCTTTAGAAAATTTACAGGCTAAATTCGAAGCTTTTGGATGGCATGTAATTACTTCTAACGGAAACAACATGGACGAGATTGTAAAAGCTTTAGAATACGCTAAATCTCTAACAGGAAAAGGTAAACCTATTTTAAATTTGATGAGCACTCAAATGGGTTACGGCGTAGATTTTATGGTTGGCACGCACAAATGGCACGGTTCTGCTCCAAACGATGAGCAATTGGAAAATGCTTTGGGTCAAATCAAAGAAACAGCTGGGGATTATTAATTCAAAGTACAGCGTATAGAGATATGCGTATAGAGGGAAATCGCAATACGCAATACGCTTTACTCAATACTAAAAAAATGAAGAAATACACTTACACAGATAAGAAAGATACTCGCTCTGGTTTTGGAGCAGGCTTGCATGAGGCAGGCAAAAAAAATGAAAACGTAGTTGCGCTATGTGCCGATCTAGTGGGTTCATTAAAAATGGATGCGTTTATTAAGGATTTTCCTGAGCGTTTTATCCAAGTTGGTATTGCAGAAGCAAACATGATGGGCATTGCAGCTGGCTTAACCATTGGTGGTAAAATTCCATTCACTGGTACTTTCGCTAACTTTTCTACTGGAAGGGTTTACGATCAGATCCGTCAATCTATTGCTTATTCGGGCAAAAACGTTAAAATTTGTGCTTCACACGCTGGCTTAACTTTAGGAGAAGATGGCGCTACCCACCAAATTTTGGAAGACATAGGTTTAATGAAGATGTTGCCTGGCATGACAGTAATTAACACTTGTGATTATAACCAAACTAAAGCAGCTACTTTAGCATTGGTAGATCACGAAGGCCCAGTTTATTTACGTTTTGGTCGCCCGGTAATCCCTGTATTTACGCCAGAAGATCAAAAGTTTGAAATTGGCAAAGCATGGATGGTGAACGAAGGCAAAGATGTAACTATTGTTGCTACTGGTCATATGGTTTGGAGAGCTATCCAAGCTGGCGAAGAGCTAGAGAAATTAGGTATCGATGCTGAAATTATAAATATCCACACGATTAAACCTTTGGACGAAGAAGCTATCTTAAAGTCGGTAAAGAAAACTGGTTGCGTTGTAACTTGCGAAGAGCACAACAAACTAGGTGGTTTGGGCGAAAGCGTTGCACACCTATTAACAACTACTTATTTAGCTCCTCAAGAGTTTGTGGCTGTTAACGATAGCTTCGGCGAAAGCGGTACACCAGATCAGTTAATGACAAAATATAAACTAGATCCATCAGACATTGTTGCAGCAGTGCAAAAAGTGATGGCTAGAAAAAAATAGATTTGAGACATTAGATATGAGATTTAAGACATTGACTAAATCTCATATCTCAAATCTCGAATCTCAAATCTAATTCTGAATGAAGCAAGTTGAAGACGAAGAGATACTTTCGAAGTTTAATGAAGAAAAAACTCGCAATGTAGGTTTCAACTTATTGCTACAAAAATACCAGCAGAAAATCTATTGGCATATCCGCAGGTTGGTAATAGACCATGATGATGCCGATGATTTAGTTCAGGAAACCTTTGTGAAGGTTTGGAAAAACTTGCACAACTTCCGCAGCGATTCGCAGCTTTATACTTGGATCTACAGAATTGCTACCAACGAATCCATTACATTTCTTAATAAGAAGAAAAACCGCAATAATATTTCTTTAGATGAAGTGAATACGGAACTTGCCGAAACGCTTGCTTCTTCCACATATTTTGATGGCGATAAAGTTCAGCGCAAACTGCAACAAGCCGTGCTTACACTTCCAGAAAAACAGCGTATCATCTTTAACATGAAGTATTTTGACGACATGAAATACGAAGAAATATCTGAAGTTTTAGGCACCAGCGTGGGGGCTTTAAAGGCCTCGTTCCACATCGCTGTAAAAAAAATCGAAACTATTTTATTAAATGAAGATTGAAATTAAACCTTTTGTCTAAAAAAACATCAATAAATACGAATGAGTAAAATGGCCGAAAATATGGAATGGGAAAACGAAGCGCCAAGATTAGCTAAACTGAAAAAATCTAACCCTTTTACAGTTCCTTCTGATTATTTCGAAGGACTTGAGGAAAGGATCAATCAGTCTGTATTTATGAGTTCGCTACAAAAAAGTGAACAGACAGGTTTTACCGTGCCGGCAAATTATTTCGATGAGTTGGAAAGCCAAATCAACTCGAGAATTACCTTAGCGCAATTTACAGAAGAAACTACTGGCTTTAAAGTGCCTAATGGTTATTTCGAGCAATTGCAGCAAAATATCGAAGCCAAAACTACCAGTACCAAAAAAGCCGTTAAACTTTGGCAAAAACCTTTGTTTAAGTATACCGTAGCAGCTTCTCTTGTACTTGCATCAACTACCGGTTGGTTTGCAAACGAACAATATCAAAACAGGCAGTTACGCAAAACAGAGCTGGCCAAAGAGCAATTGCTTTATGATATAGATGAAAGCGTAATTCTAGAATACGTACAAGAAAGCCAAAATGTTAAAACCGCTAACGTGACAGATGACGAAATGGAAAGTTACATCTTAAGTAATTTCTCTACCAGTGATTTATCTAACAATTTATAAAGAATGAAACACCTTATTTTCGCACTTTTAATTTCAATACCTTTCTTAGCGACAGCCCAGGGGCCGCGTGGTGGAGGTGGAGAAAAAATGGAAGCCAGAAAAGTTGCCTGGTTAACTACAAAATTGGATTTATCGGCAGAAGACGCTAAAATTTTCTGGCCAATCTATAACGATTATGTAAGGGAACTATCTACTTTAAGGAAAGAGCGTTCTCAAAAAATGATCAGCTTTAGAAAACTGAAAGAAATTGAAGATTTGGATGATGAAGAAATTCAAACTTTAATTTTAAACGATTTCAATTTTAGACAACGTGACTTGAATATCGAACGCAAATACTATAACAAGTTCAAATCTAGCTTACCAATTAAAACAGTAGGCAAGTTCTACAGAGCGCAAGAAGCTTTCAAAAAGGAAATTTTACAGCAATACAGAACGGCAATGCCTGCTCAGCCAGCTAATTAGACCACATAATTATTTGAAAAAGTCCCGGTTTAACGCCGGGACTTTTTTATTTGACGTTATTTCCAAAAAACTGAAATTTAAATCAGTTATTTTTGTGCATGCTTACCCAACGACAACTCTTTCTACAGCACAACGCACAAACCTCTCCTACTCCTTTAATGCTCGAATTTGTAAAGGCAAAAGGTGTTCATATTTACGATGCTGATGGCAAAGCATATTTGGATTTAATTGCAGGAATTGGTGTAAGTAATGTTGGCCATTGCCATCCCAATGTAGTTTCGGCAGTAAAAAACCAAGTCGAAACCTATATGCACTTGATGGTGTATGGCGAGTTTGTTCAAAGTCCGCAGGTTAATTTTGCTACGGCTTTGGCTTCGGTTTTACCGAACAATTTAAGCAGCACTTACTTTGTAAACTCGGGTGCCGAAGCCGTAGAAGGTGCTATGAAATTAGCGAAACGTTACACTGGCAGAAAAGGTTTTGTAGCTTGCAAAAACGCTTACCACGGCAGTACTCAAGGTGCAGAAAGTTTAATGGAGAGCGACTTTTATTCTGCAGGCTACGGTCCCTTTTTACCAAACGTAAACTTCATCAACCATAACAATATTGCTGATCTTGAAAAAATAACTAGCGAAACTGCAGCTGTTTTTGTAGAACCGATACAAGGCGAAGCAGGCATCAGAGTAGCCGAGCAAGCTTACATGGATGCTTTGAGAAAAAGATGCGATGAAACCGGAGCACTTTTAGTCTTTGATGAAATCCAATCTGGTTTTGGCAGATCAGGAAAGATGTTCGCTTTTGAGCATTACAACGTAACTCCAGATATTTTACTTTTGGCTAAAGGAATTGGCGGCGGAATGCCAATTGGTGCTTTTATTAGCTCCCTAGAAATTATGTCAGTGCTATCTTACAACCCAATTTTAGGGCACATGACTACCTTTGGCGGCCATCCCGTTTGTTGTGCAGCTGGTTTAGCAACCTTAAACACATTGACAGATGAGAATATTGTTGCCAGCGTAGAAAGCAAAGGACAACTTTTCAAATCACTTTTACAACACCCAGCTATCACCGAAATTAGAGGAAAAGGCTTGATGCTTGCTGTAGGTTTCGATAGTTTTGAAACCAACAAAGCAATTATTGATGCTTGTATTGAAGATGGGATTATTAGCGATTGGTTTTTGCACTGCAGCGATGCTATGCGAATTGCACCACCACTAATCATTACGGAAGATGAGATTAGAGAGGCTTGTAGTACAATAATCAAAAATATTGATAAAATAACTCAAAAAGCTAGTTAGTCACACTATCAAACAGAACTTACTTAATGTTTCTTAATTCCTTAATGGTTTTAATATTTTAGGAAAACATAAGAAAGTGAAGATTAATTAAGCTTAAAAAACTAAAACAACATGGAAATCATTCAAGAAAACGACGAAAAAAGAGGCACCTTCAAAGCGGTAGAAAACGGTACTGAAGCAGGTTCAATGACTTATACTTGGGCTGGTCCAACCAAATTCATTATAGACCATACCGATGTAAATCCAGATTTTAAAGGCAAAGGCGTTGGCAAACAAATGGTGATGAAAGCCGTAGCATATGCCAGAGCAAATCAATTAAAGATTATGCCTTTGTGTCCGTTTGCAAAATCCGTATTTGATAAGGATGGCGAAATTAGCGATGTCTTGTTTTAAAATTTGATTATCAGTCCTTTATCGCAAGATTGCTTCAAAAAGCTCGCAATGGCGAGAATATATTTTTATCTCACACTCCGGGAGAGATGCCGAAGGCAGAGAAGGGCTTTAACTCATTTTCTGCCTTTTAATCAAATACGCTTCTAAAATTTGATTAAAACCTGCATTGATATCTGCATCAACCATATCTATTTTATACTGCGCACATTTCAACGCCAAGCTAGCCCTATAATTATTCATTTGCGTTAAATAAGCGTCTTTAACTTTAGATGCGTGTGCTTTCAAAACCGTTCCATTTTCCATATCCACAAACTCATATGGACGGTTTTCAAAATCAAAATCCAGCTCCTTAGCCTTATCGGTCACATTAAAAACAACCATCTCATGTTTATTAAATTTCAGGTGCTGCAAGGCAGAAAAAATCTGATCCAAACGATCTGCACTGTTAGCTGTTTGCAACATATCGCTAAAAATAACCACCAAAGAACGTTTATGTATCAAATCTGCAATTTGGTGTAACGCTGCCGACAAATCAGTTTGCACATTCAATTGAGGCGAAGCTAAAACTTCTTCCAACTTGGTAAACAGAAATTTCTGATGCACACTTGTAGATTTAGCAGGCGTACTCAGCTTCAACTCATCTGTAAACAAACTTAGTCCAAAAGCATCTCGCTGGCGTTTCAGCAAATAAATCAAAGCGGCTGTACTTTGCACCGCAAAAGTGAGTTTATTGTACTTATCATTCGGGAAATACATAGATGAAGAAACATCAATCACAAACTGACAGCGTAAATTCGTCTCTTCCTCATAACGTTTGCTGAAAAGTTTATCCGTCTTGGCAAACAACTTCCAGTCAATACTTTTTACACTATCGCCATTATTGTACAGCCTATGTTCCGCAAATTCTACCGAAAAGCCATGAAACGGACTTTTATGCAAACCAGTGATAAAACCTTCTACCACTTGCTTGGCCAACAATTCTAAGCTACTTTCAAATCTAATTTCGTCTGGTTTTTGCGATGCTTGCATAATTTAAAAATAACGAAAAGATTTCGATTAGCTTATAAAAAGAAGCAAATGCAACCGATAATTATTTTTAGAAAAGCAAAACTTGTACTTCTATCCCTGTCACTCCCGCCGACCTGCTTTACTTCGGGCAAACATAGGTTTCCGCTACGTGTTCGCTCCTATCGCGTTTAAAATGCAAGTGCTGCGCACAGGTTTAGGTTTGTTAAACCCGATTGAAGTGGATCCCGATTTTTCATCGGGACTACAGTGGAAAGCGGGGCTATAGTTTCCGATAAACCACAACACAGGCCTTTTCAAAACAGCCTTTTGTCAAGCTAATTCAACATTTGTGACGAGCATCACTTTAGACCAAAAGAACCTACAAACCAACCAATTCTCCAACCATTTAATTCCTATATTTACCAAACTTAATAGCAACTAAAATGTTGCTAAATTGAGTTAAACAGCTTTGTTTGGCTATTAATTTCAAATTTTGTTATGGAACAAAGAAAGAAAATTGTAATTATTGGTGGTGGTTTTGGTGGCATTGAGCTGGCAAAAAAACTAAAAAATAAAAACGTCGACGTTGTCATTCTAGATAAACATAATTACCATACTTTTCAGCCCCTACTTTATCAAGTGGCTACTGGCGGTTTAGAAGCTGACTCTATCGCTTTTCCTATCCGTAAGATTTTTAAAGGACAGAAAAACCTAAAATTTCGGGTAACAGAAGTTAAGAAAGTTATTCCAGAGGAAAATAGATTGGAAACTACCATTGGCGATTGTTATTACGATTACTTGGTTATTGCCACAGGTTCTACAAGTAATTTTTTTGGGCAAACGGAGATTTCTCAGAATGCCATGCCCATGAAATCAATTCCTGAAGCATTGAATTTACGAAGTTTGATCTTGCAAAATCTGGAAGCAGCAATCATTGCCAAAGACCCTATAAAAGAAAATGAGCTGTTAAATTTTGTGGTTGTTGGCGGCGGACCAACAGGCGTTGAAACTGCTGGTGCAATTGCCGAGCTGAAGAAACACGTACTGAAAAATGACTATCCGGAACTAGATTTAAATAAGGTAAACATCTACCTCATCGAAGGTTCTCCGGAATTATTAGGCGCCATGTCGGTACAAGCGCAACAAAAATCTAAACAGTTTTTGGAAGAACTGGGCGTTACCGTTTATACAGAGGCTCGTGTGCAAGGTTATGATGGAAAAACGCTTTCATTAGTTGATGGTAGAAATATTGGATCTGCTACGGTAATTTGGAGCGCTGGTGTAAAAGGTGTGGTTTTAGATGGTTTAAACACAGAAATCTTAGTGCGAGGAAACCGTTTGAAGGTGAACGAAATTAACTTGGTTGACGGTTATCAAAATGTTTTTGCCATAGGCGATGTTGCAGCCATGATTACCGAAGAAACACCGAATGGGCATCCAGGAGTGGCTCCTGCAGCGATACAGCAAGGCAAGCATCTGGCAAAAAATATCATCAATATTATTGAAAACAAACCTACTGAACCTTTTAAATATTTCGATAAAGGCGCTATGGCAACTGTAGGTAGAAACAGGGCGGTTGTTGATATCAATAAAATAAGATTTCAGGGAATATTTGCATGGTTTACTTGGATGTTTGTACATTTAATGACCTTAGTAGGCTTTAGGAACAAACTAGTAGTTTTTGTAAACTGGGTTTGGAGTTACTTTAGCTATGATAGAGGTACGCGACTAATCATCAGACCATTTAAACCTTACAAAGAATACAAGAAACCACATGACGCAGAAGCAACTTAAAGCCAACAAAACTATTGCATTAGTAGCGCACGATCATCGTAAAGACGATTTAATCAGATGGGCAATCACCAACAAAGAAGCGCTCAGTCAGCATAATTTATTGGCAACCGGCACCACCGGCAGATTGTTAGAAGAAAACTTAGGCTTGCCAGTAAAAAAATTATTGAGTGGTCCTCTTGGTGGCGACCAACAAATTGGTGCTCTAATTGCACAAAGTGAAATTGATGTACTGATTTTCTTCTGGGATCCGATGGAAGCGCAACCACACGACCCAGATGTGAAAGCTTTATTGCGTGTGGGCATTGTTTGGAACATTCCGATGGCTTGTGATGTAGCAACAGCAGACTTCCTAATTTCATCGCCATATATGAGCGGAACTTATACTGCCGCATTAACCGATTACGATGAGTACAAAAACAGAAAGCTTTAGTTCTTCAATTAAATTGGTAGAATGCCCTCGTGATGCCATGCAGGGTTTACACGATTTTGTACCAACAGCGTTGAAAATCGAATACCTCAACCTATTGCTTCAAGTAGGTTTCGATACCTTAGATTTTGGTAGTTTTGTTTCGCCAAAAGCTATTCCGCAAATGCGGGATACGGAAGAAGTTTTAGCAGGACTGGATTTATCTAGCGGCACCAAATTATTGGCCATTGTAGCTAACCTAAAAGGTGTAGAAAATGCAGTGAAGCATCCTGAAATTAAATACTTGGGCTTTCCATTTTCTATTTCAGAAACTTTTCAGCAGCGCAATACCAATTCGAGCATTGTACAATCTTTAAACACAGTTGAAGAAATGCTGAACCTTTGTGATCAGCACGGAAAAGAAGCTGTTGTTTATTTGTCAATGGGTTTTGGCAATCCTTATGGCGATGATTGGAATACTGATATTGTTACCCATTGGGCGAACGAATTGGTACAAAAAGGCGTTAAAATTATTTCAGTTGCTGATACCGTTGGTGTTTCTACTCCAGAGAAAATTACAGCCATACTTCCTCCCCTAGTTCAGCAGTTTCCGAACATCGAGTTTGGTCTACACTTACATAGTACTCCGCAGCAACGCTTAGAGAAAATTGAAGCTGCTTTTGCCGCTGGCTGTACCAGAATGGATAGTGCCTTGAAAGGTTTTGGCGGTTGCCCAATGGCTGCTGATGATTTAACTGGAAATATCGCCACAGAAAATGTGATCAGTTATCTAAGTTCAAAAGGTGTTCAGTTAAATTTAAATATGGAAAAATGGGGCGAAGCGATGATGGTTTCGAATAGGATTTTTAATAGTAATTAAATACTCTTCAATGCTCTATTCAAGCTCCTTAGCGTAATCCCTAAATATGCAGCCATATCTTCTTTATTAATAGTTAGATTTTGCTTTTCCTGTAGCTCTAATAATTTGGCCAAACCATGCTCTACAGTATATAATTGTTGAAACGAAGCCCGACTGCTGGTGTTGATGATACGTTCTGCCAATTCTTCCAACAGAATTTTGTTAAGCGTAAAATCTTTTGCTAAAAGCGCTTTAAAACTAGCAGCTGGAATTACATAAACCTGTAAATCTGTTAGTGCAGCTACATTGCAAAGACAGGCGATCTGGCGGATCACTTCAATTTCGCCCAAAACCTGTCCCTTACTCATAAATTCAAGAATATAATCCTTTCCGTTTTCTTCCGCAAAGAAGCATTTTGCAATGCCCTCTTTAATTATGAAAACCCGATGGCTCTTCTCACCCTGACGAAGCAGCAAGCTATCTTTTTCAAAATTCTGTAAGCTTATTTCTGATTGATCACTTTGATAAAGCTTATCGATATAGGTTAAAAAATCAGTATTTGTTCTTAGCATAAATTTCTTTTGGACATTTGTCCTTTTCTGCTGCAAAAATTTCGCAGACATTTGCAATATTAACAAAGATAAACGATGAAGAACCAAATCAAAACCATTGCCTTTGATGCCGATGATACTTTATGGGAGAACGAACCTTATTTTAGGGAGGCAGAATTAGAATTTGCTCAGTTACTTCCGCATTTACCACAAAATGATGTGATTAAAGAGTTGTTCAATATCGAAATGAAAAACCTAAAAATGTATGGTTATGGCATTAAAGGGTGCATGCTTTGTATGGTAGAAACAGCCACTAAATTGAGCGGCGAGAAAGTAGATGGTAATTTAATCAATCAGATATTTGATATTGGTCACCGTTTACTGCAAAAGCCCATCGTACTTTTAGATGGAATTGAAGAAACCTTACAACACCTGCATGGCAAATACAGATTGGTAATGGCTACCAAAGGCGATTTATTAGATCAAGAGCGAAAATTAGAAAAATCTGGATTGGCAAAGTATTTTCACCACATCGAAATTATGAGCGATAAGCAGCCCCGCCATTACGAAAAACTAATTAAGCATTTAGATTGTAAGCCAGAACATTTTTTAATGGTTGGCAATTCTCGCCGTTCGGATATTGTGCCTGTGCTGGCCTTAAATGCTTTTGCGATAGAAGTGCCCTACCACACTACTTGGGTACACGAACTGCATGAAGAACCAATAAATCACCCAAACTTTGTTTCGGTAACGAGTATTGACCAGATTATTGGGTTGTTATAAAACGTTTGCCACAGATGCACAGATGTAATATTTTATAAATTATTATCTAAATAAATCTGTGGCTTATAACTAAGAACATGAAAAAAATCAACATAGAAACCTGGAAACGCAGAGAACACTTTAAACTCTTCAGTCAATTTGAAGAACCCTTTTTTGGTGTGGTGGTAAATATCGACTGCACTAAAGCCTACGCAAATGCCAAAGCAACCAGCAAATCGTTTTTTTTGTACTACCTGTACAGAGCTTTAAAAGCTGCCAATTCAATCGAAGAATTTCGTTATCGCATTTTAAATGATGAGGTAATTATCCACGACCAAGCCAGCGTTTCTACTACCATTAATCGTCCAAATGGCACTTTCGGTTTTGCTTACTTTGATTATAATACCGATGAAAATATCTTTATTGCCGATGCACAAAAGGCGATACAAGTAGTGCAAAGCACAGAAGGTTTAACGCCATCAAAACCTGGAGCTAGCGAAATACATTTTTCTGCTATTCCTTGGGTAGACTTTACTTCCCTATCCCACGCCCGCAGTTTTACCTTTCCGGATAGTTCTCCAAAAATATCATTCGGTAAAGTGACAGAAAAAGAAGGCATTAAAACGATGGCTGTTTCTATTCATATTCACCACGGTTTGGCAGATGGCTATCACGTTGGCCAATTTGTAACGCAATTTCAAAAGCTTATGGATGAAGCATAAGATTGTCATTCTTTTGAAATAACAAACGCAACAATATTGCATTAAACAAAAATTAATTACGTTTGTTCAATTATAATTGAGCAAAATATGGCAAATCAACAAAATTTCGATGTAATCATCATAGGCGGAAGCTATGCGGGCTTATCTGCGGCAATGGCCTTGGGCAGATCAATAAAAAAAGTTTTAATAATTGACAGTGGTAATCCATGTAATAAACAAACACCACATTCGCACAATTTCCTTACACAAGATGGCAAAACTCCGAAGGAAATTTCGGAGCTGGCAAAATCGCAGGTTGCCAATTATGATACTGCTTCTTTTGTAAATGATATTGCTATTGAAGGTAAAAAGATCGATAACGGTTTTGAGATCACAACTCAATCTAAACAGATTTTCTCAGGCAGAAAGTTGATTTTTGCTACGGGGGTTAAAGATGAAATGCCCAATATTGATGGTTTTGCCGAATGCTGGGGAATTAGTGTAATTCACTGTCCGTATTGCCACGGATACGAAGTTCGTAATCAGAAAACTGGTTTATTTGCCAATGGAAATATGGCTTACGAATTTGGTAAACTGCTCTGGAACTGGACTAAGTACCTCACTATTTACACCAACGGAAAGTCGGGTTTAAGCGGTGAACAAATAAAAACCTTAGCCAGTAGAAATATCGGTGTAGTAGAAAAAGAGATTGTAAAAATTTCACATCAAGAAGGCCAAATTCAAGAACTGATATTTTCAGATGGTAGCACTCAAAAATTGGATGCCTTATACGCTAAGATACCATTTACACAACATAGCAATATACCAGAAAGCTTAGGCTGCGAGTTCACAGAAATGGGGCTTATACAAGTAGATGCTTTTCAAAAAACCACAGTAGATAACATATTTGCTGCTGGCGATAGTACCTGCATGATGCGGGCTGTAGCAAATGCAGTTTACGCCGGCAACATGGCTGGAGCTGCCGTGAGTAAGGAGTTAATAGCGGAAGAGTTTGGAAGGAATTAGTGATTAAATAGAGCATATTAATAAAACACCCCAGTCTTCGACCACCCTCCGACTAGTCGGAGGGAATTGTATATGGCATTCCCCTCTCTCAGAGGGGTGCCCAACGGGCGGGTGTTTCATCCCTATGTAATCCACAATCTGTGCATCTGTGGCTAACTCAATCCCTCTTCCCATCATTCACCACGTCTTTTATCATTTTCACCATCTTTTGGCGATGCAGTTTCTTAGCCACATCAATAGAATGCGATTGATGGATGTCAGCATCATCATCGGCCAACTTAGCCAAAGTAGCGTAAAACTTATGGAATTGGTCTAGTTCTTCTTCGGTTAAATCTTCAATATCCACCATCCTATTACTGGCTTTCTCGTGAGAAGCAATCAGCTCATTCAACTTCAATTGAATGGCTTTTCCATCTTTATTCTGTGCTTTTTGGATCAAGAAAACCATTAGGAAAGTGATAATTGTAGTGCCCGTATTGATTACCAATTGCCAAGTTTCAGAGTAATGAAAAATTGGACCCGAAACTGCCCAGATTACCACGATAGCTACCGCAGAGATAAAAGCTGGCGAACTTCCTGTAAACTTGGTAGCAGCATTTGAAAATCTCTCAAACAAGCTGACTTTATTTTTTGTGCTCATGTTTTAAGTTTTAGACTAGAAATTTACGGAATTATAAGGAATGTTTAGTTCTATCGTCATTGCGAGGCACGAAGCAATCCTACAACTTTAGTGATATAACTTTTAAGATTGCTTCGTGCCTCGCAATTACGGGCTATTAGCAAACAAAAAAGCCATCCCGACATTTCGGGATGGCTTTAAATATACGTGATGCTAAATCTTACAATTTATCATTTGCGTTAACGCAGTTCAAATCTTCGAAAGCTACTTTTAAACGAGCAACAAACGCTTCTTCCGATTTACGCAACCACACACGTGGATCGTAGAATTTCTTGTTAGGTTTATCTTCGCCATCAGGGTTACCAATCTGACCTTGCAAATAAGCTTCGTTCTTTTTGTAGAAGCCTAAAATACCATCCCAAAAAGCCCATTGCAAATCTGTGTCGATGTTCATTTTAATTGCTCCGTAAGAAATTGCCTCTCTAATTTCTTCTTGCGAAGAACCAGAACCACCGTGGAATACAAAGTTAATTGGCTTCTCAGCAGTTAAGCTATATTTCTCTTTGATAAAATCTTGAGAATTTTTTAAAATGATTGGTTGTAATTTCACATTACCTGGCTTATATACGCCATGTACGTTACCAAAAGCTGCCGCAACCGTAAACTGGTCGCTTACTTTGCTCAGTTCTTCGTAAGCGTAAGCAACTTCACTTGGTTGCGTATATAATTTAGAGCTATCTACATCGCTGTTATCCACACCATCTTCTTCACCACCAGTTACACCTAACTCAATCTCTATAGTCATACCTAGTTTTTTCATGCGCTCTAGGTATTTGGCAGAAATTTCGATGTTTTCTTCAATTGGCTCTTCAGAAAGATCCAACATGTGCGATGAGAACAAAGGTTTACCAGTTTCGGCAAAGAATTTTTCACCGTGGTCTAACAAGCCATCAATCCAAGGTAACAACTTTTTAGCAGCGTGGTCAGTGTGCAAAATAACCGCAACACCGTAATGCTCTGCCAATAAATGCACATGCTTAGCAGCAGAAACAGCGCCTAAAACACAAGCTTGTAGATTGTCGTTATTTAAGGTTTTGCCAGCATAAAACTGTGCACCACCGTTAGACAATTGGATAATTACCGGCGAATTTACCGCCTTCGCAGTTTCCATTACCGCATTAATCGTATTGGTTCCTGTTACGTTTACTGCTGGAAGTGCAAATTGATGTTTTTTGGCCTGCTCAAACAATTCTTGAACTGCAGTCCCGTGGATTACGCCTTTGTAGCCTTTTAAACTCATTTTATATTTAGTTTTATTATTGTTTCGAAGTTAGGAAAATTAATCTAACAACTAATGTTCGTTCACAAATGTAATTAAATTTTACTTATTGTCAATTATACACTAAGGCTTGTTTTCTGGTTAATCGTTTTAATTGGTTATTTGGCTAATTGTGTTTCCCGAAGTATCCTATCGTGTGGACACAAATATTAGCAAATGCCATTTTTCCTCCCCCTGCCCCCTCTTAGAGGGGGATATGCAAAATGCTTAAGCGCTATGTGTCCCCCTTTGGAGGGGGATTCAAGGGGGAGGAATGAGATGTGTCCACACGATAGGAAGTATCGGGATTTCGCATTGCTCAACATTTGTTAATTGGTTCATTAGTTGGTTGCTTGTTCATTGAGATTTGATTTTTGATAATTTATTTTTGAAAAGCAATTGCCGTTTTCCAAACGTTCCGCTAGTCCCGCTTTCCGTTGCAATCTTTTTGTTGCAATTGCCACTCAACTTTGTCATGCTGAGCTTGTCGAAGCATCTGCTTATTATAAACAACCCTTCGACAAGCTCAGGGTGACACCAACAAAAAGTATTTTCACTGCAATCGGGTTTGGAGAACTTCAACCTGTGCACAACATTTGCATTTTAAACCCGACAGTAGCGAACACGTATCCCGATTTTTCATCGGGAGAAGTAAAGCGGATGGCGGGGCTGAACTTAAATAGGAGTACTATACTATCTTTTCAAATAACAATAATGAAACTGTAAATTAAAAACTGGTGTTTATTAACTGAAAACTGCGTTTTGCGTTAATTTTTTTTTTCGTTTCTTTGTAATCGCATTTTAAAAAATACACATGTCTTGGTTTAAAAGAGAGAATAAAGGGATTAGCACTAGTACAGACGAGAAGAAAGAGGCGCCAGATGGCTTATGGAACAAGTGTCCGAGCTGCAAGAAAGCCCTTCACAGTGCCGACCTTCAAGAAAGCAAGTGGGTTTGTCAATACTGCAGTTACCACCTACGCGTAGGTTCTAAAGAATATTTCAACGTACTTTTTGATAATAATGAGTTTACAGAGCTAGATGCCAATTTAACTTCTGGCGATCCGTTAAGTTTTGTAGATAGCAAACCTTACACTGATAGGATTGTAGAAACCACCAAAAAAACGGGCTTAAAAGATGCTATCCGTGCTGCTTATGGCAAAATAGATGGTGAAGATATCGTAATTGCTTGTATGGACTTCAATTTCATTGGTGGTTCTATGGGCTCTGTAGTGGGCGAAAAAATCGCTCGTTCTATTGACTACAGCTTGAAAAAGAAAATTCCTTTCTTGATGATTTCTAAATCTGGTGGCGCACGTATGATGGAGGCTGCATTTTCATTAATGCAAATGGCTAAAACATCGGCAAAACTGGCTTTGTTAAGTCAGGCAAAAATTCCTTACATTTCGTTATTAACCGACCCAACCACAGGTGGTGTAACAGCTTCTTATGCCATGTTGGGCGATATCAATATTGCAGAACCAGGAGCATTAATCGGTTTCGCTGGTCCTCGTGTAATTAAAGAAACGATTAAAAAAGATTTGCCGAAAGGTTTCCAAACTTCAGAATTTGTTTTGGAGCACGGTTTCCTAGATTTTATTGTAGATCGTAGAGAAATGAAAGCTAAATTGGCTACTTTCTTGAAAATGATGAAGAAATAGAGTTAATTGTTCGATTGTTGAACTGTTTAACTGATAAAGGAAAGCAGGGTTGTACATATGAAATGCCGGCCCTGCTTTTTTGGTTTAAGGTCTACTTCCCCATTCTCATTTTCCGAGCAAATATTTATATTTACCGTAGAGCAGTTGCGCCAATCCTACCATTTTAGGCGGGATTGGCGTAATATAATTGCGCAAATACACTAGTTAGTGGCAATTTAAAGACAACCTTCACGAATAAAATGAACGCAAGCGAATTCAAAAAGCTTTCAACAAAATTTTTGGCTCCACGACTTAGGGAAAAAGGATGGAAAGGAAGCGGTTTTAATTTTTATAGAACTACCGAAAATAACATTATACAAATTTTGGGTATTCAAGGTTCGTGGTATGGAGGCTTAGTTTGTTGTGAGACAGCCATTCACTTTGACTTTATTCCTGATTTAGCAGGTAAAACTGACCCAAGTAAAGTTTCTTATGCAAGTTGCTTGGTTAGACAAAGACTTAGCCCAAAAGGAGAAGGAGATTATCACTGGACATTCCGAGACAATGAAGATGACAATATCAAATCTTTAAATCAAATATTTGAAGCGTTAGAAAAATTTGGAGAAAAATTCTATCAAGACTTCAATAATTTTCCTACCCCATTTGACAGAATAAAACCTAATGATTTTTTGACTAGCAAGAGAGTTGTTCTTTTAGACAAATACTACGTTTATAGTGAGTTCAATTTTATTTGGTTACTAAAAGAGATAAACTTAAAAATTAATAGACCAGAAATTGCTAAAGAGTTTTCTGAAATAGGAATTGACAAAGCTTCAACTTACTACAATAAACTAATTGACGAAACGAAAAGTAAAAAGCAAAAAGAATTGACGAAAGTATTTTTAGACAACTTAACTAATCAATTAAAAATAGAATAAACTGCCACTAACACGGGTTTTGCGTCAGGCGGGCTGACGTGCAAACTTGGAGTTTTGTGCTTCTAATAAACTTTGGCAATAAATTGAAGCTTTGTGCTCCGAAACCCGCCCGAACGCAAAGCCCGAAACCGTTAGCAGCCATTATATGACGAAAATTCAGTAATGCCAAGAGAGTGGGGCTGAACGGCTTTGAATACACATTGCACCATAATTTCCGAGCTAAGTAATCTCTAAATCCTCTCAAAGACGAAAAAACCAAAACGCCCTTAGATTTTGCAATCTAAGGGCGTTTCTATCAAAGTCCCCATTTAGGGATTTAGGGGGTTACACATTAAATCTAAAGTGCATGATATCACCATCTTCTACCACATAAGCTTTACCTTCTACACCTAATTTACCAGCTTCTTTACATGCATTTTCAGAACCTAAGGTTACAAAATCATTGTATTTAATTACCTCTGCACGGATAAAACCTTTCTCAAAATCGGTGTGGATCACACCTGCAGCTTGCGGAGCAGTGAAACCCTTGGTAATGGTCCAGGCTCTTACTTCTTGTACACCAGCAGTGAAATAAGTATATAAATCTAACAAACGATATGCAGCTCTAATCAGCTTTGCTACACCAGATTCATCTAAGCCTAAATCTTGCAAAAAGATCTGGCGTTCTTCGTAATCTTCCAATTCAGCAATTTCCGATTCGATTTTAGCAGAGATAATCAACACCTCGGCATTTTCGTTAGCTACCGCGGCTTTAACTTTCTCTACATAAGCATTTCCAGTTACTACCGATGCCTCATCTACGTTACAAACGTACATTACTGGTTTTTGGGTTAACAAACCTAATCCACCAATAAATTCAAAATCTTCTACAGATAAGTTTGCAGAACGAACAGAATTACCAGTTTCTAAATGGTCTTTCACTACCGACAAGATATCGAATTCTTTCTTCGCATCTTTATCGTTTTTAGCTTGCTTTTCTATCTTTTGGATACGCTTGCTTACCGTATCTAAATCTTTTAATTGTAACTCGGTATCAATAATTTCCTTATCACGAATTGGATCTACAGAACCATCAACGTGAATGATATTTCCATCATCAAAGCAACGTAAAACGTGAATAATAGCATTAGTAGCTCTGATATTTCCCAAAAACTGGTTACCCAAGCCCTCTCCTTTCGAAGCACCTTTTACCAGACCTGCGATATCAACAATTTCGATCGTATTAGGAACTACACGTTGTGGTTTTACCAGTTCTGTTAGTTTGTTTAAACGCTCGTCTGGAACGGTAATTACGCCCACATTTGGTTCTATTGTACAGAAAGGGAAGTTAGCAGATTGCGCCTTTGCGTTAGATAAACAGTTAAATAAAGTCGATTTACCTACGTTTGGTAAGCCTACTATACCACATTGTAATGCCATTATATTTTACGATTTTAGATTTACGATTTCAGATTGTTCTTAGCAATCCAAAATCAAGGCGCAAAGATAAGTAATTGTTTTATTGTTTTATTGCCTGATTATTTTATTGTTGTAACATTGAAATTTGCCCGGTTCAAATGTTATCACGAACTCGAATGGTCATTTTCCAAAAAACCTTCCAACCTTAATTAGAAAAGCAAAACCCCACTTACAATTAAAGCCAGCCCTTCTTTCCGCTAAATCCCCCGATGAAGAATCGGGGGTATACCGCTCCAATAAGGTTTATTTTACAGAAAGCATTACAACTATCTACTTTTCAGCCTGCAAACGTATCAATAATGTCACCCCTTCGGGGTTGTTCTTACAAATTTTCTGTTTGCTATAATAATATCACCACTTCGTGGTTTAATAAATTTAAAACGTATTATTGATTCCAACCCTCAAACCCTCCAACCTTCCAACCTTCCAACCTTCCAACTCTAAAAATAAATCCCTAGCTTAGCACCTAGAATACAAAGCAATGGAAGATCAAGAGCAGTTTCAAGACCTAGAAAATCAAAAACACCCTCAGCTAATCGTAACAGAAGACATGCGTAGTTATATCTACGATATGGCCAAATGGGCAAATTTCTTAGGTATTGTAGGCTTTGTAATTTCGGCTTTTTTGCTGCTAGCAGCATTAACCGTTGGTCCAACCATTAATGCCAACCCCGAAATGGGAAAAATGCTTGGTCAATTAGGAGCAATGGATGGCACTACTATTTCCATTGTATTTTTATTCTATGGTTTACTGATCTTCTATCCTAGCCTTTTGATGGTTCGCTACGCAATGAAAGCCAAACAAGGTGTATTGTACGGCGAACAAGAAAATCTGAACGAAGCGATGAACAGGTTAAAATCGCTTTTTAAGTACTTTGGTGTTTTAGCAATTGTATTTATCGGGCTTTATGTGGTTACGTTATTTTCGGCAGTTTTAGGTGGAATTTAGATCTTAGTGGTACTTTTCCATACCTTTTGCTGGCTCCCAGTTACTTTTTGGCTCAAAATAGTTCCAAAGCATTTTACTCAATTTGCGTACTAACACTTCACCTTCATTATCGTATTGCCATCTGGTATCTTTTTGATTTTTTGTGGTGATGCAGAAAATGTAATCGCCGTGTGGTGCATTTACTAAAACTACCTCAGAACGAGAAGCGTTAACTGCACCCGATTTAGATGCTACTTGTACATAAGGTGGAATTTCAGACAGCGCTTCATTATCAAAATAAATGCGGATCAGGTTTCTGTAAATACGTTCTGATGCCGCCGGGCTAATCATTTTACCATCTCTAATTAAAGTTAGCAAAGTTGCCATTTCTCTTGGCGTTGTTTGGCCCCAACCATATTTACGCTGGTTAGCTTGGCGATCTGGGGTTCTAGAATTCACACGAGTATGCTGAAGACCGTACTGCTCCATCAGTTTATTAATAGCTACACCAGTTCCTGCTAAACTTTGGCACCATAAACTTGCCGTATTATCACTGGTAGTGATCATCAGCATCAACACCTTAGCTAACCAAATCTTTTCACCGTTTTTAAACGAACCCAGAATATCCTCGCCAGCATAAAGCAAACTGTCTTTGTAGGTTAATTGTGCTTTATAATCCAATTCTCCTTTCTCAATTTTATCGAAAATTCCACAGGTAATAGGCACTTTGATCATGCTGGCAGTCGGGAAAATGGTATCAGCGTTTAGCGCAGCTATTTTTCCGGTTTTTAAGGATTTTACATAAATCCCAACATCACCATTAAAACCTTGGGCCAAATCGGCAATCATTTTAGTAAGCTTGGTATCTATTTTTTCTGTTTGAGCAAAAGCTGTGAAGGATATTAAACAGGCTACAAAAAATACGGATAACTGTTTCATAATTTTTGGGAGTTTTCTTTGCCACAGATGCACAGATGAATTTATTTATATTTTAAAATAGGAATAAATTAATCAAAAAAATCAACGTTCTAAATCCGTACATCTGTGGCTAAAAATTTGGCGATTTGTTTAAACAAAAAATCCCTCCCAAATGGGAAGGATTATATTTTTATCGAGTAATTTTAGAATGAAAAATCGTCATCAGCTTTTGCTGCGTATTCTGGGTTTTCAGAGAACTCGTAGCGTTTTTCTACAACTTCTTGGCGAGATTTGATATAATCTACTGTTTCTGTTAACCCCTCTGTAAATTTCTCGAAATCTTCTTTGTACAAGAAAATTTTGTGCTTTACAAAAACGCCATCTTCTAATCTTTTCTTACTCTCGGTTAACGTAAGGTAATAGTCACCTGAACGTGTAGCTTTTACATCAAAAAAATAAGTACGTTTACCCGCTCTTACTTTCTTCGAAAAAACCTCTTCTCTCTCTTTGTTGTCGAAATCTCCCATTTTATTATTGTGTGTAGTGGTTTTGGTTGGGGTAAATATAATGTAATAATTCCCAACTTTCAAAATAGAAATGACAGTAAATGTTGATTTATTTTGATATTTTATAAGAAACTGTTTAAAAATTGGCTAATATAACAGGCTGAGGTTGGTGAAGACATCAAATTCTAGCTAGAACTCAATGTCATTATGCTATGCGTTAGCGAGGACGCCAAGACTTAATTTTGCAACCGTTGGCGTCCCTGCCAACGGATTAAGCTTTCTTAACTTAATGACATTGAACCAGAACTATAGGCCGGGTGTCCTTCACCTGCCTAAGTGTTTTTTCAATGAAATTTAAACATTTTCTTAACCCGTAGTGCATTATACTTTTTTTAATTTGAAAAACATAACATTCTTACCTA
>NZ_JAVHXT010000003.1:0-231384 GCF_031119335.1 Pedobacter sp.
AAGCGAAAAACGCTTTTTAGCACTGGAATTGGTTTTCATTTTTGGCATAACCTGTTAATTTATATAATTTATTATTTTTTTGCTGCTTTAGGTGCTAATGTTAAAAACATACGCTTACCTTCTAATTTAGGTAAAAGCTCTACTTTACCTATTTCTTCCAATGCTTGGGCAAATTTCAACAATAAGATTTCGCCTTGTTCTTTGTAAACAATAGCTCTACCTTTAAAGTGTACGTAAGCTCTTACTTTCTCGCCTGCTTCCAAGAAACCGATGGCGTGTTTCAATTTGAATTGAAAATCGTGGTCGTTGGTATTAGGTCCGAAACGGATTTCTTTAATAACCGTTTGCTTAGCATTAGCTTTAATTTCCTTTTGCTTTTTCTTTTGCTCGTATAAGAACTTACTATAGTCCATAATACGGCAAACCGGTGGGTTAGCGTTTGGAGAAATCTCTACTAAATCAAGCTCAAGCTCATCGGCAAGCGCCAACGCTTTCGACAAAGGATAAATACCTTGCTCTACATTATCCCCAGCTAGCCTAACTTCTTGTGCACGAATGTGTTCGTTAATATTATGTTCTGCTTCTTTTTTCTTAAAAGGTGGACGTGGTCCCCTGTTAAATCCTGGTCTTCCTAATGCCAAATGCTTTCCTTGTTTAAACTGTTATTTCTTTATTAATTAATTCACTAAACTCTGCCAAAGTCATGCTTCCCAAATCTCCTTCGCCATGTTTACGAACAGAAACTTTTCCTTCTTCCATTTCCTTTTCGCCGATTATCAGCATATAAGGCAACTTTTTAACTTCAGCATCTCTAATTTTTCTTCCGATTTTCTCATCACGAAAGTCAATTAGACCGCGAATATCGGAATTATTTAGCTCTTCTGAAACTTTTTTCGCATATTCTTCATATTTTTCTGAAATAGGCAAAATGATGTATTGCTCAGGAGAAAGCCATAATGGGAAGTTTCCACCGCAGTGCTCAATCAATACCGCAACGAAACGCTCCATAGAACCAAATGGCGCACGGTGTATCATTACCGGGCGATGTTTTTGATTATCACTACCAGTATATTCCAATTCAAAACGCTCTGGCAAGTTATAATCTACCTGAATGGTACCTAATTGCCATTTTCTGCCCAAAGCATCACGCACCATAAAATCTAACTTCGGACCGTAAAAAGCTGCTTCTCCATATTCAACTACAGTTGGCAAACCTTTCTCCTCCGCCGCTTCAATAATTGAAGTTTCAGCTAATTTCCAATTTTCATCAGAACCGATGTACTTTGTTTTATTCTCTGGGTCGCGTAATGAAACCTGAGCAACATAGTTATCAAAACCTAAAGATTTAAATACATGAAGGACCAAATCAATTACTTTTTTAAACTCGTCTTTCACTTGGTCTGGACGACAGAACAAGTGGGCATCATCTTGAGTAAAGCCACGTACACGAGTTAAACCATGTAATTCGCCACTTTGCTCGTAACGATAAACTGTACCAAATTCCGCAAAACGAACCGGCAAATCTTTGTACGAACGAGGTTTAAATTTATACAACTCGCAGTGGTGCGGGCAGTTCATCGGTTTTAAGAAAAACTCCTCTCCTTCTTGTGGTGTTTTTATTGGCTGAAAAGCATCCTTACCATATTTCTCATAGTGACCAGAAGTAATGTACAAATTTTTGTGGCCAATATGCGGCGTAATTACTTGTTCGTAACCAGCTTTTTGCTGCGCTTTAGTTAAGAACTGAACCAAACGTTCACGCAATGCAGTACCTTTTGGCAACCACATTGGCAAGCCCATCCCTACTTTTTCTGAGAAGGTGAAAAGTTCCAATTCTTTACCTAGCTTACGGTGGTCACGTTTTTTAGCTTCTTCAATCATGTGAAGATACTCTGTTAACTCACTAGCTTTAGGGAAAGTAACGCCGTAAATACGAGTTAACTGTTTTTTAGTTTCGTCACCTCTCCAATAAGCACCAGCAACATTCATCAATTTTATTGCCTTGATGAAACCTGTATTTGGGATATGTGGACCTCGGCATAAATCAGTAAAATCACCTTGTGTATAGAAAGTAATTTTCCCGTCTTCTAAGCCGTCAATTAAGTCTAATTTGTATTCGTCACCTTTTTCGGTGAAATATTTTACAGCATCAGCTTTGCTTACGCTTTTACGTTCGAAAACTTCTTTTTGCTTAGCCAGCTCTAGCATTTTATCTTCGATTTTCTTGAAATCATCAGATGAAAATTCTCTATCGCCAAAGTCTACATCGTAATAAAAACCAGTTTCGATAGCTGGACCGATACCGAATTTAGTACCTGGATAAAGTGCTTCTAAGGCTTCGGCCATGATGTGTGCCGACGAATGCCAGAAAGTTGATTTACCTTCTGTGTCGTTCCAAGTCAATAATTTAACCGCAGCATCGGCTTCGATTGGACGTGAACTGTCCCAAACTTCTCCATTTACTTCTGCCGCTAAAACGTTTCTTGCTAAGCCTTCTGAGATTGATAAGGCAATTTGGTGGGCATTTACGCCCTGTTCATACTGACGTACCGAGCCGTCAGGTAATGTAATGTTAATCATCTACAACTATGATTTAGAGTTTATAAAATTGTTATGCAAAATCACTTACGTGTGTGATTTTATTTTGGTGCAAAGATAGGGTTTTTAGATTGGATTTTTAAACTTTTAGCCCGCAGATTTCGCTGATGCTTCCGCAGATTTGCGCTGAAGCGTGTAAAATAAAAATCTTTTTATATCTGCGTATTCAATCTGTTAAATCTGCGGGAGTTATTTTAAAAAACATTATCTTCAAGTCACCTATTCTATGAAATTATGACTGAAAATGAAATCTCTTATGAAATACGTGGAGCGATTTTCGACGTATACAACAACCTTGGCCCTGGTCTTTTAGAGTCTGCTTATGAAGCCGCTTTAGGATTTGAATTAGGAAGACGAGGACTTTTCTATGCTAAACAAGTTCCTTTAGCTATGCAATATGAAAGTATTCAATTGGATGTATGTTATCGGTTAGACTTTTTAGTTGAAGATAAAGTTATCATCGAAATAAAATCAGTTGAAACGCTGTTGAATGTTCATCACAAACAATTAATCACTTACTTGAAGTTGTCTGGCTTAAAACTAGGTATTCTTGTAAATTTCAATACTGATGAAATTGCTAAATCTATTTTTAGGAAGGTGAACGGGCTCTAATTGTTTTCCCGCAGTTTTCGCAGATACCATGTCTTAAACTCTAATCCGCAGATTTACGCTAATATTCGAATAGTAAAATCTCCTTAAATCTGCGGTTCTATCAGCGAAAATCTGCGGGAACCGTCCATAAAAAAATGTCCCGACCACAGCCGAGACATTCCGAAAATATAAAATGGAATTTCTTAGTTTACTCTTCCTGTAGCACCTTGACGGTTGCCGTTGTTATTTCTAAACCTAGCCATCATCGCAGCTTGTTTAGCTTGATACTGTTCTTGAGTAATTGCAATAGCCTTTTTAGGCGCAGTTACGTCTTTATTACCAACGTTTCTGTATTCTATGCTTTTTGCCGTTGTACCTCCACCTTTAATTTCGATAGCTAATACTGCTCCTTCTGTCCAGAAATTTGGCATTGGCGAAAAGTTGAAGCCTAAATCATTGGTATACCAAAGCACAGTTTCATCAACCACATCTTTATCCATATCTAAAACCTTAGCTTTGCGAGTTGTTTTGATGGTTACTTTTTTGCAATCGATACCTACGATTTTCTTAGTTTCATCAGATTTAATGATATCTACTACAGGTGGTACATCTAAAAACTGAACCGCATTATTACTTTGATTGTTGTTTCTTCCACCATTACCACCACCAAATTGGTTAATAGATGCAACGGTTAACTTAGTTGGCATTACATAAGTGGTATCCATCATATCAAAAACTTCTACCACCTTTTGGTCAGCGAAAGTATAATAATACTCTCTGTTACCACCACCAAAACCGCCACCAAATCTCATACCACCACCTGGACCACCGCCGCTATTGCTATCCTCTGTTTCGGTAACAGGCATATAGCTTGCGTTGGTAGCATTGTAAAGCAATTCGTAATTAGATTTGATAGATTTAGGCATACGAGCTCTCATTTGCTCTGGGATTTGTCTTCCACTAGCCTCAGCAACCGCGATGGGGTCAATGATAGTTTCGAATTGGATAGCTCCAGATTTTTTTTGAGCCTGTGCATTTACTGTAAAAGCCAAAACGCTTAAAAAAGCGATGAATATTTTTTTCATTTATATAAAGTTGTTTTGTTAGTAATTGTAGTCAGCAAAATTAATTCTATTGCAACAAAATATATGTTAACGAAAGTTATATTTTTGATTTATAACTGTAGTTTTACAATGTAACAATTGGCTAATTTGCAGCTGCTTTGATTGATATTTCGGCAATAGGTTTAATCAGAGAGAAAAATTAATATTCGGTACTTTCTAACCAACCGTTTGCCAATACATCTGCCAAGTGCATTGTTTTAAGTGGAATGTTGTTTTTTTTGATGTAACCATCTAAGTGAAGCAAGCAAGAAAGGTCAGTGGAAATGATATAATCTGCATCCATTTCTAGTGCATTATTTACTTTTTGCTCTGCCATTGCCGAAGAAATAGCATCAAACTTTACAGCAAACGTACCACCAAAGCCACAGCACATATCGGTATCCTTCATTTCGAGCATTTCCAAACCTATAACTCTAGAAAGTAGCTGACGAGGTTCTTCTTTGATTTTGCATTCTCTTAAACCACTGCACGAGTCGTGGTAAACTGCTTTGCCCTCTAATTCAGCACCGAAGTAATCTTTTTTTAATACGTTGATAAGAAAATCAGACAGTTCGAAAATATTTGACTGTACATTTCTGCATTTATTATGAACGATGGTATTGGTAAACAAATCGTTGAAACCGCCTTTAACCATGCCTACACAAGATGCTGATGGTGCAACGATATATTCAGTTTCCGAAAAATCTGACAAAAATTTAGTACCTATCTCCTTAGCTTGCTCCCAGTAACCTGCGTTATAAGCCGGCTGACCACAACAGGTTTGTTTTGAGTTATAAACAATTTCGCAACCTGCTTTTTCTAAAACTTTGATGGTGTTAAAGGCCGTTTCCGGATATAATTGGTCTATGAAACAAGGGATAAATAGCTCTATCTTCATTATATTTATTTAGGTATCTGCTCTTAAAATCACTTAATAGACCACCACGGCTTTGGGCTCTACCTTTTTTAAGAGCAGCAAAAATACTAAACCAAAAACGAAAAACAACGCTAACGCTATCACCGAATTACGCATACTGCCACTTAATACTTCAATGTACCCGAAACTGAACATCCCGAAAACCAGCGCAACCTTCTCTGTTACATCGTAAAAGCTAAAAAAAGAGGTATGGTCTGGACTTGATTGAGGTAAGAATTTTGAATATGTAGAACGTGATAAAGATTGAATTCCGCCCATAATTAAGCCAATAACTGCAGCTAAAGCATAGAATTGCATTTCGGTATGGATGAAGTAAGCGGCAATACAACTTCCAATCCAAATGACAACTACGCCAATCAGTACGTTTACGTTTCCAAATTTCTTTGAGGATAGATAAGACATCAGCATTGCGCCAGGAATAGCTACCAATTGTAAAATAAGGATGGTTGCGATGAGTTTAGTAGTTGGAAGATGTAATATCTTTTCTCCGAAAATAGTGGCCACTAACATCACTGTCTGTACACCCATTGAGTAAAAAAAGAACGCAAAGAGAAACCGCTTCAGATACTTCATTTGTTTTACCTGTTTCCAAACTTTGTTAAGTTCTTGGAAACCGCTGCTCATAATGTTTTTCTTTTCTGCTTTGAAGTTAGGACTTCCCTTTGGCAAGTTTCTGAATGGAATTTGAGCAAAACCAACCCACCAAATACCAACTAAAAGGAACGACAAACGAGCTGGGATTGAAGCATCTACAATGCCAAACCATTCTGGCTTAAATACAAAAACAAAGCAGATGATTTGCAAGACAATGCTACCTACATATCCATAAGTGAAACCTTTTGCACTTACGTTATCCTGTTCTTCTACTGTAGCAATTTCTGGCAAGTAAGAATTATAAAACACCAAACTTCCCCAAAAGCCAATGGCTGCAATTACAAACATGATGACACTAAAATTCAGTGTATTTACTCCTTTATCTGCATTAATTTCGAAGAAAAACAATGCACTACAGGCAGTTGCGCCAATGTAGGTGAACATTTTCATAAAGATTTTCTTGTTACCTCTGGTGTCGGCAATGGAAGATAATATTGGAGACAATATTGCAATCACCAAGAAGGCAAACGCCATAGCATAACTGTACAGTGCCGAATTGATGATTTTATAACCAAAGAAATAAACATAATCGATAGTGTTATCATCTTTATCTCCAGTTATAGCCGTGTAATAAGCTGGAAATATGGTTGAAGTAATGACTAGATTGTATGCTGAATTTGCCCAATCGAAAAAGGCCCAAGAGCGAATTGTCTTTTTATCGTTTTTAACCCCTAAATCCCCAGAAGGGGACTTTGAAAGCTCATCTTTCATAAATCTGCTTGTTTATTGCGGCTAAGATAGGAAAATTGATTAATTACATTTTGTTAATCCTTCCAGAAATCATCTTTAAGGTAAAAGACTGTATCTATAAAGAAAAGTATTTCATTACTAGTCAGTACATTTTCATCATGCAAATCTTCCAATATAATACCTAATTCTGGATTGTAGTAGTCATTATTTCTAGAATTCAAAAATCCGTTTTGGGTTAGAAATGCCTTTACCTGCTCCAAATTTGTTATGTTGGTAATAGTTACAAATGATTGCTGAACAACGGCATATAACACATTATCATCATCTCTTGTAAATCCTATTAATTCGTATGCTGTATCGGGAAAAAAATAATTGTGCAGTAATAGATTGTAGAAATAATCTATCCACGAAGTATAGTAAATGGCATCGTTAAGTTTAATGACGTGTTTATCGTCTTTTAGGTAAACTTTTTGTTCGGCACCTTCACTTACGTATTTCGAAAAATCTATATCATTAATCCAAAGATTATTTTCGATGATAAATTTTTCTAAGACCTGTTCTTCTTGTTTTCTGAAGAGCTTTGTGTCTTTAATTGCTGTGCTTGTTTCCGTGCTTTTTCTAACGTAACTGGATATTGCTTGGATAATTTCTCCGAACCTAACTTTGCTCTTTCCTGAAAGGACATTACGTAACTCATTTTTCACGTGTTTTTGTTAACTAACACAAAGATAAGAAAGATTGTTTACTTAATTAAATTGGGATTAATTGGCATTCAAATCCTACAAATAATACTTCTTCCCATCGGTTTTGATTTTTCCAGCGTCAAGAAGCTCTCGAATTCTATCTATTTTATCGTTATCTGTACCTGTTTGTATGCTTTTCACTAAATCATCTAAATCAAAATGGCCACTTTGCAACACCATGCTAATTTCAAAATCGATTTTATCGGTATACTCCGCTAATTCTTCTTGTTTCTTCTCTGCTAAGCAAACATCGCAAACGCCACATTTATCAGCTTTGCTTTCTCCAAAATAAGTTAACAATTGAATACTTCTACAAATTTCATTCGCAGCGTAAGCCAATACAGCTTCTATCTGAGTGCTTTGAATTTGCTTTCTAAGTTCTATAAACTTAGCATCTACATCCAAATGCAACATATCCAATCGGGCTGTGATAAATTGCAATTGTGGTTGGTCTGTTTGAGGCAAATAAGAAATGACGTTATACTCTTGTAGCTTCTTCAAATAAGCAATTACATCGTTGTAGGAAACCTTTAATCTGTTAGACAAATCACTTTCTTTGATTTTTACGTAACCATCAAAAGCACCGCCATAAGAACGCTGAATAGTCTTGATAATCGGGTCGAAAGCGGCATTTTCGATTTGGAAACGGTAAACGTCTTCGTGGCCAACGGCAAACATCAGTCTCGAAGAAATAAAGATATTTTCAGACAGTGTGAGGTAGCCATCACGCTCTAAAAACTTCAGCGCAGCCATGGTTTTAATCACACCAATATTAAAGCGTTTGCAAAAATCAGCCAAATCAAATTCGAAGCTTAAGCCTTGTCCAGCGCCATAAGCCAATTGGTAGTAGTTACCTAAATAATGGTAAACTTTTTTAATTTCATCAACCGATGGAAAGCTGTCGGTATATTTAGCTTCTAATACTTTTTGGTCGCCTTTATTGGTCAGCAAAACCCCAAATGCTCGTTTTTCATCACGTCCTGCCCTGCCCGCTTCTTGATAGTAAGCCTCCAAACTTTCAGGCAAATCTAAATGTACCACAAAACGAACGTCAGGCTTGTCAATTCCCATTCCGAAAGCGTTGGTTGCAACCATCACTCGGGTTTTATCTTTCTTCCAATCTTCCTGCTTTTGGAAACGAACATCCTTTTCTAAACCTGCGTGGTAAAAATCTGCTGAGATTTGGTTCCGTTGTAAAAACATGGCTATTTCGGCAGTTTCTCGTCTATTACGAACATAAACCAAACCACAACCTTTTACATTTTTACATATATCAATTAGCTTTTTATGCTTATCATCGAGATTAAAAACTACATAACTGAGATTTTTTCTAGAGAAACTTTTCACAAAAACCTGCGCATCTTTCAGCTCCAGTTTTTCTATGATATCTGTCCTCACTTCGGGCGTAGCTGTTGCCGTTAATGCTAAAACTGGAACATCAGGAAGAATTTCTCTCAGTTCCTTCACTTTCAAATAAGGTGGACGGAAATCATATCCCCATTGGGAAATACAGTGTGCTTCATCTATGGCAATCAAGTTCACATTCATGTAAGAAATACGCACACGAACCAGTTCTGAAAGCAATCTTTCTGGAGAGAGATAAAGAAACTTGATTTTACCGTAGATGCAATTATCCAGCAGAATATCTATTTCTCGCTTGCCCATTCCGGCGTAAATTGCAATGGCTTCAATTCCCTTAGCTTTTAGGTTTTCTACTTGGTCTTTCATCAGTGCTACCAAAGGCGAAACCACAATGCAAATACCTTCTTTCATGATGGCTGGAACCTGAAAACAAACAGATTTCCCTCCGCCAGTTGGCAAAAGTGCTAAAGTATCTTCGCCTTTAATTACCGATTGAATAATCTCTTCCTGCAACGGACGAAAGACATCAAATCCCCAATATTTCTTTAAAACTTCTGTTGCAGTCATATAAAAGCTATGGTCAAAACTATGAAACGATGGCGGTTTTTCAAAAGGTTTAGCCACAGATGCACAGATTTTGTTTTAGGCTAACTCAAAAAGGTTTAGAATGTTTGTAAAGGCTTTGATGCCAGTTATATCAGTTTTTTGAAAAAGACATCTGTGCATCTGTGGCAAGAAATAGCTAAATTGCAACCTTTAGTTGTTAAGATAAAATTAAGAATGAAGAAGTACGTATTTGCCTCAGCACTGTTATTTACCTTAAGTTCCGTTAACGCACAAGAGAAAAAAGAAGCTCCAAAATGGGATGTCGAAAAGTTCAAAGGTCCTACCAAAAACTTCAGCATTACCACTAACGAAGGTACTTGGATGAACCTAGATGTTAGTCCAGATGGGAAGGAAATTGTTTTCGATATGTTGGGCGATATTTATGTAATGCCAATTACTGGCGGAACTGCGAAATTGCTAAGCGGTGGTATTTCTTACGAAGTTCAACCTCGTTTTAGCCCTAATGGAAAATACATTTCGTTTACGAGTGATAGAAGCGGCGCCGATAATATTTGGATAATGGATAGACAAGGCGGCAACAAAAAGCAAATTACGAAGGAAACTTTTAGATTGCTAAACAATGCTACTTGGATGCCAAATAGTGATTATTTAATTGCCAGAAAGCACTTTACAGGTTCTCGTTCTTTAGGTGCTGGCGAAATGTGGATGTACAGCATTTACGGTGGCGATGGAGTGCAATTGACCAAACGCAAGAACGACCAACAAGACGCAGGCGAACCAAATGTATCGCCCGATGGCAAATTCCTTTATTTCAGTGAGGATGTTTCTCCAGGTCCTTTTTTTCAATATAGCAAAGACCCAAATGGCTTGATTTACGCCATCCGACAGTTAGATTTAACTAGCGGAAAATTGACGAATTTCATTGCTCAATCTGGTGGTTCTGTTCGTCCTCAGGTATCTCCTGATGGAAATTTTATTGCTTACGTAAAAAGGGTTAGATTGAAATCGGCACTTTATGTGCAAAACTTAAAAACTGGCGAAGAATATCCATTATATGATGATTTAACGAAAGACCAACAAGAAACTTGGGCTATTTTTGGTGTTTATCCCAACTTTGCCTGGACACCAGATAGTAAGAAAATCGTTTTTTATGCCAAAGGAAAAATCAAACAAATTGAACTTAATAATTTATATGTAAGTGACATTCCTTTTGAAGTAACTAGCAACCAAACGGTTCAAGAGGCTTTACATTTCGACCAACAAGTTTATGCTTCGGAGTTTACGGCAAAAATGCTTAGGCAATTGGTAACATCGCCCGATGGCAAAATGGTAGTTTTTAATGCTGCTGGATATTTGTACAAAAAAGAAATGCCAAGTGGCACGCCAGAAAGGTTAACCAACGGTTTGGATTTCGAGTTTGAGCCTAAATTTAGTCCAGATGGGAAGTTTGTTATTTACACCACCTGGAGCGACGAATTTAAAGGAGCCATTAAACGTACTGATTTAAAAACAGGCAAAACCATCAGCCTTACCGACGAAAAAGGTTATTACTACTCTCCTAGCTTTTCTACCAAAGGCGATAAAATTGTTTTCAGAAAAGGTAGCGGTAACGAAACGCTTGGTTTAACTTACGGAAAAAACACAGGCATTTTTGTGATGCCTGCAAATGGCGGTTCAAAAACATTGTTATTAGACAACGGTATCAGACCACAATTTAATAGTGATGATACACGTATTTTCTATCAAGGTTACGACAGCGGCAAAAAGGCTTTCAAAAGTGTTGATTTAAATGGTGGCAACGAACGCACACACTACACTTCACAATATGCAACGCAGTTTGCTCCTAGTCCGGATGGTAAGTGGATGGCATTTACTGAGCTTTTTAATGCTTACATTACTCCAATGGTAACCGCAGGAACAGCTTTAGATTTATCTGCAGGTAACAAAGCTATCCCTTTAACAAAAGTAACTAAAGATGCAGGAACTTACTTGCATTGGAGTGCCGACAGTAAGAAATTGCTATGGACTTTAGGAGAGAAATACTACAACAGAGAAATTAAAAATACTTTCACTTTTGTTGAAGGTGCGCCACAAGTGTTACCAGAGCCTGATACAGCTGGCGTTTCTATCGGTCTGAGATTAAAAGCCGATGCACCAAGTGGACTGATTGCTTTGAAAGGTGCTAGAATTATCACGATGAAGGGCGAGCAAGTAATTGAAGAAGGCACAATTCTGGTAGAAAACAACAAAATCAAAGCGATTGGAAAAGTGGATGAAGTTCCAATTCCGGCAGATATAAAAGTGGTTGATGTTACCGGAAAGACCATTATGCCCGGTATGGTAGATGTGCATGCACATTTGAGAACCAGCCCAGATGGCATTAGTCCTCAGCAAGATTGGTCTTATATGGCAAATTTGAGCTTCGGTGTAACTACAGCTCACGACCCATCGAGTAATACAGAGATGGTATTTAGCCAAAGCGAAATGCTAAAAGCTGGCAGAATGGTTGGTCCGCGTTTATATTCTACAGGTTCTATTTTATACGGTGCCGATGGCGATTTCAAGGTAACCATTAATAGTTTAGATGATGCACTTTCTCATTTGCGTAGGTTAAAAGCCGTTGGTGCTTTTTCGGTAAAATCTTACAACCAACCACGAAGGGACCAACGCCAGCAAGTTTTAGAAGCTGCCCGTCAGTTGAAAATGGAAGTGGTTCCAGAAGGTGGCTCTACGTTCTTCCATAACATGACTATGGTAGCTGATGGACATACTGGTATTGAACATAGCATTCCAGTTGCACCAGCTTATAAAGATGTAGTGAGTTTTTGGAACAATACCAAAGTTGCTTACACCCCTACGTTAATTGTTGCTTATGGTGGTCAGTGGGGCGAAAATTATTGGTACGATAGAACCAACGTTTGGGAAAATGAACGTTTGTTGAATTTTACGCCAAGAGCAATTATAGATTCAAGAGCAAGACGTAGAACGACTTCTGAGTACGGAGATTACGGACATATTGAGGTAGCAAAAGCAACTAAAACCATCGCTGATGGTGGCACAAAAGTAAACTTAGGTGCTCACGGACAGATACAAGGCTTAGGTGCACATTGGGAGTTGTGGATGTTTGTGCAAGGTGGTATGTCGCCATTGCAAGCCATTAAAGCGGCAACTTTAAACGGAGCTGAATATTTGGGAATGGGCAAAGAATTAGGTTCTTTAGAAACTGGCAAACTAGCTGATTTAATCATCTTAGAAGACAATCCTTTAGAAGATATCAGAAACTCTGAAAAGATTAAATATGTGATGATTAACGGCCGAATTTATGACAGCATGACCATGAACGAAACCTACAGCAGAGAAAAAATGAGACCAAAATTGTGGTTCGAAATGGATAAAGGTGTAGCATTTTCGTTGCCTTACAAAATATCTGAAACTTGGACGTTTACGGTGCCGAATTGTGATTAAACCCCTAGCCCCTAAAGGGGAACTTATATAACGCCGTCATTTCGACGAAGAATGAGGAGAAATCCAACGTATAGTATTTTAGCTAGATTTCTCTCTGCGTTCGAAATGACGTCTTTGTTAACGGTGGTACTAGAATGTTACAACACCAACAATCCAAACTCTCTACGAATATGAATTTTTAACCACCTACTAAGCCAATAATACTTCAGCAGGAATACCTAGTTTTTGATGAAACAACTTGGCAATTCGTAACGTTAAGGGTTTCTTACCACTCAGCAAAGCAGACACGTAACCCTTACTACCAATTAAATCGACCAAATCTTTATTTAACAATCCTTTTTCTTCCATTTTTAACTTCACCACTTCTAACGGATTAGGAAATGGTATCGTGTAATGCAAATCTTCATATTGTTTAATAAGCAATAATGCAATTTGTAGCTTTTGCCCTTCCTTACTATCTGGATTTAACGATAAATCAAATTGTTCATCAACCCAATTTAATAAATCATTATACTCTTTTTCCGTATTAATTATTCGCAAATCCATTTTCTATAATTTAAATTTAATGGTAGCCACATCAATTTTATCGTATTCTTTATGAGTGCCAAACCATTTTATTTGTATGGTTTTATAAAGAAAAACAACTCTTATTACTAGTCTATATTTGTTGCCTAAAATATTAATAACCACTCTATCATCACCAACCAAACTAGCATTACCATAAACGCTTTTTAGCTCCTGAAAGTTATTGAAATCAGCATGTAAAAATTCATAATACCATTCAAAAAGCGCATTCTTAGCATTTGGGTATGCCTCTCCGTAAGCTAAAAGTGTTTTTCTATTAATGATATTAAACATAGAAAGGTTCTCTATTAGAAAACAAAAATACAAAGTTCTCTAATAGAAAACAAACACTGATGTAATAATTGCTACAACACCAACAACCCGTACTCCCGTAAAGTATGAATTGGTTTTGAATACCAGAATAATTCAAAATGTTCTATTGTATTCTCAAAATCAGCTTTGATTTCTTGAAAGGTTAAGGTTTTATCATTAGAGCAAGAGATTTTATCCAAGATAGCAACCAACCACTCGCCTTCAGCTTTATTGGTTTGAATGCTAAAAGTTTCCCGTTTGTTGTGGAAATGCAAATTCATCATTTCCCAAGTGTTGCCTTTTTTAGACTTGGTAAACCTCTCAACAGTTGGCTTTCCGCCTAACCAAACAATCTTCGCAGTAGATTTAGTTCCATAAAATTCCCCTTCAGGGGTTAGGGGTTTTAAAGCAACATCAATAAAATTCGGAGCAATAGTAGTCCTCGGTATTTTAAAATCGAACCAATCTTGTAGCTTATAATCGAAGCAGATGCCATGCATAAAATTGAACAGCGACTTCTTTAATCCGTAGCTAAATTTATTATGGTCGATACCAGTTTTATCCCTGTAGTTAATATCGTTATTAGCGAAAGTTCCAATTTCTTCCGTTTCTTTTACCACGCCAAACTTTTCGGGATACAAACCAACCGGACTGTGCGCTGTCATTGCAAATTGGTGCCAAAAACCAGATTGTAACACCCCAGCCTCAAACAATTGACGAACCATTTCCAGACTATCCACCGTTTCTTGTACTGTTTGTGTTGGATAACCATACATCAAATAAGCATGTACCATAATTCCAGCTTCTGTGAAATTTCTGGTTACTTTAGCCACTTGTTCTACCGTAACACCTTTATCAATCAGTTTTAATAATCTATCGGAAGCTACTTCTAAACCACCAGAAACTGCAATACAGCCAGAAGCTTTTAGCAATAAACATAAATCTCTAGTAAAACTTTTTTCGAAACGGATGTTGGTCCACCAAGTAACGGTGATTTTCCTTCTGAGGATTTCCAGAGCAACTTCACGCATTAAAGCGGGCGGAGCAGCTTCATCTACAAAGTGAAAACCATTCTGACCAGTTTTCGATACCAATTCCTCTATCCTATCTACAATCTGTTTGGCTGCTATAGGCTCGTAAACCTTGATATAATCTAAGGAAATATCGCAGAAAGTACACTTGCCCCAATAACAGCCATGCGCCATCGTTAACTTATTCCAACGACCATCGCTCCACATTCTATGCATTGGGTTTACAATCTCGATAACCGAAATGTAGCTATCCAATGACAAATCAGAATAATCTGGTGTGCCTACATCAGCTTGTTTGTAATCAGTTCTTAAAGCATCATTTCTGTAAGCAACTTCTCCATTTTCTAGTAAAAATGTTCTTTTGTATAAATTGAATTCACCGTCTTTGATAATGGCATTATACAAAAGTTCTATCGGCAATTCGCCATCATCTAAAGTGATATAATCGAAAAATTCGAAAACTCTTTTATCCGAAAGCGAACGTAATTCTGTATTTGGGAAACCACCACCCATCGATATTTTAATATGAGGATAGTTTTGCTTCACAAACTGCGCACAACGAAATGCTGCGTATAAATTCCCAGGAAAAGGAACAGAAATCAGAAATAATTTAGGCTGAATTGCTTCAATTCTTTCTTTAAGGATATTGATTAAAATACCATCAATATAAGTTGGCTGCTGATTTAAGGCTCCGTACAATTCATCGAAAGAATTGGCACTTCTTCCCAATCGCTCTGCGTACCTGCTAAAACCAAAATTTGGGTCAATACATTCTACAATAAAATCAGAAATATCTTCTAAATAAAGTGTAGCCAAATGCTTTGCCTTATCTTGAGTTCCCATAGCACCAAAAGCCCAATCTAATTCTTCTAATTGTGCAAATCGAGAAGCCTCTGGTAAAAAATCTTCCTGACAAATTTGTAGAGCCAAAGTTGGATTTTTGCCTTGCAGGAAAGAAATAACTGCATCAATGGTTTTCAAATATTCTTCTTTTAAAGCTAGAATTCGTTGAATATTAAATGAAAACATTTCGTTTTTTAGCTCCGCCTGATGGAACAAATCTGTTAGTCCTTTTTTGGAAAAAAGCGCTAAAATTACTTCAATACCTAAGTCGGCTTGGATTGATGAAATGCCTTTTGCATTTAAAAAACCTTTGATATACGCAGTGGCCGGATACGGTGTATTCAGTTGTGTAAATGGCGGTGTAATTACAAAAAGTTCGCTTTGCAAAGGAATTTTATTTTTTTTGCAAAAGTACACAAATCTACGTTTAGATATGAAATACATCTAAGTTGTAACGTTTGGCATTTTTAAATGATTGAATTACTATACAACTTTTTGATGTGCATTTTAAATGCTACACAAATTAGCTCAATACAACATCCTAATTATCAACAGATATAACTAAAAATTACGTTTTTGAGGTTCTTTTGGCATAACAGTTGATATTTATGCGGTTTTAAAGATATATAACATGAAAAAAATTTTATTAGTGTTTGGCTTAGCTATCGCTGGCCTTGCGGCAAATGCCCAGAGTGAATTTAAACCTACAAAAGGTGATGTTACTACCGAATTTGGACTTACTGGTGGTGTTTTAAATTCAGGATTTAACTTAAATGAAGCTGGAAGCTTATTAAGATTTCGTTACTTTACTCAAGAAAAAACTGCTGTACGTTTAGGTTTTAACTTAAGCAGCAACAAAGAAACTGCTAACGCTTACGGAGCTAACGGCGAAACAGGTAACGTTAAAAGAAGCGAAACCAGTTTCTTGTTAAACGTAGGTTTAGAGAAACACTTTACTGGAACTGAGCGTCTTTCTACTTACGTAGGTGGTGATGTTTTGTTTGGCTACGGAAATCAAAAAGATAGCTACAGCAATTCTAACAACAACTTTGGTAACCCAACTTATATAAACAACGTTTCTGGCGAAATTAAAGGACCAAGCACTTTAGGTATTGGTTTAAGAGCTGTTGCTGGCGCTGATTACTATTTCACCAAAAAAGTATTTTTAGGTGTTGAAGGTGGTTTCGGTTTCCTTTACCAAAAAGACGGTAAAACTACCACAAGCACTACTGTAGGCGGAAACACAACTACAAATACATCTAATTCTGCAGGAAACTCATTCTCGATTGAACCATCAGTAATTACTGGCGTTCGTATTGGTTTTGTTTTCTAAGGATAGATAACTTATTATTAGGAGAAGGGGGCAGTTTGCCCCTTTTTTTGTTTATATCACGTTAGCAAAAATACCCTACCAACTGATGCTGATCCCGTACTACATCTCGTTCCTCCCCCTTGAATCCCCTTCCAAAGGGGGACACGTAGCGCCTAAGCATTTTGCATATCCCCCTCTTCGAGGGGGCAGGGGGAGGAAATTGACATTTGCTAATATTTGTGTCCACACGATAGGTACGTACGGGACAGCATGACGGAGCTGCAGATACCGTCATTGCAATGATGTATCGGTTAAACTACAAATTCTGCGCTATCACAAAACCGCTTGCCCAAGCCCATTGAAAATTGTAACCGCCCAACCAACCAGTGACGTCTACACATTCGCCACCGAAATAGCAACCTGGCAGCTTTTTGCTCTCCAAAGTTTTTGAAGATAGTTCGTTGGTATCAATTCCGCCACGCATTACCTCTGCTTTGTCGTAACCTTTATCGCCTGCGGGTTTTACTTTAAAGTGATGGATGGTTTGCTCCAATTGTTCCATTTCTGCTTTGGTTAAATCGGCAATGGTTTTTGTTAATGGCAGAAATTTACCTAAAGCATCCGTAAATTTTTTGGCGTAATATCTGTTCAACAAAGTTGATAATTGGATGCGGCCATTTTGCTGACGTTCAGCCGTTAAAAACGCCGTTATATTTTCATTTGGCAGTAAATCGATTTCAATCTCCTGCCCCCTGCGCCAATAACTCGAAATCTGCAATATAGCTGGACCGCTTAAGCCCCAATGCGTAAACAAGATGTTTTCTTCGAAACTCATTTCGTTGTTACTTACTCTGCAAAACACGGAATTCCCTGATAATTGGGCAAACCAAGCTTCGTCTTTACCCGTAATGGTTAATGGTACTAATGCAGGTGCAGTTTCTACGATATTAAGTTGGTGTTTTCTAGCAAACTTCAAAGCAAAATCTGTCGCTCCCATTTTTGGAATGGGTAAACCGCCTGTAGCAATAACTAATTTTGGAGCAGCTAAAGTTTTTGACTTACCGTTGATTTGATATTTAACCTCATATTGCTCTTCCCCATTTTCAATAGATATTACTTCTGCGTTGCAAATAATCTGTTGCTCCATTTCTGCACAGAGCGATATAAAAACTTCTACCACATCTTTCGCATTTTTACCATCCGGAAACAACTGTCCTAAAGTCTTTTCTGCTCCGTTAATGCCGTAAGTTTCAAAAAAGCTAATGGTGTCTTCTACTGTCCATTGTTTAAAGGCTGATTTTATGAAATGTTCATTGGCAGAAATGAATTGCTCATCGTTAGCGCCAATGTTGGTGTAATTACAACGTCCGCCGCCAGAAATTAGGATTTTGGCACCTGCTTTGTCAGTTTTTTCGAGTACGATAACTTTCTTTCCTAAAAAGCCTGCCTGTACCGCACACATTAGTCCGCAGGCGCCGGCACCAATAATTATTGCATCGTAATCCATAGCGCAAAGGTAAAGGAATTGTTTTATTGCTTGATGGTTTTATTGTTGTAAGGTTGCATTTCCATTGATTGCAATTTCTCTGTCCTTTGGGGAGAACCGAAGCTCATTGATACCGTAAGATAAAGTGAGAAAGCTATCAATAGATGCCGAAGGCAGAGAGGGGCTTTTTTAACCTAATGCTGGTCCGGATTTGCAATCCAGAACTACTTATCTGCGGATTTAAAATCCGCGTCTCTAGCAGTCGAGATTACAAATCCCGACTAACTCCGTCACCGGAAAGGTTTATAAGTTTTCGCTAAGTGACGCTAAGCTATAGCTAGACTTTTCTTAAATAGCCCTGATTGCAGTGGTCATACTTTTTGTTGCTCATCTTTTCCAAACTTCGTAAGTTTTTAAACGGCGTAGCCCTCAACTTCACCATTGAATACAAATAACTGATAAAAGTTAAACTTACGAAGTTTAAGCTAAGCTAAACCACTCACAAAAAGATGATAACGGAAAGCAGGACTATCGGGAAATAGCAGCACAAATATTGCGCTTCTAATTGTAATCTAATGTACAATTAACCCAAACCGTATGCTAATTTTTGCTATTTTTGTTGCAAATTTAAGCGATAATGGCAAAACAGATTAGCGAGTTAAAACTAGGTATTTTAGGCGGCGGACAATTGGGCAGAATGTTAATTCAGGAAGCAATTAACTACAATTTAACCACTTTAGTGCTAGACCCAGATGCTGATGCTCCGTGTAAACACATTGCCAATTATTTCGAAAATGGTTCCATTACCGATTATGACACTGTCTATAATTTTGGTAAAAAAGCAGACATCATCACCATCGAAATTGAAAAAGTAAATGTTGATGCACTGGAACAATTGGAAAAGGAAGGTAAACAGGTTTATCCGCAATCGAGAGTAATCAGATTGATACAAGACAAGGGTGTACAGAAGCAATTTTTTAAGGAAAATGACATTCCTACGGCGCCGTTCATGTTGGTAAATTCTCAAGAAGATTTAAGTAGCGGCAAGTTTGCTTTCCCTTACATCTTAAAATTACGTAAAGATGGTTATGATGGCAAAGGTGTGATGAAAATTAGCGATGTTTCTGAGGTTAAAAATGCGTTTGAAGCACCTACTTTGATTGAGGAATTAGTTCATTTTGAAAAGGAAATAGCTGTTATTGTAGCTAGAAACTCTAATGGTGATGTTAAAACTTTCCCAATGGTAGAGATGGAATTTAATCCAGAAGCTAATTTAGTCGAGTTCTTAATTTCACCATCTACTTACCCAGAAAGTATACAGGAAAGAGCTGAGAAAATTGCCAAAGATATTGCTGCTGCTTTAAACGTAACAGGTATTTTGGCTGTAGAAATGTTTATTACTAAGCATGGTGATATTTTGGTAAATGAATTGGCTCCTCGTCCGCATAACAGCGGCCACCAAACTATTGAAGGCAATTATATTTCGCAATTTGGGCAGCATTTAAGGGCCATTTTTAATTTGCCTTTGGGCGATACCCGTTCTATTTCGAACGCCATTATGGTGAATGTTTTGGGCGAAAAAGGTCATGATGGTGTAGCTAAATATGATGGTTTAGAAAAGATTTTATCGATTGATGGCGTTTACGTGCACTTGTACGGAAAAAAATATACCAAACCGTTTCGCAAAATGGGTCACTTAACTATTGTTGATCAAAACCGTGAGAAAGCGATTGAAAAAGCGAGGTTTGTACAACAGACTTTGAAGGTGATAAGTTAACCCCCTAGCCCCCTAAAGGGGGAACTTAAGCTGGGTGGACAAGCATAAATAAAATAAATATTCACACAATATTATGAACGAAATACAGGAAAAAGCCCCTTCAGGGGTTGGGGTAGTTGGTATTATCATGGGCAGCAAATCTGACTTGCCTGTAATGCAAGATGCAGCAGATATTTGTACAGCATTTGGGGTAGATTTTGAAATTACGGTGGTTTCGGCACATCGTACGCCCGATAGAATGTTTACTTACGCTAAAGATGCTGCTAGTCGCGGTATTAAAGTGATTATTGCTGGTGCTGGTGGTGCAGCACACTTACCTGGGATGGTGGCTTCTATCACTACTGTTCCGGTAATTGGTGTTCCTGTCAAATCTTCAAATTCTATTGATGGTTGGGATAGTATTTTGTCTATTCTACAAATGCCAAACGGTATTCCGGTAGCTACGGTTGCTTTAAATGCCGCTAAAAACGCGGGTTTGTTGGCAGTTCAAATTTTATCTACTGCACAGCCAGAATTGGCAGAAAAAATGCAAACTTATAAAGACGATTTGAGAGCAAAAGTTGAAGAAACTGCTGCTGAGATGGAAAAATAAAATTTCATTGCCGTTGGTTTAAACCAACGGCAATGAAATCAATTCAAACTCGGGTCTGTAGGGAAGTTACTCACGTGAGCATATTTAGGGCCTAAGTTGATGATTACCTCTTTCCAAAGCTCTTCTTCATTTTGAGAAAATACTGTGTCTTGATGATATTGGTCTGAAACAATCCAAGTATTGGTAGCAAGCTCATCTTCTAACTGATTAAAACTCCAACCAGAGTAACCTAGAAAAAATTTTACTTCATCTTCTTGAATACTATTATTGTTAACCAACAGTTTCAAGGTTTCAAAATCTCCACCCCAATAAATGCCTTCCGCAACTTCTTCGCCACTGTTAAGCTTGTCGTAGCAACGGTGTATAAAATGAATGGTATCAACCTCGACGGGCCCGCCAATAAAAACTGGGAAATCTGCTTCCCACAAATCAGGAATTAAATCTTTTACCACCAAATTACTTGGCTGGTTTAAGATAAAACCCACCGTACCTTCTTGGCCATATTCTGTCAATAAAATTACAGAGCGCTTAAAGTTTGGGTCGGCCAAGAATGGTTCCGAAATCAACAACTTACCGGCAGATGGATTTAATAAACTCAACATATCGTTAAATTAGCAAAATATCAGAAAATCGCAAAAAAATGATTGTACGCACGGCGGATATAATTCTACCTAAATATTAAAAACTATCGGTTTACAAACATTACTTTTGTGTTATGAAGCTGACTAAAGAAGTAATACAAAACCTAAGGCAAGACTATAAAGCTGCCGAATTAAGTGAAAATGATATCGTTAAAAATCCGATAGAACAATTCGAAAAATGGTTTTTAGATGCGGTAAAAGCAGAAATCTTTGAACCCAACATCATGACTTTAGCTACAGCAGACAAGTCTGGTAAACCGAATGCTAGAATAGTATTATTAAAAGGTTTCGACAAAGATGGCTTTAGTTTCTATACCAATTATCTGAGCCAAAAAGGAAAAGAAATTAAGAAAAATCCATTGGCTTGTTTGGTATTCTTTTGGGGCGAATTAGAACGCCAGGTGCGTATTGAAGGTAAAATTGAAAAATTAGACAAAGAAACTTCTGAAGCTTATTTTAACTCTCGTCCGGTGGGTAGTCAAATTGGAGCAATTGCTTCGCCACAAAGTCAGGTAATTTCCGATAGAAACATTTTAGAGGCCAAAGTTGAAGAACTCACCAAACAATACGAAGGCAAGACTATTCCAAAGCCTGCACACTGGGGCGGCTACATTGTAAAACCAACAGTTATCGAATTTTGGCAAGGTAGGTCGAGCCGTTTGCATGACAGAATTAAATATACTTTTGTAAACGGAAGTTGGAAGATTGAGAGATTAGCACCTTAATTCAGTCTACAGTTGTCAATAGAGGCAGTTGTCAGACTGAGCTTGTCGAAGACTAGTCTTATTATGCCAATGTATTGCTGCAGATTTTTATTTTTTCTTCAGGTGTGGGGATATTTATTTTCTTCTTAGTGCGCCAATGCTAAAAAGATGGATGGGCGGACATCATATAGTTTAACAAAATTTAACGAAGCAACTCAGTATAAACATCGACCTAAATTCATTACTTTCGCAGGATAAAAATCGTAAATCGTCCATCTAAAATATAAAATTAATTGTCCGACAGCTTAGTCATTATCCCAACTTACAACGAGAAAGAGAATATTGAGAAAATTATTCGCAAGGTTTTTTCGTTGCCGTATTTATTTGAGATATTGATTATTGATGATGGTTCTCCTGATGGGACTGCCCAAATTGTTAAAAATTTGCAGAATGAATTTCCTGCGCTACATATTGAAGAACGCAAAGGAAAACTAGGTTTGGGCACCGCCTATATTCACGGGTTTAAATGGGCATTGGCAAGAAAATATGAGTACATTTTCGAAATGGATGCAGACTTTTCGCACAATCCAGACGATTTGATTAAACTGCGTGAGGCTTGTGTAAATGGTGCAGATTTATCCATTGGTTCTCGATACGTAAAGGGTGTAAATGTTGTTAACTGGCCAATGGGACGTGTTTTAATGTCTTATTTTGCATCGATGTACGTTCGCATCATTACGGGAATTAACATTCAAGATGCTACTGCTGGTTTTAAATGCTATACCAGAAAAGTGCTAGAAACCATCCCAATGGAAAAAATCAAGTTTGTGGGTTATGCCTTTCAAATTGAGATGAAGTTCACCGCCATCAAGTATGGTTTTAACGTGGTGGAAGTTCCGATTATTTTTACCGATAGAACAGAAGGAACATCGAAAATGAGTACCCGTATTTTTAGGGAAGCTTTCTTAGGCGTTATTCAAATGAAAATCAGCAGCTGGTTTAGAAATTATAAAAGGTAGTTTGTTTGGTAAATTGGTTCACTAGTCATTAGTTCATTTGTTTTGAGGGGCAGCAATCATCACATTTTCTAAACTGATATCTGTCTACTGATTACTTTTTTTATTACTCCTAATCATCAAACCAAAATCTTGTTTCTTCGCCATTGCATCAACAATCATGATTAAACGCTTGGTTCTGGTTACTTCTGTTTTAGCAGTATTTAGCCAAACGATAAAATAATTCTGATGTGATTTAGTGTAAGATAAAAAATGCTCCAATAAACCATCTTCTTGAGCCAAACAAACTTCCAAATCTTCGGGCATTTCAATTTTAAAATCTACATCGTGCTCCAAAGAAAGTGAAACAGGACTACCAGCCTCCTTTCTTAATTGTTTACGGATTTTGCCATCTAAGGGCAAAATAAAATCACCACCACCCATAGGCAATAAACTTTTCCCACTAATTTGCAGATTATCGATATGTCCCCGAACTCTAAAACCACGTTTATCATCGGCTTTTATTTGCTGTGCAATAGCGTCGGGCACGAAAACATAGCTCCAGCCAGTTTTCTCGCCATTGCTATCAAATCGTTCTATCTCCGCATTGAAATTAACCATAACCTAAGTTAAAAGTATAAAATAAAAAGTTCAAGTCGATAACTATACTAAACAAACTAGAAACTAAGAACATAAAATAGTCTTCGACAAGCTCAGACTGACAACAGTTCAAACAATTAACCGATTTAAACAGTTGATCAGTTAACCATCCAATTAAAACTCCCCTTCCACTCCCAATCCAAACAACGCAAAATCATATTTTACTGGATCTTCCGCATCAAATTCTTTTAAGTGTTTTGTAAGTTCCAATGCAGTTAGCCAATCGGTCTGTTTACGTTCTATTAATCCGAAACGTCGTGCTACGCGGTCCACATGTACATCACAAGGGCAAATCAAATCTGCTGGAAGAATGGTATTCCAAATACCAAAATCTACGCCGCAATTATCTTTTCTAACCATCCAGCGGAGAAACATATTTAAACGTTTACAGGTAGATTTTTGTGTTGGCGAAGAAACATGCTTAATCGTTCTACGAGGAAAATCGGGTAAACTGAAAAAATAAGAACGGAAGTGGTTTAAAGCTTTTTCTATCGTAAAATCAACAATCACCAAATCTGAAGTATAGCAAGTAGAAGAAGTCAACTCGTATCCAGAAGTTATTTCTTCAACACTTAAATAATCTGTTCTGTAGGTTAAAGCTTTAGGTATAAAAGCAGTTTCCAATGAATTTGACTGCTGATAGTGTTGCTGAAAAAAAGCGACAAAATATAACAAATCGGTATCATTAAAAGTACGATGCTTAAAACCCAACAGGCCTTTCAAGTCATTATCAGAATGATGTAGCATAAATTGATAAGGCTGATTATCCATCCTCGCCAACAACTCATTACATTTGTTGATAATTGTTTTTCGTTGCCCCCAAGCTAAAATTGCCGCAAAAAATGCAGCAATTTCAATGTCTTGTTTTAAGTTATACTGATGCGGAATACTAATTGGATCGTTCGTAATGAAATTAGGCTGATTGTATTGAGCTACTTTTACATCCAGGAATGACTTTAAATCAGCTACTTTCATTAGCTATATTTTAGTATGCTTGTATTAATACTTCAGAAGGAATATGAAGTGTTTCACTCAACTTCCTAATCATTTCAAGAGAAAGCTTTCTTTTCTTATTTAAAATCTCACTTGCTCTACTTTTCAAACCAATTACACTAGCTAGATCATTTTGCGAATAATCCAATTGCTCCATTCTAAATTTTATTGCTTCAATAGGGTCTGGCAGTGCTATAGGAAAGTTCTCATCTTCATACTTCTCAATCAAAACACCTAAAATTTCAAGCTCATCCCCTTCCATCGAGCCTTTTTTGGCATCAAATATTTCATCGAGCCTTTCTAAAGCCAAGTTATAATCATTTTCTGTTTTAATAGGTCTCAATTTCATCACTTAAATTTTATTTGCATCGATTTTATCGTACTCTGCATGCGTTCCTATAAATCTTATCCACATCATCTGATAATCAAAATTTACTCGTACAATTAAACGATAGCTATTTCCTTTTATGTTAAAACAAACCCGATTATCACTTAATATGCTTGCACTAGGATAATCAATTTTCAGTTCATTAAAATTTGTCCACTTGGCCTTATCCGCCTCCTTGTACCAAGACTTTAATTGTTGCTCACAATCAGCATGATTTAACCAAAAATCTCGTAATATCTTTTTTGCAATAACTCTCAAATGTGATGCAATTTCATTACAAATATAAAAATAATTCCCAATATGGGAAATCTGTTTAAACAAGTGCTTGCTCCAAATCTGCCAACAAATCATCAATATCCTCTACTCCTACGCTAAAACGCAATAAATTATCGGTTACACCAACTTTTTCACGCTCTTCTTTAGGGATAGAACCATGTGTCATGCTCACAGGGTGATTTACCAAACTTTCTACACCACCTAAAGACTCCGCTAATGAGAATACTTTAAATCGAGAAGCAATACGGAATGTTTCTTTTAAATCTGCATCCTTTAAAGTTACCGAAACCATTCCTCCAAAACCACGCATTTGTTTTTTAGCTACATCATGATTAGGATGGTCTTCGAAACCTGGCCAGTAAATTTTATCAATTTTCGGATGATTGCGCAAGAAGTGAGCTACTTTTTCGCCGTTTTCGCAATGTGCTTTCATACGCAAGTGCAAGGTTTTAATTCCTCTTAATACCAAGAAAGCATCTTGAGGACCTGGCGTTGCGCCGCAAGCATTGTAAACGAAGAACAAATCTTTATATAATTTTTCATCGTTAGTCAACAAGGCACCCATTACTACATCAGAGTGACCACCAATATATTTAGTAACCGAGTGCATTACTACATCGGCACCTAAATCTATAGGATTCTGTAAATATGGCGATGCAAAAGTATTATCAACAGTTAAAAGGATGTTATTCGCTTTTGTAATCTTTGCAACACCTTCAATATCAATGATACGCATAGTTGGATTGGTTGGCGTTTCTATCCAAACCAATTTGGTTTTCTCATTGATATACGGCGTGATATTCTCAGGTTTTGATAAATCTAAGAAATGGAATTTGATACCATAATTTTGATAGATTTTAGTGAAGATACGATAAGAACCTCCATATAAATCATTTCCAGTGATGACTTCATCACCAGGCTTTAACAGCCTTAACAAACAGTCAGTTGCGCCCATTCCGCTACTGAAAGCTAAACCGAATTTACAATTTTCTAAAGCCGCTAAGCAATCTTCCAAAGCTTTACGGGTTGGGTTTGTACCTCTAGAGTACTCGTAGCCTTTATGATCGCCTGGAGAAGCTTGCCAATAAGTTGAGGTTTGATAAATTGGGGTCATGATCGCTCCTGTTGTAGGATCTGGCTCTTGACCTGCGTGTATGGCTTTAGTTGCAAATTTCATATCAATATTTTTTAACCACATAGAAACATAGGTTAACTACATGGCTTAGTTATTAATTATACTCTCGTTTGTGTAAAAATAAAGAGTTCTAATATATATGTTTTTAGATTTCTCTTCGTTCCTCATCGAAATGACAACGTAGTGAGATTTTATAAACTATTATTCTGTTGTACTTCAGATTTAAATAAATACCCCAAACGTTTACCTGTTGGATAACCGCTCGCAGCCAATGTTGTTTGCTTTTGATGCAATGTAATATCTTTTACCGAAGCGTATGGCGGTAATTGCAAATCCATTTCCATACAGTTTAAAATTGCTAGCTCAAATATGTGCGTTAAAACCTCTTCGTTAATTTCATACTCACTAAAAGCTTCATACAAAAAACCTAGTTGTCCCTCACCTTCTACTATAAAACGTTTTTCCTTATTCACTAAGATACGAGCTATCAGTGTACCCTCGTCAGCCAAACGATTGTATTTAATAGAATCAGCTAAAAAATTGTGGATATAAATTACCCCACAATAACTTAAACATGGATTTGATTTAATGTAACTAGACGAATAAATCCGGTGTCCTTCTTCAAAATTAAAAACGTTACTGTGCATGGATAACAACAACATATCTCCAGAGAACTTAAGCTCTGCTTCAAATTGATGTGTATCCCTATAGGCAACCTCAACAGAGGGATCTTTTTGCGTATAATCTTGATGTAAACGAGAAGCCAATTTAGACAGCGCTTTCTTAGCAATTGCAAAAACATCAACTGTGTTTCTATAAATTTCCTGTTTTAAGGATGCTTTGCTTTCAAGTTTGCCGAGAATAAGCTGATAGTTAGTCGTTTCTTTTTCCATGTTTTGAGATTTGAGATATGAGATAATAGATGTGAGATGCAATGACTAATGAAAGTCTCAAATCTCACATCTCAATACTCAAATCTAATTAATAAGCCTTCGCAAACAATACCCTTTGCTTAGATGGCTTGCCTGTTAAGATACAAACACCATCTTCCAATTTATTATTTAAAGGAATACAACGAATAGTTGCTTTTGTTTCTTCCTTGATGCGTTTTTCTGTTTCAGCAGTACCATCCCAATGCGCTGCAATGAAACCTGTTTTAGTTTCTAACAAGTCTTTAAACTCCTCATACGAATTAGCTTCTGTGATGTGCTCATCTCTAAATTTCAAAGCTCTATCGTAAATATTTTGCTGAATTTGCGCTAACATCTGGAAGATATACTCTGCTAAACCTTCCTGAGGAACTGTAAGTTTTTCTTTAGTATCTCTACGGGCTAGCTCGACAGTTCCATTTTCCATATCTCTGGCACCAATAGCCAAACGAATAGGCACACCTTTTAACTCATATTCTGCAAATTTAAATCCTGGACGTTGGCTATCCCTATCATCGTATTTTACAGAAATGCCGAAACCTTTTAAACTAGGGATCAATTCATCAACAAATGCAGAGATTTTTTGCAGTTCTTCATCACCTTTATGGATAGGCACAATTACCACTTGAATTGGAGCCAATTTAGGAGGCAGTACTAAACCACTATCATCGCTATGCGCCATAATTAATGCCCCCATTAAACGGGTGGAAACACCCCAAGAACTTGCCCAAACGTATTCCTGTTTACCTTCTTTGCTCGTGAACTTCACATCAAATGCTTTGGCAAAATTCTGACCTAAAAAGTGAGAAGTACCAGCCTGCAAAGCTTTACCGTCTTGCATTAGAGCTTCAATACAGTAAGTATCTAAAGCACCAGCGAAACGTTCTGTTTCTGTTTTCTTTCCTTTTACTACAGGTACACCCATCCAGTTTTCTGCGAAATCGGCATATACATCCAACATTTTCTCAGTTTCTTCAATTGCCTCTTCTGCTGTAGCGTGAGCCGTATGACCTTCTTGCCACAAAAACTCTGTAGTACGCAAAAACAAGCGGGTTCTCATTTCCCAACGCACTACGTTAGCCCATTGATTAATCAATAAAGGCAAATCCCGGTAAGATTGGATCCACCCTTTGTAAGTGTTCCAGATAATGGTTTCAGAAGTGGGACGAACAATCAATTCCTCCTCCAACTTAGCTTCTTCATCTACAATGATATTACCAGTTCCATCGTTTTTTAAACGATAGTGAGTTACAACTGCACATTCAGTAGCAAAGCCATCTACGTGAGAAGCTTCCTTAGAAAAATAAGATTTAGGAATGAACAAGGGGAAGTACGCATTGCTATGACCTGTTTCTTTAAATTTATGGTCTAAAACCGCTTGCATTTTCTCCCAGATTGAGTAACCGTACGGCTTAATTACCATACAACCTTTCACTGATGAGTGCTCTGCTAGATCGGCTTTTATAACAATTTCGTTATACCACTGCGAATAATCTTCACTTTTACTCGTAATACCTTTGCTCATAACTTATTTGGAACGTTTTTTGTGTTAAAAATCTTGTATTAAAGGCTACAAATCTATAAATTTATAGTCACAATTTAATTAGCACACAAATTAAAACCTAAATACGATGAGAGTTAATCAATTTTTCACCAGTACGCTTGCAGCAGCTTCTTTATTGGTTGCTTCATGCTCTACACAAAAGATGGCACAGAATAATAGTGCCGACGATGTGTACAACACTACAGCGCAAGCCAGGGTTTATAAATATGCCCCGCCTGTGCAAACTGCTCAGATAGATACTTCCCGTTACGATCCCAATTATAAAAATAGTAATCCTGAATACGATATGGATTACGCTTCTAGGATCGACAGGTTCTATTATGGCAGTCCGAATAGAGTTTATTTTGATGACTATTATAATTTCTACGGTTACAATTCTTGGTATAATCCTTACGATTGGTCTTTAGGTTTCCACTATGGCTGGGGGTTTAACCGTTGGATGAATCCCTTTAATTCTTGGGCATATTATGGTAGTCCATATTATTGGAACACTTGGGGACCTTATTCTTACTGGGGCGGTGGCTTCGGTTGGGGTGGAGGCTTTGGCTGGGGCGGTGGTCTCGGTTGGGGCGGCGGTTACTGGGGAGGTGGCGGCTGGGGAGGCGGCGCAATTGTTAGAAATGACAATTATAGAGCTAGACCAAACCGCGGTGCTGAAAACGGTATAGGCGTTAGACCTAATGGGTCCGTAATAGACAGAGGTGCTAGAACTGGGGGTAATACAGGTGTGATTGGACGTACAGGTTCGAGACCTGAAGCTTACAATCCTACTACAACTACTAACGGTACCTCATCTAGAGGTAGTAGTACTACACGTGATTCAAGACCAAGCAGGGCGGGTTCGAATAATGGAGATTCGAGACCAACTCGTACTACAGAAAGTTCAAGACCATCTTATTCACCACCCCCACAATCGTCATCTAGTGGTAGTAGCGGTAGAACAGGCGGTAGTTCTGGAGGAGGAAGTAGCTCTTCTGGCGGAGGTAGACCAACTAGAGGCGGAGGTAGATAATCGCTAAATTAACATCAAACACAAAATGAAAAAGATAACTTTAATGCTTGCAGTTGCTATGGTAGCAACTGTAGGCACTACATATGCCCAATACGGCTCAGACGGGCTTCGTTTCTCTCAATCAAATTATGGAAGTACTGCCCGTTTTAAAGGTATGGGGAATGCACAAATTGGTGTAGGTGGCGATATGAGTTCTTTAGGTGGAAACCCAGCTGGACTTGGCTTATTCACTAGATCTGAATTTGCTTTCACCCCAGAATTTAATCAGTCGGGTGTAGATGCAAGCTTTTTAGGTACAAATATGAAAACTGACAAAAGTCGTTTAAATATTAACCAAATTGGTGCTGTTTTTTATTCTCCTAGCACACGAATGAAAGGACAAGATGCCCAAAAAGGTGTAGTAAGTACTGTATTTGGACTGGGTTATACTCGTAATAACGATTATGCAATGGAAAGCAATTTTGGCGGCATAAACAATAATAACTCCATCAGAAATTTCTTCGCTGAACTAGCTAATAGATACAAAGACCCTAGCGATAATTCGATTGCTACAAACTCATTGGAAGGGATGGCTTATGATAGTTACTTGATTAATTTCAATGCGCCTGGTAGCGCCAACGCTTATACGGCAAATAGCGCAGGTAATCCTTTCATTGCAAACAATCAATCTAAAAATGAAATTCGTTCTGGCTCTGTTTCAGAATTTAATTTTGCTGGAGCTATAAATATTTCAAATCAAGTTTACATTGGTGCCAATATCGGCTTAGTTAGCTTACGCTATACCAGCGACTCAGAATTTACCGAAAGCGGAAGCCTAAATCCATACGACCAAACTGATGGCTTTACTGGCGTTGAAAACTATACATTATCTTATCTTCAAAATCAAGAAACTAGAGGTTCTGGAGTTAATGGAAGACTTGGTGTAATTTTTAGACCTGTGAGTGCTTTCAGAATTGGAGCAACTTTCCAAACCCCTACTTGGTTTACTATAGACGACACTTATTCTGAAGTTGTAAATAACAAGTTGTCTAACGATGTATTTACCAACAACGCTATTACTTATGATTTCACTTATAATTTAAGAACTCCGTTAAAAGGATCTTTAGGTGCAAGCTACGTTATCGGCGGACAGGGTATTATATCTGCTGACGTAGACTTTATTGATTATTCGACTATCAGATTTTCTACCACTGGCGATGGTTTTGGACAAACCGATATTAACAATAGTAATGCTACTGTTAGGAACAACTATAAAAGTGCTGTTAATTACAGAGTTGGCGGTGAGTACAAAATTGATAATATTAGCTTAAGAGCAGGTTACGGTTTAAACGGCAGTCCTTATAAAAATGACGATGATAAATTGTTTGACACGAAAATGTATAGTGGTGGTTTAGGCTATAGAGTAAATAATTACTATTTCGATGTGGCTTACCAAAGAGTAGAAACCAATGGTACCAACTTGCCTTATACATTGAATAATGGCTCTGAGCCAATGGCTAGTTCAAAATTCACAAATAATAATTTCTTCCTAACCTTCGGTTTGAGATTTTAATAGCAATTTGTTTTAACAAAAAAATCCCACGAGATAGCCGTGGGATTTTTTTTGTTAAAGCTGTTTTAAATTATTCCATAAAGCGAGCCACCCGGCTCTCCCATCTTATCTACTCTCTTTTCCACTTCCAAATCTTTAATTAATTCTGGCGCATGATGTGGCTTTTTACGAGCATCGATAATCAGCGAGCCATTACATCCCCAGTGCTTATTTTCGGTAAAAGCGTCTACCCCATCAATATCAGCAGCCGGATTACTTCTTGTAAAAGCCACCCAAACTAAGTTATTTATATTTTCCGCAGTAAAGGCAGCATCATCACAAACTACAATCAGAGGCAACTGACTTAAATCGCAGGTAGCTAACTGTAGTTTTAAAGCTTCTATTGCTTGCTTACCTTGTTGTGGATTTAAGTAATCATCCAATTGCACAGCTAAAATTCCCGGACTAGCTAATTTGTAAATCCCTGCTAATTTAAAATCATCAGATAAAACTGTCAACAACTGTCTCCTCTTCTCTCCCGCTGCTGCAAACACCACCTTAGAACCAGAATTCAAGCCGTCGCCAGAATAATCTAAAGTATCTATAGTGGTATTGGTATGGAAATGAATATCCCGACTCCAATCTATACGTTCTAACACATGACTAAGGAAATGAGCAATGTCGTGAGTATCTAAATTTTCGTCATCTTCTTTGGCTGCAATAAACAAGTATTTAGCCAAACTCAGCTGATTTTTACCTAGAATATGATTACTGATAGTTAGAATTTCCTGAGGTTTTCTTTCTTTTAAATACGGCGTGTAGCGTTCGCTACCTATGGCAAACAATAAAGGATGCACGCCTGCGGCATCAACTGCATTTACTTCTTTTAATCCGTGAATTTCTTGCGGAATTGCCGAACCAGAAATTTCGTGTATCAGCGCACCAAAACTTGTATCTTCCTGCGGCGGGCGGCCAACCACAGTAAATGACCAAAGCGCATCTTTTTTATGATAGACGTTATGTACTTTCATTAACGGAAAAGGATGTACCAAACTGTAATAACCCAAGTGATCTCCGAAAGGACCTTCTGGCTTATTCTCATGCGGATAAACAGTTCCAGTAATTACGAAATCTGCATCGGCAGAAATAACAAATCCCTCATCATCCCTAAAATACCGGAACCTTCTATTGCCTAAAGCACCTGCAAAAGTAAGCTCACTTAATCCCTCTGGTAAAGGCATTACTGCTGCCAAAGGATGTGATGGCGGCCCACCTACAAAAATACTTACTTTAAGCGGTTGTCCTTTTTTATTTGCTTTGGTTTGATGAACACCAATTCCCCTGTGAATTTGATAGTGTAGTCCAATCTCCTTATCCTGAATATAATCGTTTCCTGCAAGTTGAATACGATACATACCCAAATTACTATTCATCACCCCCGGTTTATCAATATCTTCTGTAAAAACCTGCGGCATGGTAATAAATGGACCTCCATCCATTGGCCAATTTACAATTTGAGGAATTGCAGAGATGGTAGTTTTTTGAAACGTGCTTTTAAATAAAGATTGTTTCATGGGCAAAGCCGAAAGCGCCGTTAGTGCAGAACCCGCATACTTGAAAGGACTTTTAAGCGCCTTCATAGGATCAGAGCGCAACTCTACCAGTTCTTGAACTTTTGGCAAAGCATCCCTGAACATAAATTTTGAGCGTTCTATTGTCCCAAATAGATTTGAAACGGCTTTAAATGGACTACCCTTTACTTTTTCGAACAATAAAGCAGGACCTTGCTTTTCGTAAACACGAAGATGGATGGCGGCCATCTCTAAATAAGGATCAACTTCCTCCTTAATTCTGATTAAATGACCGTGTTTTTCTAAATCGGCAACGCATTCGGCTAAACTTCGATATCCCATGCAACAAAGATAGAAGAATGCGATGATTTGAGAATGACGTAAATCATAAAAAAGCCACAGATGCACAGATTATTTCTCAATAATTTGTGCATCTGCGGCTACGAAAATTAGCTAATCATCACATTAACCAATTATCAATTCTATTTCTTTCCCAAGAATGATTTTAACATCCAAATGGTTTTTTCCTTAAACTGCATGAAACGATTTACCATATCATTAGAACCATCGTCCCCAGCTTTATCAGTAGCATCTAACAAGTCTCGCTCCAATTCAATCAACTTGGTCATATCATCTAAAATAGCTTCAACCATAGCGGTATCAGCCAGACCAATGGTATCAATTTCTTTAATAGTAGATTCCTTAATATAATCTGCAAAACGGCTATGCGGTGGTTTACCCAAGGTTAGTACACGCTCGGCAATTTCATCGATAGTTAGTTGAGCGTTGGTATAAAGTTCCTCAAACTTTAGATGTAGCGTAAAAAAGCTCTGACCTTTTACATTCCAGTGGCAGCCTCTTAGTTTTTGGTAATGGATGTGATAGTTTGCTAAATATTCGTTCAACATATCAACCACTGGTTTAACCTGTTTTTCTGTTAAGTTTATTTCTTTTGCTGACATAATAACATTGATTTTAATAGTACCAAGTTAACAAAACATAAATGAATTAGTTTGACGTTAATCACTTATCGAGATAATAGAATACAAAATGTTACCGTTTAGTTACAATGTTAGCGTTCCTATATATTATTCGTATAATTGTACCTCCAAAAAATAGAAATATAGATGTTAAAAAGATATATTTTAATCGCCGCTCTGCTGTGCTCTAGTGTTGCGTATGCCAATAAGCCAGTAGATTCAATCGGTGTAGAAAACAATAACGGCAAGAAATTAATCCTTCATAAAGTAGATCCAAAAGAAAGTTACTATTCAATATCAAGAAGATACAATGTTAACGTAAAGGATATACAAAACTATAACAACAATGTAGGGTTGCAAATTGGCACCATCATCAAAGTACCTACGGATATTCCATTTAGCCAAGCTACTACTGCTGCTACTAAATCGCCTTCAATTAATGCTACCAGTTTTTTTGATTATACAGTTGCTGCCAAAGACAATTTAAATTTAATAGCTGAAAAATTTGCCACTACCGTTGCAGACATCAGAAAACTGAACAATTTAACAGGGAACAATTTACAAGTTGGACAAGTTTTGAAAGTACCATTTACGAAGACTGGGAATGTTGCACCACCTTCGCCCGCGGTTACTAAACAAGCTGAAACACCTCCACCAACGGTGGCTGCCAATTTAGTCACAGAACATACCGTTAAACCAAAAGAATATTTAGGTGTAATTGCCAAACAATATGGCATTACAGTAGAAGAACTTAAGGAAGCAAACAATTTAAGTTCAAATAACTTGAGTATTGGTCAAATTTTAAAGATACCAGTTAAAACAAGTGGCGAACAAGTGCAAACCACTCCTACCCAAAGCATACCTACTCCGGCTCCAGTTAAGCCAGTAGAAACGAAAACATCTGAGTCTGTTGTTTCCACTCCGCAGGTTAACACTAAAACCGATCCAAGCTTTGAACATATTGTGACAACAGGAGAAACAATTTATTCTATTGCACAAAAATACCAGTTAACTACTTACCAGATTAAGACTTTCAATAATTTAAGTTCTAATGATCTTACAGTTGGACAAAAATTGATTATCAAAGGCGAAAAACCAGCGGCAGTTGTTGCAGCTAACAATGATAATGACGAACCAACAGAAGGCAGTGAAACTTTAAAAAATCCAAACCTGAAACGACCTGCCGCAGTGTACGGATTAAATAAAATTGAGGAAAAAGGTACTGCAGTTTGGATCAGCGATCCAGATCTTGACGCAAATAAAATGCTTATTCTACATCGTACTGCACCAGTGGGTACCATTATACAAATTACCAATCCCATGACTAATAGATCTACCTTTGCTAAAGTTGTGGGTAAATTCACTGAAAACGAAACTACAAAAGACGTAATCATAGTAATGACTAAAGCAGTAGCTGATGCAGTTGGCGCATTAGACAAACGTTTTTTCTGTAATCTAACCTATGGTCCAAAAGAAAATGACAAATAATAAACCTGTAATTATCGGTATTGCTGGCGGTAGTGGTTCTGGCAAAACATTCTTTTTACATAGCTTTCTTCATCATTTTAAAACAGATGAAGTTACTTTGGTTTCGCAAGATGATTATTATATACCTGCCGGAGAAATGACGCAGGAAGAAAACAAATTGTACAACTTCGATCTGCCAAGCACTATTGACGACCAGCAGTTTTTACTGGATATCAAAAAATTGATCAATGGAGAAACTGTCTACAAAAAGGAATACAACTTTAACAATCCGCTGGCAGTAACTAAAATCTTAGAAATTCATCCAGCCCCCATCATCATAGTTGAAGGGCTTTTCATTCTACACTTTACAGAAATACATAAGCTTATCGATTATAAAATCTTTATAGAAGCTGATGAGAACATCGCCTTAGAAAGAAGAATACAAAGAGATGGCATTGAACGTGGCTATCCGGAGGATGACGTGCTTTATAAATGGCATAACCACGTAGTTCCAGCTTACAAAGAGTATTTATTGCCGTACAAAGAAACCTGCAATCATTTAGTATTTAATAACTCTAACGAGGCAGATGACATTATCCGCATTACGGAAGAGATGTCGGCAGAGTTTAAGAAAAACTATTGCAGTTAATAACAGAAAAATATGATAGTTGAAGCGCCAAATTTGGCGCTTTTCTTTTTTTATAAAGTTTCTACTGTTACTTAAAAAGTTTCAAAATGTTATTTTTTAACTTTTGATTTGTTTTATTTTTTTAAAAATCGTTTATTTGATGATAAAATCAACCAAAAATCACCGAACCAAATCAATAAACGAAACTTAATCCATGTCTAAAGTAGCCAGTGCCTTAAAATCCGCCAGCGAAACCAAAGCCTTAATTATTGGGCAAGATGTATTAAAATTAACCTCAAAACTATTTAAAGAGCAGTTTCCCAACAAGAAAGCTATTATAGTTGCTGATACCACCACATTTGAAATTGCCGGAAAAACAGTAATGAAACAATTTGAAAGCGAAGGCATTGAACAAGAAACAGCTTACATCTATACCGACACAGAACTTTACGCAGAATACAAATATGTTGATGAACTGGTTGACGCATTAAAGCAACACGATGCGATACCGGTAGCCGTTGGTTCTGGTACCATCAACGACCTGACCAAATTAGCTGCGTATTTAACAGACCGCCCCTATTTATGTGTTGCTACAGCAGCTTCAATGGATGGCTATACTGCTTTCGGAGCTTCTATCACCGCAAATGGCGCTAAACAAACGTTCAATTGCCCTGCACCACAAGCTTGTCTAGCGGATATCGACATTTTAAGTGCTGCACCAACAGAAATGACAGCCTCGGGCTATGCCGATTTATTTGCTAAAGTAACTGCCGGTGCCGATTGGATTTTGGCCGACGCATTAAATGTAGAACCTATCGATGAAACGGCTTGGTCTATTGTACAGAATGGCTTACACGAAGCGCTTGCTGATCCAAAAGGAACTAAAGATGGTGACACTAATGCAGTTACGCAGTTAACAGAGGGATTAATGCTGGGTGGTTTTGCAATGCAGTGGTCTAAATCGAGTAGACCAGCTTCTGGTGCCGAGCATCAATTTAGTCACCTTTGGAATATGGAACACCACCTTAATAACGGCGAGCACATTTCACATGGTTTTCAGGTGAGTATTGGTACTTTAGCTATAACCGCATTGTATGATGTGGTGCTGAAAACAGATTTTGAAAAGCTCGATATACAGGCTGCATTGAAACAATGGCCAACTCTTGATGAATTAAAGAAGCAATCACTAGCCATCTTCGAAGGATCAGATTTTCCGGAGATTGGATGGCAAGAAACTAAGGCTAAATACATCGATCATCAAGAATTAGAAAAGCAATTACAAACTTTAAAAGATAACTGGGCTATAATGAAGCAGAAATTAGCGCAACAGATTGTACCTTTTGAAGAAGCGAAAGCACGTTTAGCCACCGTTGGCGCACCAACCGAACCAGAGCATATTGGTATCGGCAGAGAAAAACTCAAAGAAACATTTGTAAGAGCACAGTATATTAGAAGAAGATTTACGATACTTGATTTGGCAGTAAGAACTGGCTACCTTGACCAATGGCTCGATCAGCTTTTTGGAAAAGACGGCATCTGGAAGATTTAAGTAAAATGCTAATTGCAATTAACCAGTTTAACGATCTAACAGTTAACCCAAAATGAATCAAGAACAAACCACTCCAAACGACACAAAAACAGCCAAACTGTTTAAATACTGGCAAACTAGAACTATTGTAGCCACCATGATTGGCTATGCCTTATTCTATTTCGTGCGCAAAAACTTCTCTTTTGCTATACCAGGGCTAACGGCAGAATTTGGCATTACCAAAACAAGTTTCGGTATCATCATGACTTTGGTAACCATTGTTTATGGGGTGTCAAGGTTTTTAAATGGCGTATTGGCAGATAGGGTAAATGCCCGCTACCACATGTCTATCGGTTTATTCCTCTGTGCCGTGGCAAATTTTGCATTTGGCTGGGGTGCCGATTTAAGCACCATATTTACCGGAGAAACTGGCGGACCAATGTTCACCAACACCATGGTACTTATATTCGGCGTTATTTTAATCATCAACAACTTAATCCAAGGCAGCGGCTTCCCTCCTGTGGCACGCTTGTTAACGCACTGGATCCCACAAAACGAGCTAGCTACAAAAATGTCGATTTGGAATACCTCACATTCCATTGGCGCAGCTTTAGTTGCAATTCTAGCTGGCTACATTATGGGCACTATGGGTACAAACATGAGCAACAACCCTGAAATTGTTGCCTCTATCGCTGCGAACTTGAAAGTAGACCCAACAGATGCGGAGAAAATGAAAAGCGTAATCGAATCTGCTTCTCATTACGCAGCTTGGAAATGGTGTTTCTGGATCCCAGCTGCCATCGCTTTAGTAGGTTCTATCGGATTATTCGTTGGCTTGCGAGATACTCCTTCTTCTGTCGGTTTGCCCGAACTACACAAAATACACAAAAAAGGAAAAGACTCTTCTGCCGAATTTAAAGCATTCGTTAGCAAACACGTATATCGTAATAAATGGATTTGGATATTAGGTATTGCTAATTTCTTCGTATACGTAGTTCGTTTTGCTGTACTAGATTGGGGACCTACATTTCTAAAGGAAGCACACGGAATGACCCTAAGCAACGCTGGCTGGACAGTGGCAGTATTCGAGATCTTCGGAATTTTAGGAATGCTTGCAGCCGGATGGGTTACCGATAAATATCTAGCCGGAAAAGCACATCGTACCTCTCTTTACTGTATGATTGGCGTGGCGGTGTTTATGACCATCTTTTTATACCTTCCAGATAGCAGCCCGCAATGGGTAATGATTTTTGTATTAGCCATGTGCGGATTTTTTATCTACGGGCCGCAAGCGCTAATCGGTATCGCGGCAGCAAACCAAGCTACCAACAGAGCTGCCGCAACAGCAAACGGTTTAACAGGCTTATTTGGGTACGCTAGCGGTTTAGTTTCTGGCGTTGGTATCGGCGCTATGGTAGATGCGCTCAGCAAAACAAATCCAGACAATGCTTGGGATTATGTATTCATAATGATGATTGGAATGGCCATACTTTGCGTATTTATTTTCGCACTAATGTGGAAAGCCAAAGCACACGGTTACGATGAACTAGAAACAAAAGCACACTAATTGAAACAATGACAACTACTTCAGATATTACAACACAATTAAAAAACATCAAGCATTTTGCACTCGATATGGATGGTACCATCTATAACGGCAGCACCTTATTTCCGTTTACCAATAGCTTTTTAAACTACCTAAAAGCTAACGGCATCGGTTATTCATTTTTAACCAATAACCCGTCTAAGAGCACAGCAGATTACCTCAAGCATTTAGAAAAAATGGGTATTCCGGCTACAAAGGAAGAGATGTATACTTCGGCCGTAGCAACTATCAACTATATCAAAAACCATCATCCAGCTATCAAAAAACTATTCATATTGGGCACTCCAAGTATGGTTAAAGAGTTTGAAGAGGCTGGTTTCATCTCTACGGCAGATAGCGCTGATGATAAACCAAATGCTTTGGTAGTAGGTTTCGATACGTCGTTAATTTATTCAAGACTTTGCCGAGCCGCCTATTGGGCTAGTCAGCAATTACCTTATTTTGCTACCAATCCAGATTGGGTTTGCCCTACAGACCAGCCGAACATTTTGGTAGATTGTGGTTCAATTTGCGCCTGCATTGAGGGTGCCACCAAAAGAAATCCAGATATTGTGATCGGCAAACCAGACCCAGGTATGCTAGATGGAATTATTCAAAAATACAATCTGCAGCCCAACGAAATTGCCATGGTTGGAGATAGGATTTATACCGATGTGCAAATGGCAAAAAATGCTGGTGCATTGGGTATTTTGGTTTTATCGGGCGAAGCTACAGCCAAAGATGTGCAACAAGCCACTACGAAGCCTGATATCGTAGCTAAAGATTTGGCAGAAATTCAAGAGTTATTAGAGCATGGCAAAGGCTAGTTCCATTTTTAGAAAAGCAAATTCAGGATTACTATTCTCGTAAGTCCCGCTTTTCTTTCCAAGTTTTTTGTGAATGCTAATGATATTCTAAGACTTCGTAAGTTTAACTTTTCAGCTATCATTATTTTTCAATGGTAAAGTTGAGAGCTACGCCGTTTAAAAACTTACGAAGTCTAGATATTGCTCCAAAAAAGTTTTCCAATTCAATCGGGTTTAGACAACCAAAAACCTGTTCAAAGGTCTAGATTATTTCATAATTTCCGCACTCTTGAACAGAAAAACACCAAAGCTACAAGGGTACAAGAAAGAGTTGCCATCGTTGGCGTCCTCGCCAACGTTTATCTGTCTAGCCTTCGTAATCGCCCTTCGTGATCTTCAATCACCAAGCCCTATCTCCCCTATTTGCAATCCGTTCCCTACTCCAGACTAAATATTAGTGTCAATTTTAAAATTCATTATTCAATCATTCTTCAAAGGGGTAACATTTTTCATTTCATCTTGATTAAATATTAAATGCCACTATTGGCGAAACAATTAAGAACAGAATGTTAAACGAAAAATAAGAAATTATGAAAAGATTTTCACTTGCATTAATGTTACTAGGATTTACATTTTTAGCAGCCGCACAAGAAAAGCCAAGCGGAGATTTTCAAATAGGGTTACAAGGAGGAATTAGTCAGCCGATTGGCAAATACAAAACCATTGGCGATACCAAATTAGGTTTCCACTCGGGTTTATTCTTCGATAAGTATTTTAAAGGCAACAAATTTGGTTTAGGAATTGACGCTCGTTTTATCCAAAATGGCATTAACCAAGCCGATAGTGTGATATTCGCCAACGGCTACATTGTCACAGATTACAAAAACAAACCTCGCTTTCAAGATTACCTTTTCACTTTTGGACCCAGCTACAAAATCACTAAAAACAACTTCCATGCAGAGCTTTATTTACGTGGTGGAGTAATGATGCAAAACTTTCCAGAGTACACCACTACCTTAACTTACAGAAATGCATTAGGCACTTTTAATCACGATATCAAATACACCACCAACGATGCCAGTAACAAAGCAAACAGTTGGGCTGGTGTGGGTGGTTTGCGTCTAAACTACAAGATTGCACCTAAAATTGCTTTGTTCGCTCACGTAGATTACGTACAAACCTTTGGCACAACTTTCGGCAACAAACCAAGCAGATTTACCATCGAAAGAAGTGTTGAACATACCCCGATAGACCTAGCAGTAGGTGTTAAAAATGGCATATTAGACCACTACAACGAAGTTAGGGTAAGAGAAAACACCTTGCATAAAACTATCAATGCCGGTGCTGGTATTAAATTCATTTTCGGCGGAAGTAAAAAACCTGCTCCAGCAAAAGACCCTGTTGCTAAATACGAAGACGTGGTTAAGCCTTTGGTGGCCTCAAAAGATTTGCAAATTGTGGTTAAGGATAAACAAACTGGCTTAGCTTTAAGTGGTGTTACTGTAAGCGTAAAAGGTGGCAATATCGATGAAAAATCTATTACAGATGTAAACGGACAAGCACAAAAAATTGCCAAAATATCTTCAGGTACCTACCGAGTAGTTGGCGAGAAAAACGGCATTAAAACACCATTGCTAACTTTAACCGAAGAAGATTTCAAATCTAGCTCTGCAATAATCTTCAAAGAAATCTATCATGACGACCCTAGATTTACCTTAATAGGAGAAACTTTCGATTGTAATAAAGGTAGCAATTTGTCAAGCATCAACACTGTTTTAACGAATACCAGTTCTAAAACCAATGTTGGTCAAATCTCAGATGTGCAAGGCAAATTCATCTATCAATTAGAAGCACAATCAGACTTTACGGTGGTGGCTAATCATCAAGGTAGATATTCGCAAACTGAATTAGTAACCACCAAAGGCTTGGATAGAAGCAAAACACTTTATGTAACCTTAAAATTAGGTGTTTGCGAATTGGCAACTGGCAGTCAGTGGGTATTGAAAAACATCTTGTACGATTTCGATAAATCAAATATCCGTACAGATGCAGCTGTAATTTTAGATAATGTAGTTGCCATTATGAAACAAAACCCATCGTTAAAAATCGAGCTGTCTTCTCACACAGATAGCAGAGGTAACGATGCTTACAACATGAAATTATCTCAACAACGTGCAGATGCAGCAGTAAATTATTTAGTAGCTAATGGCATTGCAAAAAGCAGATTAGTTGCCAAAGGTTACGGTGAAACCAAACTGACCAACAACTGCGGAAACGGGACGAACTGTTCAGATGCAGAACATCAAGCTAATAGAAGAACAGAGATTAAAGTATTGAACTTCTAAATCTTCTACACAAACAAAGCCCCGATAGTATTATTTCTAACGGGGCTTTGTTTTTAGACGTATAATTGAATATAATTAAGCTTTTCTTACGTTTACAGCCTGAGGTCCTTTTTTACCTTCAGCTACTTCAAATTCCACATCATCGTTTTCCTTAATTCCATTAATGCCGCCTTCTACATCCTTAAAATGTACAAAAATTTCTTTGCCTGAGTCTTGAGAGATAAACCCATAACCTTTTTCGGTATTAAACCATTTTACTTTTCCGGTACTCATTTAGTTCTATATTTTTAAATTGATAATCTTATTAACGTAAATCTAACGAATTATAATTAACAATCAAGTGCTTAATAATTATTTATTGGGTTGCGGCGTAGTCCTTAAATATGGTTTAATAACCTTGTGACCTTTCGGAAATTTAGCAGGTATGTCTTCAGTTTTGATGCTGTTAACTACAATTACATCTTCGCCATCTTTCCAATCTGCGGGCGTGGCTACACTGTAATTAGCGGTTAACTGCAACGAATCTATTACTCGTATAACTTCGTTAAAGTTTCTGCCCGTAGAAGCTGGATAAGTGATGATCAGCTTCACTTTTTTATCTGGGCCAATCACGAACAACGAACGAACTGTTAAAGTTTCTGACGCATTCGGATGAATCATGTCATACAAATTAGCTACAGTTTTATCAGAGTCTGCAATAATTGGAAAGTCAACGTTAGTGTTCTGCGTTTCATTAATGTCTTTAATCCAACCTAAATGCGAATCAACTGGATCTACACTTAGCGCTAGAACTTTTACATTTCTTTGATCAAATTCGCCCTTTAAAGCAGCAGTTCTGCCTAATTCTGTAGTACAAACTGGTGTATAATCTGCCGGATGCGAAAATAAAACTCCCCAACTATCGCCTAAGTATTCATAAAAGTCTATTTCACCTATAGACGTTGTAGCCTTAAAATTCGGAGCTATATCCCCTATTCGTAAACTCATAGTGTTATTTTTAAAATGAAAAATCGTTTAATTATAAATTCAAGTTACAAAACCAACGTGATTTTTGCAATGGGTAAACTACGCGATTAGTCGAACAAACCACCTTGCTTTCCCAAAAACTTAATTCTTGGCAGCTTGCTCCCTAACTTTTGGTTGAACTGTTCAATCGTATAATCCGCAATTAGAGGTGTATCGCTTTCATCATGCTGATGCAAAAAGAAGTAAATCTCTTCCAACCCTTTGTCTATCCAATCTGCTAATCTTTCTACCCAATCATCTACCCTTTTCATATCAGAGCTTTCTAAAAACTTACCTCCGTTTCCAACAAAGCGTATAAAAGCTTTTGGTGTCGGTAACTCCATGTGTAAACAATCTCGCCTACCACTTGCATCAGTTATTGCGGCTCCTACCTTTAAATCTGCCAACATCGAAAACAAAGCTTTTCTATCATCAGCGTTAGCAAACCATTCTTCATGGCGTACTTCTAAAAACAAATTAAAATCACGAGGTAAGGATTCCAAATAACTTTCTAAAACGGGTAAGTTTTTTGGACCGAAATTATCTCCCAACTGCAAAAAACATGGACCGAGTTTATCGCCAAATGCGCTAATTGCTTTTAAATACAAGTCAGTTTCTGCCTGTGCATTATTGAGACGTTTTATATGTGTAATCCCTCTAGAAAACTTCGGACAAAACAAAAAATCTGCTCGCTTGTCCGCCATTTCTTTCCATTTCAATATCTGCTCTTCTTTCGGAATACCATAGAAAACTGCGTTCAGCTCAATAGAATTGAAATGATTTACATATTCGCCCAAGAAATCCTTTTCTTTGGTTTTAGGCGGATAAATTAGGTTTAGCCATTCCTTTCTGCCCCATTTAGCACAGCCTACAAAAAACTTTGGGTCTTTCGCAGCCTTACCTTTCAGCGTACGCTTTGTTTGTTCGCCATCTAGTGGTAGGCTAAAATCGATCTGCTCTATTTCGTTGGGTTCAACTCTTCCAAATTCCATGCTTTAAATATAGTTAGTTAGCCACAGATGCACAGATATTATTTCATCATTATATATTACAAAGTAATATCTGTGCATCTGTGGCATAATAAAAAGTAAAAACCCCGAATACAATTAAATGTTTCGGGGTTCATCCTTAATTATAAAATAACTTAGTTGTTATTGTAAACTTTAATCATGAAAACATAATCTTGCAGTTTTTCAAACTGTCTGTCACGCTTCAAACCTTTCAATGCGCTCTTTTTACCGTAAGACACTCGTCTGCTTAATGAATCTTGCGGAATAGCATTTAAAGCTTCCATGATATATTTAGACTTCACTGCAAAAGTAGCACCATCTGTTTTGTTTTCTTTACCATTAATGATACCTACAACATTACCATTATTATCTAACAACGGACCACCACTATTACCTGGATTTACAGGGATAGCCACCTGATAGGCCAAAGTATCGCCGTTGATACCATTTTTAGCACTTACATAACCGTCGCCTAATACAATTTCATCTTTAGGGAAACCTAAGGTGAATACTGTTTCACCAACGCCAGAAGCACCTTTTTTAATAGTGTAAGGTAAAGTAGGTAAATTATCGAAAGATTTATCGTTAATTTTTAAGATCGCAATATCATTTACTGGGTCAGTATAAATAGACTGTACTTTGTACGAACCTTTGCTATTTTGTACATGAACAGAATCCGCTCCGCGAACAACATGGTAGTTAGTCACAATATAACCGTTACCAGAAATAGCGAAACCAGAACCACCAAATCGAGGTCTGCTTCCAGTGTTGTTGTTTCTATTGTCGGTTTTGATAGATTTAATATCTCTAATTAAACCACTTTGAGAACGCTTAATCTGTGCCATATCTTGGCTCATTGCCTGGAAAGTACCAGCCTGTTTATTGTTATTTTGTATAGAATACAAAGAAACCATTGCCAGCAAAATAAATGAAGCAGCAATAGCCACAGCAGATTTACTACCTCTCCACAACCTCACCAATTTAGACGGATGAGGTTTCAACTCTTCGGTCAACGACACTACATCGATATGAGCATGTGCAGCATCCATTTGTTCTTTTAGCTTAACAATGTGTGCATACTGCGCCATCGACTCTAAAAAAACCTTATGAGCCACCACCTTATGGTCTACCATCGGATCGTTGTTTCGCAATTGCTCAAAAGCAACACGCTCCTCATGTGTTAATTTACCATTTAGGTAATCTTCAATAATAGCCTCTAATTCTAAATCTTGTCTCATCTCTATGATTGAAAAAATAATTTCTTTAATCGCTGTAAGCACTTATACTTCTGCGTTTTGGCATTATCCGCATTGGTATAGCCAAACTTTTCGCAAATCTCCTGCATCGATTGGTTGTTAATGTAAAAATCTTCGATAATTGTTTTGCAAGGTTCGCCCAAGCTCTCCAATGCCACTTTCATCTTATCAAACTGCATGTCCTTTTGTTCATGCTGTTCCATATCTTCCTCTACAATCAACACATCCTCAAAATCAGATATATTGCTGGTTTTCTTGCTATGCTGTGCCAGTTTCTTCAACCAAATCCTCCTACTTACAGAATAGATATAAGTCTTTAATTTACTGCTCAACTCAAAATCACCACTTTTTATCTTATTATAAAGAACAATAATGGCCTCCTGATAAACATCCTTTGCATCATCTTCATCGCCATTGTTATTTAAAATAAACTGTAGCACCATCGGAAAATACGATACATACAATTTATTTAATGCCTCTACCGAGTTATTGAGTATGCCTAAAACAACCTCTCTATCTGTTGGTAACGAACTGCTTAACTTTATACTCACTTATTAATACAATTAAATTCAAATGGTAACCCAATAATAATCAAAAAAAATAACCGACTTAAATTTTCAGTCCGAAATCTATATTTTGAAAAGCAAATGTACTACTACTTATTTTGTGTAGCCCCGCTTTCCGCTTAATCTTTTTGTTTGGCTTACCCGTCATTCCAAGTAAATAGTAAGCTATTTTTATCTACTATAACTAACAGATCCTTCACTAGCGTTCAGGATGACAGCACGTAAAAAACAAAAAGTATTACACGTCAATCGGGTTTATGATACAAAAGCCTATACAAAACACTTAATTTAATACCCAAAGCGCAAATAAGTAACCTAAAATGCCGCCATAAAAAATATTTTATTTTTTTTCTAAAACATTAGGTTACCTTTTTACCTTTGCGGCATTAAGAGTAAAATTAATAATTTAAAAACATGAAAAACTTATTCAAATTCGGCTTCTTAGCTTTAGCTTTATCTTTAACTGTAGTTGCTTGTTCATCAGAAAAAGCTGCTGAAGGTACTGATACAACTGCTGTTGATACTACTGTAGTAGATACTACTGTTGTTGACACTACTGTAGCTGTTGATACTACTGGTGCTGCTGCTCCAGCTGCTGCAACTCCTGCTAACTAGTCAATAGTTGAAATTATTTATAAAAGTCTCGGCCTTTGTCGGGACTTTTTTGTTTTAAAAAAACAAAAATTACATACTAACAATCAACAACTTACATTATAATATAAAAATAATTTATATTTTTTGGGTTACCTTTTTAAGATACCGGCATTAAGTTGTAATTAATTAATTAAAAAAGTTTAAACGAAAATTAAAATGAAAAACTTATTCAAATTTGGCTTCTTAGCATTAGCTTTATCTTTAACTGTAGTTGCTTGTTCTTCTGAGAACAAAGGCGAAGGTACTGACACTGTAGGTTCTGATACTACTATCACTGCTGATACTACTGTAACTGATACAGTTGTTACTACTGATACTACTGTTGTTGATACAACTAAAGCTGCTCACTAGTCAAATAGTAAAAAGCATAAGAAAGGCCCCGATTATATCGGGGCTTTTTTCGTTTACGGCATTTTCCTTTTTAGCTATGTTAATAGCCAACAAATGTTAACTTTGCACATCTTTATAAAAATCAATAAAACATGACTTTATCTTCTCTACAAGCTATTTCTCCAATTGATGGTCGTTACAGAAAAACCACCGCAAAACTTGCAGCATATTTTTCTGAATACGCATTAATCAAGTACAGAGTACTAGTAGAGGTAGAATATTTTATTGCATTAGTTGAAGCAAACATTCCTGGAACCGAAAGTTTCGATAAAAACTTGTTCCCTCAGTTGAGGAATATTTATCAATCATTTGACGAAAAAGATGCGCAAAGCGTTAAAGATACCGAAAGTGTAACCAACCATGATGTTAAGGCCGTAGAGTATTTCATTAAAGCAAAATTTGATGATTTAGGTTTGCAGGCTTATAAAGAATTCATCCATTTTGGCTTAACTTCTCAAGATATCAACAACACTGCAATTCCTTATACGTTTAAACTTGCGCTTACAGAAAGCTATTATCCAGCAATAGAGCAGTTAATCCAAAAGTTAAGTGACCTAGCAAACGAATGGAGCAATGTGCCACTTTTAGCTTTCACACATGGTCAGCCTGCCTCTCCTACTAAATTAGGTAAAGAGTTTATGGTTTTTGTAGAGCGCTTAAAAGTACAGTTAGCTAATCTGACACAAATTCCAAATGGTGCAAAGTTTGGTGGTGCAACAGGGAATTTCAATGCACATCATATTGCCTATCCACAAATTAACTGGGTTAAATTTTCTAATGATTTTGTAAACGATACCTTAGGTTTAAGCAGAGCGCAACACACTACACAAATTGAGCACTACGATCAGTTTGCAGCACAGTGCGATGCCCTAAAACGCATCAACAATATCATTATCGATTTAGATCGCGACATTTGGACCTATATTTCTAAAAATTACTTTAAGCAGAAAATTAAGGAAGGCGAAGTTGGCTCATCGGCTATGCCGCACAAGGTAAACCCTATTGATTTTGAAAATGCAGAAGGAAATGCTGGTATTGCCAATGCCTTATTCGAGTTTTTAGCGGCGAAACTTCCTATTTCTCGTTTACAAAGAGATTTAACAGATTCTACAGTGCTTAGAAACATTGGCGTACCAATGGCACATACTTTAATTGCCATCAATTCTACGTTGAGGGGCTTAGGTAAAATTATCCTTAACCAACAAGCAATTGATGCAGATTTAGATGAAAACTGGGCAGTTGTAGCAGAGGCAATTCAAACCGTTTTGCGTAGAGAAGCTTATCCAAATCCGTACGAGGCACTGAAAGCGTTAACAAGAACCAACCAAAAAATTACTGCAGACACTATTGCTGTTTTTATTGATGAACTGGATGTGAACGACGATATAAAAACTGAATTGAAGAAAATTACACCTTTCAATTATACAGGGATTTTTTAAAATTTGGAATGAGTAAATTTGGAATGATTGAATATTAGCATTAACAATTCTGCCCTTCATTCATTTTATCATTCAACATTCTATCTTATTTGACCTAAAATAGACAACAATTGGTTTTGCAATTGCCTATTTTTGTATCATCAAATTCTATTAGACATGACCATTAACGTATATACAGAGCAAACTCCTAATCCAGCTACCATGAAATTTATGGTAAACAAGCTGTTAATTAACGGTAGTGAAGATTTTGCTACCAAAGAAAGTGCAGAAAGCTCTCCATTCGCAAAAGAACTATTTAAATTCAACTTTGTAAATGGTGTATTTTTCGCTAGCAACTTCGTTACTATTACTAAAACTGAGGATGCAGAGTGGAGTGATATTGAAGCAATCTTAAAGGAGTTCGTAAAAGGTGCGGTTGAAGCTGAACTTAAAATTAAGGACGCTGCAGAAGAAGCTCCAAATTTTGAGGGATCTGAAACTGAAATCAAAATACAGCAAATTTTACACGACTATGTACGCCCAGCTGTTGAGCAAGATGGTGGTGCTATTACTTACAAATCTTTTGAAGAAGGTGTAGTTACGGTAGAACTTAGAGGTTCTTGCAGTGGTTGCCCATCAAGTACAATTACGTTAAAATCTGGTATCCAAAACTTATTGCAACGTATGGTGCCAGAAGTTAAAGATGTAGTTTCTGAAGCACTTTAAAAATTACATACTAATCATAAAAAAAATCCGTAGCCAAATACTACGGATTTTTTTTATTTCGAATAATGCGAAGCCACGTGCTAGTTACCTGCTTTAGCTTCTTCTTTTAGTTTTACATTAATTTCTTCTACTTTTTTACGTTGCTCCTCTGTCAAAAGTGCATTCATCGCGTCGTTTCTATCTTTAACAACAGCTTTAACGGCAGTTTTCTTTGCTTTTTCATCTAAAGTTGCATCCGCTTCAATTTTGGTCCTCTTCTCGCCAGCTTCCTTTTTAATCGCTGCAATCTTTTTAATCTGGTCTGCATCACATCCTATTTCTGTAAGTGCCGCTTTATTCCAAGCAAAAGAAGTAGGCTTTTTAGGAGCATCTTGTGCGTTCGCAAACACCACCGTAAAGCACGCTATAAATAGCGTAAATAATAACTTTTTCATTTCTGTTTATATTTAGAATAATAAATCTAAACATTTCCGTCAACATTTTCTATAGGCTCAAAATTATTTTCAAAATAAATACTACTAAATTAGTAGACTTTATTATATTTGTATCAATGTTCATACAATTTATATTTGGTTGAAAAAACAGCAGCTTGGATGAGCTGCTGTTTTTCGTTATAATAAAAAAGGCCATCTATGTTCAGACAGCCTCTTAAAATCAAGTTTAATTGCTTTATAAAACCAATTCCTGCATTAGTTTATCGAAAGTTTCATCAGCATCTATACAAAAACCTGGATGTACTTTTGAACATTGTACCACTGTGCTTCTGGTTGCTGTCAACCATCTAAATCTACTTGCTAGATCTAGCTGTCCAATCGGTCCGGCAGACTTCCCTCCTTTGCAGATATTCACAATAGCGTTCAAGTTATCTTCTATTACCGAAACTTCCAATTCGCAGCATAATGCCTCTAATTTAGTTGGCACGACTTTAAATGCTGCGTTTAGATACTTCAGTTTATTGCAGTACATAATGATACCCACGTTAATGAATTCTTCGCGTTCTACCCTAGGCATTACCCGAATTACGGCATACTCAAATAAGTGTCTGTCTTGCATTTTCGGCTTCCGTTACAAAAATTGAAGAGTTTTCAATTCGGGTATTCAAAAAATAGGCATAAGCTTTTCGTTGGTCTTCGGCAGTTTCAAAACTACGTTCATCTAACCATTCATCAGGTATTAAAGCTAAAATATTATCAATAAGTGAAGGCGTTAGTATGGCTTTTAACTCGGCATCAACCGTAGCTATCTCACTTGCTTGTGGCAACAACACGTGGTCTTTTACTAACACAAACGGACGCTTGGCTTGTTCTTCCCAATTTTGCCACGAGTGGTGGAAATACAAAGACGCTCCATGATCTATCAACCACAATTCTTTATGCCAGTACAACATATTTGTATTCCGTGGAGTTCTATCCATATTCGTCAACAAGCAATCCATCCATACAATTTTAGAAGCTAAAGTAGGTTCTATTTTGGTGATGGTTGGGTCGTAAGTGATTGCTCCCGAAAGATAATGCAATGCCAAATTCAAGCCCACACTGGCTTTCAACAAATCCTGGATTTCTTCATCTGGTTCTGTTCTACCAAAAGCTTCATCCAAATTAGCAAAAACTAACTCGGGCATTTTTAGACCTAATGCTCGGGCAATTTCTCCACCAATAATTTCAGAAATTAGTGCTTTGTGCCCCTGCCCTGCTCCTCTAAACTTAAGTACATATAAAAAACCGTCGTCTGCTTCCGCAATGGCTGGCATTGAGCCACCTTCTCGCAACGGCGTTACGTATCGCGTAACATTTACGGTTCGTAATTCTAATTTATTTTCTTTTGTATTCGCCATACAACGCAAAGATAACTTAATTTAATAGAGACTTAATTTCTATTTGCACACAAGAATTGATATAATAAAAAACTATTTTCACAAAAATCATTTATCTATGTGATTATAAAAACATCAATTATGCTTAAACAGCCTAAACTTACTTATTGCATCCTACTTTTAGTTGCTTTTACATTATTGGCATTATTCGTTGGCAACAATCCTATCAACAATTTTGATGTCAGCATATCTCACTTTATACAACAATTTCATCGCCCATGGCTAGATAAAACAATGGTATTTATTAGTGCTTTTGGCAATGTATCTGTAGCTTTTATTTGTATGCTTGCCACCGCCTCTGCATTTTGGATTGCCAAATATAAGCGAGAAGCTATGTTTGTGATGGCTATTTCTTTTACTGGCGTGATTACATTCTCGTTAAAACGGTTATTTAACAGACCAAGACCAACCGACGAACATGTAACGCTAATTGAAAGTTACCAAAACAATAGTTTCCCTAGCGGCCACACATTATCTTATGTAGTTTTCTTCGGGTTTCTGATTTTCTTGATGCAGCAATTAAAAGCCATTCCGATTTATTTAAGGAACACTATTACATCAATTTCGTATTTTATGTTTGTGCTTGGACCAATCTCCAGAGTTTACCTAGGAGCGCATTGGTTTACAGATATTGTGGGAGGAATTTTGATTGGATTACTTTACCTTTTAGTGTTAAACCACTACTACAAAAAGGCTTGAAAAAGAAATGGAGATAGAACCGAAGTCCTACCCCCATCATCTAAATTAACGCTCTCGAGGACAAATATACGGCAGTTTTTGATAATGCAAAACATTTCTTTACTTTTTTTCAAAAAAACTTATAGCATTTTGGAGTTATGGTAGTTTTCAAATTCACACATAAAGTATATAAAACCATAAAATCATCTAAAAAAACTACAATAAACACTCTTAATAAGTAAAAAATACCTTTTTTAAATTATAAAATACCATCATTATCTCCTGACTTTTTGATAATTTTGTGACATGAAAAGGCTCATACCTGTTTACGATATTCAAAATTTTTCGGAGTATAAGAACGATGGAATTTTGGTGAGTAGATTTGGGTATTATTCAAAGCAACATCATCACCTACATAGTGCTCATCGCCACAGCTTTTATCACTTCGTTTTTTTCACCAAAGGAACAGGCAAACAACAGATAGATTTTAAAACATTTGATGTAAAACCAGACCTTATTTATTTTATGGTACCTGGGCAAGTGCATAGTTGGAATTTCGACAGCGAACCTGATGGTTACTTGATTAACTTTTCTACCTCATATTTCAGTTCATTACTTTTAAAACAAGAATATCTAGACAAGTTTAGTTTCTTTAGTGGGAAACCAGAACAGCAGGTGCTTGTTTTAGACACAGATACGAGCGAGAACATCACTACAATATTTGAAGCTATCCTTAAAGAAGGAGAACAAGAAAATACGATTAACGACGATTTAGTTAAAGTTTTATTACTACAACTTTTTATTGCTGTTGATAGATCTACAAATCACGCTGCTAACCAGGAAATCAATCCGTATAACCACACCATTTTAAAGAACTTCCAGCATTTAATAGAAGAAAACTATACTAAATTACGCTTACCTAAGCAATATGCAGAGTTGCTTTACATTACACCAAATCATTTAAATGCACTTTGTAATGATTTTTTAGGAACATCTGCTGGAAAATTAATTAGAGATAGGATTATTTTAGAAGCTAAGCGATTACTCATTAACCTCGATTTAAGAGTGGTAGAAATTGCTGAAAAACTGAATTTTGAAGATCAATCTTACTTCGTGAAATTCTTTAAAAAATACGAGGGAACAACTCCCGACAGATTTAGAAAACAATACTTAACAACACCGTATGGAACCGAATAAGGAAACACAATATTATGTATCGCAATGGAAAGGTTTTTCTAATGCGAAATGCCCAAGATGTAGGGTTGGAAATGCTTTTATAGGAAATACCTATAGCTTTAAAATGCAGAAAATGAACGAATTTTGCCCGCATTGCGGGTTAAAATTTGAACGTGAACCAGGATATTTCTACGTTGCAATGTTTGTGAGCTACGCCATGAACGTTGCCGAAATGGTTACTGCCGGAGTGGCGGCCTACGTTTTTGGCTTAACTTTAGATTACGAAAACCTTTACGCTTTTATTGGTGTACTGTTTTTAACTACGCTGATATTTGCGCCATTTAACTATAGATACTCAAGAATGGTATTGCTGTATTGGTTGTCTCCAAACTTAAATTACGAGCCTTCACGAAGTGCGCCAAAAAAAGATCAATAATAAAAAGGAGCTTAATTTAAGCTCCTTTTATCTATTTGCCATTAAAAAATAGCGTATCTGTAACTTTTCATTTCATCCCACTTTTGCTCTGAAAGCTTCGCATTTGAAATTCCATTCTTTTCATCCTGTTTTTGCTTTTCTGCCTTTTCTTTACGCTGATTAGCGTAGCTCTGCGCTACATCAGTTGTGTAAGTTCTCGATGCATTGCTTGAACGATTGCTATCGTTAGCAGCTTCGTGTAAAGTAAATTTGTCGCTCATTTCAGTAAAATTTAGTGGATTATATCGAGTAAACACCTCATTATCGAAATTGTTTGCTTTCCTCTAAATTAAAAGGTAGAGTTGAAGTAAATATTACTAAAAGATTAAATTATAGTTCGTTAAATCAGATTATAATTCTTAGAAGTATATCTGTTTAGCTACACTGTTATGCATCTCGTCATGCTGAATTTATTTTACTTTGTAGCTTTCCGCTTCGCTACAGGTCAGCATCAGTTTGACATGAAACTTCGCCCAGTGCAACATGCGACGTACTAATAAAAAAGGTTGTCGACAAACACCAACAACCTTCTGACCTATTTCAAGTATTATTTATCATCAATATTAAATTATGTTTAAAAACACCATTAAAAGCTGATGCTGAAATAGATTCAGCATGACGGAGCACTCGTACATCGTCATCTTGAATTTATTTCAGGGTCAGTTAGAATAGGTTCACACCAATAACTCAAATTAATCTTAATCCGCCAAAGCCCTAAACATAGTAGCACCAACAGTTAAATTTGTTCTACTGTCTATCAATATTGCTGAACCATTTGCTTTACTATCTTGGTAAAAATCGAAAGGTAAATTATCTGCAGTTTTAAGCACTACCCTACCAATATCATTCAGTTTAAATTCATCAGCAGCGTGTTTTTCTAAAGTGTTGATATCAACCTTATAAACCACATCAGCTATTTTGCATTTAGTTACCTTACTATTATGTTGTAGCAAATAAGTAATCGAAGTATCCATAGCTTTGGTGTCCATCCAACATAAATCTGCTTCTACCAATTTGCTTTCTTGTGGCAAAGCGGATGAATTTACAATCGTATCACCACGGCTAATATCTACGTTATCTGCCAAATGAATAGTCACCGACTGACCAGAAGAAGCTTCTTCCAATGTTTTATCAAAAAACTCAATTTTACTAATAGTAGAACTCGCTCCCGATGGCAAAACGGTAATTTTATCGTTCACTTTAAAAGTACCACTTACTACCCTACCAGCATAGCCCCTATAATCATGCAGTTCGTCTGTTTGCGGCCTAATTACCCACTGCACTGGCATTCTCGCTTTATCCGATTGTTCTTGCACATCGGTATCTACTTGTTCTAAGAAATGCAACAAGCTTTCGCCGCTATACCAAGTCATACGCTCAGACACATGCACAATATTATCTCCTTTTAGCGCACTTACTGGTATATAAGTCACATGTTGGAGCTTTAACTCCTCAGCCAGCGCTTTATATTTTTGGGTGATGGCATCAAAAACAGTTTCGCTGTAGTCAACCATATCCATTTTATTAATGGCCACCACTACATGTTTAATCCCCAACAAGGAAACTAAATAAGAGTGACGAATGGTTTGTTCTACCACACCGTTTCTGGCATCAACCAATATGATAGCCAAATTTGCTGTAGAAGCACCAGTAACCATATTTCTGGTATATTGGATGTGCCCCGGAGTATCTGCGATAATGAATTTACGTTTATCCGTTTGGAAATATTTGTAAGCCACATCAATGGTAATTCCCTGCTCACGTTCAGCTCTCAAACCATCCGTTAAAATGGCTAAATCTACCGTTCCATCATCGTTTTTTCTATTCGCATTTTGGATTGCTTCCAACTGATCTGCCAAAATAGAATCTGTATCATATAATAAACGACCAATCAAAGTGCTCTTGCCATCGTCTACACTGCCCGCCGTAAAAAATTTAAGTATGTTCATGTTTGTAGTATTGAGTATTGAGTATTGAGTATTGAGTACTGCCTAATCGCTATACGCAATACGCTTTACGCACTACGTTAGAAATATCCCCCCTTTTTCCTGTCTTCCATTGCTGCTTCCGAAACTTTATCGTCCATACGTGCACCACGTTCCGAAATTTTTGACTGGCTGATTTCCGAAATAATATCATCAATCAAGAAGGCATCTGATGCTATAGCTGCCGTACAAGAAATATCACCCACCGTACGGAAACGCACTTTTTTACGTTCAACTACATCTTCCTCATCCATATTCACATAAGGAGAAGCCGCCATTAACTGACCGTTGCGGGTGATTACATCACGGTCGTGAGCAAAATAAATACTCGGCAATTCAATATTTTCTCTGCGGATATAATTCCAAACATCTAGCTCTGTCCAATTACTGATTGGGAAAACTCGCACATTTTCACCTTTGTGGATTTTACCGTTATAAATATTCCACAATTCTGGTCGCTGACGTTTTGGGTCCCATTGACCAAACTCATCTCTTACCGAAAAGATACGTTCTTTAGCCCTAGCTTTTTCCTCGTCTCTACGAGCGCCACCAATACAAGCATCAAACTGATGTTTCTCTATAGTTTCCAACAGCGTAACTGTCTGTAGCGCATTTCTACTAGCATTTTTACCTTTTTGCTCTACCGCTTTTCCTTCATCAATAGATTGCTGTACCGACCCCACAATCAAACGTTCGCCCAAACGAGCCACCATCCTATCGCGGTAATCTATCGTTTCTTCAAAATTGTGACCGGTATCAATATGCACCAATGGAAATGGAAATTTACCTGGTCTAAAAGCTTTCTCTGCCAAACGTACTAAAGTAATGGAATCCTTACCTCCCGAGAATAGCAAAGCAGGTTTTTCGAACTGCCCCGCCACTTCCCTTAAGATATGGATTGCCTCCGCCTCAAGCTCGTCTAAATAATCAAAATTATATTTACTCATTTTTTGGTTGTGTCTTTTTTATAATTTGAAAAGCAAGGTTCATTGCTCTTCAGTTTCATTAGTCCCGCTATTCGTTTCTCCCGATGAAAAATCGGGATTCATTTCAATCGGGTTTAGTTTTTGTGGGTTTGCAACCCCTCTCTGCCTGTCGGCATCTCTCCCCTAAAAGGGAGAGAAAAGTGCTTGGGAAGGGAAGCAAAACTTTACAACTTTAGAACCTCCGACTAACCCCTATGCACTAACTGGTATGTAACCCACACTCCTTTTTACTCTGGTCTTCCCACCACCAGCGACCTGCTCTAAAATCTTCACCTTCTCTTACGGCTCTGGTACAAGGTGAGCAACCAATGCTCGGGAAGCCTTTATCGTGCAAAGTGTTGTACACGATGTTATTGTCCTTTGCGTATTGTTTTACGTCATCCAATGTCCAATCAAAAATTGGATGGAATTTAAATAACTGGTTTCCTTCATCCCATTCTACATCTTCCATACCTTCTCTATTTGCACTTTGGTCAGCTCTAATGCCTGTAATCCAAATCTCGTTACCCGCCAAAGCTCTTTTTAAAGGCTCAATCTTTCTAATGTAACAGCACTCTTTTCTATTCTCTACACTTTCGTAAAAACTACTAGGTCCTTTTGCTGCCACCATATCCTGTAACAAATCGCCCTGCGGAAAATAAGCGTGAATAGGTTTTTGGTAAATTTCCAAAGTTCTATTCCAAACGTAATAAGTTTCTGGAAATAACCTACCCGTTTCTAAAGTAAACACCTTAATTGGAATGTTGTTAGCAAAAATCAAATGTGTTACCACTTGGTCTTCCCATCCAAAACTGGTAGAGAAAACAATTTTATCTTCATGTTTTTCAGCTAGATATTTCAGTTTAGCAACTACATCCAGCCCTTCTAATTCTTGTTTTATAGTTGCAATCATAATTTACTCAATAGGATATAAATGGTTCTTAAACTCACAATAATTACGATGATACCTACCATAATCATAATGGTTTTTGCATTCAATCGTTTAGTTAGCAATGCACCAAATGGTGCCGCAATACATCCACCTAAAATTAAACCTACAATAATTTGCCAATGCGTTAAACCTATCATCATGATAAAGGTTAGCGAACTCGACAAAGTCACAAAAAACTCGGTTAAGTTTACCGAACCAATGGTATAACGTGGGTTTCCACCCCGTGAAATTAAAGTAGAAGTTACAATTGGTCCCCAACCGCCACCACCTATAGAGTCTAGGAAGGCGCCAATAAACGCCAACGGACCAATTCTTTTCAAAGGTTTTGTTTTTTTAGGCTTAGACAATGCTTTCAGTAAAATCTTCACACCTAAAAATAAGGTATAAGCAGAAACAACCGGCTTAATGATGTGTCCGTAATTTTCTAAGGATGATAAAATATATGCTCCGGCAATGGCACCAATAATTCCTGGCAACAACAACTTTTTAAACAACTTTGTGCGAACGTTACCAAAACGTAAGTGCATTAATCCAGAAACGCCGCTGGTAAAAATCTCCGAAGCATGTACACTGGCACTTGCCGCAGCGGGCGTGACACCAAACGATAACAAAAATGTTGTAGCACTTACACCGTAAGCCATCCCTAAAGCACCGTCAACTAGCTGTGCTAAAAGTCCACCTAGAATAAAATAAAGGATAGTGCTATCTACTTCGTTAGCCAACCCTACGGCTACATCGCCCAATTGCGCAAATGGAATAAAAGACAAGAAAATATGTCCAACCACCATGGTTGCCAATACCGAAAGCACCCAAATAACGATTTTTTTGGTATTAAACTTATTTTCCTTTTCTAAAAAAGTGGCAGTAATACCATTGAGCACTTTTACTTTATGCTTGATATCGCCATTAAGATTATTTCTAATTTGATTTAACTGACCAATAGAGTGGTCAATTTCTTGCGGAATTGCGTTATCTAAAACCTCTTTCAGCCTTTTCGCCATGGTTGGCGATTTGCCATTCGTTGAAATCGCAATCTTTAAATCGCCTTTTTGTACAATAGAACCTAAATAAAAATCACAAAGTTCTGGCTTATCGGCTACGTTAATTAACAAACCCTGCTCATGAGCTAGTTTTCTTAATTCCGTATTGAAGTCGTTGTCGTTAGTTGCGGCAAAAACAATATCTACATCTTCCAAATCATCAGCAGAAAAAGCTTTTTGTTTAATAACAACGTTAGCATTACCAGCTGCAATATCGGTAATAGCAACATTTACTTCTTTAGCAACCACAGTAACTTGCGCCGCTGTGCTATTGTTAACGATAGCATTCAATTTCTCCAAACCAACCTCGCCAGCGCCAACCAATAAAGTACGCAGCTCGTTCAGCTTAATAAAAGCTGGAAAAAGCTGGTTGCCTTTTACGTTCTCATCGCTCTCAACGCCTGTTGGCAAAACCTCTGCTGTATTTTGATTAGGAGATGGCTGCATACTGCTTAATTACGTTTTTGAACGACGGATGTAATGAAACCACCTCTCCGAATATCAACAAAGCCGGAGCTTTAATCTTCTCTTCGCCTACCCTTGCTTCTATATTTTCTACCGTGCTAATCACCAACTTCTCAGTTTCTGTAGAACCATTTTGAACCACCGCAGCAGGCAATTGCGCCTTTCCGACAGCTTTAAAAACTTCTACAATTTTTGACAGTTGTTTCAAACCCATTAAAATTACCACAGTGGCGTTAGAGTTTGCTGCTTGGTAAATGTCACCAGAAATTTGCCCATTGGTAGTTGTGCCTGTAATTACCCAAAAACTTTCGCTTAATCCACGATGTGTTACCGGAATTTGCTGTAAACCTGGCACACCAATAGAACTAGAAATACCTGGGATAACCGACACAGGAACATTATAAGAAGTAGCAAAATCCAGCTCTTCGTAACCACGACCAAACACAAATGGGTCGCCACCTTTTAGCCTTACCACATGACCATAATTTAATGCATAATCAATCATCAGTTGGTTAATGGCATCTTGCGAATGCGAATGCTCTCCCGAACGTTTGCCTACATAAACTTTGATGGCTTGTGCTGGTGCATGTTCTAACAAAGCTTCGTTAGTTAACGCATCGTACAACACCACATCTGCAGTTTGCAAAGCTTTTACACCTTTCAAAGTCAACAAATCTGGGTCGCCAGGACCTGCGCCTAATAAAGTTACTCTTGGTTCTATATGTTTGTTCATGTTTTTACAATTTTGAATGATTGATTTTTGAATGAATAAATGTTTTACAGTTGCAGTCCCAATGATATGAGCTCTTATTCATTCATTCTCTAATCCTGTCAATCCATCATTTCAATTAGCTAATACGTTTCTCTTCGCTTTAATTCCGTTTAAAAATTCTTCTGCTTGTGCGTAATAAGCTTTCGCAAAGTCTTCTGATGGTTCATTTTTGTTAATCTGAAGCACTAAATCAGCAAAGCTTTCTTCTAAAGTAAATTCGCCACTTTCTATATAGTGAGCATCAAACTCTCTGATTACACCAGCTTGTGTACTTGCATTTACGCCTTTGTCCAACAACAAAGATTTCGCAGCATTCACCATCGATGCATAAGTATGATAAATGGCATCTGCATAAGCGCCATTGTTTAATGATGCTGTAGCCCAACCGAATTTCTCATCAGCTTCTAGCAATAAAGTAGCTACCAAATCAATTACTACACCCGCACATTCGCCTACGCCAATGGCAGTTACGAAAGTTTCTTCATGTCCCCAGTCTACAAATTCTTCGGTTTTTAAATTGGTTAAATCTGCCAACGGTTTTAATAGCTGATAAAAGTGGTCTTTCCCTTTTCTATCGTAGTATTGATGGAAGGTTTCATCCGTTAAGTTGTTCTCTTTAAAATCGTTTAGCAAGTAGTGCAATACACTTGTAGCACGTTTTGAAGGCACTTTAATTACACGTTCTGCCACACGACCGTAGCCGTTTCCTACCGTTCCGCCACCTAACATTACTTGTACCGCCGGAACCACTTTCCCTTCTGCTTTTACCGAACTACCGTGAAAACCAATCTCTGCCAAACCGTGCTGTCCACAAGAATTCATACAGCCACTAATTTTGATATTGATGTTCTTTTCGTAAATCAACTCAGGGAAATCGTGGTAAATTACTTCTTCCAAAACTTCAGCTAAAGTCATACTGTTAGAGATGCCCAAGTTACAAGTATCTGTACCCGGACAAGTGGTAATATCTGCCAAACTACCAAAACCTAAAGCGGTAAAACCTAATTCGTTTAGAGCAACATATAATGATGGAAGCGCTTCTTTTCTAACAAATTTCAGCAACAAACCTTGGTTTTGCGTAATCCTGATTTCATCCGCGATGTGTGGTCTAACCGCAGCAACAAAAGCTCTAGCTAAATCAGTTTTGATATCGCCAACGGTTACTTTTACGTAAACACCGAAGAAACCTTCTTGCTTTTGCTCTACAACGTTAGTAGCTAACCAGTGTTTGTAATGCGTTTCGTTCGCAATTTCTACAGCAGCATATTCTTTTGCAGGTTGTGGCTTGGGTTGAGGAACTGTATTTAAATCGATTTTGAAGGTTTTTACTTTAATCGCAGTGCGTTCTTCTTCTACTAATTTTAAAACTTCTTCCAAGCCTAGTTTTTGCACCAAATACTTTAAACGAGCTTTGTTTCTGTTGTTGCGTTCGCCATACCTATCAAACACACGCAATACCGCTTCTGTAAAAGGAATTAATTGGTCTTCTGGCAAGAAATCATGTACAGCACTCGCTAAAAATGGTTGTGCACCCAATCCACCTGCAAACATTACCTTAAAACCTCGCTCACCTTTTTCGTTAATTTTAGGGATAAAACCTAAATCGTGGATGTAGCTGTAAGCCGTATCTTTATCACTCGACGAGAAAGAAATTTTGATTTTCCTACCCATTTCTTGGCAGATAGGATTACGCAGAAAATAAGCAAAAACTGCTTGTGCATAAGGAGAAACATCAAATGGTTCATCTGGATCTATTCCCGAATTTGGTGAAGCGGTTACATTGCGTACTGTATTACCGCAAGCCTCACGCAAAGTAATATCATCTCGCTCTAGCTCTGCCCAAAGTTCCGGCGTTCTATCTAAACTCACATAGTGAATTTGAATATCTTGACGGGTAGTTAAGTGCAGGTTGCCACTTCCGTACTCATCGGCTACATCAGCAATACGCAATAATTGCTTAAAAGTAACTTTACCGAAAGGCAATTTGATACGTACCATTTGTACGCCTGGCTGGCGCTGACCGTAAACACCACGAGCTAAACGCAGACTTCTGAATTTTTCTTCGTGTATGGTACCATCTCTAAAAGCCTTAATCTTACGCTCGAGATCAATGATATCTTGCTCGACAATTGGATTTTCGAGTTCTGTTCTAAAACTTTGCATTGGTTGTTGGTTGTTCTTTTATTCAAAAAATGCCTCTCTTGTGGGAGAAGCATTCCTATTCAATTTCTTTAAAAAATGATATACGTACTTCTTTTACCTTGATCTATAACAGCGGTTCATGGTTGATTGTGGCATCAGACAGTATGTAAATACAAATTTCATACACCAAATATATAAAGTATATAGGAATAGTAGTAATTAATTTTAAGATTTATTTATTCCGAACTACGAATAATCAAATTATTACAACGCTTACGACATAATTAAAATCATCGCAAAACCCTGAAAAACAAAGAAAAATAAATTAAAACGCTTGGTTATTTAGAATGGTTTTAAATTTCTATTTTTAGGTTATCTTCCCTAGCAATTACATCTGCAATGCTAGTTTCACCTAAAATTTTGAGTGTAGCATCACGCACATCTATAAATGCACTTCTAATACCACAAGTTACCTCGTCTTTACATTCATCACATTTGTGATAGAAGTTTAAACTAGCGCATGGCAACATAGCTACGGGACCATCTGTTAAGCGCAAAATTTGCACTAAGAAGATTTCTTCTGGCTTCTTATTTAGGCTATAACCGCCTCCAGCACCCTTTTTACTGTAAAGAAAACCAGCGTTTCTTAGGTCTAAAAGAATTTGCTCTAAAAATTTCTTGGGGATGCGCTCTTCCTCTGCAATTTTTGAGATTTGCATTGGTGGCATATCTAGATTTTTACCTAGCGCAACTAGCGCTTTAATGGCGTATTTTGTCTTTTTAGAAAGCATACGTTACAAATGTATGAAATATTGTTGGATTGTTAGATTGTTGGTTAACTGTTGAAACTGGTTAACTGATAAATTGCAAATTGAATATTTCCCGCAGATGGCCGCTGATAGTTGGTGATATGTTTTTAACTCTTTGATGATTGGCTATTGATGATTGGTTATTTGTAAGACTACTTCTCGTAGTTTTCTGGTATCCTCCCCTCTTTGGCTGCTTCAATATACAACTTTACTTGATTAACGCAGGACGATAAGTTCTTTTTAACCTCATGTTCCCAAAAACGCATCACTACATAGCCCATTGCCTGTAAAGTGTTATTTACGAAATGGTCACGCTGTATATTACGTTCTATTTTAGGATACCAAAAAGCTTGGTTGGTTTTAGGTTTACGTTTTTGCCATTCGTAACCATGCCAAAAATCGCCGTCGATAAATATAGCGAGTTGGTATTTTTCAATGACCAAATCTGGCCTACCTGGCAAATCTTTGCGATGAATTCTGAAGCGAATGTTTTCTTTCCAAAGGGCTTTACGCAGCAATAGTTCTGGCTTGCTGTTGCAGCCCTTAATCTTTGCCATGGTTTTGCTGCGTTGCTTTGTGGTGTAAAATCCAGCACTTTCTTCAAACCGTGGAACTTTGATAGCATCTTCTTCTAAAGGCAAGTAAAACTTAGGCGGCTTTTTCATCGCTCTGCGAAATTACATTTTAATACCAATTATCATTTTGATAAAACCATTAAGCCAAACAAAAATGCAACTCGTCATCTTTTGATATTCAGACCCCTAGCAATTCAACATATTTACAAAGTATTTATCCCCACTTTTTGTTTGGTTATTGTATTTTTACCTGTATAAAATGGCGCTAACACTTAAAAAATTACTACAAAAGAAACTTATTAAACAGAATATTAAATATACCGGAATTGGTATTTTAGTTGGTATTTGTTTAAGCTTAGTTATCATGGTGGTTAGCAATAATCCAATTACTTTTAAGCGCTTATTTTTAAATATCTTATTTAGCTTATTTATCACTTTAAGCATCTCTAATATCTTTTCGATATTTCGAAAATACAGCGAAAAATTTACCCGCCGCTTTTGGCAATACATCTTACTCTATTACCTATGCAATTTGTTAGGAATGGTAGTTGGCGTAGAAATTTGCTATGTAATTATTTCATTCATCTACGATTTTCCATACGAATTTCTTAACCATTTACGAGAGTATAAATTCAACGCAGTAATTGTGACGATTGCTGGTACGCTCATGCTTCTTTACCACTTACAACAACGTAATGCAGAAAGTGCGTTAAAAGTAAAAGAAGCCGATTTAATTCGTATCAACCAACTAAAAACCCAAGCTGAATTACAAGCATTGCAATCTAAAATTAACCCGCACTTTTTGTACAATGCGCTAAATGCCATTACCAGTTTAATCCATGAAGATCCGGATAAGGCCGAGGACATGACCATTAAACTGTCGAAATTATTTAGGTACAGTATCAACTCGCAACAAGAGAACTTTTGTAGCTTAAAAGAGGAAATTGATATCCTTAACACCTATTTAGCGATTGAAAAAGTGAGATTTGGAAATAGAATTAACTTTAATATTGAGGTAGATGAACAGCTTGCGCACCTAAGTTTTCCGAGATTTTTATTGCAACCTTTAGTGGAAAACGCATTAAAACACGGACTTAAGGATACGTTTAAAAATGGTTTATTGGAAGTGAAAGTGAGCCAAAACGGAGGAAAGTTAGAAATTTTAGTTTTAGATAATGGCGTTTCTTTTTCTGATGAACTAGTAGCTGGCTACGGTCTGCAAAGTACCTTCGACAAGCTTGCTTTGTTATATCCAGAACAACACGAATTTGAACTGATTAATCAACCGAAAAAGCATATTAAAATTACCATACCTGTAAGCGCATGAGCTGGAAAACCATTATTATTGAAGACGAACAACTGGCTAGACAAAGACTGAAAAGGCTTTTGGCAAATTACGATGAAATAGAAATTATTGCAGAAGCTGAAAATGGTTTGCAGGGATTGGAACTGATTAATAAACATCAGCCCGACTTAATTTTTCTAGATATAGAAATGCCAATTTTAAATGGCTTCGAAATGTTGGCAAAACTATCGGAATATCAACCAAAAGTGGTTTTCACTACTGCTTACGACCAATATGCCATTAAAGCATTTGATGAAGGTTCTATTGATTATTTGCTTAAGCCAATAGAATTAGAACGGTTGGACAAAACTATCCATAAATTAAAGCAAACCAATTTAGCCAAACCCGCAATTGCCATTGAAGATTTATTGTTACAGATTAAAGGCAAAACAGCCATAAAAACACTAACCGTAAAATTGGGCGATAGAATTTTATTGATAAAGATTGATGACATTATCCATATACAAGCAGAAGATAAATATGTATTTCTGCATACAAACGACGGCAAAAAACACTTAACAGATTACACCTTGTCTGTTTTAGAAACTAAATTACCAGATGATTTTCTTCGTATTCACCGTAGTGATATCATTAACACCAATCATATTACAGAAATACGACGTGGATTTAATGGGGCATTGATATTCGTGATGAGCAATGGTGCTAAAATAACGTCCAGCAGGTCTAACAGCGAAAGTTTGCGTTTAAAGTTTGGCATTTAGAGACTTTTAAAATGAGGTAAATATTTGATAGATTGAATTTTTCGATAAAACACAGTTTACGCAGTTGACCATTCAACTTTTGAAGCATCAAAAGTTTACAAAAATGCTTGTCAATCCCGCTATGTGCCTTCTCACAATCTCCCCCTCATCAAAAAACAGCGGCACTTCGTTTTGTTTGTTCGTTATAAATGAAAGTGCTCTGCGGAATTGAGCACAAAACCACTGCGTTTAAGGTTTGGCTATGCTGCTTTTCCTTTTGTGCTACTGTTTTTTGATTTGCCCGGCACTGGGGATTGACGGGCGTTCTTGGCACAAAACAGTGATTTATTAACGACACCTTGTAAATGGGCTAAATCAAAAACGATAAAGATGTGTCTCCACCCGCCTACGTATTTATATTCATCAAAATTTAAGCGGTTTCTTAGTCTATTTTTATGTTAAAATGCTTGGGCACAAGTATTAATTTTATTCTTATTTGGTGTAAATAACTAAAGCTTTGCTATTTTTGTTTACCAAACCAACGCCTTGTTACAGTTTTTAACATATCAAACGCCTGCTAAATTTTCCAAAGAATTTAACGAACACGCTGACAATACCAACCTAAGGTCTGTTAAAGTAATAAGTGGCTTTTTACTTGCCATTAGCGGCGTTGGAAGAATAATTTCAGTGTTTTTTAGCGAAGATGTAGTGCTAATTCAAGGCTATCAACAGTTTTCGTTAAATAATTGGTTTCAAATTTCCGGAAGTGCATTTTTTTTGATTTTAAGCACTTACGCTATAAAACAGCAGCAGAAGGATTTGCTAAAAAAGATGATAGTTTTTGCTTTTGCAGCCTATTTTCTTACAATGGCTTTCAATATTAGTTACATTGTTTCGCAGCACAATACAAAAAATACACTTTTTATATTTTTAGTGGGTATTGTCGCTACAAGCCTTTTCTTTACCCTAGAGATTAAGCAGATGAAATTTATTGTGGCTTATATTATTGGTGTTTATTTTGCCACAACCCTATTTTCTGATATAGCAATACAACAAAAAATCATCAATTTTATTGCCGGATTGATACTTGGAATTGTCTTGCTCAGTTTTTCTAGGTACAGTTATTATTTCAAATCATCACACTTTGTGCAGATTAAAGAATTGGAAGAAAAAAACCAAGAAATACTGCTTTTAAACAACCAGAAAAGCGAAATTTTATCTTTTGTAGCTCACGATTTAAGAGCGCCATTAAATAACATCGATGCTTTAAGTCAGTTGTTATTGCTAGAGAAAAGTGATAACAATGAAATGAAAATGATTTCGAATTCGGCTTTACAGGCAAAAAATATCATTAACGATTTGATAGAAGCGGTAAAAACTGAGCAAGCCGATATTTTGAAAGAAAGTATTCTTCTGAAACCCTACATCAGCAGAATTATTAATAAATGGGAAGCTAATACCACACGTAAAATTGAGTTTAGTCAAGACCGTGAAGATTTGAACATGCATGCAAATGCCTCGAAATTGGAGCGTGTAATTGATAATTTAATCAGCAATGCGTTCAAGTTCTCAAGTTCAGACAAGCCAATTTCTATTGATGTAAGTACTTTGAAGAATAATATTTTCATTAAAGTGAAGGATTTCGGAATTGGGATACCTCTAGATTTGCAATCTCATATTTTTGAACAGTTTTCTAAAGCCAGCAGAAAGGGTTTATTGGGAGAGAAATCTATTGGATTAGGTCTGCATATTTCTCATAAAATTATTGAACAGCATAAAGGCGAGTTATCGGTAAATAGTACTGAAAACGAGGGAACTACATTTACTATTCAGTTGCCATTGAAAATAGCTTAATGCCTTAAAACAGTCCCGATTAACGTCTTATCGTGTGGAGACAAATATTTAGGTTTATCTATCAATTTACGCAGTTGGTTATTCAACTTTTGAAGCATCAAAAGTTTACAAAAATGCTTGTCAATCCCGCTATGTGCCTTCTCACAGTCTCCCTTCATCAAAAAACAGTGGCACTTCGTTTAATCAGTTTTCTTATTTTGTTTTTATTTGCCTGATTGAGCCCTACGGGGTTTGTTTGTTAGTGATAAATGAAGGTGCTTTGCAGAATTGAGCACAAAACCACTGCGTTTAAGGTTTGGCTATGCTACTTTTACTTTTGTGCTACTGTTTTTTGATTTGGCCGGCACTGGGGATTGACGGGCGTTCTTGGCACAAAACAGTGATTTATTAACAATACCTTGCAAATAGGCTAATCAAAAACGATACAGAGGTGTACACACGATAGGATTTTATCTGGAGACGAACCGTCAAATGTCTCGTCCTTTAGATTTGTTTCATTCTTTAAGGCTAACTGATTATTAGTTTTTTTAGCTTTAAGAAATACCTAAATCGGTAGCGGCACATTAACCGTTCGTCAAGGCTTGAGACCTATAGGGTGATATAATCCGCTACCGTTTTTCCCTTAGTGACCAGATAACAATTAGGGCATTACCCATTATTAAGGACTTGGATCGATGGGGCAAAAAATTAGGTTTCACAAACTTAAAAAAATAACAAGATGATTACCACCACCACAAAATTTTTTATCGGCATCGATGTTTCCAAACCTTATTTCGACGTGTCCCTAATGGCAGTAATGAATCACAGCAAACAACCTGTGAAAAGTATACAGTTTGAGAACACAGCATCTGGAATAAAGCTATTTGAAAAATGGCTTAGGGCGCAACAGGTTACTATGGATGAAGATTCGCTCGTGGTTATCGAAAATACGGGGATATACCATCGTTTAATCTGGTCTTTTTGCAGCAAAGCCCAACTCCCCATCCACATTGGCAATGCAGCGCACATTAAATGGAGCTTTGGCATTGCAAGGGGGAAAAATGATAAAATAGATAGCCTACGATTATGTAATTATGCCTTTAAAGAAGCTGATGGCTTAAAGGCTAGCCCATCTTTAGACCCATCATTGCTGCATTTAAAGGATTTTATAGCCACTCGTACAAAGCTATTGAAACAACTATCGGGCATTAAAACCTCAATTAGAGAGATGAAGGATACAAATGAAAAACCACATCAAAAATTGATGGAAAAATCATTGAAAGAAGCTATACAGGGAATGCAAAAATCAATCAAAAATATAGAGACTGAGATTAAAAAGATTATAGCTGGTAATGAAGCCTTCAAAACCAATTATAATTTATTGATGAGCATTCCAGGAATAGGGCATGTAACAGCAGCATACCTGATTGCCTGTACGTCTAATTTTGCAGGTAGCCCCAGCGGAAAGCAATTGGCCTGCTATGCCGGAGTTGCTCCTTTTGAACACTCAAGCGGAATCAGTATAAAGGGCAAGACAAGGGTACACCGAATGGCTAACAAGGAGCTTAAGAGGCTGCTGCACCTGTGTGCATTGTCTGCAACCCAACACAATCAAGAACTAAAAACATATTACAACAGAAAGAAGAACGAAGGCAAGCACAGCATGGCTGTGCTAAATGCAGTTAGGAATAAAATAATACTTAGGGTAGCCGCCGTGGTGAAAAACCAAATGCCTTTTAAAAATAACTATAAAATAGCAGCATAAAATTTGTTTATGTCATAACAATCACCCTGACCCGTAGCGAAGCGGAAAGCTACTTGTAAATTTATTTCAGGGTCAGTTGGACGGATAAAATACTTAGCGATTAAACACGAAATAATTGAACATAGACTAATACTCTTCCTCTATTTTTTCGGCAAACAAATCTTTACCAAAATTGACCAGAAAAAGTTCTTTTTTTGCACGGGTTACGGCAGTGTACAACCAGCGCATAAAATCTAAATCTACCATGTCTTCGGTTAAGAAACCTTGGTCTACAAAAACAGCATCCCATTGGCCACCCTGTGCTTTATGGCACGTTACGGCGTAGGCAAATTTGATTTGTAAAGCATTGTAATAAGGGTCTTTCTTTATCGCCAACATACGTTCTTTTCTGTTAACGATATGCTCGTAATCTAACAGCAAACCTTCGTATAGTTTTTTACTGGCTTCGTAAGGTAAATTCGGACTTTCAATCTGTAAGGTATCCAGTAAAACTTTGCAGGTAATGGCACCAACATCTGGGAAATCTACCAACTCTAAAGTCACTTCCGCAAAGCGAAAACCGTAGCGTTCTTCTTCCCTGCGTACCCGAATAATTTTTGCCATATCTCCGTTGGCAATAAAAGCGGTTTCATTATCATCGGGCAGCCAAAAGTAATTGTTGCGCACCACCATGATGTAATCTCCGCCAGTTAATTCTTCTTCTCTATAAAGTAAACGTGAGCGAATTTGGTTGTTATAGAGATTAGCAGATTTATTTGAACGACAGACCACCAAAGAATTTTCGAGACTGTATTTTCCGTAAGCGTACTCCAAACCTTCTACAAACTTAATCCCTGTCATTCTGAAGATATCTTTGTAGCCTTTGGTCATGAATTTAGGCCAAACAGGTTCATCATCGTAAGCACCTATTAACTGGCGTAACATGGTGGCATTGGCTAAAATACCCGATTTCTTTTCTTGTCGCACTACCTCTGTTAACTCCACAGCAATAACATCTAAATGGAAATTACTACTCAAATACTCGGGGTTTAAAGCCGGGCTATCGGTGCTACCAACTGGTGGAAGCTGTGCCGTATCGCCCACGAAAAGCAGGAAGCAATTTTTAGGTTTTCCATCTGCCGCAGGCTGAAAAACGAACTCCAGTAAATCGCCGAGAAATGAAGTTCCACTTTGTGAGTTCCAGTCATCTGCAATCATAGAAGCCTCATCTACAATAAAAACCGTGTTGGTTGCTAAGTTTGGAGCAAGCTGAAAAACCATATCCATACTTACCGCACTTTTTTTACGGTAAATTTTCTTGTGAATTGTCAATGCTTTTTGCCCTGTGTAATTACTCATCACTTTGGCGGCCCTACCCGTTGGTGCAAGCAAAGCTGATTTTAATCCAAATTTTGGCAAAGCCTTCACTAAAGCAGCTACCGAAGTTGTTTTTCCGGTACCCGCATAACCTTTAAGTACAAAGCACGCTTCTTGATTTGGCTTACTCAGAAAAACAGCCGCTTGCCTACAAAAATCTAGCTGTTCGGCAGTGGGTGCAAAAGGGTATGATTGTGCAATTAGACTTGCTTTGTCCATTTTACAAAGATGCAAAATATGCCACAGATGCACAGATATTATTAATTTAACGATATGTATTTAAACAAATGATAATAGATAACTTTAATATTAAGAATAAAAACATCTGTGCATCTGTGGCAATAAAAATCCAATTATAAAAAAAAGAACTATTTTTGTTGATACATGAATAACAACAGCATTTTATTGATTAATCCGGATTTTGAACCTGCAAGTAGTGGCAACTTAAGTTTGTTGGTTAAAATTGGTGCCGATACTTTTTCTTACGCTATTATAGACGAGGCAGAAAAATTAGTACATGCTGTTTACGATGAACAGGAATGCGAAAGTGGCTATCAAAAGCTGACTGAGCGTTTAAAAACCGATGCTTACTTGAAACTAAATTACAGAAATGTAAAAGTGGCGACACACACACCTAACGTAATTTTTGTACCTCAAGAACTTTATACGGAAGCCCATATTGAGGTTTACAGCAAATATTTCGCCGAGGCAAGCTCTAAAAATGTTTATGTACAACCCACATTGCAGCAAGCTTTTAACACTGTTTTTTCATTGCCTAGTTCGGTAGAAAAAGTGATTGATGAAAATTGGCAAGCAAATACCAAACTGCTTCAAAATGCTGGATTAATAGAACTTGCATCTCAACTAAAACAAGACAGCATTATCATTGATTTTACGGTTGGTTCATTTCAATTCATTTACCTACAACAGCAAAAAGTAGCTTTTATGCAGAGCTACGAATTTGAAGATGTGGAAGAACTGACCTACTATCTGCTTTTGATTATCAATCAACTGAATATCAACACCAAAGAAACTGAGGTTAAAGTTTGCGGCATTATTCACGAAGGCGATGATAAGTGGAACTGCATTTCGCAATATTTCGCTAAAACGGATTTATTAGCACTGGCAACAAATTTAGATACCAATATTTTGGATGATATGCCTGCCCATTATTACACCAGCTTACTTGCACTACAACAATGCGGATAGTTGGTGGTAAATTAAAGGGATTACAGTTTCATGCACCTGCAAAACTTCCCGTTAGGCCAACAACAGATATGGCCAAAGAAGCTTTGTTTAACATTTTGTTGAACAGCTACGACTTTGACGAATGTAATGTGTTGGATATTTTCACTGGAACTGGCAACATTAGTATAGAATTTGCTTCTCGCGATGTTAAAAGCATTACTTCTGTAGATAAACATCCTGGTTGCGTGGCTTGGCTAAAAACTGTTAAAGACAAGCACCAATTAAATAGCATCGATATTCGCAAAGCTGATGCTTTTAAATTTCTAGCCCAAACAACCGATAAGTACGATATCATATTTGCCGACCCCCCTTACGATTTACCAAATATTCCCTTACTACCGCAATTAGTTGCGCAGCATCAATTACTAAACGAAAACGGTGTTTTGGTGGTTGAACATCCTTCTATGTTAAAATTAGACCAACAACCCGGCTACACCGAAACCAGAAAATACGGATATTCTTCTTTTAGTTTTTTCACTCCATAAAGTTATCAGGAACTAGGTATCAGTTAAACAAATAACCAATTAAACAGTTAACCAATTCTAATCATGAAAATCGCTTTATTTCCAGGCTCATTCGACCCAATTACCATTGCTCACGTTGACATTGTAAAACGTTCTTTGCCTTTGTTTGATAAAATTGTAGTAGGTATTGGATTGAACAGTTCTAAACAAAATTTCTTATCAGCCGAAAAGAGAGAAGAAATAGTAAAAAGCATTTTTTTGAATGATGCGAATGTTGAAATACAAACCTACCAAGGTTTAACGATAGATTTTGCAAAGAAAATTGGAGCAACTTATATGGTTCGAGGTATCCGTTCGGCATCGGATTTTGAATACGAAAGGGCCATTGCGCAAATCAATAAAAGCATGATGCCCGAAGTGGAAACCATTATCCTGCTAAGCAGACCAGAATATTCTGCCATCAGTTCTACTATTGTTAGGGATATCTTAAGAAATAACGGCGACGTAAGTCAGTTTGTACCTAAAGAAGCTTTAAATTTTCTTTAATTAATGTAGCAAGTAAATCACATTGTTAAAGCCAGTAGCGTTTGGTATTACTGCATAATATTTAAACTGCGTCTTATTTTCCTCTACCACAGTATATTTTACACCATCAATTGTTAGTTCTTTAGTTTGTTTGTTAAAACTGTAGTCTACCGTTTTGTTGGCAGCAGTATTCCCATCACACTTTTTAGTACCATAAGCCCTAATCATTTTGCCGTCTGCCCTAAACGTGAAAGTGTCGTCTTGCTCACATTCTGGTACAGCAAAAAAAATATTATTTCCTACCGGATTGGTCGAAGCGTTAAGATCCTTCAACCCAAATCTCCAAGCTTTTGAAGTAAGTATGTCGATAATTTCTTCATTCTCGTCCTTTTTGCAGGCTAGAAAAATAGTGAGAAATGCAATAAAAGCAAATGCAGAGATTTTACCTATTTTTTTCATATTATTAAAACGCTCTAAAATACAATTTTATTGGCTAATATTTCGAAATAGCTCATCCCTTCATAAGTTAAGATACACTAACCTGAGTTCTATTGTTAATATATTGACAATTAGACCTTAAAGCTAGTTCCGAACTAATTTCGGGAGACGGAGTGCCCCTAACCCCTGACCTGTAGCGAAAGCGGAAAGCTACTTGTAAATTTATTTCAGGGTCTGCTAAGCCAGAATAAGATACATAACTTAAGTTAAACGATGAGCTAAAATGTTAATCAAAGAAATATTAATCCACTCAGTTTACAAGAAATTTAACTTTTTTAATGAAGCTTGTAACGTTTAGCAATTTTTGATACTAATGGATTAAATTTAACCCAATACCCAACGAAGAAAAGCAATTAAATGCTCGATACGCAAAAAATATTTCTACAACAGATTAACGACAACAAAGGTATTATCCATAAAGTGGCTAAAATGTACATGGATAATACATTAGATCAGGAAGATTTGTTTCAGGAAATTGTGATGCAACTATGGAAAGCTTACCCATCTTTTAAAGGTACTAGCAAATTTTCTACATGGATGTATAGGGTTGCGCTAAACACAGCTATCCTCTTCTTTAAAAAAGATAACAAAAAGGTAGATAAGGTTAGTTTAAATGAACAGGTAGAAATTGCCGACCATAACGACAGCCACGAAAAGGAAGAAAAAATAGCTTACCTATATAAAGCAGTACAGGAACTTAATCAAATCGAAAAGGCATTGATATTTCTTTTCTTAGAAAATCAATCGCATAGAGAAATAGCACAAAATTTAGGCATTAGCGAAGTAAATGCAAGGGTAAAACTTAATAGAACAAAAGAAAAATTACAGCAAATAATTAAAAAAAACAGTTATGGATTTTGACAAAATAAAAGACGAATGGAATAACGGAGATACGGATAGTTCTAATGAAATCACGGCTAAAGAGCTTAAGGTTAAAGAGGCACAAACCCCTATCGATAGAATTAGAAGGCAAATGAAGCACGAGTTTAAGTATCAAATACTTTCGTTGGTCATATTGGCTTTTGTACCTAAACTATTTCATCTCTCTCCTCAGCTATACACCACTTATTTAGTATTTTATGGAATAGTTGTAGCGTTTTGTACGCACTATTTTTATAAATTCTATACTTTTTACAAACATTCGTACGACTTGAGTTTAGATAGTAGGAAAAATCTGTTTTGGTTTTATTACGAGATGAAACTTAATATTGAGCTTTATAAGGCACTTAATTACATTGTAGCTTTTATCATGCTTTCTTTCTGCGCAACAGTATTCTTTTTAACAAAAGATGATTTGATGAAAAAAGTACTAGAAAGAATATCAATTATCTACATTGCCCTAAATGCCTTCGTTACCATACTAATTATTGGTTTAATTACAGAATTTTGGGCAAGATTTTACTATGGCAAGCACATCAAAAAACTTAAAACAGTAATCGATAGTCTAGATGAAGAGTAGTTCAGTTTGCAGTTTACAGTTAACCAATTAACCCAATGAACAAGTAAACAAATGAACCAATAGCCTAAATCAAACCCTCCGCTTTCAAAACATCTGTGATTAATGCATAGGTGTTTTTAATTTTAGCTTTAATCTCTTGCGGAGCTACCCAAACCGCTTCGGTAATTCCTTCTTCTACCTGAGGTACCAATTTAGGATTTCCCTTAACGGTCATGTGGTACCAACTCGTTCTTTTCAAGATCAATTCACCATTCATTTCATAAACGTGATAAGTTTTACAAACACGTTCTTTTCGTTTTTCTATTTTAACGCCACATTCTTCCTCAACTTCCCTCACCGCGGCATCTTTAACTTTTTCGCCTTTATCAACCTTCCCTTTTGGCAAATCCCACTTTTTATTTCTAAAAATGAAAAGAAATTCGTCTTTGGCATTCACTACTAAGCCGCCAGCAGCCTTAATTACAACGAGTTGCTTTCTTATTTTTTTAAAGGCAGTATCAGGATTTTTAGTCAGCAACAAATAGTTTTTCTTCTTGCTATTCCTCAGATTTCTATAAAACGTTTCAAAATCGAAATTTTCTGCCTCAAGTTGTTGAATTTTGTCCACTTGAGTGGGGATTTCATGAGTTATAAACAAAGTGTTATCGTTAATATAAATTCTGTATTTTTGCGCCATGTATAATAAAAGTGATATTGAATTAAAGGTAGCTGAATTTTTATTACAAATTAAAGCAATTAAATTACAACCTGCTAATCCATTTACATGGGCATCTGGTTGGAAATCGCCTATCTACTGTGATAACCGCATAACTTTATCTCATCCATCGGTAAGAACATTTATTCGCCAAAAACTGGCACAATTAATCCAAGAAGAATACGGATCTGTTGATGTTATTGCAGGTGTAGCAACTGCGGGTATTCCGCAAGGTGTTTTGGTAGCGCAAGAATTGGGTTTGCCTTTCATTTATGTAAGGTCTAAAGCAAAAGAGCACGGCACTGGCAGCTTAATTGAAGGAGAAGTGGTAGAAGGACAACGAGTTGTAGTTATAGAAGATTTGATTTCTACCGGAAAAAGCAGCTTACAAGCAGTAGATGCGTTGCGTAACGCAGGTTTGTCTGTAGCTGGTTTGGTAGCTATTTTTACATACGGTTTTCAACAAGCTGATGATAATTTTGCAGCTGCGAAATGTAGATATTCTACACTTTCTAACTACAATGCTTTGATTGACTATGCTGCAGAGCATGCCATCATTGCCAAGTCAGACATAGAGTTTTTGAACAAATGGCGTGAAAACCCTGCAGAATGGGGAAAAAGCGAAACTGTTTAAACTGCAACCACACAATAACCTATATAAATGACAGTCATTGAAAGTAACGCTGAAATTAATTTGCCTGTAGCGCAGGTTTACCAATTCCTTGCCGACTTAAACAACCATCAGCAATTGATGCCAGAGAACATCTATAACTGGTCGTCAACTGCCGATACCGCTAGTTTTACCATCCAAAACATGGCTAAATTGGCAATCCACATTGCCGAGCGAGTAGAAAACGAAAAGTTGGTAGCTGTACCTACAGAAAAACCACCATTTGATTTATCTTTAGCTTGGTCTGTAAAAGATAACGGAAACGGCACAACAACCGCCACACACATCATTTCGGCAGATTTAAACATGATGATGAAAATGTTGGCCGCTGGTCCTCTCCAAAAGCTGGCAGATTATCAGACCAAAAAATTGAAAGAAATTTTAGGTTAAAAACCACTAAGGAAGTTCAAAAGACTTCCTTTTTTTATGCCTTAAATTATTTGAAAATGATAAACAGTATTTTATGGCAATTCTTGTCCCGCTATCCGCTTTACTTCTGGGCAAACACACAGGTTTGCCCCTACGTGTTCGCTCCTATCGGGTTTAATTAACAAAATGCTGTGCTTGTGGGTTAAATTCCTTCCTGCAAAATGCTTATCCGTCGGTTAAAACCGACGGCAATGAAATGCTTTTTTTTTGCAAGCAAAAAGCTGCCAATTTATAAAATTCGAACTTTACTTTAAGCAGTTACAGTATCTCAAGCCTAAGCAATAACTCTCCGTTCAGCTAATTTCGTTCTCTTATTTTTTCACTAGCTTATATCATTTCAATTGTGTTCAAGAGCACTTTCGTGGTATTCGGGTTGCACCAATAAACCAAAGCAATTACTTTAAAAGAAAAATAAGCAACCGAGAGTTTTTGTTACTTTTTGCGGCCAAAAAGTAAGAGCCCAGCGGCGGCGAGCTAAAAAAAAGATATTTGAAAATTATATCGATCATAAAAAATAAGCCGGTTAAAACCGACGGCAATGAATATCAAAAAGGCAACTCTCCATGCTGAAAAAACCTTTGTGTCCTTCGTGCCTCAGTAGTTAATTCTCCTTCTTCAACTTCATCCTTTTCATCAACACATAAAAACCAATACCCGTTAACAACATTAGAACCCCAGTACCAGTCCACAGCACATTAAAACCATGCTTGGCGGCAATCTGGGTTCCTAAATAAGGTGCAAAAATCAATCCTGCAGATAATGAAAGTGAGTTTAACCCCATATATGCTCCCCTATTTTTTGCATTGGAACGTTGCAAAGTCACGGTTGCCATAAAAGGCATCGCCAACATTTCAGACACACAAAGAAAAAACATAGAAACGTACAACAACCACAAACCTTTCGTAATCAATAAGGATACAAACGCTAATCCGCAAAATAACACGCCAGCAATAATGGCATTTGCTGCCGTCGTTCTTCGTTCTGCAATGTGAACAATCAGCATTTCTAAACTAAAAACCACTACACCACTGTACGCCAAAATTACACCTATGCTTGTTTCTGATAAATGATAGACTTGTCTGTAATAAAGTGGTAACGAACTCAATAATTGAAAAAAACAAATGGCGTACAAAATGCTTAGTAAAGTAAATACCAAAAACGGCACATCTTTATAAGGCGATTGATAAGGAACAACTACTCCCTCTACATCTGCCTTCTCCTTCACATTCCCCTTCTTGTTCCTAAAATAAACGAAGAAAATGATAGCTGCTAAAGTAGCTGCAAAAGCATTTCCGTAGAATAAAAAATCGTAAGAAATAGCAGCTAAAAAACCACCCAACGCCGGACCAATAGAAAAACCTAAGTTCAAAGCCATTCGGTTCAGCGTAAAACTTCGCACCACATTTTCTGGTTTTGAATAGTAAGCCAAAGAAACAGAGTTAGCCGGACGAAGAATATCGCTCACCATACTCAATGCCAATATACCTACAGCTAATGATGGCATGGTAGTTAACCGTGGCAACAGCAAAAATAGCGGAACTATTCCCGATAGACTGAACATTTGCACTTTAAAATGTCCGAATTTATCAGTTAACCAACCACCTAACGAAGAGCCTACAACAGAACCAATACCAAAACAGCTTAACAAAATCCCAGCATTTTCTAAAGAGAAGCCCAAATGTTTCACCATGTAAACCCCGAGAAACGGCACTACCATGGCCCCACTTCTATTTACCAACATAACCAAAGCCAACATCCAGGCTGGTGTAGACAAGCCTTGGTAAACTTTAAAGTAATTTTTAATGTAAGTGGTCATTGAAATTGATGAAACGCAAAGGTAGAATTACCGCATCCCATTTCAGGTATTTTAAAGGAAAAATTTATCGAATTTTAAATTCTCATCTAGCTAATAGTTAAAATTCACTATTATCGTGTTTGTAAAATAGAATTATGGGTTTTTTATATGTACTTGTTTGGCTCGCTATCCTTTCAATAGTTTTTGCCCTTGTATTCTCTATCCTCACTATTTGGTTTAGAAATACTGCAATGCGGATAATTTCATTCGTTTTAACACTCTTGGCATTCTCAGTTTATCTCATTTCAGTATTTACAATTGGCGGCTCTGATGAAATTTTTGGTATTTCCTTAGATAAGTTATTGTTTTTGCCAATTGCCATTCCCCTATATCTGCAGTGCTACTTCGCCATGAAAAGTGCTTCGACAATAGTTGCAAAGAAAATATTTTTCGGTTTGGCATCCTTAGTTGTAGTACGCCTTCTAGGCATTGCTGTGGTTGCAGCTACAGATATGCTTTATAAAAACTCGCTCGATGAAATTTCACAAGTAATTTGGAAAGTAAACTCGTACGTGCTTTTCCCACTCCTTTTTGCTGGTATCAGTTATGTTTTTGCAAAATTATTCTACCCTTATCTAAGTGTGTTCAAGGAACTTTTCACCAAAACACTGATCATTTTAGCTGCAATTACAATTATCGATGAGTTGTTAAATCTACTAGTGATCTATACGAAATACAAAAATTTCATTGTTTACGATGGCTACACCTATCTCATCATCTTAGCGGTTTCAGTAGTTCAAATAGTGGCGGGTTGTATATTGGGGCTGTACATTTTCAGAAACAAACCCGACAAAATTTCAGTATAATCAACTAAATATCAGTCAATTATTCAGATTTAAAAGTTTTCACACGACAAAATTTCCGATTTTAAAATCTTTTGTCTCATGGCATCTGTTTTGACCTTAGCGTAATAACCATAATTTAACACAATTGTCTTTGTGCTCTTTGTGTCTTTGTGGTTAAACAAAAAGGAAAAAAGATATTATGAATTTCAATAATTTTACAATCAAAGCCCAAGAGGCTGTACAAAAGGCCTCTGAAATTGCACAAGGCAACCAACAGCAGGCCATAGAAACAGCGCACTTGTTAAAAGGCTTGTTAACGGTTGATGAAAATGTGATTTCCTACGTTTTAAAGAAATTAAACGTACATCTAAATACACTTAACCAAAAACTAGACGATGATATTACAAAATTCCCTAAAGTAAGTGGTAGTAATATTTATCTATCATCTAATGCTAATTCAGCTTTGCAAAAAGCACAATCGTTTTTAAAAGAATTTAAGGATGAATTTGTATCTGTAGAGCATATTCTTTTAGGAATTTTGGCTGCAAATGATGCCACCTCTAAATTGTTAAAAGATCAAGGTGTAAACGAAAAAGACCTTAAAAAAGCCATTACTGAGTTGCGTGGAGATAATCGTGTAACAGACCAAAATGCAGAAGCCACCTACCAAGCTCTGGGAAAATATGCTCGAAACCTGAACGAATATGCCGAAAGTGGAAAGCTAGACCCAGTAATTGGTCGTGATGAAGAAATTAGACGTGTCATCCAGATTTTATCTCGTAGAACAAAGAACAACCCTATCTTAATTGGTGAGCCAGGTGTGGGTAAAACTGCCATTGCAGAGGGTATCGCTTTTAGAATTATCAAAGGTGATGTGCCTGAAAACCTAAAATCGAAAGTGGTTTACTCTTTAGATATGGGGGCACTTATCGCGGGAGCAAAATACAAAGGTGAATTTGAAGAGCGCTTAAAAGCCGTAGTAAAAGAGGTTACGCAGAGCGATGGCGAAATTGTGCTTTTCATAGACGAGATACACACTCTGGTGGGTGCTGGCGGCGGCGAAGGCGCTATGGATGCCGCAAACATTTTAAAACCTGCTCTAGCCCGTGGCGAATTGAGAGCTATCGGTGCTACTACTTTGGATGAATATCAGAAATATCTGGAAAAAGACAAGGCCTTAGAGCGTCGTTTCCAAAAGGTAATGGTTGATGAGCCAGATACGCAAGATGCAATCTCGATTTTACGTGGCTTAAAGGAGCGTTACGAAACGCACCACAAAGTACGTATTAAAGACGAAGCAATTATTGCCGCTGTAGAAATGAGCCAACGTTACATTGCCGATCGTTTTTTACCTGATAAAGCCATCGATTTGATGGACGAAGCTGCATCTAAACTACGTATGGAAATGGACAGCGTACCAGAAAACGTAGATGCATTGGAACGTGAAATTATGCGTTTAGAAATTGAACGTGAGGCTATCAAACGTGAAAAAGACGAAAGCAAAGTAAAAGAACTGAGCGTGCAAATTGCCAATTTATCCGCAGAGCGTGATGAATTTAAAGCAAAATGGCAAGGTGAGAAAGATTTGGTGGATGCCGTTAATACAGAACTTGAACAGATTGAAGCTTACAAATTAGAAGCTGAACAAGCAGAACGTGCTGGCGATTATGGTAAAGTAGCAGAATTGCGTTACGGCAAAATCAAAGAAGCACAAGATAAAGTTGAAAAACTGAAAGCTGATTTGGCAAGCCGTCAGGATGAAAGCCGTATGCTTAAAGAGGAAGTTACTGCAGATGATATTGCTGGTGTGGTTGGCCGTTGGACTGGTATTCCGGTAACCAAATTGGTATCGAGCGAACGTGAAAAACTGCTTCACTTAGAAGAAGAACTACACAAACGTGTAGCTGGGCAAGAAGAAGCCATCGAGGCCATTTCTGATGCGATCCGCCGTTCTCGTGCAGGTCTGCAAGACAAACGTAAACCAATTGGTTCGTTCATTTTCTTAGGCACAACGGGTGTAGGTAAAACCGAATTAGCAAAAGCGCTTGCCGAATTCTTGTTCAACGATGAAAATGCCATGACCAGAATTGACATGAGCGAATATCAGGAACGCCATGCGGTTTCTCGTTTAATCGGTGCGCCTCCGGGATATGTAGGTTACGATGAAGGTGGACAACTGACTGAAGCTGTGCGTAGAAAACCTTATTCGGTAGTTTTGTTAGATGAAATTGAGAAAGCACATCCAGATGTATTCAATATCTTGTTACAGGTTTTGGATGATGGAAGGTTAACCGACAACAAAGGTCGCGTGGTAAACTTTAAAAACACCATCATCATCATGACATCGAACATTGGTTCGCATTTAATTCAAGATAATTTCAAAAACTTGAATGACGATAACCGTGATGAGGTGGTAGCAAAGACTAAAAATGAATTGTTCGAGCTGTTGAAACAAACCATTCGTCCAGAGTTTTTAAATAGAATTGATGAACTGATTATGTTTACGCCGTTAAACAGAACAGAAATAAGAGAGATTGTGAGCTTACAATTTAAGCAAGTACAGCAAACTTTAGCCGAAATGGGTGTTACTATGGAGGCCAGCGACGAAGCTTTAGATTGGTTAGCAGAGTTGGGCTACGACCCTCAATTTGGTGCAAGGCCATTAAAACGTGTAATACAAAAACGTATTTTGAATGAGCTATCTAAAGAGATACTAGCAGGAAAAGTTGATAAAGACAGTAAAATCAAATTAGATATGTTCGACCATCAATTTGTGTTTTTGAACGAGAATAAATAACCTCACTTTTTCTACCAATCGAAAGAAATAGACTAAAGTAAAGGCTAAGCAATTCGCTATTCTCTCCCTCTCAGGGAGAACCGTAGTGAAACGAAGCTCATTGATACCTTCAAAAAAATAAAAAGATTATCAATAGATGCCAAAGGCAGAGAGGGTTAATATTCACAACTCTACATATATCAAAAGAGGCAGACAAAAATCTGCCTCTTTTTTTATTACGCTTTTAGTACATCACGAAATGAAAACACTACTTGTTCCGATTTATCCTATCGTGTGGACACATCTCGTTCCTCCCCCTTGAATCCCCCTCCAAAGGGGGACACACTGTGCCTAAGCATTTTGCATATCCCCCTCTCCGAGGGGGCAGGGGGAGGAAAACAACATTTTCCAATATTTGTGTCCACACAATAGGATTTATCGGAATAGACAAATAATAATAATTTCAACCCACGTTTTCGTTGGCGGGGACGCCAACAAAAGCAACATTCACCGACAGGGACATCAACAAAAGACCTGCCTACGTTGGCGTCCCCGCCAACGTGCCACCGTCTATTTGCAACATCAATTAAAACTTAAACAACCATTAATTAGCAATTACCGAAAACTCTGCACCCGAAGCAAAATCTTGTCCATTTTGAGACGAAAGTGCCGTAAAACGAATATAACGACCTTTTACTGGAGTGGCAAACTTCACTGTTTTTAGCTGCGAGCCTTTTTCAAATGCTCCTTCTATTACAGTTTCTCCCCAATTTTTACCATCGGTACTGATTTGGATTTTGTAATTCTTGATGTGTCCATTTGTACCATCTTGTCGTGGTAAATAACTAAAACCTTTAATTTCTTTCAATTGTCCGCTGTCAAAATCTACCCAATGCGGATATTGAGCCACCGTAACCGAATACATGGTATGCCAAATGGTATTTGTTTTACCATCTATAAAATGCTTAGCATCGCCCTCTCCTACTTCCACACTAGATGCAGCTACCACCTCTAACGGAATGGTTTCAATCTTCGGAAAATCAAAACTAGCTTTTATGCGGTCATTACCTTTATCCCAAGCAGTTACTTTTCCTCCTTCTCTAAACATAAAAGCTTGCTTATACTGCAAAATCTTACCATTGGCCAAACTATAAAACAAATTAGCATTAGTATTTTCGCTCGATATATTTAGCATACCATTTCGCTCCCTAGAAATAGAAACCGGTACATCACCAGCAGCTCCAACCTTGGCAACTTTTGCATAGTCATTGTTTGAAAACGGCCTAATTATAAATCCGAAATTGTGGTTTTCTGCCTTTACCCTATCTTTTTCCAATGGAGGTCCTTGGCCACAACTATTGCCTCCAAGCCCAGTAACAGCGGCATCTAAATGTAAATGTGTGCCACTACTTTTGGGTAATTGATGCGGATGCGGTGCTAAAGTTAATTCTAGTTCGCTCCAAGGCAAAGCCGATGTAGACATTGTTTTATTGGCGATGAACACCAAACCCTGGCCTTGTGCATTAGATAAAGCCATCCACCGTATGTCCTCGTTATTGCTCATGCTCTGCGGATTTGGCCATGGCACAAACTGATCTTTCACTGTACTTTTATGTAACTCAATAAACTGGGCCGTTTTTCTATCAGCATAGTTATTTATTGGCCCTCTTCCGTAATAATTGTATTGACTATAGCTCTCAGGCAATTGCAATGAGTAACCAATTCTGGCAAGCGCAAAACTTGGATTATTTGAAGTGATACTCGATTTCAGTTCTATAGACCCATCTGGATAAACCGTCCATACTTGGTTAGTTACGAATTTAAAATCATCAGTGCCAAAGGGTTGGCTTTTGTTCTCAATAATAGTGTAAGTTCCGGATGTACCACCGTTAATACTTGCACCATTTGGAGCTTGCGACTCAACAGTAAAAGCCAGTACAATAGCACCATCGTTACGGCTATAAACATTATTTGATAATGCTTTGTGTTTTAAGTTGTGTAAACCATTCTCAAACCACTGCTTGTAAGCCCAATTGTCATTATCTACTGGTGCCCTAAGTGCATCTAACTTTGGTCCTTCGCCATTACGTATGGTCGTATTACCGCCATAACTTAAATTGTAAATAGTTCCGGTTTTCTTATCGAAATTAACAGCGAAACCCTGTCCTTTAATTTCCAACAATTCGCCTTTGGCAACAACACTAATTTTTTGTTTTGGCTGTTGTGAAGCTATAGTTGGTAGAGCGGTTGCCGATTTCAAAAATAACTGTTCCTCCATTTGCACCTCACCTTTTTTTGCCCAAGGCATATCCTTAGCAAGTAAAAATTGGATTTTAATGAAGTACTCAGATCCAATCTCTAATTTATTAAAATCAAGCGGAACAGTTAAAATTTTCTTCTCACGAGCACCTATCGAAATTTTCGCACTATTAAAATCAGTACGCTTCTCTACTTCTACCCCATCTTTATATAAAGACCATTGAATTTGATAATCGTCTAACGTAGTGAAATAGTTTTTGTTAAAAACTTCAATTTTTCCCTGTGTTAGATCTACCGCTTTTACGCCCACATTTTGATATACCTTTCGAACCTCGTAATACTGCGGCTTCAACTTCATATCTGCGAATATTAGCCCGTTGTTTACAAAAGTTCCATCGTTTGGTTTGTCACCAAAATCGCCTCCATAGGCAAAAAAACGTTCTCCAGTTTGTTTGTCGTAATAATACATAGATTGATCTATCCAATCCCAAATGGCACCACCCATAAAGTAATTGGTAGATTCTATAGCTTCCCAATAATCTATTAAATTTCCGGCAGCATTACCCATAGAATGCGCATATTCGGAAATATGGAAAGGATATTTCAGTTTGTATTTTCCTTTCACAGCTTCTTGTACCCACTGTATAGAAGGATATTGGTTAGAACCCATATCTACAATTCTATTGTTACGTTCGTATTGTACCGGACGAGAAACATCAAACTTTTTAATGGCGTTATAAGCTTCTACAAAGTTATTACCAGGTCCAGCTTCATTTCCTAAAGACCAAATTACGATAGATGGGTGGTTAACCGTAGCATGAACCATTTCCAGATTTCTAGCAACATGAGCATCTCGCCATTCTATTGGATGTGATATTGATTCTTTTCCGTAGTAATATTCATGACTTTCGATATTAGCTTCGTCTTCCAAATAGATACCGTATTTATCACACAGATAGTACCAATAAGGATTGTTTGGATAATGTGAATTACGAACATGGTTGATATTTGCCCGTTTCATTAACATTATTTCAGTCTCCATTTGTTCGCGGCTAACTACCTTGCCTTTCTCTGGGTTAGTCTCGTGGCGGTTTACGCCTTTCAACTTTACCGTTTTACCATTGATGTAATAATATCTACCAGCCAAATTAAATTCATCATCTTCGGCACTGGTATCTTTAATTTCAACTTTTCTAAAACCAACATTTACCGAAACTAAATCTACCAGATTACCTTTTTTGTCTTTCAGCTCTGCTACCAAAGTGTAACGATAAGGCTGCTCTGCCGACCATTTGTTTGGAGCCAGTACATCCATAGGTATCGTAAGTAAATTATCATTACCAACCTTTAAGGGCAATAGGTCTACCGTAAGACTAGCTTTTTCTTCATTATCAACTTCATTACTATAGAGTTTATTGGCGAATAGATGATAGGTAACACTGTATTTTTTTGCAGCTTTGCCCAATGAGTTATTTAGCTTTGCCGTAATATTTAATGTGGCATTTTTATAATTGCTGTCGAGATCGGGTATGGCAACTATATCAGCAAAGCTAATTTTTGGTTTAGAAGTTAAATATACCGACCTCGAAATACCAGGTAGTCTAAACATATCCTGCGCTTCGATATAGGAAGCATCGGAGTTCCTGTAAACCTCAACAGAAACACTATTTTCTCCTTGTTTAGAAAGATATTTACTGATATTGAAAGAAGCTAAATTTCTGGAATTTTTAGAAAAGCCTACGTACTTGCCATTAATCCACAGGTAGAAAAACGAATCTACTCCATCGAAGTTGATAAAAACATCTCTCCCATCCCAATTTGCAGGAACCTCAAAACTACGTTTAAAAGAACCTACTTCGTTTCTATATTGATACGTTGTCCAGCTTAGTGGTGGAGTTCTCATTACGCCTCCTTTCCAATCATTTAGCTTTACTTGGTGCTGAAAAATGACCTGCTGATTAACATAAATTGGAACCCCATATTTTAAAGCCCCATTTTTTTGGATTCCGTAGATATTCCAGCTCACAGGTACAGGAACTTCATCCCATTTAGAAACATCAAAGTTCTGATTGTAGAAACTAACTGGCCGCTCATTGGGGTGTTTTACCCAATTAAACTTCCAAGTACCGTTAAGCGACTGGACATACTCACTGTTTTCGGGCAGCACCCTAACTGCCGATTTGATGCTGCCAAAACTAAAAAAGTAAGCATGGGGTTGTTCTTTATTTAAAGAAAGCTTCTCGGGCGACTCCCATTCTTTTCCAGTTGGTGCACTAACAGTACCGTAAGCAAAACCAGAGAGTTTGTTAAACTGAGGTGTAAAAGTTTGGGCAAATACAACTGTGCCTACACTAGTGCAACCCCATAATAGTACAGATAAAATACTACAATTTATCTTCTTCATAAATTATTTAATAGCTAGCAAACGTTAATTATTATTCTTTTAGAAATTAATATTATCTATCAAAATATAGGGAGATGTGATTAAACCAAAAATATGATTTAAAGTAGATATCACTTAAATTAAAACAGTGCAAACGTTTGATTTCTTGTTAAACTATTACTTTTAAACAGACCAAGTAGCCTTCTGCTAAAATAATCGACATCTAGAAACTGTTCAAATTTCCACAAGCGAAAATGCTTAGGCGAGTGGGTATACCCGTCTATAGGCTGCTGCAAGAGTTTAGTGTGCTCAACCACCTGAGCGTTTCTGTCTACAAACTTTTAAATAGTTTCTAATTTCCTGCCAAATTATGCCAATTCGGCAAAACTAAAAAACCACCAAAAATCACTTAATTGTCACCAAAATAGAGGTTTGTCAAACCAATATAATTTCGTTTTTCAAGATAAATAATTAACAATTTATCAATCAAACAATTAAGCTAAAAAGTCATTTTCTGGCACAACTGACAACTTTTCATTAGGGTATGGTAGTTGAAAATAGATGATCAAATGGTCAGAAGATCATTTATGATAACACATAAATTTTAACACAAAATGAAACCATCCGATTTATCGGATAGCTTCATAAAAACAATTTAAAAAAATGAAAAAACTTTTATTATCGTTAGTAGCTGTAGCAGCTATAACTTTCGGCGCAAACGCACAAACAGAAAAAGGAAAAATTATCTTAGGTGGTAACGTAGGTTTTAATAGTACAAAAGTAGATGGTGCTGCAAAAGCAGATTTCAACTTTAGCGTTGTTCCTAGTGTTGGTTACTTTGTAGGCAATAACTTTGCTGTGGGTACAGGTGTTGGATATACCTATGACAAATCTGTTAGTGATGGTGCACAAACTGAAGCTTTTAGAGTGGCTCCTTTCGGTCGTTACTATGTGAACTTAACAGATCAATTCAAATTCTTCGGTCAGTTATCAGTACCTATGGCTTTTGGAACGGTTAAAGACGTAGAAGCAAATGGCGATACTGGTGCAAAATTAGGTACAGCTACTACAATTGGTGTAAATGTTGCACCAGGTTTTGCATTCTTCCCTAACAAAAAAATTGGTATCGAATTTTCGGTTAATGGTTTAGGTTACGAAAATGCAACCTTAAAAGCTGAAGGTTCTGGTGCTAAGGTTAAAGCAAATAGCTTTGGTTTAGAAGCAAACACTTTTGCTCCAAAATTAGGGGTACAATTTCACTTCTAATAACGAAATAACCTAAGTATAAAACGGCTTCCCCAAAAAGGGAAGCCGTTTTTATTTTTTATATTTACTAAATAGAATAACAACACCGATAAGATGAATAAAACCAATCGCAGAAAATTTATAGCCGCTACGGCAAGTTTATCGGTAGCCGCTTTAGCTGCAAATGCAGTTCCGCAAGCAAAAGAAGACATCAAACACCCTATTGTACATCATGTATTTTTCTGGCTTAAAAATCCTTCTTCAAAAGTAGATCGAGATCAATTAGTATCAGGATTGAAAACACTTAAAAAAATTGAAAGTATTAAAGCCATCCATATAGGTGTAGTTGCAAGTACTGAGAAAAGAGAAGTTGTTGACAATAGCTGGTCGGTTTCTGAATTGATGTTTTTTGAAACGTTAGAAGGACAAAAAATTTATCAAGACCACCCGATACATCAAGAATTTATTAAAAACTGCAGCCATCTTTGGAACAAAGTTTTAGTTTACGATGCTGTTTCGGTTTAATTATCGATAGACAAAATTACCGCACTACATCTTCTGAATTATGTTTAATGTGGTTCAGTACTCGTTCATGTATTTTATGAACGATGTAGCTGCTCCATCCTTTCCAGTATGCTGCGGGTTTGATGTTGTGATAATACCAAGTAGTTCCTTCTAGCAAAGTATTTCCGTTTGGCAATTTTGTTAGTTTAAACTGCCCTTTTTTCGATACGAAGTAGTCATGCAAATGCGGTGCATCAATATCCCAAAAGCTAACTTCTTTCATTGGCGCCGGCTGCTCAAGAACATCAAAAGCTAACAAATTTGGAAAATTCCAAACTGTAATAGGTTCTACAAAACTACCTGTTGTAAAGTTACAATACCTGATCGCACCAACACCTTTGCCCTCAATTTTTGCATTTATAGGATAAGCTATTCCGGTTTTAAAGATAAACTCATTTGGTTTGTCAAGTTCAGGAAATTCAACAACGTTTTTCCAAACTGTAGCCAAGTCCGCTTCAATTTCAATGGAAGTAACTACCGAAGTAAGTTCTGGTTTTACATCTTTCTCTATAAAAGCTGTAGTTGGAATAGCGCCAAACAAAACCAAAATAACTACGGCAGAAGTGTTTGCTCTTTTACTAACAATGAAGTAACCAATCAAACTTCCAATCCAATTAAATAAAATTGCAATAGGTGCTGCCATGGCTATACATATTAATCCCTCAATAGCAAAAAACAATAGTCCTAAGGTAAAAACACATAAACTTGTGAAAGCTATTTTCCATGCTTCCATCTTACTGATTTGCTTTTTTGAACCATATAAAATAGCCGGACAAGCACCCATAAAAAAAGGAGTTAATATGAATAAAGCAATACCGTAATCCCTATAAAAGTAAATTCCAAGAAGTGTTAGGAGAATAGAAATTGTAAAGGTTATACCCACGGCAATCCATTTGCGCTTATTATCGTTATCAGGTAATTTTTGAACTAGTGAATTCATCTTATAGTTTATTTTGAGCAATTTCTATGTATTAAGTAATACAAGAACAAGTGAATTTATATTTTTTAAATGATAAGCTCTAATTTCATGTGCTCTCTATCACAGTTTTGATTTAACTACTATGATAGAAAGCATAAAACTTTTAATTAAGCTGTAAACCTCGGTGGCTGAGGAGCTATTACATTCAAACTTTCTTTTGCTTTTCTTTTGCCTCTAAAGAAGAAATATAGATTGATAAACAACATCAGTCCTAAATAAATTGAAAAGCTGCCTATTTTGTAACTCAACGCTTCTACTAACTCTTGATAATTATTACCATAAAGTCTTATTTTCAAAATCATTAAGGCAAAGCCGATATTTAACAAGTAAAAACCTGTTTCGAACAATTTATTGGTAGCAAAGGCAATTTCCTCTCTTCCCTTAAAAATATCTAGCATATAAATCTTGCTGTTTCTAAAAAGAGTTCTAGAAACGTAAAGGGTAAGCAAAAGTGCTATTGGCAAATAAACTGCATAACCGATTAAAATTTTTGTAGTGTTCATGACGTTTAAATTTATTGTTGTTTAATTAGTTTCTGTACTTGAGTAGTTAACAAAAAGATGTTGAGGTAATGTAAGGCAGAAAGAATAATGATAATTCCTGCCATTTTTACGGCTATTACTTCTACCAGCATAGGTGTAGAACTGATAACTTGCCAAAAGGAAAGGTTAACAGCACAATAGCCAATGTTTACGAGGTAATAACCAATGAGTAATATTTTGTTGATTTGTTGGCAGAGCGCTAAATGTCCGGGAATAAGCTCTGCAACGAAAACATTTCCGTTTCTGTAGCAAATTTTGCCAACAACTACAATGATGAAAGCCATTAGACTGATAAATATGCTGTACCCTATCAAATTAAAGCTCATCATAATTTTATTTATTTTAAAATTTCAGAAAACATTGAAACTTCGATCTATAAAAAAAGACTATTTAAAAATCTTTATCATCAATTTACCCAACCAATTATCTTTATATTCCGTCACTTTATCAATCATCTCATCGGCACTTGCTACAAACTCATATAGCTTCTTGGTTTGCTCTACAAAATGTTTAGCTTCTTCAGATTTATCGCCTTCAACTGCGCTTACTTCTTTCAAAACCTTTAACGCTGGTTTTATTTCTCGCTTGCTCCTCTCCTTCGCAATTTTAGTAGCCAATTCATCTAAATCTTTCTCAGCTATAAAAAATTCTCTACGCTCACCAGGTTTATTGGCCTTATAAACTATCCCCCAATCCATCAAGCCCCGCAAGTTCATACTAGCATTGCCTCTAGATATTTGAAGCTCTTGCATAATATCCTCCATAGAAACTGGGTCTTTAGATACCATTAACAAAGCATGTATTTGCGCCATCGTTTTATTGATGCCCCATTGAGAACCTAAAGCTCCCCATGTTTGTACAAATTTATTTTTTGCTTCGTCGAATTGCATGGTCAAATCTATAAATAGTTTTTAAACTTTCAAAAATAATTGAAAGTTTTTTTACTAATTCTATTTTAATGATTTTTTTGTTAAAAAAAGGTTGCATACTAATGAATGTCAATACACTACGCTGTTTATACCTAAATCAACCAACTTCTTTTTTAGTTAAATCTTCATTTTATGTAAACCCTATTGTTAAATCGTTGTTATGTAAATAGTTCAACAATGTTATATTTGCGGTTATGAAAAGAATTATAGTAGTAGATGATGATGAAGAGGTATTAGATACTATTGAATTAGTTTTGGAAATTGGCGGGTACGAAGTAGAGCCTCTTAGTGATGCGGAAGGAATACATGAAACCGTAAATAGTTTTAATCCAGATTTAATTATTCTGGATATTGTATTGGGAAAAATTGATGGCCGTACCATTTGTGCAGAGATCAAAACTAACCCGAAAACCAAACACATTCCTATTTTAATGATGTCTGGCTTATACAAAGCTGATGAAATTAATTTATTGGAAACACCACCAGATGATTTTATGCCGAAGCCATTTAAAATGGATGTGCTCTTAGAAAAAATAGAGAAATTGATTAATGTTAGAGTTGCAAGACATAACATCAATTAAGAAACTATTTAGAAATTAGAACAGTTTGATACAATATTGCTAGCGGATACGCCTGCTAGCGTTTGGTCTACTAGCCAACGTGCAATAATATAGTATTAAATAGTTTCTAATTATTTTTCTTCCCTAGGCCCACGTTTATAAATTACGAGTCCGTTAAGAAAGTTTCTTAGGATTTGGTCGCCGCATTTTTTAAAGTTTGGGTGGTCTTCTTTTCTAAAGATATCGCCCAATTCGCTTTTTGTCACAGTAAAATTTACTAGTTTACAGATTTCTATGATTTGATCTGTGTTTAGAGATAAAGCTACTCTTAGCTTTTTAATGATATCGTTATTGCTCATATTTTAGTTCATTTGTTAAATAGTTCATTTGTTTATTTGGTTAACTGTTTAATTGTTTTAATCGATTAACCGAACTGAAAACTGCCCACTGAAAACTAATTTGCTATTTCTACTTTTATTTTCCTGCCCTTTATTTTCTGTCCCGACAGTTTATTGATTAGTTGTGGTGCAAATTTACGCTTTACTGCGGCATAAGCACTCAAATCTTTTACTTCTATTAATCCCAGATCTTCTTTAGCTAAGCCTCCAACTTTTAAAAGAAAGCCAACAATGTCTATTTTATTGATTTTATCTTTCTTACCTGCAGCCAAATAAATGGTTTGCCACTCACTATCTGGCGGAATTTGATATTCACCATCCAAATGTTCTATATCAATATGATCATCTAAATATGGAAATTTTTCATCCTCGGCAAAAATCAAATAAGCAGTTCCTTTCGCATTCATTCTTGCAGTACGCCCGTTGCGATGTACAAAAGCATCTTTAGTGTATGGCAATTGATAATGGATGATATATTCTACTTCCGGGATATCCAGTCCTCTTGCTGCTAGGTCTGTTGTGATTAAAATCTTTACACTGCCATTCCTAAATTTCAACAGCGCCCGTTCCCTATCGTCTTGCTCCATCCCACCATGAAAAATATCGTGTACCAAGTCCTGGTCTATCAGTAAATCACTGATACGATCTACGGTTTCTCGGTGGTTACAAAAGATCAACATCGAATGATCGCCAATTTTACAGATCAGCTTAAAAAGTGTTTCGAGTTTTTCTTCGGCAAGTGTGTTAATTCGCTTTAGTTTTAAGTCTGGCAAAATCTCCTGCTGACTAAGAAAATTAATCTCCAACTGATTTCTAATTCCCGTAAAATCTGGAATTTCCTGCATGGCAGTTGCTGAAGTTAGCATACGCTGCTTTAATGAATACAAACTTCCAATAATGAATGACATATCTTCCGTAAATCCGAACTCCAAAGACTTATCAAATTCATCGAGTATTAAAGTGGTGATGGTACTTTCGTCAAAATTTTGCTCACGCAAGTGAAATGCAATACGTCCAGGTGTACCGATTAACACTGCTGGCGCTTCAATTAAGGTATTTCTTTCCACTTTTACCGAGTGACCGCCATAACAGCAAGTTACTTTAAAGCCCGTAGACATTTGTTTAAAAACTTGCTCTATCTGTAAGCCCAATTCTCTGGATGGAACCAAAATTAAGCATTGTACGCCCTTGCTTTGCTTATTTAAATTGCGTAGCACCGGAATTAGGAAAGCCAAAGTTTTACCAGAGCCAGTTGGCGCAAGCACCACTAAATCGGTACTTGTTTTGGCTTTGGCACTTACTTCTTCTTGCAAAGGATTAAGATTTTTGATATTGAGATTTGAAAGCAGTTTTTGCAGTTCCATGCTGTAAAGTTAACAGTTTTCAGTTGGCAGTTTTCATTTAACAACCACAAAGTCACGAAGAACACTAAGAATATTAATGTTTCAGTTTTGAATTGCTAAGCTCATTGCAAATCGTAATTCGTAAATCTAAAATCGTAAATCAAGATAACTTGTTGATAAACAATAAAATGTTAGCAAATAAACAATACTGATTTAAAGAAACTTTAACATTAAGCCATTAATTTTAGGAAACCTGATTTTAGGTTTGCTTTACATATCAATAACTTATGACCTGGAAGAAATTTAGTGGCGAAGTTATTCATTCGTCAATTTTAGAAGAAGTAGAAAAAGCAATTCTCCGCGAAACCGAAAGCGGATACAAGCTAAAAGTCTGCATCGGCACCGATTCGCAAGTAAAAAGTAATCATACGGATTTTGCAACGGTAATTGTGCTGCTTAGAGAACATCATGGTGGCTTTATGTACATTGCACAGGAAAAATCGACCCAACAAATGGGAATTAAGGAAAGAATGCTGCTAGAAGTACAGAAATCTATCGAGACCGCCTACTCCATCTGTGATTTGCTTGATATTTACGATGTAGACTTGGAAGTACATGCTGATATCAATACCAATCCATCTTTTAAATCTAACAAAGCATTAAACGAAGCGATGGGTTATATTTTAAGTATGGGTTTCATTTTCAAAGCAAAACCAGAAGCGTTTGCCAGCTCTACTTGTGCAGATAAAATGGTACATTAACCCCATCTAAATCTTCCCCTAAAAGGGAAGACTTTTCTTCAGTGGTTTTTGTCTTTGGTCTTTAAGCTTTTGACTATCGCTTGTACTACCAACTTTTTGAAACTACTTTCTTTTCCGAAATTGGAGGTGGTGTAAATATCTTATTCTTCAAATGGTCTTTTAATCGCTTTGCGAAATTGACAGCATATTCCGAAGCCTGCAAACGATAATCTTCCCATTGCTTTGCGTTTGATTTTTTAGGCTCTATTTCTAGCGGTACGCCAATAGCCGTACTAGGCACAAAATTGCCATATCTATCTTTCTGGTAAGGAATAAACTCGAAATTAGTTAGCCAAAAACGGTATTTATCTGTACTGCTTTCAAAGTTAAACTGATAAGTTATTTCACCAGAGGGATGCGACAGTAGCGTGGTAGTTTTTTGGATGGTAAACTTACCTCTGGCCAAAATTACTTTTGAGTTTTGGGTAGTATTTAGCTTTATATCTTTTTTGCTTTTTGCAATAAAGCTCAATAATCTGATTTTGAGGCTATCTTCTTTAACTGTTGTATTTACTACTTCATAATAAGTAAGTTTACCTGTTTCGTCTTTAGGCAGCTCTGCTACTTCTTGAGCAAAAGAAAATTTAGAAAGCGTAATTAATACGAAAAAAAAGCAAAGCTGTTTCATAAAATTGTCGATAAAAATGAAGCGTCCCGAATATCGGGACGCTTTCGGTTGTGATTAGCTTATCGTATTAAGTCTAAAAACTGTAAACAGCCGCTAAAGAAAACTGGGCTGCAGATTTATTAAATGTTGTCAAGTTGCTCTTCAAGAAGCCTTGGGTAAAATCTTTATCATTATCAAAGCGTACCTCTGGAATAAAAGTTAAACCTCCAGATTTGATGTTGCCCGATAAGGTAAACGACGTTACGCTTGCACTTGGTCCACCAGAAATTCCTTTGTAGTTAAAGTATTCGGCTCTTAAACCTAAAGCCACTGCTGGTGTAAATGCATATTGTGGATACAAAGCCACGCCAGAATAGCCAAAACTATCATCGCCAGCACTTAAATCGGCCGCATTTAGCCCAATTTTTACTTTATCGTTGATTTCGTAGGCTGTAGTTAGGTCAAAAATAGTGCTGTAGTTTCCATAGCCATCCAAACCATGTAATCCGTTAATATATGCTGTCCAACCCTCTACAGGAGAAACCATTAACTGCCCTCCAATACTAGATGTGCCACGAGAAGCCGAATATACATTCCATTCATTAAACAGTCCTAACATTAAGCTTACTTTATCAGAAAAACTGTAGGTACCTTTAACACCTGCATTTTGGAACGGTCCTGCACCAAACAAATAAGACGTTGAGTAGTTAAAGTTTGCCGCCGGAGAAATTACTTCATACCCGATAAAAGTTCCCATGAAACCAGCAGTCATATTAAATTTATCACTAAATGCGTAGTCTACATACAAGTTTTGGATATGGAAAGAATTACCATCAGCAGCGGTAAGCAACGATTGCTCTTGCCCTCTTGGGCCAAAAGAAAGTTCGCCTACAAACGAAGCTTTGCCTGTAGTTTTTTTCAAGGCTAAATCTATCATACCCAGAGAAACAGAATTTTGATCGCTGGCAAAAAAAGTTTTTATGTTACCCGATTTGTTAAAATCGTATTTATAATAAGTATCTACCGATCCCGATATTTCTAAAGGTGAAGCTTTTTCTTGTGCAACTGCAACAGTAGCAGTGCTTAATAATAAAAGAGATAATGCAGCTATATGATTTTTCATTTTTTCAAAGAATTAGGGGGTTAATAATTGAATTCAACCTTCTAACAGTAGAAGGGCATAATATATAGCATAGTGCAAAATTTAATCAAAGCAATCCCACCCGACCCGAACTTGTGGTCGTATTCATTAAATTAATTTATTGATCCAGAAAAAGTTATCCATCTTTTTCCTTTTTTATTGTTCTCCAACCTGTGGGTTAATTCAGGCTGGAGAAGCAACACTTTAAATCAAAAACAATTTTCCATCATGATTTTAACTTAGCCTAAGCAGAGCATAATTTGTGGACTAGTTATTAGGAACTTCTTGTCCTGAAACAATCAAAGTACCTTGAGAATATTTTTCGTTGTGCTGAGTAGCATCCAAACCTTCTTCTTCTTCATCAGCAGTTACACGAATTGGCAATACTAGGTTAATCAGTTTAAAGATTACAAAAGAAACCACAAAACTGAAAATCACTACCAATACCATTCCTTTTAATTGAGTAAAGAAAAACTCGGGATTTCCGTACAACAAACCATCAGCACCTGCATCGTTTACAGTTTTTGTAGCAAACACACCTGTTAAAAGCATACCTACCATACCACCAACACCGTGACAAGGGAATACATCTAAAGTATCGTCTAAGCTGGTTTTTTGCTTCCATGAAACTACCAAGTTAGAAACTATAGCGGCAAATACACCGATAAAGATACTAGAAGGAATACTAACAAAACCCGCACCTGGAGTAATAGCTACTAAACCTACTACCGCACCAATACAGAAACCAAGAACTGAAGGTTTTTTACCTCTCGCTGCATCAAAGAACATCCAAGATAAACCAGCAGAACCTGCCGCAATATTTGTAGTTACAAAAGCAGAAACAGCTAAAGCATTTGCGCCTAAAGCAGAACCTGCGTTAAAGCCAAACCAACCGAACCAAAGTAAACCCGTACCAATTAATACATAAGGAATGTTTGCTGGTGGAACCTCTTTGTGTTCTAAGTGAGATCTTCTACGTTTCAATACTAAAGCACCAGCCAAAGCAGCCATACCTGCCGAAATGTGTACTACTGTACCACCTGCGAAATCTAGTACGCCCATTTTGAATAGAATACCGTCTGAGTGCCAAGTCCAATGTGCCAATGGCGAGTAAACAAAAATGGCGAACAAAACGATGAATAAGATATAAGCTGTAAAACGGATACGTTCTGCCACTGCACCTACTACCAATCCAGGAGTAATGATGGCAAACATTAATTGGAATACAGCAAATAATGACAATGGAATAGTTCCCCAAGCTGGTCCTGAGTTAACACCCTGAAAAAAGAAAAATGTTTTAGGATTACCAATAAAACCTCCAATACTATCACCGAAAGCTAAACTGAAGCCTACAATTACCCATAGTACAGAAATTACACCGGCAGCAACAACACTTTTAATCATTGTTGACAATACGTTTTTGCGATGTACCATACCGCCGTAGAAAAATGCCAAGCCAGGTGTCATTAAAAATACCAAAGCAGCACATACCAGAACAAAGGCAACGTCGGGGCCGCTGTATTTACCCTCATCAAAATTTGGTAACAAAGGGACGAATAATGCTCCTATCGCTGCAACTATCAAAATTGCGAAAGGAGCCCACTGTTTGAATAGAATTTTACTCATAATTTAAGTTTTAGTGTTTGATTTTAAAACTAAATTATAAATTAAAATCAAAATACCATCAAAATAGTTACAATTTTTTAATGATTTTTTAATTTTTATCAAAAAATAATATAAAATAAACAATAAAACGTGACATAAAATTAAAATACAAACAAAACGAAACACTAAAACACAAGAAAAAACACAATAAATAGTTAAAATTAGCATAAAACAAAATATAAAAACAAATTATGCCGATTTTAGCAAAATATCAGCCATACAAACATAAAAAGATGAAAAAATAAACAATTTAAGTTTAAAAAAATAAATTATACAGAGAAAAACCAACCTAAATAGGCAAGCTAATTCGATTAAAGAAGATAAAAATGAAATTAGATTTCTTGATAAGCAGAACCTTGAACAACACCACGTCGCTCAATTTCTTTATCAATATAACTTTGGATAGCAGATTTTTTCATTCCCCAGTTGGGAGCAATGAGCAAATCCCAATCTGAAATTCCGAAAAGACGTTGAATAACAATATCAGGACGCAACAAAGGGATTAATTCGCAGAGCAAATCTGTATATTCTTCTAAACTGAATAGCTTAAAAGGCTCCCTTTTATATTTTACGCCCATAATAGAGCCTTCCACAATGTGCAAATGATGAAACTTCACAAATTTAATCTGTGGAAAGCGATTAATTTCATGAATATAACCGTGCATCATCTCTCTAGTTTCCCACGGAAAACCAAAAATGGTGTGCACACAAAGATTTAGCTTCGTATTTTCTAGCAATTTTACAGCCTCCACAAATTCACCGTGGCTGCAACCTCTGTTAATTTGATCTAGCGTTTCATCGTAGATAGATTCCATTCCCATTTCCAAATCAACATCATACCTATCGGCATAGCTTTCCAACAAAGCCACCTTTTCGGCATCAATACAATCGGGACGGGTACCCACCGCAAAACCAACCACATCTTCGTTATTCACAGACAAAGCATCATCATACATCATCTTTAAATAATGTGTTGGCGCATAAGTATTGGTATTAGGCTGAAAATAAACGATAAACTTTTCTGCCCGGTAAGAATTTCGAGCTCTAGCCATTCCTTCTACCAATTGTTCCTTAATGGTCGGTAATTTTCTGGAAAGCTCTGGCGTAAACGAATCTACATTGCAATAGGTACAGCCGCCGTAACCTTTGCTACCATCGCGGTTAGGGCAAGTAAAACCTCCATCTACAATTACTTTAAATACTCGCTGACCATTGTAATGATCTTTTAAATAAGTACCGTAATTATTATAGCCCTTTATGCCCCAATCTAATGCTGTTCCCATGTGGTTGCAAAAATAGGAAAAAAAGTTGGCTTCGTGAGTTTACAGTTCATAGCAGAAAAAGAGTATTGACTATTTTGAAAAGCAGCAACAGTTCTTCTGTTAATGTCTGTCCCGCTATCCGCTTTACTTCGAGGGCAGACACATAGGTCTGCCCCTACGTGCTCGCTCCTATCGGGTTTAAAATGCAAATGCTGTGCACAGGTTTAAGTTGCCTAAACCCGACTGGTGCGGAAATACTTTTTGTTTTGCCCCGTGCCGTCATACCGAAATGAGGAACGATTGAGGTATCTGTTTGTATAGCGCAAACATCTGACAGATTTCTCACTGCGTTCGAAATGACGCGTAAAAACAAAAAGATTGTAGCGAAGGCGGGACTTTCGTAAACTATACACACCGAAACTGCTTTTCACAAAAAAAGACGACCAGGCTAACCCAATCGTCTGCAAATATTTTCAACTAAAAGATTATGCTGCTTTTTTTCTATTAATCAAGAAGTAAATAGGCACTCCTATTAATACAATAATTAGGCCTGGCCAAGTATATTGTTGCTTATACATTAATAAAAGCGTACAAAATGCGGCTCCTATTAATAAGTAAACTAATGGGGTAAATGGGTATAACCAGGTTTTGTAAGGTCGTTCTAAATCTGGTTTTTTAAACCTTAAGTAGATCACTCCGAAAACAGTAATCATGTAAAACAACACTATCACGAAAGAAATCATATCCAACAGGTTACCATACTGCCCGCTTAAACACAAAGCAGCAGCCCAAAGTCCCTGCATCCAAAGTGACTTTTCCGGAACTCCGTTTTTATTGTTTTCGATAGCCGCTTTAAAAAACATACCATCTTTGGCCATAGTCTGGAAAACCCTTGCTCCCGCCAACACAATTCCATTTACGCAACCAAAAGTAGAGATCATTACCAAAATAGCTATCACGTAGGTACCAACGCCACTGCCAAAAATTTGCTCAGAAACCACCACAGCTACCCTATCGTTAGGAGCAAAGGCAATTCCATCTCTGTTTACCGCATTTAGATATACAAAATTCACTAATAGATAAAGGATCATTACGGCGGTAGTACCCAAAACCATAGAACGTACTACATTCTTTTTAGGGTTTTCGATTTCGCCAGAAACAAAGGTTACGTTTTCCCAAGCCACGCTAGAAAACACCGAACCCACCATGGCAGCGGCAATACCGCCCATAATAGCCATTCCTGAAATAGATTCCCAACCTGATTGCAGAAAACTACCTCCAACATCTGTCTTCAAATTATTAAAAGCCCCCCAACCAAAACTCATATTATCTGACCAGAAACTGCTTTTTATCAATAAGAAACCTAAAATGATTAGGGCAATTAAAGCTACAATCTTAGATCCTGTGAAAATATTCTGCAAAATTTTGCCGCCTTCTACTCCTTTAGTATTGATGTAGGTGAGTAGAAGAATGACAAAAATGGCCAATACTTGTATCCACGTTATTTTATAAGCGCCACTTTGAAATATAGGCGCAGCATCGTTTAAAACTGGCACTAAATAAGCGGTAAACTTACCAAAAGCCACCGCTACGGCAGCAATTGTGCCAGTTTGAATTACGGTGAACAAACCCCATCCGTACAAAAAGCCCATCATTTTACCGAAGGTTTCTTTTAAATAGGTATACTGTCCACCTGCTTTAGGGAACATAGATGAAAGCTCGCCGTAAGAAATTGCAGCGGCTACTGTCATTACTCCTGTAATTACCCAAACTACAATTAGCCAATAGCCAGAACCGAGATTTCGCATAATATCGGCACTTACGATAAAAATACCGCTGCCAATCATTGAACCCATTACCAGCATCACGCCATCGAATAGGCCTAGCTTCCTTTTGGGAGCTACTTCTTCTTGTTGATCTTTCATTTATTTAGTTTAGTCTTTTTGGTTGTAGCAGCTAAGATAGAAAAAGAGATTAATAATTTGATTTTGTTGCCGCAGTACTTGTCGCAATTTCGGGATGCACAGATTTTTGTTTTCAATGATAGATATAAAAACCACATAGGCACGTAGCTTTGTCTAAACAAAATTGAAAGAATATCTTTTCATTCTTGTCTATCGAATGAATTAGCTAATATTTTCAAATTGTTGGCTCCCCGTCAACAGGAGCGTCGCATACGTTGGCGTCCCCGCCAACGTGATATTTTAATTTATAAGCTTGAGCAGTTTTCAATTCATATAAACTGCGCAGCTGTGGCAAACTTTTCAACAGCTGTAAAAATATTTTGACAATGAAATATCTTTTTTATTACCTTGTGTTTTGATTAACAACCTAAACAACTAAATATAAATTTAAACTATGGATTTTTTACAAAACAATCTTATTTATGCTATTCCCCTACTTGGCTTGGTAGGCATTTTGGTGATGGCGGTGAAGAGTGCCTGGGTTAACAAACAAGATGCTGGTGATGCCAATATGCAAGAACTTGCCGGCTACATTGCCGATGGCGCTATGGCCTTCTTGAAAGCTGAATGGAAAATTCTAAGCATTTTCGCGGTATTAGCCGGTGCTTTATTAGCCTACTCGGGTACAGTAACCGAGGTAAACGGAAAGGCAATTCACTCTAGCTGGATCATTTCTATTGCCTTTATCATCGGCGCTGTATTTTCTGCTTTGGCAGGATATATCGGCATGAAATCTGCAACTAAGGCCAATGTAAGAACCACACAAGCGGCCAGAACAAGTCTAAAACAAGCGCTTAAAGTTAGTTTCACTGGCGGCACCGTAATGGGCCTTGGCGTTGCAGGTTTAGCAGTACTGGGCTTAGGAGGCTTATTCATTATATTCTTAAAGTATTTTAACGTAATTGGTGCCAACAGTGCAGAAATGAAAACCGCTATTGAAGTACTAACAGGTTTTTCTTTAGGTGCAGAATCAATTGCTTTATTTGCTCGTGTTGGCGGCGGTATTTACACAAAAGCAGCTGACGTAGGTGCAGATTTAGTAGGTAAGGTTGAAGCAGGCATTCCAGAAGATGATGTACGCAACCCTGCAACTATTGCTGATAACGTAGGCGATAACGTAGGCGACGTAGCTGGTATGGGTGCCGATTTATTTGGTTCTTATGTAGCAACCATTTTAGCAACCATGGTTTTAGGCCAAGAAATCTCAGTTACTGATAATTTCGGAGGCATGTCTCCTATCCTATTGCCAATGGTAATTTGCGGCTTGGGCATCATTTTCTCTATCATTGGAACTTGGTTTGTGACCATTAAAGATGAAAAATCTAACGTACAAAATGCATTGAACTTAGGCAACTGGTCTTCAATTGTAATTACAGGTGTTGCTTCCTTCTTTTTAGTGAAGTGGATGTTACCAGAAACTTTAAGCTTACGCGGCTACGAATTTTCGAGCATTAATGTGTTTTACGCAATTGTAGTTGGTTTAGTAGTAGGTACCATTATGAGTATCGTTACTGAATATTACACTGCCATGGGCAAAGGTCCAGTTAATTCAATCATTCAGCAATCTTCAACTGGCCACGCTACCAATATTATCGCAGGTCTTTCTGTAGGCATGAAATCTACCGTAATTCCAATTTTGGTTTTAGCTGGCGGTATTATGGCATCTTATTACTTTGCTGGCTTATACGGAGTTGCTATTGCGGCAGCAGGTATGATGGCCACCACTGCCATGCAATTAGCTATTGATGCTTTCGGACCAATTGCCGATAACGCAGGCGGTATTGCCGAAATGAGCCAATTACCTCCAGAAGTCCGTGAACGTACAGATAATTTAGATGCCGTAGGTAATACCACTGCTGCAACCGGAAAGGGTTTCGCTATTGCTTCGGCAGCATTAACATCCTTAGCTTTATTTGCCGCTTTTGTAGGTATTGCGGGTATTTCAGCCATCGATATTTACAAAGCACCAGTTTTAGCAGGTTTATTTGTTGGCGGAATGATCCCATTTGTATTTTCAGCTTTATGTATCCAAGCTGTAGGTAAAGCGGCAATGGATATGGTACAGGAAGTGCGTAGACAGTTCCGCGAAATTCCAGGTATTATGGAATACAAAGCTAAACCAGAATACGAAAAATGTGTAGCCATTTCTACACAGGCTTCTATCAGAGAAATGTTGATGCCAGGCGCTATTGCGTTAATTACCCCCGTAATTGTAGGCTTTACGTTTGGTCCCGAAGTTTTGGGTGGACTGTTAGCTGGCGTTACGGTATCTGGCGTATTGATGGGCATTTTCCAATCAAACGCAGGCGGTGCTTGGGACAATGCTAAGAAATCGTTCGAAAAAGGTGTAGAAATTAACGGTGAGATGTACTACAAAAAATCTGAACCTCATAAAGCATCTGTAACTGGAGATACCGTTGGAGATCCATTTAAAGACACGTCTGGACCATCAATGAACATCCTTATCAAATTAATGTCGATAGTTTCTTTAGTAATTGCACCCTATATTGCCATTAGTGCAAGCGACATAAATACTGCCGGCGGCATAGAGGTTAAAAAAGAAATCAGCATTCAAAAAAGTGTTGACGCACAAGGAAATGAGGTTGTAGATACCCTTATAAACGAAACAGATACCATCACTAACCAATAAAAATGTTACTAGAGAAAAGGGATTTTGCAAAAAATCCCTTTTTCATTTACAGATATTTTTTTTTAGGTTTGGTGCGTTAATAAAAATCGACAAACTAAAATCAACTAATTATTAATTTATGAATTTTAAAAAGCCTATTGATACACTTGTTGCCGAGGCGGCAGAAAGTGGCGAAGGCACTCTCAAACGTACCCTAAGCAGCACCAGTCTGGTTGCATTAGGTATCGGAGCAATTATCGGTGCTGGTTTATTCTCGTTAACTGGTATTGCAGCTGCCGATCACGCCGGACCAGCAGTAACCCTATCTTTTGTATTAGCCGCTGTAGGTTGTGCGTTCGCGGGGTTATGTTATGCAGAGTTTGCCTCTATGATCCCTGTTGCAGGTAGTGCATATACTTACTCGTATGCTACTATGGGCGAGTTTATGGCATGGATTATTGGTTGGGATTTGGTACTAGAATATGCACTGGGTGCAGCCACTGTAGGCGTATCCTGGTCGGGCTATTTCAATAAGCTTTTGCATGAATTTGGGCTCGAAATGCCGCTCTATTTAAGTAGATCATTCGCAGAAGTAGATGGTGGCGGTATCAACTTACCTGCAATCATCATTGTATCTTTACTTTCGCTTTTATTAATGCGTGGAACCAAAGAATCTGCAAACTTAAATAACTTCTTAGTAGTTGTAAAAGTAGCTGTAGTTCTATTGTTTATCGGTTTAGGATGGAAATTCATCAACCCTGCAAACCACACACCTTACATCCCAGAAAACACTGGCGTTTATGGTGAGTTCGGTATTTCGGGTATTGCCTCTGGTGCAGCCTTAGTATTCTTTGCATTTATTGGTTTCGATGCGGTTTCTACTGCAGCTCAGGAAGCTAAAAACCCACAAAAAGGCATGCCAATCGGTATTTTAGGTTCGTTAGTTGTATGTACCATATTATACGTATTGTTTTCTCACGTTATGACAGGCTTAGTACCTTTTGAAATTTTCAAAGGCGATGCCTCTCCTGCTGCAACAGCATTTAAAGTAACTGGATACAGTTGGTTACAAATGGGTTTAATCATCGCTATTTTAGCGGGTTACACTTCTGTAATTTTAGTAATGTTGATGGGACAATCAAGAGTATTCTATACCATGTCTAAAGATGGTTTATTGCCTAAGTTCTTTGGCAGTATCCACGCTAAATACAGAACACCTTGGAAAACAAACTTATTTTTCATGGTATTTGTAAGTTTATTTGCAGGTTTTGTACCAGTTACAGACTTAGGCCACATGGTATCAATCGGTACTTTATTAGCCTTCTCGTTAGTTTGTATTGGCGTAATGATCTTGCGTAAAACAGATCCTAACAGAGAGCGTCCTTTCAGAACTCCTTTGGTGCCTTTAGTACCAATACTAGGTATCGTAGTTTGTACTTACTTAATGTATTCTCTACCTTACGAGGCTTGGATCAGATTAGCGCTATGGATGGGTCTAGGTGTGGCGATATACTTCCTATACGGAAAGAAAAATTCTGTTCTTGGTAAAAAACATAATCAAGAATAAGCATTTAAAGATTATAGTATTACTAATCCCCGACTTAAAAACTCGGGGATTTTTTTTTGCCTTAAGCTTTAAAATATTGGGAAATGTTATTTTCCTCCCCCTGCCCCCCCTCGGAGAGGGGGATATGCAAAATGCTTTAGCACAACATGTCCCTCTTTGGAGAGTTTACTCCGATTTTCGGAGGGGATTCAAGGGGGAGGAATAAGATGTGTCCACACGATAGGATAAAATCGGGACTGCGGGCTATTTAGCTCAATCAGGTTTATTTTACAAAGGCAGTGTTTCTTATGCAACATCACTTTTCAGATGCCTAAATTAACTTTGCGGTAAATATACAAATTATTCACCGCAAATATGCGGTGAATAATTTGTATATTTACCGCATAAGCATATTAATCTATGGCAAAATATATTTATGAGCATAAAAATTGGACAAACTTTACCTGGGATGATAAAGCTATTAGCGCACTATTCGGTGAAGTACGATTAATGCAAGGCAAAATCATTGGACAAATGAATGCACTTGGTTTTTCTGCAAAAGAAGAAGCCTCACTTACCACCTTAACCTTAGATGTAGTAAAATCGTCGGAAATAGAGGGAGAATTACTCAACTATGATCAAGTGCGTTCATCTATTGCAAGACGCCTAGGTATTGATATTGCAGGACTTGTATCAAGCAATCGGCATGTAGAAGGCGTAGTAGAAATGATGCTTGATGCTACACAACGACATACCCTGCCCCTAACCGAAGAGCGCTTGCTAGGTTGGCACGCCGCACTTTTTCCAACGGGATATAGCGGAATATATAAAATAGAAGTGGGAAAGTATCGGACAGGTGAAATGCAAATAGTTTCTGGCGCAATGGGTAAGGAAAAGGTGCATTATGAAGCGGCAAACCCAAAACTAGTAAAAGCAGAAATGGACAAATTTTTATACTGGTTTAATAACGAAAATAAACTTGACCTTGTATTGAAGGCAGCAATAGCCCATTTTTGGTTTATCATCATCCACCCTTTTGATGACGGAAATGGAAGAATTGGAAGAGCTTTAACAGATATGCTTCTTGCACGTGCCGAAGACAGTAGCGAACGTTTTTACAGTATGTCAAGTCAAATTTTGATAGAAAGAAAACAGTATTACGAAATATTACAAAAAGTACAACATAGCAAAGAAGACATTACAGCTTGGCTTGAATGGTTTTTACATTGCCTTAAAAATGCAATGCTCGCTACAACATATACTACACAAAAAATTATAGATAAGGCTGAATTTTGGAAACGGCACGAGCATACACCTATCAACGAAAGACAGAGACTGATGCTCAACAAACTTTTTGATGGTCTTGAAGGGAAACTCCAAACCTCAAAATGGGCTAAGATTACTAAAACATCAACCGATACTGCCCTACGAGATATAAAAGATCTGATTGAGAAAGGAATTTTGCAACAAACAAATGAAGGAGGACGAAACGCGAATTACCAATTGTCCAAAATAACAACAGACACATTATAAAACTAGCCAAAAAATGACAGCTATAAACAACAACTTGGCCGCCAGCCCATTTGCACAAACTTATTTTCACGGTACAAAGGCCGATTTAAAAGTAGGCGAGCTAATCACAGTTGGTTTCAACTCCAATTTTGGGCAAAGAAAAAATGCGAAGTACATTTTCTTATCGGCTACTTTAGATGCTGCTATTTGGGGTGCAGAACTTGCTTTTGGTGAAGGCAGAGAAAGAATTTACTTGGTAGAACCTATGGGAGAAATTGAAGACGACCCTGATTTAACCGATAAAAAATTTCCGGGTAACCCAACTAAATCTTACCGATCTACAGCGCCATTTAGAGTAGTTGGAGAAGTAAGCAACTGGCAAAGCCATCCCGCTGAGCAAGTTAAGGTAATGAAGGAAAATTTAGTTAAACTTAAAGAGCAAGGGATTAATTCTTTAAATGATTGATTTCCGTTTACCAGTCTTCAAGTTTCGAAAGGCAATTTTGTCTATAGACAAGAAAAGTTTTCTTCTCCGAGTAGCAACGATGCTGCTCCAAGCTGCTCTGTAGACACTTTGACAAGCATTAATGCTAGTTGGAGAAACAATAATGCTAGTCTGACGAGCAATTTTCTCTTCAAAGAAAGAAATGAGCATGTTGAAAAGTTGTTTTGTAAACTTTAAAGTAATCTATTAGTTTCGAGTTAATTAACGCCCGGATCTCTCCTTAAAGAATTCCGAAAATTTTATTAGAATAACAAGGCTATGTTATAGCGTAAGCCGTCGTTTTTGGGATTTGTTGGCGCTATTGAGTAGCTTATATAAATAAGTTAGCTGTAACCACAACGGACACTACTTAAATCTAAAGACGCTTAAAATGAACGAAAACAATTTTACCGAACTTTATAAAACGTGGACTATTGACAAATTATTAGACATTATTGATAATCCAAATGACTATCAAAGTTTAGCTGTCGAAAGTGCAAAACTTGAATTAGAAAGAAGACAATTAACCAAAGAAGAACTTGAAACTGCTCAAGCTGTCCAAAAAGAAAAACAAAGAGAAAAAGCAGATAAATCACAGAATACTAAGGACATCGAAGACAAATTCAAATCTATAGGTTTATCAGTTGTGGACAAGTTAAACCCAATACAAAAAGAAACTCCGACCACTGACAAGCAAATAAAATTTATCTCATTCTTTGTTGGAGGACTATTTTTATTTCAATTGTTTAAAGAATTTAATACCCTGACCTATTTCTTTGTATATGATGGAAATTGGGATATGTCAATGTTATCTTATTTATTATTTTTCTTTATTTTACCTACAGGAGGTATTTCATTCTGGTTAAGAAAAACATTTGGCTGGATGTTACTTACATTTTATTTTTCCTATACCACCATAGCAGCTATTTTATTACTCTCGTCACAATTAAATACAGAAAAGACAAACAGTGTTGCGTTAGACAAACTTCTTCCTACTTTCTCACCTATGATTTATATTGGAGCATTTATAATTTACGGATTTGCGACGATTTCGATGTCACGAGAAAATATAAGGGAAATTTATAAAATTGAGAGGCAAAGAATGCTTTTAATAATTACATTGGGAACTTTATATGCGCTTTTTATGAAGTTCTATTTTAATTAATGTTCGGCTCACAGCTAACAACAGATTTAAGTTAATCCTTGGGCGAAGTGAAAATACAACAATTTGAAGCCATTTATTTAGATTGGTACTGTGGATAGTTTGTACAAGCAATTAAGTTCAACTTAAACCTGCAAACCGTTAAAATGTGACAAAATAAACATACTATGATTTTATTGGAGAGTTAAATTAGTTCATACCTGAGACCTGAAAAATCGATTGAACAGTATATTGGCAGAACTGAGCAGATAGGCTACACTACATTAAGGTGGGTTGCAATTGAACGGACAAAAGATACTTATATATTAGTTACTCATGAAGTTTTTGATGAGCGCAATGAGCTGCAGTCGATTTATGAATGTTCTTATTTCGAGCCTGATGACATGCATGGAAAAAGACTTTCAGAATTCGAAGATTTGAAGGACGCTCTTGAGATGGCAAAAAAAGAATTTCATCTGTGGTTGGTGTTATCACCATACCACATCCAACACTATAAAAAAAATGGTGATAACACCAACCATAAAGGGGCGTAGATTTGCGCTTTGAGGGGTTGAAAACGTTGTTTATTGCACAAGTTCTCGTCAAATAGCCCCGATTGCAGCGTAAATACTTTTTGTTGCGTCATTTTGACGAGGAACGAGGAGAAATCTGTTGGTTAGGTGCATTTAACAAACAGATTTCTCTCTACGTTCGAAATGACGGCAGTAGAGCACAAAAAGATTAAAGCGTAAAGCGGGACAAAAGATGAATAGCAGCAAAACACAAGCGCTTCAAAAAAACTCATCAACAAAAAATCCCCAACAGCATTACACCATTGGGGATTTGTAATTATTTATTTCCAGTTAATTCTTTCGTTCTACTTCCCTATCCATTTCGGTCATATTCACATTGGTAGATTGTGAAAAATCGCCCAGTAAATGATTGTTGAAATAGTCGGCCAAACGCCAGAACATGTACTCGGTCATGTCGCCAAAACCGTGGCGCTGCCCAGGAACTAGAATAAAATCGAAACGTTTGCCAGCTTTGATTAAAGCGTTTGCTACGCGAATACTTCCCGCAGGATGTACGTTGTTATCGATATCGCCATGCATCAACAACAAATGACCTTTCAGGTTTTTCGCCAAATCTGGGTTTTTATCAATCGAATATTTGAAAGAAGTATCGCCTTTTAAGGAAACTGTTTCTTTAACACCGTGATGCTTTTCGCTCCACCAACGGTTATATATCGCATTATCGTGGTTACCAGCGTTAGAAACGGCAACTTTAAAGAAATCTGGATAAACCAACATTGCCGCCGTAGACATAAAACCACCACCAGAGTGACCAGTGATACCCACTTTATCGATATCGATGTAGCTGTATTTATCTGCCAATTGCTCGATAGTCGCTTTTTTATCGGCCAAACCATAATCACGTAGGTTGCCGTAACCATAAGTGTGGTACCACTTAGAACGTGCCGGGTGACCACCTCTGTTACCAACCGTTACAACAACATAACCCAATTGTGCTAAACGATCTGTCCTATCCATGCCACGCCCAAACGATTTGTTTACCGCCTCTGTTTGCGGACCTGGATATACATATTCAATTACTGGATATTTCTTAGTCGCATCGAAATTGAAAGGTTTGTACATTACGCCATATAAATCGGTAACACCATCATCTGCTTTTACCTTAAATGGTTCTGGGAATTTATAGCCTGCTGCCATTAGCAACGATAAATCTGCAGTTTCTAGCTCCATCACTTTGTTGCCATTGTTATCGTAAAGTGTAGATTTTGGCACTGTATTTACCCTCGAGTAGTTGTTTACGAAGTAACGGCCAGCATCGTTCATGCTTGCAGAGTGATCAAAATCGCCTGCGTTTAAAAGTTTTAAGCCCGAACCATCAAAATTTACGCGGTATAAGTGGTAATAGTAAGGATCTTCCTTTGCTTCTCTGCCATTTGCAGTAAAATAAAGTACTCGTGCTTTTTCATCAATGTTTACGATATCTTCGCAATGAAAAGAACCTTTGGTGATCTGGTTTTTAAGTTTTCCACTTTCATCAAAAAGGTAGAAATGACCCCAACCATCGCGTTCGCTCCAATGGATCAATTCTTTGCCTCCGTTTACTAAACCCGGACGTTGTACTTCAACATAAGTATTAAAACGTTCTTCAATTACTGGTTTGATGGTTCCATTAGCTACATCAACTACACAAACATCAATACGCTTTAAATCGCGACTGGTGCGGCCCATGTAAAATTTACCATTATCCCCTAACCACGTTGCAGGGCGAAATTCATTATCCCTATCAGCGGCAAGTGCAGGCTTACTGTAAACATTTAAGCTTTGATCTTTAAAAGCTGCTGTATTTAGCTTCTTGCTAGTTTTTGCAGCAAAATTGAACAACCAAATTTCATCTTTTGGCGCTTCAGCTTCACCTGGCATTTGATATTTATAAGTTTCTAAAGTAGGTCGGCCTTGTGCAACACTATTTATGACCCAAAGATCTTTTACTTTTCTGCTATCAGAACGTTGAATAGTAAAATATTTAGAGTCTGGCGACCATAAAACAAAGGCTCTTCTACGCTTCTTGTCATTTTTGATGATTTCCTCATTATTTTCTCTATCGCCATCACTACCAAAAGAATAATGTTTTACGCCCTCTTTAGTTAACTGATGCTCTACAATTGTACTATCTTCTTCGTTTTTCAAAGCTTTTTGATAGTTTGCCTTGTCCATCCAAAACAAATTGTAATTACGGGTAAAAATAATTGCCGATGAATCTGGTGCTACAGCTCCCCAGTTTGGTTTCGGTTTTGCTCTTTTGAAATCTTTCATTTCGGATAGCTTGCCACCAGCTAGCTCATACTGAAATTTAAAGATTTTCTTCTGCATCGAATCTGCTGCTTTTTTATCTTTTCTGTCAGGCTTTACCTCTTCGATAGTACTTTTAATTTCGAAGGTGATGTTCTTTTCGTCATCGCTAAACTTTAGGTTTTCAATTGGCAAATGCTGTCCATCAAAAGGATCACGAATAATCAATGTAATCTCCGCAGCTAATTTCGCCGGATCGAACATTACTTTCTTGCTTCTTGCAGACGGATCTACGATGTACCAATTTTTGCCGCTAGGTGTTTCGTATTCGTACCAAAAACGATTGCTTTGTTTTAACCAATGCGGATCTACCGAAGTTGAATAAATCATTTTGCGCAGCTTACTTGGCGAAAACCTAGCTGCTTGTTGGTAATTAGCTTTTTGCGGTAGCTGAACCGTTTCTGTGGTAGTTATTGTTTTGGTTTGTGCGTTAGCAAGCGAAGCCGAAAACAAGCCTAACATTGAAAACAAGTAAAGTTTTTTCATTTAAATTCTATAAAACAGTTAGTTGATTTTTGAATGAGCTAATTTAAATGAAAAAAGAATTAGGCTTAACTTTTAGTATGTAATAATTAAGTGAGTTTGATCTAGATTTTGGTTTAAATTTAGATGAAAATATATACTTAGGCGGGTGGGGACACCCGCCTTTAGCGACCTGCTAGAGTTTGGTGTCCTTAAACTTGTTCCGATTTTATCCTATCATGTGGACACATCTTCATAGCGCATTTGCAAGTTATCGTCCGTAATCACTGTTTTTTGCTAAGAGCGACCGTCAATCTCCAGTGCCAGCCAAATCAAAAAAACAGTAGCACAAACTAGCAAATTGCAATACCAAACCTTAAACGCAGTGGTTTTGTGTCAAAATTGCTCAAGCTTTCAATTAAGAACTTGCGAACAAAACGAAGTGCCGCTGTTTTTTTGATGAGTGAGACCCTGTGAGAAGGCACATAGCGGGATTGACAGGCATTTTTGTAAACTTTTGATGCTTCAAAAGTTGAATATTCATAGCATAAAGACAGAATTATCGTGATAATTGTGTACAGACAATAGAATTTATCGGAAAACTCAACTGTAAAATATTTATTCCATTTTTAACAGCTTCTCAACAAAAACACAAAACCAATTATTTTTTCAACACTCATATCACATATCATCTTATTGCTTAGTTTTGCTTTTTCTATAAAGTAATTATGAAGAATTTTTTCTTACCTATTATCGCTTCGGCAGTTATTTTCGTTGCTGGTTGCCAATCAAAATCGCAAACTAGTCAAACTGCTGATGCTACAGATAGTACAACTGCAGCGGTTAATACTGAGCAAGCTGAAAATCAATCAGCTCCTATTGATACCAAAAATATTAAAGTTGCCGATGCTAAGACTATTTTAGCCAGACCGCAGGTGCCTATTTTATGTTATCACCAAGTTCGTAATTGGAGATCTACCGACGGGCAAATGGGCAAAGACTACACTGTAGAAATTCAGAACTTTAAGGATCAGATAAAGATGTTGTCTGATAGCGGTTATAACACCATTTTGCCAGATCAGCTGTATGCTTATTTAAATGAGGGCAAGCCGCTACCTAAAAAACCCATCATGTTAACTTTTGATGATACCGTTTTGGATCAATTTACGGTGGTAAATCCAACCCTAAAAAAATATGGTTACAAAGCAGCTTATTTTATCATGACGGTTTCTATTGGTAAACAAGGTAAATTTGTAAACTATATGAGTGCAGACCAAATTAAACAACTTTCTGACGAAGGCAATACAATTGGCAGCCATACTTACGACCATAAGAACTTTAAAAAATACACTGGTAAAGATTGGGAAGAGCAGTTAGATAAGCCCACTAAAAAACTGGAAGAAATTACTGGTAAAAAAATGGAATACTTTGCTTACCCGTTTGGTTTATGGAATAAAGAAGGTTTTCCTGAGTTGAAAAAAAGAGGCTTTAAAATGGCATTTGCTCTAGCAGATAAACGTGACGAAAACGATCCATTAATGTGTGTGAGAAGAATTATTGCTAGTGGATTTTGGAGTCCGAAAACTTTACATAACAACATTGTAAAGAGTTTCTAGAAATATATTAACCACATAGACTTAAAAGAGATTTTATTTGAAGACAGACCATGTTTCTATGTGTTTTTTTGTTGAATAAATCATGAAAAAATTATTACTTGGGGCACTTTTATGCCCCTTTTTATTTTCTGCTTGCCAATCTACCTCTGGTGAAACTAAGCAAACTTCTATTACAACTGACACCATTTTAAAAGTTGAAGCTAACACTAGCGAAGAAGTAAAGCCTGCAGATGCAGCTACAATTTTAGCTAGAAAAGAAGTTCCAGTGTTGTGTTACCATCAAATTAGAGAATGGACAGCCAATGATGGAAAACGAGCTAAAGACGATATTATTTCGCCAACCAAATTTAAGGAACACATCAAAATGCTGGCAGATAGTGGCTACAATTCTATCCTGCCAGATCAGTTGTACGATTACTTAGTTTACGGCAAAGCACTGCCAGAAAAACCAATTATGTTCACCTTTGATGATACTGATTTGGACCAATTTACAGTTGCCTACCCAACTTTAAAGCAATACGGTTTTAAAGGAGTTTATTTCATCATGACTGTCGCTATTGGTAAGAAAGGTAGAATTGCCTACATGAATGCTGCGCAAATCAAAGAATTAGCCGATGAAGGAAACGTTATTGCCAGCCACACCTACGACCATAAAAACTTCGCAAAATTTAAGGACGAAGATTGGAAAACGCAGATTGATGAACCTACACAAAAACTGGAAAAAATTACTGGGAAAAAGGTAGAGTATTTTGCTTATCCATACGGTGTTTACAAAGCAAGTTTACTACCTAAACTGAAAGAACATGGTTTTAAAGCAGCATTTATTTTATCTACCAAACGAGACGAAAACTACCCGCTTTATACCATCAGAAGAATTATCGATCCTGGAAATTATACAGCGAGAAATTTACTGCACAGTATAAAAAAGAGTTTTAAGTAATGTTTTGGTATGTTGCAAAGCTTTTTTAGTTTCGCAACGTACCAATTAGATACTCATGTTTAAGTTATTCCTCCCACTTTACTTCGTATTCTTTACGTTTTCTTTGCAAGCTCAAGTTCCACATCTAAGTGGAAAAGCTGTTGTTGATATGCAAACTGGACAAATTACCTGCGATTTTACCATCAGCAATATTCCCGATTTAGGAAAAGATTATCAGCTATTGCTAAACAAAGGTTTTAACATTAAACATTTGAAAAACGCAGTTGGAGAGGTAATTAAGTACGATGGTTTTTATAATGGAAAAATGCGAGGCGAAGGTTTGGTATATACGCCCTCAGAAAAAAAATGCGGTATTAGAAAACCCGAAACAACTCGGTATCAGTTACACTGGAGCCTTTCCAATTTATAAAGACGAATATAATTTTACAGATTTTAAGGGTTTAATAGCCTTTAACGGAACGACTTTGCGAGCTTCAGAACAGTCTAAATGGTATCCAATTATCTACGATGTTAAAAAAGATCAGCAGTTAGAACAAGTTACTTTTGATATCACGGTAGAAAGTAAAAACGCCGTGCAGATTTTTGTGAATGGCGATTTACCAAAAGCTGGACCATTAGCAAACTTTAGATCTGCCACTCCTTTAGCACCAATGTTATTTATTGGCGATTATAAAGTACAACAAACAGCTAACGCTTTGTTCTTAAATACAAATATGAATAAAGCCCAGTTAGCGGTTTTCGAAAAAGAAATTGCCGAAATAAAGGCTTACTACAATAAGGTTTTAGCAATCCCTTACGATACAAAAAATATTTTTATTGAACATACGGCAATTGAAAAGTTTAACAAAGGAAGAACCTGGGGCTTTGCATCCTACCCTAGTATAGCTATTGCTGGGGGAAATTTGGGAGAAACCATAGATGAAGTAAACAAGAAATTTAAAGACTCTACCGATTATCCATTTTATGCCCACGAAATTGCCCACTACTATTTTGGTAACGTGCTTCAACCTAATTCTACACTTTTTTGGTTTTTCTTAGAGTCTACAGCAGAATACCTTTCTATAAAAGCTAGCGAAGCGAAGTTTGGTAAAACTTACGGAGATATTTACTTCAAAAATGCAACAAACAACCTTAGGAAATTTAAAGCAGTTCCGTTAAATAAAGTTACCGAAATCAATCAGATCGGTGGAACTTATAGATACAGTTACGGTCCCTTAATTTTGCGTGGCTTAGAACAAATAATTGGCGAAAAACGTACATTCAGTTTCTTGAAGCAATGTTTAAACACTAAAGGGAAACCTACAGATTATGCATTTTTTAAGGAGTGCGCTTTACAATCTGGCATAAGCCAAAAAGAATGGAATGCGTTTGAAAAGCAATTCATTGAAAGCGAAAACGTAACAGCATTGATTAAATATTAAGGTAGCTTATTATTTGATATCCATTATCAAATAAGCCTTGCCATTAAAATCGAACTTTTCGCCAATGGTTTTTCCAATTAGTAATTTACCAATTGGTGAAGCTGCTGAAACAGCAAAGTAAGTTTTACCCTCAAGCTGCAACTGCCCAGCACTGATACTGATGTAGAAACTGCCATTATTGGTAATCACCAAGCTGCCGCTGCGCACTTTTGTAGCTTCGTTTACATCGGCAAGTGACAACAACACTGCTTTTTGCTGCTGTGCATCGGCCAGTAGTTGTTTGTTGCGGTTAATGTCTTGCTGTGCCATTTCGCGGCCAGTTTCAAACTTATCGCCAGCACTGCTTTTGGTATCATCATTACTAGCTTCTTGTGCCTGCAGCAAAGCTTCTGTAGCGTTGTCTATGCGCTTGTCAATAAAAGCTAAGCAAAGCTGATATAGTTGGTGTTTCAAGATTTGGTTAATTGTTGAATTGTGGAATTGGTTAATTGATGTTGGATTGCTAAACTGTTAGATTGTTTAATTGTTGGAATGCTACCGCCAACTGAAAACTGCCAACTGTTAACTGAAAACTGCTAACTGTTCATCCACTTCACCTTCTCACTCATTGGTGTACGTTTGGCTTCTCTCGGTTCTGCGCTGTGGTATCCCATGTAAAACAGACCGTAACATTTTTCATTTTCGCTCAAACCTAAGAAATCTCCCAAATGGTCAATCAAAGGAGGAGAACTCCAATAAGCACCAATGTTTAAGGCCTCAGCAGTTAAAGCCATATTTTGAACCGCACAGCCTACCGCAGCAATTTCTTCCCAATTTGGCACTTTATCTTCGTGAAACTGAATACAAATCGCAATAATTACATCGGCTTGTGAGGTTTTCTGAGCAAAACTATCATACTTTTTCTGCAAAAACTTCTCCGCTGGAATAACCCTTTTGTAAATATTACCCAGCTCGGCACCTAACTTTGCTTTGGCATCTTTTCTAATTACTGTAAAACGCCAAGGTTGCGTTAATTTATGTGTAGGTGCATAATTTGCACTTTCTAAAATTTCTTCAATAATAGTCGTCGGGATTTCTTCTTGCGTATAACTTTCAGGAAAAATACTTCTTCTGTTCTTAATAATTTCTGATAGGGTTTCTGCTTTCGTACTCATATTCCAAAAGTAAGGTTTAAGTATTGTTTTAATGTTGTGTGCTTGTAAAATTGGAACTAGATTTTAATCATGACTATTAAATATTTAATATAAAACAAAATAAATTTATTGTTTATCAATAAATATTTGGCAGCTATATATCAGTTGGGACAAGGTATATTTTAAATATTTATCTTGACTAATTGTTTGTAATTCAGTATATTTACATAATGCAAAAAACAAAAAATCTACTTTGTAACAAAAGTGTTACAAAACTATAATAAATTATATTTTATAGTTGTTACCTTTGCTAAGGAATTCAGAAACAGAAAAGACCTGAATAATCACTGATAAGCTAAGTCCATCTAGCCTACTGTACAACCGCTTCAAACGGAGTTACAATGATTATCCAAGTCCATCGGCGAAGATTTAATCTGGATTTAAAAAATGTGTATCGGTGTTACGCGTAAGTTAATGAGATTTACGATTTACCGAAACTCTAATGTGATCGTAAGCATTCAACTACTTACTACACACTTTGTAAAACAATGAAATACGCTCGCTTCCAACGGGCTTTTTTCATTTCTGAACGCTAAGCTAATAAAATATTGAAACATTTTTGTTATTATAACAGACTCATTTTGAGTCTGTTACGAAATTAACACTCAATATCCTCTATATCAGACAAATAAAGTTTAAAATAATTTTGTCCCATTAAGTTATTAATTTTATATTTGTCTTATAAACAAGGAGGCAATATGGCAACTCAATTTAAAAACCTAATTCAAGTACTAGATTTCTTCAAGGAAGAAACAACATGCAAAGAGTATTTAGCTGCTATGAGGTGGGGAACAGAGCCTGCTTGCCCTCATTGTGGAACGGTTGGCGCTTATGTAACTAATAGAGGTTATAAATGTAAATCAAAGGAATGCGCTAAGAAATTTACGGTTACTACCGGAACTGTTTTTGAGAACACTAAGATTTCATTACGTTATTGGTTTGCTGCAATGTATCTGTGTACTGCTCACAAAAAAGGTATTTCTAGCTTACAGTTAAGCCGTGATTTGAATGTTACCCAAAAAACAGCTTGGTTCTTGCTGCACCGTATCCGTGAAATGTTAAAGCAAAACAACGACAAGAAATTAAACGGCGTTGTTGAGGTTGACGAAACTTATGTAGGTGGCAAAAATATCAATAGACACGAAGCAAAGAAGCTTAAAGGTACTCATGGAGGCAGCGGCAAAACTATGGTAGTGGGAGCAGTTGAAAGGGACGGAAATATAAAGACTTTTATTGTTCCGTGTGCTGATGCAAACGTATTGGAGGCTGTTATGGTAGATGCAATTGACGAAAGAGCTACTTTGGTTTCTGACGGATGGGCTGGATATAAAGGTGTTTCTAAGCATGTATCTAAGCACGTTTCTGTTAAACATGGTCGTGGCACAAAGAAATACATTACTTATGGCGATGCTCATACTAATAACATAGAGGGGTTTTGGTCGCACCTTAAAAGAGGTATTGTTGGTATTTACCATTACGTAAGTCCTAAGCATTTGCATAGATATTGTGATGAGTTCGCATTCAGGTACAACACCAGAAAGATAGAAGATGTAGTGCGTTTTGATGATGCAATTAGATTGTGTGATAACAAGCGTTTGAGATATTCTGATTTAATTTCATAATTTTGATAAAATGGCAAAAGAAAAAAAGAAGAAACCGCCTAAAGAACGGTCAGATAAATATGAAGAAAAGGTAAGATTTGAAGGGACTTTAGAGGAAATGATACAGATTGGTGTCAATACTCCAGTTCCAAAGAAGAATACCGATAATAAATAGAAATTGTACTGATTTCGGAGTGCTGCCCTAAATTACCACTTTAACTGCATGCACACATTCGATACACGAGTACGTCTGTAAAGGCGTGGCTGTATCTTTTGTGTGCATAGGCTGTGGTAAGCCTGGGGTAGCAGAAGATTTTCGGTCACGCTTATTTTTTAACCCTTAATTACCACAAACATGGAGATACTTGACAATCTTTTTGCAATTCCAATATTAATTTTAGTTGGAGTTATCTATTTTCTTCCTACTATTATAGGATGGAAAAAACACAATATAGCTTCGATTATGCTTCTTAACCTATTCCTTGGATGGACTTTTATAGGCTGGGTCGTAGCTATAGTCTGGGCTGCTAGTCACGAAAGACCGTATAGATAAAATTAAGCCGACTAAATGTCGGCTTTTCTTATTTTTACACTTGTCCCAACTCGTATATAGCTGCCAAATATTTATTTATAATTGCATATCAAATTAATTATAATGGAAAAGCAAAACAAAACACAGCTTATATTGAAAATCATGAATGTATTATTCTGGATCGTTTTTATAGGTTTATGTATTAAAACAGGAACAAGCATTTTTGCATTGTATACTATAGTTACAAATGATGGGTTACATGAAGTTGTGCATATAGGGTCAAATCCTTTTGAAAAACTAAATTTAAGTATACCTTATTTTATGCCAATAGGAATAATCTATATTATCATAGCATTGCTTAAAACTTATATCGCTTATTTAGTTATAAAAATATCTACTGGATTTAGCATATCATCTCCATTTACTACAACAACATCTAGATTGATAACAAAAATTAGTCATGTAGCCTTAGCAGCAGGTATTTTTCAGCTAAGCGTCCACTCCTACTACGCAAGTTTATTCGATGATGAGCAAAAGGCAACAATTTTAGCAAATCATTTTGGTGAAGGTGGAGAGCTTTTATTTTTAGCTGGAATAATCTTTATCATTGCACAAGTTTTTAAAAGAGGATTAGAAATTCAGTCAGAAAACGAGTTAACGATATAATTATGCCAATAGTAGTAAATTTAGATGTGATGATGGCCAAACGTAAGATGTCGTTAAACGAACTTTCGCAAAAAGTAGACTTAACTTTATCTAATCTTTCTATCTTAAAAACTGGAAAGGCAAAAGCCATTCGTTTTGGCACCTTAGAAGCAATTTGTAAAGCGCTGAATTGCCAACCGGGCGATATTTTGGAATTTGTGGAAGAGTGAGATTGCCACAGATGCACAGATATTAATCTGTATAGTAATTAATTTATTGAATACGCCTTATTTAAGCTAAAACATAGTAAAAATTCCATCATAGTAAATAAACAAGCATCACAGAACTATTGACTATATCATACTTTGGAGATTATACTACAATCAAAATCTGTGTATCTGTGGCTAGCACTATCTACTTTTCAGTTGCTTTCTGATCTGTTTTACTTTGCCAAAAAATGCGACACTTTCCTTGTCTACCAAATAATCCATGGTTTGTGTTAGCTCGTCTTTAATCCAAGGATGTTTTTGGCAAAAGTTAGCAAGAATATTTAAACAGTGTGATTTAACAGCAACTGGAACTTCTTCATCAATTAACCATGCAAAAGTAGTTTCTACAAGTTGGTCTGTATTATAATTTTCTAGAATAGCTTTAATTTCTGAAGGTGCGGTCTTTTTAGTTAGGAGTGCAAGAATTTTTCCGTAGTGTCTACGAGCAGATAGATTATTTTGGCGATGAAAATTATCTAAAAAATAGCTTACAAAAGGAACAAAATTTTGAGGATTATTAGTATAAACGTTCTCTAAAATCCATGCTGCCCTGAAAGCAATCTTCTCGTCTATATGAAATGTTAGGTCGATAATGTCTTTTACAGCATTGGCTTGTTTGGCTGCAATTTGCGCTAATAGTTCTACTTTACTTTTCGATAAAGTGGTTTTGATATCTTCTACAAGCTGTTCTTTCATATTTTCATCGAAATTAATGATTTATTTCAACTAAAGCTTTAAAATGAAACCACATACACACATAGAAATAATTATGTGTCAATGTGCTTATAAAGAAAAGCAAGTTTCGGATTTTTTAATCGCTAGGCTTAACGGATATTTGCTTAAATTTAAGCTTATGAACACGCAGGAGGAATTGAATTACGAGCGGATTGCTAGAGCAATTGACTATATTAAAACCAACTTTAAAAGCCAGCCTAATTTAGATGAAGTGGCAGAAAAAGTGAATTTAAGTCCCTTTCATTTTCAGCGTTTATTTACAGAATGGGCGGGCACAAGTCCGAAAAAGTTTTTGCAGTATGTGAGTGTAAATTACGCCAAAAAGTTACTGCAAACCGAGCAAGCTAATTTGTTTGATGTCGCTTTTGAAACGGGTCTTTCGGGCACGAGTAGATTACACGATTTATTTGTAAATATTGAAGGAATGACACCTGCAGAATACAAAAATGGTGGTATTGAACTAACAATTAATTATCAATTTTCAACCACTCATTTTGGCTCATTATTAACCGCTTCTACGGCAAAGGGAGTTTGTTACATGGCTTTTTATGAGGATGAAACAATTGCCCTGCAACTATTAAAAGCAAAATTTCCTAGTGCTAAATATTTAGAAAAATCGGATGATTTACAACAAAACGCAATGTCTATTTTCCGGAGTGATTGGTCAGAACTGAAGGAGGTTAAACTACATTTAAAAGGTACAGATTTTCAATTGAAGGTTTGGGAGGCGCTGTTAAAAATCCCAATGGGAAAACTTTCTACCTACGGAAAATTAGCGAATGAGATAGGCAATCCGAGTGCATCTAGAGCTGTTGGAACCGCCATTGGTAGTAACCCAATTGCTTTTTTAATTCCTTGCCACAGAGTGATACAAAGCGGTGGAACTTTTGGTGGTTATATGTGGGGCAACACTCGCAAAACTGCAATTATTGGCTGGGAACAAGCATTTATAAACGAAAATCTGTAAAATAACATGGATCTGTTTGGTAATATGTTTAATGCTTCCACCAACTTACTTCCCAAAGATGGAACTGTAAACTACTACGGTAAGGTTTTTAGCAAAGCTGATGCTGATTTTTACTACGATAAATTGCTAAATGGTATTGCTTGGGAAAACGACCAAGCTCTGATATTTGGAAAACTAATTGTTACCAAAAGAAAAGTAGCTTGGTACGGAGAAAAGTCTTTTGAATACACCTACTCTAATATTACAAAGACTGCCCTACCTTGGACTGAAGAACTTTTAGCACTAAAACTAAAAGCAGAAGAACTATCTGGCGAAACATTCAATTCTTGCTTGCTCAACCTTTACCATAAGGGTGATGAAGGTATGGCTTGGCACAGCGATGGAGAAAAAGATTTAAAGAAAAATGGTGCTATTGCTTCATTGAGTTTTGGAGCAGAACGGAAATTCGCATTTAAACACAAAGTGGATAAAAATACCGTTTCGCTACAATTAGCTCATGGCAGTTTGCTAATCATGAAAGACACAACACAAACGCATTGGCTGCATCGCCTGCCGCCTACTAAACTGGTTTCTACACCAAGGATAAACCTAACTTTTAGAACAATTGTTGGATAAGATACCGATTACCAATTCCAAGGATTTTCTATCTTTAAATCATCGATACCTACAAAATCATCTACATTTCGAGTGAGTAAGGTGAAGTCGTTTATAATTGCAGTGGCAGCTAACAACGCATCTGGCAACTTTATCTTTTTTGTTTTTCTAATTGATATTGTCTTGGTAATAGACCACCAATATATTCTATGAGTACATTTGTGTCGATTAAATATCTCTTTCCCATTCCTGCCTACTTTTTCTAACATTTTGTAAAAGTTTGTTAGCTGCTTCTTTGGAAATAGCACCTGCATAATCTGACGGTTTCTTGGCAGTTGAAATGCTTTTTTCATAAGACACCCCAAATTGTTTTAATATCTGCTTAATCAGGGCACTTTTTTCTTCTGGGATATTTATAATCAAAGTTTCCATACTCAATCAAATATAAATAAAATTCTTGGTTTTACCCGTGTTTCTTCTGCTTGTTCATTTTCGCTTTTTCGCCACTGCTATAATTAGTGGTTTTAGCATTGCTTTCTTTTTTCGGCTGAAAAGCTGCATTTCTAAACGCTTCCTCTTCGGCCTGCTCACGCTCTAACTCTTTTGCTCTCTTGCTTTTTTGTTTAGTTGCTTTGTTCAAATCTTCAATTAACAAATCTTCAGGCAACTCAGCTTCTTCAATTTTTTGTCCAATGGCTTGTTCAATTTTCTTTAGTTGCGGCAGTTCCAAATCTGTAATAAAGTTTAGCGCAACAAAATCTACCTCATCCGTTTTTATTACCCTGTTAATGTAAACCATTTTATCTTCTGGCAATTCAAAATGAAATACAAATGGAATATTATTTAAATGTTCTTCCTCAAAATTCTCATTGGCAATAATCAATACCCTAGCTTTATCGTTAATCTTGAAAGCCTCTAAACTTTCGAAACCTGCTTCATCGAAAAACAAAGGTTTATAAACGAAAATATCATCGGCCTTGCCATCAAATAAATCTCTAGAAAGCGTTTGTGCAGTTAAACGGGTATTTACAAAAACAACCACCTTGTCAAAAACCTCAACATCACTTAAAAGCAAGTTCAGTAAGTTAAGTTTTGTACGAAAATTAGGTAAATGATAATTAAGTTGATGTTGTGTTTCTACAATGGTTTCAGACAGTTCGTCTACTTCTATCGTTGCAGGCATCAACATAAAATCCTCGATCATCTTCTCCAATTTATCGTGCATAACTTCTGTAAACACCAAATGCTGGCACTTTTGAATACTCCTAGCCAACTCATTAATAGGCAACTGCAAACCTTGTTTAACCATATCGGCAGCATCGTCAACCACCATCATTTGGATTTTATTGGTATTTAAACCCAGCTTCAAATAAATAGCTCTGGCTCTCGATGGAATTGCAACAACGATATCTACCCCATCAGTTAAATCTTCAACCTGCGTATCAATTGGATCATCAGCGTGGATACCTACAATTCTAAAAGTATCATTTCTGTTCAGCAGTTTAAAACGCTCTAAAACTTCTAATACTTTCTCTTTGGTTGGCACTAAAATCAAAGCTCTTGGCGCATCACCACCGCCAGTTTTTAAGCGCATTAATGTAGCTACCACATAAGTCGTCGTTTTACCACATCCCTCTGGACCAATGGCAATCACATCTTGTCCACCCAAAATTCTAGACATGGTTCTCAACTGTATTTCTTTTGGCGATAAACATCCCAATGCACTCATGGCCGAAACCAATGGCTTACTTAATTTTAACTGCTCTAACGACACGCTTTTTACTTTAATGAAGCTGCAAATTTACAGAAATAAAAAAGAATGCCTTAATTTTTAAATCTTTGTAGCGTTTGCCATGCCATTGCCGTATTAAGTAGTAGTGAAAAGAGCAAGATCAAATTATTTATAACGTTATTGATTTAATTAGATAACGAATGCCGGACAACCAGAGCCTTGTTGAGCTCATTGCTTCTTGTAAAAAAGGTGATTTACGCCAACAGGAATTGCTCTATAAGCAGTTCTATGGCTATGCTTTGGGTATTTGCGTTCGTTATTTAGGTAATAGAGATGATGCTTTAGAGGCTGCCAACGACAGCTTTATCAAAGTTTTTAAATCAATTAACAGCTTTAACGAAAATAACGACTTTAAACCTTGGTTCAGAAAGGTATTGGTAAACACTTCGCTCGACTATAAACGCAGATCGATGCGATTTAGTGAAGCTGTTGAGCTAACCGATACAGTTCAACAAACTACACATACATCTGCCATCGATAAATTGAACGCTCAAGATATTTTATCATTAATGAAGCAGTTAAATGAAATGCAGCGAACGGTTTTCAACCTTTATGAAATTGACGGCTACTCGCATAAAGAGATAGGAAGCATGTTAAATATCCCAGAAAGTTCATCTAGAACTTATTTAACCAGGGCAAAACAGGCTTTACAACAATTATTAACCACCCACTCTATATACACAAAGTAGATATGAAAAAGAGTGAAGAAGACTTGGTACAGCAAATAAAATCTGTTTTCGACGACTATAATGATGGTTTGAGCGACCAGGGCTGGAATGAGCTACGTAAAAAATTTCCAGAAAAGGAAAGTAAAAAGCTGCCAATTTGGTGGCTAAGTGGCATTGCTGCAACATTACTTGTAGTTGCAGGTTTATATTTTTATAATGGTTCGGGTAATGAAAAAGTGATTTTAAGAGCAAATAATACTCAAAAAGACAGCTCTTCGCAAAAAGGCAAAGCCGATGACTTTAAAGTGGAAACTGATATTGCCAATGCAGCAAAACCAACTAACACAATAGAAAACAACGAGAAGGTTGCACCAACTGAAAGCAAAGATTTTAGGAATGCCGTGCAGGACGTAAACAATGGCTTAAAAGTGCTTACCACTGAAAAGTTGATTGCAATACAGCCAAAGCCAGTTATTGCCAGCAAAGATAAAACAGAAACCCTAGGGAATGGCATAACACAAGGTCAGTTGAAAACTAGTACTATAATTGATGAAAATACAATTATCGCATCTGCACAAACAAATACCGACCAAGGTGTTAAAAAGCCAATTGACAACAATGCTACAGCGCTAGAAAAAGACGCAAAATCTAATACAGAAACCAAAAACACCAAATTAACAACTGAAGAATTTTTAACTGAACAAAGCAAAATTTTAGCGGCTAATGATAATACGAAGGACATTCAAAAAAACAGTTCTTCTAAAACAACCTTCGATGTTTTTACTGGAACTTTCTTCAATTATCATGATAATAACGAGGCAAAGTTAAGCGCTGGCGTAGGTTTAAATGCAAATGTAAAAGTTACCAAAAATGTGGTTTTAAGTTTCGGTGCAGGCATTAGTCAAAACAAAGTAAGTTACGAAAACAGCGTTCCAACGGAGATTTCACAAGCAATGTTTGCATCTAAGGACAATGCTTTAAATTCGGCACCAGTTAGCGGCATGGCTTACTCTGCCACAGCTACCAACGACGTAAGTTTCAACGGCAGGTTATTAAGTGTAGATTTACCCATGGTTGTGAAGTTTTTTCCATCTAAAAAGCAAGATTTTTATATATCCACAGGAATTAATTCTAGTACTTATCTTTCCCAAAAATACACTTATAACTACAGCTGGAGCAATTTTGGTTACAGAAATGGCGAAGCACAAACACAGCAACAAACCGATGAAAGTAGTTTAAAAGGTTTTGATTTTGCCAATAGCGCAATCATTGCTATCGGAATTAACCAAAACTTAGGAAAAAACGTATTGATTTTCGAGCCTTATTATAGACCTGCCCTAAGCACCATGGGTGATAAAAATTTAAGGATTAGCTCAGCAGGATTAAATTTGAAATTTAATTTTAATGGCAACTCGAAAAAATAGTTTTAGATATCTTTGCAGTACTAAGCTTCTCCAAAATTTTTGATACAAAAAGCTAAAGTCAATTTCAATATGTAAGTTTATATCATCAATTAAACTTACATATTGAAATGAAACCATGCCGACCTATCGGCATAGCTTCATCTCCATTAAAAAACAAATTATAACAGATGAAAAAAGTTATACTTAACCTATTATTGGTTGGTTTAGGTGGAAGCGTTTTAGCTCAAGATGCTGTAACGTACCAAACGCCTCCAAAAGTAATGGCAGATTTGCTTTTAGCTAAACCTACTCCTGGCGTTAGCATAGATGGCAAGGCCGAGTGGATTTTGTTCAGCGACCGCAATCCGTATCCTTCTATTGAAGAATTGGCGATGCCAGAATACAAATTGGCAGGCATGCGTATCAACCCTAACAATTACTCACCTAGTAGACAAACTTATGTAAACAGTTTTAGCCTAAAGAATATAAAAACGGGCAAAACGAGTACAGTTACAGGTTTGCCTGCTACATTATTTGCTGGCAATGTTCGTTGGAACCCTAGCGAAACCAAAATCGCTTTTACGCAAACAGCTCAAGATAGAATTGACTTATACGTAATTGACGTAGCTACTGCAAAAGCTACAAAAATCAACAAACAACCTTTAAATGCTATTTTAGGTGCAGGTTTAATGTGGGTTGATGACAATACCCTAATTTATCAAGTAGCTACAAAACCAGCTACCGCAGCACCGAAACGTCCATTAGCACCAAAAGGCCCAACTATTCAAGAGAATTTAGGTAAAGTTGCCCCTAGTGCTACTATCCAAGATTTAATTAAATCCCCATACGACGAGCAATTATTTGAATTTTTCGCTACCTCGCAGTTGGTACAAAACAAAGCAGGTGTAGAAACTCCGATTGGCGCACCAGCTATTTACAGTACCATCAGCTTATCTCCAGATAAAAATTATTTGATGGTGCGTACCATTAAAAAACCTTTCTCTTACTTGGTATCTGCTTATGGTTTCCCTTCTACGGTAAAAATTATCGACAGAACTGGCAAAACCGTTAAAGTACTGGCAGAATTGCCTTCTTCAGAAGTTCGTCCTTCTGGTTACGATAACGTACAGAACGTACCTCGTGGTTTCGATTGGAGAGACGACGAAGCGGCAAGCGTAGTTTGGGCACAGCCATTAGACAGTGGTCTAATTAAAAAAGATGTTGAATTTCACGACGGTGTTTACGAACTAAAAGCACCATTTACCGGAGCTAGCAAAGAGTTATTCAAAACTAAAACTCGTTATGCTGGCGTAAGCTGGGGTAACGCAAATTTAGCTTTGGTTAGAGAAATGTCTAGAGCTAAACAAAGTGCCAAAGTAAGCAGATTTAACCCTTCTACTGGCGCTTTAGAAACTCTTTATGAGCTAAACACTACCGATGCTTACAACAATCCCGGTCAGCCTGTTACGGAGAAAAACAAATTCGGTCGCCAAGTAATTTTAACTACCGATAACGGCACCAAACTATTGTTAAACAATACCACAGGTGCTTCTCCAAAAGGCGATTTACCTTTCATCGCTAAATTTGATTTGAACACTAAAAAGAATGAAGTAATTTGGCGTTGTCAAGAAGGCACTTTCGAAGTGGTGACTGATGTTTTAGATCCTCAAAAGTTGGTTTTGTTAACTCGCAGAGAAAGTAAAACTGAAGTTCCTAACTACTTTGTAAAGAACCTAGTACTTCGCGTTGCGGATAAACAAATCACCAATTTTACCAATCCTTATACAGCAATGGATGGTGTAACTAAACAAAAAATCACTTACAAACGTGCCGACGGCGTTGATTTAACAGGCGATCTTTACCTACCCAAAGGTTACAACAAAGAAAAAGACGGACCACTTCCAACCTTGATTTGGGCTTACCCTCGTGAGTTTAACTCGGCTAGCGATGCAGCACAAATTAGAGGTTCCGAAAATAAATTTATCACCATCAGTTCTGGTGGACCTATTTTCTACGTTACTCAAGGTTACGCCGTTTTAGATAATGCCGAAATGCCAATCGTTGCAAAAGAAGGCAAACGTCCTAACGATTCTTTTGTAGAGCAATTGAAATTAAACGCAGAAGCTGCAATTGGAAAATTAAGCGAAATGGGCGTTGGCGATAAAAATCGTATGGCAGTTGGTGGTCACAGCTACGGCGCTTTCATGACTGCAAACTTATTGGCACATACCAACTTATTTAAAGCCGGTATTGCCCGCAGTGGTGCCTACAACAGAACCTTAACGCCGTTTGGTTTCCAAAACGAAGATCGTACGTATTGGCAAGCTCCTCAGTTATATTACGACATGAGCCCATTCAGCTATGCTAATAAAATCAAAACCCCTATCCTATTAATCCACGGCGAAATGGACGATAACCAAGGTACATTCCCAATTAATAGTGAGCGTTTGTTCAATGCTATTAAAGGTCACGGTGGTACAACTCGTTTCGTTTACCTGCCTTACGAAGCGCATGGCTACAGGGCAAAAGAAAACATCTTGCACATGCTTTGGGAAACCAATACATGGTTAGATACTTATGTTAAAAATGCGAAGCCAACAGCAGCTAAGTAGATTTTAATTGAGGTTATAGCAGTTATCAAACATCCGATGGATTTAATTATTCATCGGATGTTTTTTTTATGTTGGTTGCAATTCCCCTCTTAAAGAAGGGTGGTCGAAGACCGGGGTGTTATAAAAATTGACCATATAAGGCTTAATCATCGAACTTAGATGATTAGAAAATCAATTACACTTCTACATTGGCTAAGCTAGTCTTGCTTTCTGCTTTAGTCCCGATATATCCTATCGTGTGGACACAACTATTAGCAAATGTCATTTTCCTCCCCCTGCCCCCTCGAAGAGGGGGATATGCAAAATGCTTAAGCGCTGCGTGTCCCCCTTTGGAGGGGGATTCAAGGGGGAGGAACGAGATGTGTCCACACGATAGGATATATCGGAAGCTATCGCTGCCAATCAAGTTTAAAATGCAAAAACAGTAATCCTTTTGAAGAGTTACATTGCGCCTAAACTATTAATGGTTCTTTTTCTTCCGATCAATCGGTGTCTCATCGACCGATATAAAACTGCTCTTCGAGATTTGTAATCCCGAAGCATTATCCACCGATTTGTAATCCGCTTTAAAACAGGATTAAAAACCGAGCATAGCGAGTTCATGAAATAATCCTGAGATACGGAGTTCGACATTACAAATATCGAACAGCGAATTGCAATGGAACCTAAACATAACACCTCCTAAAACTATCGAACAAATATCCTATCTTAACATCTCAATTAACCACATTATGAACCTCTTATCTAAAAGCATCTTATTTTTAACACTGAGCTGCTTCACCTTAACAGCACAAGCTCAAAAACCAAAATTCAAGGTTATTGCATTTTTTACCGGAAAAAGCGACATGGCTCATGTCAGTTTTGTAAAAGAAGCAAATGAATGGTTTCCAAAAATGGCACAAAAAAACCATTTCAGTTACGACACTACAAGCAATTGGGCAAACATGAATGCCGATTTTCTTTCCAAATATCAAGTGGTGTTGTTTTTGGACACCAGGCCAGAAGATCCAGCACAGCGTACAGCTTTCGAAAACTATGTGAAAAACGGTGGCGCTTGGATGGGATTTCATTTCGCTGCCTTCGCATTAACGCCATCTGCCTTTACACAAAACTGGGATTGGTACCACAATGAATTTCTAGGTTCTGGTCAGTACAGTGGCAATACATGGCGTCCAACATCAGCTATTTTAAATGTAAACAAAAAACATCCAGCTACTAAAAAACTTCCTCAAACCTTGAAATCGCAACCCAACGAGTGGTATAAATGGGAAAAAGATTTAAGCAAAAATCCTGACATCGATATTTTGTTAAGCATCCATCCTTCTAGCTTTCCCCTGGGCACGGGACCAAAAGCTCACGAAATTTGGCACCAGGGAGATTATCCAGTAGTTTGGAGTAATAAAAACTATAAAATGATTTACGTAAACATGGGACACAACGATATGGATTATGAGCGTAAACATGGAAAAGAAATTAAAGCGCTCTCACAAACTTTTGATAACGAATTACAGAACAAAATGATAATTGATGCTTTGCTTTGGCTAGGAAATACTAAAAAAGCGAAGTAATGTCGTAGATAGCATTATTAGTAAATACGTCATTGCCAGCTTGACAGGCAATCGCAGTGCGATAAATGTCAGCCAAAATACTGCTCTTCGGGATTTGTAATCCGTTTTAAAATAGGATTAAAAATTAGGATTGTTCGAAACCTTAACTTAATGTGAATTTGAAATAAAAATAATGTCACCACTTCGTGGTTTATAATTATCTCAACTCATATTTCTATAAAAATATCAGTTCTTCGGACTTTCGATAAACCATTACTGAGTTCTACATTGCAAATGTCGAACAGCAGATGACCTTTCAAACTAAATTCTACTTAAAGATAGCTTTCGTGAAAAACGAGAGCTATCTTTGTTTCATGGATAAAATATTCGAAGTAATTAGAGCAAGCCGTAAAGCATTGTTAACTTTGGTCGAGGATTTAACCACCGAGCAACTTAACAAAATACCAACCGGATTTAGCAATAATTTAGCTTGGCAAATGGGTCATTTAGTGGTTAGCCAACAAGTACTATGCTACAAACTATCTAACAACGAATTGGTCATAGATCCAACTTTGGTAGACAAGTATAGAAATGGCTCTAAACCCGAAAGTTTTATTTCGGCAGAAGAAATAGTGCAAATCAAAGCTTATTTACTAGACACTATTGACCAATTAGAAAAAGATGTAGCTGCGAATAAATTTGATAACTATACACCTTACACCATCAGCACTTATAAAGGTTATAGACTAGAAAAAATTGAAGATGCTATTAAATTTATCGTATCCCACGATGGATTGCATTACGGTTGCAGCTTAATGATGAAAAAATTCATTTAGTTTAAGATGCGCTATTTTTTTCATATTGGTTACAATGGTCACACCTATAATGGTTGGCAGCGGCATCCAAAAGCACACAGCGTGCAAGAAGCCATTGAAAGCAAACTGAGTTCAATATTCAAAATGCCCATTGCCATAAACGGTTGTGGGCGTACAGATACGAGTGTACACGCCAGCCAGTATTTTTTTCACGTAGATATTGAGCGGGAAATTGATTTCGATCTGTTTTTCATCATCAACAGAATTTTGCCCCACAACATTGCTGTATTTGATATCATCCCGATGGATGGAAAACAACATGCCCGTTTTGATGCCGTACAACGAAAATACGATTACTACCTTCATACCTATAAAAATCCGTTTCTAGGTCAGCTGAGCTCTTATTACAACGTAACAAATCTTAATACGCAAGAGATGAAAAAAGCGGTAGCATTATTACCAAAATACAAAGATTACCGAGCTTTTTGTACCGCACCCGATAAAAATGAGCACACCATTTGCAATGTAATGGAAGCTAAGCTTTACTGTTCTGCCGACGAACAACATTTCCGTTTCCACATCGCTTCTAACCGTTTTTTAAGTAAAATGATAAGGATATTGACTGGGAATTTATTGAAAATTGGCAAAAACGAACTCAGTGTAGATCAATTTGAGCATCACCTCTCTTCCCTAGAAATTCCAACGCAGTTCGATATTGCAAAACCAACTGGGCTTTACCTCTCAAAAGTAACCTACCCCTATCTCAATTTAGAACCAAGAACAGAGTTTAACAACTTCTCAAAAAGCGATTGGATAGAAATTTAGCGTTTTAGTATACCTAGCTATTTCTACTAAAAATCTTATTTTTAAAAAAATTAAGATGATGAGCTTTGAAATTGATATCCAAACCTACCAAGATCTAAATATCTTTCAGAGTAGTAGAACTGAATTTTCTGTATATGGCTTGTTCAATAAATGTAAAACTGTAGCTGGCAATCAAAAAATTCAAGAAATGATGCGCAGTCCAACAAACGACTTGGACCTACTTGAAAAACGAACAGCTGCATTCAATTTCCTATCTGAAAATGTTTTCCACCTGGATATCTCAAATGAGCAATTAGATCTAATTTTGCATTACCTGAACTATGGAAAAAAGTTAAAAGGCAACTTGATAGATGCTCTCGCTGTCTTTATCAAAAATAAATTTCACGAAACGCAAGACTATTACGTTGTTAAAATAGGCTTAAAATATCTTCTACATCTAGTTAAAAGCTGTTTTTCATTATACGATTATCTACAGCAACCTCAAGCTCCCATACATTTAAAAGATATAGGTAAAGAAATAGAAGATATTATCGAGAAACTACCCATTGATAAAAAGACAGCATTTTCTATAAAACCAATTAAATTTTACGAGCTGAGCAGATTAGATTCGCTTATAAGAACTAGAGAAAACATTATTTTATTACATCATCTTCTTGATTGTATCTATAGAATTGATGCGCTGCAAACTATTGCAAGCATGTGTTCAGAAAAAAAATTCACTTTGCCAAAATACATTACTGGAACAAACAAATTGAGTGTAAATATCGAAGGAATTTACCACCCTGCAATTCCATCTCCTGTAAATAACAATGTCACTATAAACAACGAGAACCATCTAACTTTTTTAAGTGGCTCAAACATGGCTGGAAAATCATCTTTGTTGAAATCACTCGGTATTGCCATTTATCTGGCTCACATTGGATTTCCCATTCCTGCATCATCTATGCGAACGACTATTTTTAACGGGTTGGCAACCACAATAAACATTGCCGACAATGTGCAAAATGGACTAAGCCATTATTTAAGTGAAGTGCTAAGAGTTAAGTACCTATTAAATATGCTTGTCGAAAGGCAGAAAATATTTGTCATATTAGACGAACTGTTCAAAGGCACCAATGCAAAAGATGCTTCTGAAGCAACCGAAATTGTTGTCGATGGTTTTTCAAGAATTAAAAACTCAGCATTTATAATTTCAAGTCATATTACCGAATTAGCTGATAAATTCGAAAGGTCTAATATTTCTTTGATGCATATGGAACATCTCATGGTGAATGGCCAGCCAATTTTCACCTACCAAATTAAAAAAGGTGTAACTAAAGACGGAATTGGGATGTTTTTTATACATAACGAAAATATTCCAGCACTTCTTGCTGATGCAGAGAAGGTAACATTAAACCATTTGAACTAAAATAACATTTCCAGCAATCTAAGAACATTATCCATTTCCCGTTTGTTATTCATCAAACAATAAACCTAAAAAGATGAACATCACAGGAAACACAAAAGGTGGCAAACCAGAGAAAAATGAACCCGATGTAAATAAACCAGTAAATTCGGTAAAGGAAGATATTGAAGAGGGCAACATAAAGCCAGTTAAAAATCCTAATCCAGCTAAACAGCGAGAACAAAGCGAGCAGCCAGTTCATCCTGTTAAGAAAGCACCAAAGGAATAAAAAAGCCTCAATAGCACAATACTATTGAGGCTTTCTGTGCTCCCGACGAGATTCGAACTCATATCGATGGTACCGGAAACCATAATTCTATCCATTGAACTACGGGAGCAAAGTGTGCAAACTTAGATAAATTCCTTTTGATGTGCAATTTAATTGCTTTACACATCAAAAGGAATTTTCGATCTCTCCTCAACAGATAAGATTATTTACCTAATAGCCAAAATATGGCTAAACAACTTTTGTTCCCTAAATTCAAATCATCAAGAATTTAAACTCCTACTTTCCAAACTATTACCTTCTTAAAAAATGCCGAAAGCAACTTTATTTTTCCTGTTTTTACCAAATAACTGATTAATGCGGCTATCAACATACCTACCTATTTTACAATGCCTGCAAATCGTTGGTAAAACACCGTCGGACTGTTCTCATTCTTAGGCGCATATTTTCCAGCGATAATAGGGATATAAATCACACGTCTTCTACTTCTCTCGCCAGTAACTTCAGATTGTGCCACTCGGTGCCACAACCTACCGTCGTGAATGGTTAAATCGCCCGCTTCTGGGGTAATTGCAATTTCAGATGGGTCTGCTTTATGGTCTAAAAAGTACTTCTTTCTAAACAACATTTGATAAATGCTCTGCTTGTGTGTACCAGGTAATATCTTCAGTCCACCATTTTTTACATCTAGTGTATCTAAATGCACACCAACATTTAACATTGGATTTAACTTCTGTCCGTAAAAGATATCACGTAAACCATCGGTATGCCATCCCATTTTGGTAAACTTACTATCAGGTCCATTCACATAGTGATTAAAAACCATTCCGTCCTTTTCCTCCGTTCCTAACCTCGCTCCTTCTCCAGCCAGCTCTAAAAGCGAGTCAAATCTTGGGTCTAACGTCAAACCGCTTAAAGCTTGGTGATGTTGGTTGATAAACGCAAAACGCTGTACAATAGCAGAGCCGTCTAAATCCGTTCCGTACTTAATAGGTACGCCATTTATCTTTTTAACATCATTGGCCAACCATTGCTCTTGTACCTGCTGCGAAGCCTGTATAATCGCCTTAATGGCGTGAGTATCTAAAAAATTCTTAAAATGCAGAAAGCCATATTTATGAAAAAAGAATTTCTGTTCTTCGGTAAGTTGGTCGGCAAGTGTAAAGGTGCTGTATGAATTAATCATGATAAAAAATTGGTTAAGAAGGTTTAGGAATTTGATTGAAAAGCTATAGTTTACTACATGCAACAGCACATCGGCATTCGATGTGAAAAAGTGATATATTGCATTTTTAACGACATTATCTATAGATTTAGTAGTATTTATTACAAACGTAATATTTTCAGTCAATTAGTGCAAATATTTTATGAAATAAATTTAGAAATCCTTTTAAATTGACGCAGATACTGCATCAATTATCATTACTTCTTTTTATATTTATCACTATTGAGTTTCTCAAAAATCTACCTAGGTTAAATATACCTGTGAATAGATAGGTTAACATTCACTCATAAACCATACAGAAATCATCAAAGATATTATCAGGAAATGCCGCTTAAAAGAGAACTGATATACATTAACGAAATAGACAAGACGAATGAAATTGAAAAATATTCGTATAGAGATGACAGATGTGTTGTTATTTTTAAAAACAGTCCTAAAGAGTTTTCTTATAGTAAGAATAAAGTAAAAATTATCGCAACTGCAGTAAGTAGTGACAGAGCATTTAACGTATTCAATTATTTAAAAGAGATAGCAAACACCGTTGGTTTAAAAACCGAAGAGGGAGACAATATACTTGCAAGAAGTTACGACAGCATTTCCGAAATCCCTACATACTGTATTCTTACAAGTCTTTTAAACGGCTCTTCATCTACAGGAAATGATAATTTCCCAAATCCAGATTTTTTTCCGTTTGGATTTAATTTAAGTCAGAGAAAAGCGGTTAACATTGCGTTCTCTAACAATTTAAGTGTAATTGAAGGTCCTCCTGGAACAGGCAAAACACAAACTATTCTCAATATCATTGCTAATGCTGTTTTAAATGGGCAAAGTGTTGCTGTTGTTTCTAGTAATAACTCTGCGACAAAAAATGTTTACGAAAAACTTGAAAAAAATGGTGTTGAATTTTTAGCAGCACTTCTTGGAAATTCTCAAAACAAGAAAGAATTTATTGATTCTCAAAAAGAAATACCAGATTTATCAAAATTCAATTTAACTGATATTGAAAAGGAAGAGATAAAAACTAAGTCTGTTACACTGATTAATCTACTTTCTGAAAACCTTGATAAGAAAAATGAATTGGCATCTTTGAAAGTACAAATTGACGGCATTGAAACTGAATATGAGCATTTTAAAGAAACATATAAAGGGCGAATAGGAAAAAGCATCGAGCTCAAAAAAAACATCACGGCCGAAAAAATACTTGAATTTTGGGTTTCTCTTGAAACACTTGGGAAAAGACAGAAGAAAATAGGCTTCATTAGAAGATTTATTTACCTACTGAAATATGGAATTATAGATAAATCATTTTATGAAAATCCGCTTGATGAAATGATTTTTATGTGCCAATTAAAGTACTACCCAACTAAAATACATGAACTGAGCAATAGAATAGCATTATTGGAAAATGGCTTAAAAAATTTCGCATTTGATGAAAAAATGAGAGAGTATACTTCAATGTCAATGCAATTACTCAAAGCGGAACTGTGCAAAAGATATAATCAACAAAAGCGAGAACCATACACAATTTCAGAACTCAAGAGAAATTCTGAAAAGTTCATCAAAGATTATCCTGTTATAATGAGCACAACATACTCGTTAAGGCAGAGCTTGTCAGAAAACCTTTTTTATGATTATGTTATTATTGATGAAGCTTCGCAAGTTGATTTAGCAACAGGAGCGCTTGCTTTATCTTGCGCAAAGTGTGCTGTAATTGTTGGGGATGTTAAACAATTGCCAAATGTAGTTGACGCCGATATGCAATTAAAAACGGATTTAGTTTTTGATGCTTACGACCTGAAAAAGCCTTATCGCTATTCAAATCATAGTTTATTATCTTCCATTGTTGAACTAATACAAGATATTCCAAAGACACTTTTGAGAGAACATTACCGCTGCCATCCAAAAATCATAGAATTTTGTAACAAAAAGTTTTACGATAATCAACTTATCGTTCATACAGAGTATACAGATAATCGCCAACCTCTTCTTGTCTATAAAACATCACAAGGAAATCATGCAAGAGAGCGTATGAACCAAAGGCAAATAGATATTATAAAACAAGAAATTATTCCAAATGAAAAACTTGAAAATGTAGATTTAGGCATTGTAACGCCATATCGTAATCAGACAAGTGAATTGCAAAAGACATTTCTAGGAACAACAATAAAAGCAGATACCGTTGACAAATTTCAAGGCAGAGAAAACGAAGTTATCATACTTTCGACTGTTGACAACGAAATTTCTGACTTTACAGACAACCCTAATCGGTTAAATGTTGCTGTTTCCAGAGCCGTTAAACAACTGATATTAGTTGTTAATGGAAACGAAAATCAAAAAGACAATAACATTTCTGATTTGATACAGTATATTGAATATAATAACTTTTCAATTATTCAAAGTGAATTAAATTCAATTTTTGACCTGTTGTATAAAGGTTACGAAGAAGAACGGTCAAAAATCATACTTAAATCTGGCAAAATATCATCGTTTGACAGTGAAAATTTAATGTATGGATTAATCAAGCAAGTTCTGACAGATGAACAGTTTTTGAAATATGACGTTCTTTCGCATTTCCCGATTAGACTACTTATTAAAGATTTTTCTAAGCTAGATGAACAAGAATTAAAATACGCTTCAAATTCGTTAACACACTTAGACTTTTTGATTTATAATAAACTTGGCAAAGTTCCTGTTCTAGGAATAGAGGTTGATGGTTTCGAATTCCATAAAGACGGAACACGGCAAGCAGAAAGAGATAAAATGAAAGATAAAATTTTAGAAAAATATAATTTTCCTCTTTTGCGGTTCAAGACAAATGAGAGCAATGAAAAAGAAAAATTAATGAAAAAGTTAGATGAATTGCAGACAACAAAAGAGAAACTGGGCGAACAGCGAACAAGGGTTTGGCAAATAAAGGCCAACTAAAAAAGCTCCATCCCCCCTAAACCTTATAAATCCCCGCAGCAGTTTTCTCCAAAAACCTCTTCGCTAAAAGCCTAGCGGCAAAAGCTCCAATTTTATTACTAAACCCTGGTATCACTTCCGTTTTTCGCTTAAACATCGCTTTCACGGCCATTTCAGCTACTTCCGCAGGTTGCATATTAAACTTTTGCGCCATTTTATCTAAAGCATTCATTCCTGCCCTACTAGCAAAATTAGTTTCAACAGGTCCTGGACAAATACAAGTAACGCCAACCGAAGTATTTCTCAACTCGTAATTTATCGCCCTGCTAAAAGAAAGTACAAAAGATTTAGATGCTGCATAAATGGCCAAAGTTGGCAAAGCCTGATAAGCCGCAGTGCTAGAAATATTGAGAATGTAAGCAGCCTTTTGAACCTTCAACATCGGTGTAAACAAATGGCAAAGCTTCACCAAAGTGCTCACATTCACATCCACCATTTGCATTTGCGCTGCTAAAGTTAAATCGGCAAAAGCACCCCAAGCGCCAAAACCAGCATTATTTACTAAAATGCTAACCTGATAATTCTTTCCCTCTACCCAATTAAAAACCTGTGCTGCAGAATCTGCCAAGGTCAAATCTATAGCAAAAATGTCAATCTTAACATTGTACTTTTCTCTAATTTCTGCAGCAGTTTGTATCAGCTCTGCTTCGTTTCTCGCCATCAACAGCAAATGATTTCCCCTACTCGCCAGTGCCAATGCAATAGCTTTTCCAATTCCTTTGCTACCACCGGTAACCAACGCATAAACTTCTGGGGTTTTTATCATAACTATAACTTAATAAACATAATACTTACAAAAGTGTTAATTTGAAAGGAGAAAACGCTTCTTGTATAACCGCAATTTCAAAATAAAAACGCAACTTTACACGCCTTTAAAGTATACACCACCAAAATCCAACGCGTATGGAAGAACTGCAAGTAGATGAAGTATTAAATTTGTTGGAAAACGAAAACGATAGACAGTTAAAGGTTTATCTCAACGAACTCAACATATCAGACGTAGAAGAACTGATAGATGAACTTCCTCAACATGCAGTTAAATTTATCGAGACACTATCTATCAAACGTGCAGTAAACGTATTCCGTATTCTCGATTTCCCTACGCAGGAGCGTATCATTAAGAAATTACAGGCCAATAAACTTACCGAAATCATCAGGCAGTTGCCTCCAGATGATAGAACGGCACTTTTTGGTGAACTACAGGGCGAGGCAGTTAAAAAATTGCTTGTGTTACTGCCAGACAACGACCGCAAGGAAGCTTTGAACCTTCTAGGTTACGAAGAAGACAGTGTGGGCCGTATGATGACGCCCGATTTCATCGCAGTGAAAACAGATTGGACAGTGCAACGGGTACTTTCGCACATCCGTCGCTACGGCAAAAACTCCGAAACCATCGATGTGGTGTACGTAATCGACAAAGACGGGGTGCTCTTAGACGATATCCGTATCCGAGAAATACTCCTTTCAGATCCTGAAGCAAAAATTGGGGATCTAACAGATAATCGACTGATTTCCTTGAATGTAAACGACCCACAAGAGGAAGCTATTAACGTCTTCAGAATGAACAATCGAGTGGCACTTCCTGTGGTAGACGATAAAGATATCTTGCTAGGAATTGTTACCGTAGATGATATTTTATGGATTGCCCACGAAGAGTACACCGAAGATATGCACAAAATGGGTGGTACGCAGGCACTCGATGAGCCTTATTTAGACGTTCCCGTTTTCCAGCTCTATAAAAAACGTGTGGTTTGGCTAATTGTACTCTTTTTTGGTGAATTGCTCACTATTGCAGCCATGTCTGGTTTCGAAGATCAAATCGCAAAAGTGGTAATTCTTGCTACATTCATCCCATTAATCATATCCAGTGGTGGCAACAGCGGTTCGCAAGCCGCAACCCTCATTATCCAAGCAATGGCCTTGGGCGAAGTCACCATCCGCGATTGGTGGAACGTGATGCGCCGCGAAATATTCTCAGGTATTTTCCTTGGCACAACACTCTGCCTGCTAAGTTTTTGCGTTATTGGCGCTTGGCACATTTTAATGCCAGGTTTTAGCGAACACTACGTACTTATTGGCTTAGTTGTAGGTTGCTCGCTATTAGGTGTAGTGCTTTGGGGTACGTTAATGGGTTCTATGTTACCGCTGTTACTAAAAAGACTAGGTGCCGATCCGGCTGCTTCTTCTACCCCATTCGTTGCTACGTTGGTAGACGTAACGGGGCTCATCATTTACTTCTCTTTTGCCCTACTATTTTTAGGCGGCGTTTTGTTGTAAAAATTTAGAAAAGCAATATCCGTAGTACTTCGGTCACGAAAGTCCTGCTTTCACTTTTAGTCCTCTCCCGAGGCAAGCTCGGGGATGCGGGCTAAGCCGTTCAATCAGGTTTATTAAACTAAAAACTGTGCATAAAACGCTCCTATCTAAAGCCAAAAACAAAGGTTTTATAGGTTTCACAACTAACGCACAATAAAAAAACTACCTTTGTATTTTCAATACCGATAAATGATAACAATAGGCAAATACAATAAACTGCGAGTAGCGGCAAAAAACAGTCAGGGGTTAAGTTTAACAGATGGACAAAACGAAGTGCTTTTGCCCTATTTGGAAGTACCAAAAAACGTAGAACTCGGCGACGATGTAGATGCCTTCGTTTATCTCAATAAAGATGGTAGCACTGTTGCAACATTGAAAGAAGTTTTGGCAACTGCCGATGAATTTGCTTTACTGACTGTTGTTAGCGTAAATGACGATGGTGCATTTGTAGATATTGGTGTAGATAAAGATGTTTTTATTCCTCGCAGAGAGCAAAAAAAACCAATGGAACTTGGCGAGAGCTATGTTGTTTTTGTTTTCCTAGATGAACAATCTAACCGATTATTGGCTTCGTCTAAAATAGATGATTTTGTAGCTCACGATGGCTTCGGTTTTGATGAAGGTGACACCGTTGACTTATTGATTGTAGATAAATCGGATTTAGGTTACAATGCCATCATTAACGATGAATTTATTGGCTTGCTGTACCACAACGAGGTTTTCTCTAATGTAGAACCCGGACAAAGAACTACCGGCTGGATTAAAACCATAAGAGTAGACGGCAAAATAGATTTAACATTACAGCCATCGGGTTTTGGGCACATATTAGAAACTAAGGACTATATTTTAGAAGAACTGAAAGTAGTTGGCGAGATTAATTTAGGCGATAAAAGTACACCAGAAGAGATTTATAATAGATTCCAGGTAAGTAAAAGTGCGTTTAAAAAAGCAATTGGTGGTTTGTACAAAGAGCGTTTAATTACACTTTCCGACCATCATATTAAACTAGTAAAGTAAAAAACGTGAAACGTTCATCTTCCGTCATCTCGAACGAGGAACGAGGAGAGATCTCGCAACATGCAAATTTTAATACCAGATTTTATGTTGTGTTGTTACAACTTACTTTATTACCCGGAATGTATTATACTTTTTTCAATTTGAAAAACATAACATTCTTACCTATAAGTATTTAAACAAATTAACCACTTTTATTGAACACCCCGGTCTTCGACCACCCCTCTGAAAGAGGGGAATTTCGTTCTCCATTCCCTTCTTTGGAGGGGTGCCTAAAAGGCGGGGTGGTTATTTTGATATTGATTTCATTTTATGGTAATGCACTACGGGTTTTATTAAATTGAACTAGAACAATTACTTCTAATTCATTACTTTTATAGCCTCAAAATTTTCATCTGCCAATGATTGTTAAAAAGACTATTTCCCTAAAAGGCATTTTCGAATTTGCGGGCCATCACTTCTATTGGCTAAGCTGTTACATGCTCATCATCGCAGTTTTGTACAAAATTGTCGGTTGGCATTGGATTTCTATCCCATGGCTACCGGTATCTCTTGTAGGTACTGCAGTTGCTTTTTATGTAGGTTTCAAAAATAACCAGTCTTATGATAGGGTTTGGGAAGCCCGTAAAATTTGGGGCGCTATTGTAAACAGCAGCCGAAGCTGGGGCACTTTGGTAAACAGTTATGTCCGTAGCAGCCAACATCCCGCAGAAGAAATTAAAGCCATACAACATCAACTAATTTACCGCCACATTGCATGGCTGTATGTATTACGAGAGCAGCTGCTTGTACCAACCCAATGGGAACATGTAAGTTTAAAACACCTATTTGGAAAAATTGCAGCAAAACGTAGGGAAAAGATAGGAATTGGGCGGTTTAAAGATTTTTTAAACGAGCATCAAACCCAAAAATATTTTACCGGTAGAGCGCTTTGGGAGAATGCGGCCAACCCTGCTACACAAATTATTCACCAACAGGGACAAGAATTGGCAGCTTTGGAAGAAAGAGAGATGTTGCACATGCGCAAGCAAATTGAAATGCAGAGCGTATTGAATGATTTTTATGACCACCAAGGCAGAGCAGAACGCATCAAGAAATTTCCAATACCGAGACAATATGCCAATATGAGTTTTATTTTCAACTGCATATTTATTGGTTTGTTACCACTGGGTATTGTTGCAGAGTTTGCCAAACTTGGCGAGGCGGGCGTTTGGTTAATGATACCTTTTGGCGTAATAGTTGGCTGGATTTACGTCGTAATGGAACTAATTGGCGACTACTCGGAAAATCCATTTGAAGGCTTAGGCACTGATATCCCAATGCTTTCTATTTGCAGAACCATTGAAATTGACTTATTGCAAATGTTGGGAGAAACGGATATTCCAAAACCAATACAACCTGTCAACGATATTTTGATGTAAGCGAAACGGCTTGTTTATAGCGTTGGTATTCCCTATCCCAACGTGTAAATATTTTTGCTAAATTTATACTAGCCACAAAAACCAAACAACCATTTATTAAAAACATTCTTTCCTAATGCATACCTATTTACCGCTTTTTTTAGCCATGATAGCCGCTATTGTGCTGCTAAACATGTGGGCTACTAAACTTAGAATTGCCTATCCTATCTTATTGGTCATTGCTGGCTTATTGGTCAGCTTTATACCTGGCTTACAAGTTATCAGGGTTAATCCCGATTTAATATTTTTCATATTCTTGCCGCCACTGTTATTTGAAGCTTCATGGGCGGTTTCTTTTAAAGAGATGAAGAAGTGGTGGCGAATTATTGGAAGCTTTGCATTTTTGGTGGTGTTTTTCACTGCTTTATCGGTTGCGCTGGTTACCAATCATCTTATCCCCGGTTTTACTATCGCTTTAGGCTTTTTACTAGGCGGAATTGTTTCTCCGCCAGATGCGGTAAGTACAGGCGCTATTATGAAATTCGTTAAAATCCCCAAATCAACTGCTACCATTTTAGAGGGGGAAAGTTTACTGAATGATGCTTCTTCATTAATTATCTTCCGCTTTGCGTTAGTAGCCGTAGGTACCGGGCAGTTCGTATGGCAAGAGGCGGCATTAAGCTTTTTATGGATGGTAATTGGTGGCTCAGCCATAGGCTTAGTATTGGCTTGGCTATTTGTGCAGGCTCATAAGCGTTTACCTACAGATGCACCTTCGGATATTGCCTTGCTATTAATAGAACCTTATATCATGTATTGGGTGGCCGAGCAGTTACATAGCTCTGGCGTAATGGCAGTAGTTAGTGGCGGTTTATTGATGTCTATGAAGCGCTTAACGTATTTAAATAGTGCCAGCAGAATTAAGGGCTACAGCGTTTGGGAAAGTTTCGTATTTATTTTAAACGGCATTGTCTTTCTAATTATTGGCTTGGAACTGCCCGAAATTGTGGAAGGAATTAGAGCACAGGGTATACCATTAAGCACTGCAATTGGCTACGGAGTATTGGTTACGGCCGTACTCATCGGCGCCAGAATGATTAGTTCTTATGCAGCAATGATTGCAACTTTCCTTTTCAGGCGAAGTGTAATGCCACAGGCCTCATCAAACCGAAGGCGCTGGCTGATGCCTTTAATTTTAGGTTGGACGGGAATGCGTGGCGTGGTTTCGTTAGCTGCAGCCTTGGCAATTCCGGTAGTTTACGATGGAGTTCCCATTCCTCATCGAAACCTTATCCTGTTTATCACTTTTGTGGTTATTTTACTGACCTTGGTAATTCAAGGGCTTACGTTGCCTTACATTATACAACGCAATAGCTTTTTTAAGGAAGCTACTAACGCCCACGATGAGCACGCAGCCAGACAAAAAATGAAGCAGGGATTGATGCAACACGTTTATATTACCCTAAAAGAAAAATATGAAAATGAGCATTTAGGGAATGTTGAGATTGAAAAAGTGCTGAAACAATGGGAAGAAAGAGCTAAAGCAACAGATTATAGCATGATGAGCGAGCAAAACAAAGCCATTTTTGTAGAGTTGTTAGAAAGTCAACGGGAATACTTATCGGAGCTGAATAAAGACCCAAAAATAGATGAAGAAATTATTCGTCAGCAGTTGTATCAAATTGATTTGGAAGAGGAGCGGTTGAAGATAATTTAGGATGAATTGAGGATCTTTTTCCGTCATTGCGAGGCACGAAGCAATCCTACAACTATTGTCAGGCAACAAAACTATCGCTTAAAGATTGCTTCGTACCTCGCAATGACGTAGTGCATAAAAAAGGAGCAAATTGATTTTGCTCCTTTTTTATTTAATGTCAACTAAAAAATGCTAACTGCCTAACGCTTGTTCAATATCCTTCAAAATATCATCGATATGCTCTAAACCAATAGATAAACGGATAGAACCTTGTTCAATTCCAACAATATTACGTTCTTCTTCAGTTAACTTGCTGTGCGTACTCGTAGCGGGATGCGTAGCGATAGACCTTGTATCTGCTAAATTTGCAGAAATAGAAAATAGCTGCAAGCCATCCATAAATTTACGGGCAGCTTCAATTCCACCATCAACAACGATGGTTACAATACCTCCACCCTGTTTCATCTGCTTTTTGGCAATTTCATACTGCGGGTGCGACGGCAAAAACGGGTATTTCACCAACTTAATTTTCGGATGTTTCTCCAAGTACTCCGCAACTTTCAAGGCATTTTCGCAGTGTCTATCCATACGAACCGCCAACGTTTCTAAGCTTTTCGATAAAATCCACGCATTAAACGGAGAAAGAGAAGGTCCACTGTGACGAGCAAAAGCAACTACATCAGCAATTAAAGCTTTGCTTCCTAAAATAATTCCACCTAAAGCACGCCCCTGTCCATCAATATATTTAGTTGCCGAGTGGATAGAAATATGTGCCCCTAATTTGATAGGTTGCTGTAAATAGGGAGTAGCAAAACAGTTATCAACCACTAATAAAGTATTGTATTTCTTTGCCAAACCACCCAAAAACTCCAAATCAATAATATCTATACCCGGGTTAGAGGGTGTTTCTACAAAGATGATTTTCGTGTTTGGCTTAATTAAAGCTTCCCAATCTTCAGGTTTATCTAAATCCGCATAATCGAAAGTTACACCCCATTTAGCAAAAACGTTAGTTAGCAATTGATGTGTAGATCCAAAAACCGAGCGACTAGAAACAATATGATCGCCACTTTTTAGGAATGCAGCAAAAGTGGTAAAAATTGCCGCCATACCTGTAGCCGTTGCAAAACCATCTTCCGCACCTTCCAACAAAGCCATTTTCTCAATAAACTCAGAAGTATTTGGATTAGAATAACGACTGTAAACGTTCCCCTCCTTTTCGTTAGCGAACAAAGCACGCATTTCTTCTGCATCGTCAAACTTGTAGCTCGATGTTAAATAAATAGGCGCAGAATGTTCTTTGTGCGAACTTCTTTCGGTTTGAGTGCGTATAGCGATGGTTTCGAAATTATCAGACATTTTTTAGTATTGAGATATGAGTATTGAGATATGAGACAAGGAGCAAGATAAACCTCATGCCCTAAACCTTAACCTCAACCTTATTAATGATATATGTAAAATTTATAGTTGCCGATCTGCCCAAAATGTTTGAAACAGAACAGTATTTATCAAAAGTCATTTGCAGGGCACGTTCTACTTTTTGAACGCTCAAATCGCCGAAAAGGTTAAATTGGATATCAATTACATCGAAAATTGCAGGTACTTCCTCTTCTTTTCTCGTAGCCTTAATATTGATTTTAATATCGCTAGGTTCTTCTTTTTGTTTAGTAAGGATATTTACCATATCGATACCGCTGCATCCGCCTAAGCCAATCAACAACATCTCCATAGGGCGAAAGCCTTTACCTTCTCCACCTATAGCTGGTTTTGCATCTAACTCAACGGTAAAGCCGCTTTCATTTTCCGCTTCAAAATTAAATTTTCCGCTTTTGCGGATGAGGTTGATTTCCATATTCTTTTTTACCACTAAGGCACGGAGGACACAAAGACATACTTAGTGCACTTTGTGTCTTTGTGGTTAAAACATATTTAAACTCCGTAAAAAACTAAATTATCTTTCTCCAATTCTGGCAGTTTTACTTCTTTTTCAAATATTGCAAATACCGACGAGCCACTGCCGCTCATTAAGGCAAATTTAGCGTCTGCCTGGTAAAGCTTTGTTTTTATTTCGTCAATTTGCGGATATTTTGCGAAAACAGAAGGCTCAAAATCGTTAAGAATATGAGCTGGCCAATCTTGTAGCGGCAAATGTATCAAATCTTTTAAAGAATTGGAAGGTTGTTTTACGTTTACTTTACTGTAAGCCTCTGCGGTTGAAACGTGTACCGAAGGCTTTACCAATACCAAATAGTAGGCAGAAAGGTCAACATTTAGTTCTTCAAATTCATCGCCTTTGGCAAAAGCATAAGTAGGTTGATTTTTAATGAAGAACGCACAGTCTGCACCTAAGGGTCTGGCGTAAGCTTCCATCCGTTCATCTGTTAAACCTAATTCAAATTTCTGATTAACCAGTTTGATAAGAAAAGCAGCATCGGCACTGCCACCGCCTAAACCTGCGCCAACTGGTATATTTTTTAAAAGTACAATCTGCTGATTGGGTAAATTGAAATCTCTTTGCAGTGTCTCGAAAGCTTTGAAACAAATATTATCGGTAGTATCCCCAGGAATATCAATACCTTTAATCAGCATCGATGTCTCTTCGGCATCTACCAATTCTACCACATCATTTATCTTGATGGGATAAAAAACAGTTTGTAGATTATGGTAACCGTCAGCACGTTTTTCGGTAAGGAATAAGCCTAAATTTATTTTTGCGTTGGCAAATGTTAACATCTTTTGATTTACGAAGTACGATTTTAGAATTAATTAAACACAAAGGCACGAAGAGCACTAAGTTTTATCTGCATGAACAAAGTCCGCTTTAGGGGATTTAGGGGTTTATCTTATAAGTATAATGCCCAATAATTTTCCAAGCGAATAGAATATCTTCTGCTACTTGCCCGCCTCCAATGTTATGCACCAGTAAATAACGCTTTCCATCTGCCGATTTTTTATTGATGACCAAACCAATATGCAACTGCCTGCCATTTAAATCCCAACACACAATATCGCCGGGCAAATAATCTGCAGCATTTTTAGTCATTGGTTTTTTAGTACCTTTTCTGCCAAAGAAAACCATCAAATTAGGCACACGTCTATGGTCTATATTTCTATCTGTAGATTTACGGCCCCAGTTTTTAGGATACAACTTGAAATTAGCTTTCATATCTTCATGTACTTCCTTTTGCAAATCAGTTCCTAACTTGCGGTAAGCTCTGATTACCACATCCGTACAAACGCCTGTACCCTCTGGCACATCACCGTTAGGATAAGCTATGCTAACATAAGCAGGGTCGTAAACTATTCTGCTATTGATAATTGAAATTCCGGCATCAGAAAGTTTCAAAGCCGTTACCGACTGCGCAAAGCTAGTAGCAGCAAACCATCCGTTAATTAAAATCGAAAAGATTATTTTTCTAAACATCATCGTGTAGCAAATCTAACGGATTTTCAAGAGAATTTCTTGATTTACAACATAGAAATCTAACAATCATCAACACTGTTGAAAAACAGAAATACAAGGTTGGTTTTTAATGGTTAGATTTGTGTTTCACATTAAAAAGCCCCTTTAGGGGTTTGGGGTTATGAAACAATATTTAGATTTAATGCAGCATGTGCTGGATAACGGCACACAAAAACACGATAGAACGGGAACGGGCACCATCAGCGTATTTGGCTACCAAATGCGTTTCAATTTGCAAGAAGGTTTCCCAATGGTAACCACTAAAAAACTGCATTTAAAATCTATCATCCACGAGTTGATTTGGTTTTTGCAGGGCGACACCAACATCAAATACCTAAAAGATAACGGCGTACGTATTTGGGATGAGTGGGCAGATGAAAATGGAAACCTCGGACCAGTTTATGGCTCGCAGTGGAGAAGCTGGCCAACACCAAACGGTGGTCATATTGACCAGATTACCCAAATCATCAATACGATTAAAACCAACCCCGACAGCAGACGTATTATTGTTTCTGCTTGGAACGTTGCTGAGATTGAGAACATGGCTTTGCCTCCGTGTCACGCTTTTTTCCAATTTTATGTAGCTGATGGAAAGTTGAGCTGTCAATTATATCAACGCAGTGCGGATATCTTTTTAGGCGTACCTTTTAATATTGCTTCTTACGCATTGTTAACAATGATGGTAGCGCAAGTTTGTGGCTTAGAGGCTGGAGATTTCATCCATACTTTTGGCGATGCGCATATTTATAACAACCATTTAGAGCAGGTTAATTTGCAATTAAGCAGAGACCCAAAACCTTTGCCAACCATGAAAATTAATCCAGCCGTTAAGGATATCTTCGATTTTAAGTTTGAAGATTTTGAATTAACAAACTACGAAGCACATCCGCATATTAAAGGAGTAGTAGCAGTTTAAATTATATCGTCATTGCGAGGCACGAAGCAATCTATTTAGCTTTAAGATTGCTTCGTGCCTCGCAATGACGCAAATTCTAAAAAATGAACCAAATAACTATAGTAGTAGCTATTTCCGAGAACAATGCTATTGGCAAAAACAACCAATTACTTTGGCATTTACCTGCCGATTTAAAACATTTCAAGAGCATCACCTCTGGTCATACCATTATTATGGGCCGTAAAACCTATGATTCTATAGGCAAACCGCTTCCAAACAGAAGAAACATTGTAATTACCCGTCAAGAAGGCCTACAGTTAGAAGGCGTAGAAGTAGTTAACTCTCTAGATGAGGCACTAGCGCTTTGTAAAGAAGAAAATCAGGTCTTTATCATTGGTGGTGCCGAAATATACAGACAGGCCATCTCGTTTTGCGATAAAATTGAATTGACACGCGTACACCAAGAATTTGATGCTGATGCTTTTTTCCCAGAGTTAGATAATGAAATTTGGAAAGAGATTTGGAAAGAAGATCATTTACCCGATGAAAAGAACAAATTTGCTTACACTTTTTCAACTTTAGAGCGTAGATAAAGTTTTCTAGCCACAGATACACAGATTTAATATTTCAAAAATCAGTTAAAATCATTTGTGCATCTGTGGCTTAATATATTTCTTATCCCAATAAAATTACAATTAGAGGTTCTATTATTTAAAAAAATAATTAGATTTGCCGACTTGTTAAAAAACAGCTTATTATAAAATAGATTAAACAAACAATGCAAGGTAAAGGTTTTATAAAATTTATGGCGATCCTTTTAGGTATCGTCTGTCTGTATTCACTTTCTTTCAACATCATTACTTACAACGTAGAGAAAAAGGCTAAGGAATTTGCAAAAGGCGATGAAGCAAAAGAGAAAGCATACCTAGACTCAATGGCTACCGAAAAGGTATATCCAGTATTGGGCCTTACCTACCAACAAGTAAAAGGCAAAGAAATTAACTTAGGTCTAGATCTAAAAGGTGGTATGAATGTTACCATGGAAATTTCTTTAGCCGAGTTGACAAAATCATTAGCAGGTAACACTTCTGATGATAATTTCAACAAAGCACTTTCAAATGCACAAACGCAAATGAATGCTGGTGGAAAAGATTTCATTGCATTATTTGTAAGCGAATATGAGAAATTAGTTCCTAATGGTAAATTGGTAGATTTTTTTGCTAACCAAGATAATACGGCACAGTTAAAGGCTAACGCTAGCAACAACGAAGTAAAATCTTATTTGAGTAAAGAAGCTAACAGTGCGATAGATCGTTCATTCATCATCTTACGTAGTCGTATTGATGGTTTCGGTGTAGTTAGCCCTAACATGCAGAAACAAGAAGGTTCTAACAGGATCTTTATTGAGATGCCGGGTATCCAAGATAAAGAACGTGTTCGTAAATTATTACAAGGGTCTGCAGAATTACAATTCTGGCAAGTATACCAGTCGCAAGAGGTATATCCTGTGTTAGATAACATCAACAAAACACTTGCTACAACTTTAAAAGATACAGTAGCTAAAACTGCTGCTGCAGATACTACTGTAAAAGGCGGTAAATTAGCTGGTTTAACAAAAGGCGCTACTACCAAACCTGCAGACACTTCGGCTGATGCTAAAACAGCAGAAGCTCAAAAAGCAAATCCATTATTTGCTGTATTACAACTTCCAGTAGGTTTAGATGCTAACGGACAACAACAGTTTATTCCTGGGCCGGTAGTAGGTAACGCATTGCAAAAAGACACTGCAAAAGTAAATAACTACTTAAGCAAACCAGAAATCAAATCTTTGATCCCAACTAGCATGAAATTCATGTGGGGATTAAAACCTAGAACTGGCACTAAAGTTTTCGAACTTTATGCCATCAAAGTTGCTTCGTTAGATGGCCGTCCAGATTTAAGTGGTGATGCGGTAGCTAACGCTCGTGATGGTTTCGATCAGAACAACAACCCAGATGTAACCATGTTCATGACCAGCGAAGGTGCTGCGAAATGGAAAAAAATGACTGCAGAAGCTGCTGCTGATCCTAACAATAAAAAAGCAATTGCAATTGTATTAGACAACACAGTTTACTCTGCTCCTACGGTACAAAACGAAATCCCTAACGGTGTTTCTTCAATTACTGGAAGTTTCACTAAAGAAGATACAAAAGATTTAGCTAACGTATTAAAAGCTGGTAAGTTACCTGCTCCTGCTAAAATCGTTTCAGATTTCGTAGTTGGTCCTTCATTAGGTCAACAAGCTATTGATAGCGGTTTAGTCTCTTTCGTATTAGCTTTCGTAGTAATTCTTGCTTTTATGGCATTCTATTACAACAAAGCAGGTTGGGTAGCTAACATCGCCTTGGTAATCAACGTATTCTTTATCATGGGTATTTTAGCTGCATTTGGTGCAGTATTAACACTCCCTGGTATTGCAGGTATCGTTTTAACCATTGGTTTATCGGTAGATGCCAACATCCTTATCTTCGAGCGTGTTCGTGAAGAGTTAGCCTTAGGCAAATCAACCAACGTAGCCATTAGAGAAGGTTTCAAACATGCAATGTCTTCTATCTTAGATGCAAACATTACTGTATTCATCTTAGGTGTCATCCTATTTGTTTTCGGTTCTGGTCCGGTGCAAGGTTTTGCAACTACATTATGTGTGGGTATCATTACTTCATTATTTGCAGCGGTATTGATCTCTCGTTTGATTTTCGAATCAATGATGGATAAAAAATCGAACATCACTTTCGATAACAGCATTACCCGCAACGCATTTAAAAACTTAGCATTCAACTTCGTTGGACGTAGAAAATGGTACTATATCATTTCTGCGGTAATTATTGCTTTAGGTGTTGTTTTCTATGTTAAAAACGATGGCTTACACTTAGGTGTAGACTTTAAAGGTGGTAGAACTTACATGGTGAAGTTCGACAAGCAATTGAACACCGAAGAAGTTTCTAAAGCACTATCGGCTAATTTTGAAGGTGAAGAAGCTTTAGTTAAAACTATCGGTACTGATAACTCATTAAAAATCACTACACCTTACCACATCACAGACCAAGCGCCAGATGCAGATAAAGTTGTTGAAAACGCTTTACGTAAAGGTTTAGATGGTTTAGGTGCAAAATATACGATCGAAAGTTCACAAAAAGTAACGCCAACCATTGCAAGTGATATCATTTACAGTGCTTATGGTGCCGTATTGTTCTCTTGTATCGTGATGTTTATCTACATCTTGGTACGTTTCAAGAAATGGCAATATGGTTTAGGTGCGGTAATCGCATTGTTCCACGACGTGTTATTGGTACTTTCATTTTACACTATTTTAGATGGCGTGTTGCCTTTCCCACTAGAAATTGGTCAAGATTTTATTGCGGCAATTTTAACGGTAATGGGTTATACCATGACAGAAACGGTAATCGTATTCGACCGTATCCGTGAGCGTTTAGCAGAAGCGGGTAAAGAAGACATGTATGGCGAAGAGCGTAACAAACTAATCAACTTCGCTTTAAATAGTACTTTAAGTCGTACCATTTTAACATCGTTATCGGTATTCTTCGTATTAATCGTGATCTTCATTTTCGGTGGCGATAGCATCCGTGGGTTTATCTTCGCTTTATTAATTGGTCGTATCATCGGTACATATTCATCATTATGTATCTCTACCCCAATTGTAATCGACTTATCTAACGACGATAAGGCTAAAAAGTAATTGAAAACCAAATCATAAATCTTAGGTCCCGATGCAAATCGGGACTTTTTTGTTTAAAACAAAATTGGAAACATTAAGGAGTTGTAAAGCAAAATACCACAACAAACAGCGTTAGTCCCGCTATCCGCTTTACTTCGAGGGCAGACACATAGGTCTGCCCCTACGTGCTCGCTCCTATCGGGTTTAAAATGCAAGTGCTGTGCACAGGTTTACGTTAACTAAACCCGGTTGAAGCGGAAATACTTTTTGTAGCAGCTAACCTTTAAGACTATGATGCAGGAATTTTCACAAAAAGATTGGAGCGAAAAACGGGGCTGCCGTAATCTAAGAACCACCAAAAAACATTTTCAAAATAATAATGTAGTTTACTTAGCTCGAAATTAATCTCGCAACAACGAGCTAATTTGATTAATTTAGCCAGCATGAGTTTAAATGTTAAAAATCCTAGCCACTCGTTTACGATAATGAATGAATTGGTGTTACCCAACGATACCAATACCTTGAATAATTTAATGGGCGGCAGGCTATTGCATTGGATGGATATTGCAGCGGCAATTTCGGCTCAAAAACATTGCAATAGCATTGTGGTTACGGCATCGGTTGATAACGTATCTTTCAAACAGCCTATTAAACTTGGTGATGTAGTAACAATTGAAGCAAAGGTGACAAGATCTTTTAACACTTCGGTAGAGGTACGCTTAGATATTTGGGCAGAAAATATTCCATCGGGAACTAGGACAAAATCTAACGAAGCTTACTACACTTTTGTAGCTGTTGATCAAACGGGCACCAAACCGGTACCAGAACTAAAACCAGAAACGCCAGAAGAAATAGAACTTTTTGAAGGAGCGCTGCGCCGTAGGCAATTACGTTTGGTATTGGCAGGTAAAATGCAACCAGACGAAGCCATTGAACTAAAAGCATTGTTTTCTAAGTGATAAATTAATGTGATATGACTACCTATACCGTATTAATCATTTTAAGTGCGCTAGTCATTTTCTCCTACCTTTTCGATTTGGTAGCGAGTAAAACTAAGCTGCCTTCGGTTTTACTATTATTGGTATTGGGCATAGGCTTAAGATTATTGGTTGATAAACTACAAATACATACCTACAATTTTTTGCAAATACTACCAACGTTGGGCACGGTGGGTTTAATACTGATAGTTTTTGAAGGCTCTTTGGAACTAAAATATGCAAAGGATAAGAACAGTGTCATTAAAAGTGCTTTTTTATCTGCCTTTTTAATTTTGATTGCAACGGTAGCAGCTATTACATTTATTATTTACCAAATTACTGGCAAAGAGCTTTACATCTGCTTTGTAAATGCCATTCCATTTAGTGTAATTAGTTCAGCAATTGCTATCCCTTCTGTTGCCACCATTAACAAAAAAAGCAAAGAGTTTGTAATTTACGAGAGTTCATTTTCAGACATCCTAGGCATCATCCTTTTTAATTTTGCGGTAGCAAATCAACATATCACGGTCGGTTCGTTTGGAGAGCTAGCGGTTAACACAATTTTAATTTTATTGCTCTCGGTAGTAGCCTGCATTACACTTTTGTATCTAATGGGCAGGTTAAGGCATCATATTAAGTTCTTTTTGATTATATCGATCTTGATTTTGGTTTATGCCATTGGGCAATCATTTCATTTGTCGGCATTGGTGCTGATCTTATCCTTTGGTTTATTTTTAAACAACGCAGACACGATTAAACATGCTTGGTTCAGATCTATTTTCATTTATAAAAACCTAGCTAACGATCTTACGCAACTGCACCAACTTTCGGCAGAAACCGCTTTTATTATTAGAACCTTCTTCTTCGTAATTTTCGGTTTTACAATGAACATCCATCAGCTTAACGATTTTGTGATCATTGCTAATGGGTTAATTATTTTGGGAAGCATTTACATCATCAGATTTGCCTATCTATACTTCTTTAAAAGAGAGCACGTACTACCAGAAGGTTTTGTTACGCCAAGGGGATTAATTAGTATTTTATTGTACTATAATCTACCTCAGCACATGAAATTGATGGAAATAGGAACGCCATTCCTATTTATGGTGGTGTTAGGCTCTAGCTTGGTGATGAGCGTTGGATTAATGGCTACTAAACGTAAAGAGCAAGTTTCGGAATTAGAACAAAGCCACTAATTATTGACATGCTGTATCGGTTCTGAGTGATTAAGATATTTTTCTAAGCGATGAAAATTATTCTTGAAATACTGCTGATTTCCCTTAACTCGCAGCGTAAGTTTCTTATTTGCTAATTCTGAAAAGCCACCTGCTGCAGTGCCAATTACTGCACCACTTGCTGCTAAAATCGCAGTTAGCTTAGCCATGTCAGCTGTGTTTTCGCCGCTTTCGTCTAAAGACCAGATAGCACCGCCAAGTCCAGCGCCAATTAATGTACCACCAGTCAAACCATTAAGCAGTGTAAGCCCACGTTTTTTAACCTTTATTTTTTTAATATCTGCTGTCCTAAAAATAATATAGTTACCCTTTTTATCTTCAATCCCGATACCTTCAGCATTGATCTTCTTTAAAAAGCCCTTAGTGGTTTTAAATTTATAAGAGTAGACTTTTACCTCGTAATCGCCAATATTATCTATTTGTGCGCTACAAGTTAGATGAATTAAGAAGGCGCAGAAAAACGTTAAAACAAATTTCATTTTATTTTGTTTGGTGTATTTTTTTGATTACAATACCAATGCCAACATTACAACATATTGTTTTAGGGCTGGCATTTAACAAAAATTTAACGTTTAATCACATTCATTGAGATTTAGCTTTTGCAGAAATTTCCTTCATCTTCCTAAGTTCGGCTAAAATATTCGGGCTTACTTGGTACACAATTGAGTAGTAGCTTAGTTCGTCTAACTGATTTTTGTTTAACCCTTCTTGAAGATTATATTTAGCTAAATTTGGGTTAATAGCATGAATTGGAAAAGCAATAACGTTAGCTACACCATTTAGAGCTGCAAACCAGAAACTTTCTACTATCTCATCTCTTAAGGTGGGAGCTTTATTTCCGTACCTATCTACCAAATCATCATTACCGTTAAGTTGATATGTTGTAGTTTCCTTAGCCGAATTATCTAAATAAGTTTTTGCTCTATAGGGTCTTTTGTATCTCCTAATTTTGATACACTTTACTTCAGTAATGCTTAAACTGATAAACTTATCGTTAGTATTCAAGACGATTGAGGTGCTATCTACCTTGTGTAAGACACCTCGCTCCGTTCCGTATTTAGTTTTAACAACCGCTTTATATGGAACAACTTTTTGAGCAGTTGCATTACCAATTAAAAGTGTTAAGCAAATGGTAGTTAAAATGTATTTCATTTTAGTTAATGTATCAATAAAATTAATACATCTCAGCAAACTAAGAAATTAAAAAATGTTAAATATGAGCAGCTTACAGCAAAAATTAACTTCCCATTTCTAAGATCTTGTCAAACTCAGTGGCTTTTAACGACATTACAGATAAACGACCTTGACGCACCAAAGAAATATCTTTCAAGCTCTCTTCTGCTTTGATTTGCTCTAAAGTTACCGGATTTTTCAAGGCTTCTACTGGTGCTAAATCTACTACTACCCAATTAGGATCTGATGTAGTTGGATCTTGGTAAAACTCTTTAACTACCTTGGCTACTCCTACTACATGCTTGCCTTCGTTGCTGTGGTAAAACAATACCAAGTCGCCTTCCTTCATCTCTTTCAGGTTATTACGAGCTTGGTAGTTACGTACGCCATCCCAAAAGGTACGGCCATCTTCGTTAAATTTCTCCCAACTGTATTTAAAAGGCTCTGATTTGACTAGCCAATATTGTGTTTTTTTCATGCTAAAACGAATGTTTTGAATTCACCGACAAACTTAAAACTTTGTCTTCATTTATCTACTACTCTTTAAAATTTGCCTTAATAAACAACAGTTGATAATGAATGGCATCTGCCCAATATTGCCAAGTGTGTCCACCAGGATTGGTGATAAACGTATGCGGGATATTATTGTAGGCGAGTTTTTCGTGCAGAGCTACGTTTACTTTATAAAAAAAATCTTCGGTACCACACTGAATAATTAACGCAAGCGAATTAGGTGCTACCAAGTTAGTTAGATTAATAACCGAAGCATTATCCCATTGTGATGGTTTAGCTGCATAAGTCCCCAGTAATTTCGCCATATCCCAATTATTTGGAAAAGGCCTGATATCTACTCCGCCGCTCATGCTACCAGCAATGCTAAACACATCTTGATGTTTAAATGCCAAATACAATGCACCATGTCCACCCATGCTTAAACCTGTTATTGCACGTCCCTTTTTATCGGCGATGGTTTTGTACTTTCCGTCAATCCAATTTACCAATTCTTTAGCTACATAGGTTTCGTATTTAGAATTAGGTTGTTCTGGACTATCCAAATACCAGCTATTAAAATTTCCATCAGGACAAACAACAATTAATTGATGCTGATCTACCAAATTCTTTAAGGCTGGAGCTTTTGTAATCCAATTAGCATAATTACCAGAATAGCCATGTAACAAGTAAACCACTGGAAATTGCTTCTTATCGTTGTAATTTGATGGTGTAATAACTACCGCTTTAATTTCTTTTTTCATCGATTGACTGTAGGTTTTTACAGTATCTACATTGGCTGCAAAAGAATTTAGGCTAAATAAGGTCAGTAGAAAAAAAAAGATCTTGTTCATTTTATATCAAATATTTTTGCTTAGTAGGCTGTTGAATATAAAGATTATTTTGAAATAATTAAGAAATTAGAGCTATATATAAGCAAAAGCATAGCTTTGCAAAAATTCTTTTGATGAAGCTGAAAAGTATCCCTCCTGTTCCGGCAGTTTTAATGGCAATAATTAGTGTTCAAGGTGGGGCTGCCATTGCCAAAGGTATATTTCCGGTAATGGGTGCAGCAGGCACGGTGACACTTCGCATAGCAATTTCAGCTATTATTTTATTGGCAATCCATCGTCCAAACTTTAAAAAAATTACAGGTAGCCAATGGAAGCTGATTGCTTGGTATGGATTAGTGCTAGGTGCTATGAACACTAGCTTTTATCTTTCGCTGGCCAGAATACCTTTGGGTTTAGCGGTAACGCTAGAATTTATTGGCCCGCTGCTTTTGGCTGTTTCTACCTCAAAAAAAACTTTAGATTTCTTATGGGTACTTTTAGCAGCTATTGGTATTGCGTTAATTGCACCCTGGTCGTCGAATAACAATATTGATTTAATTGGTGCCGCATTAGCATTATTGGCTGGTGCATTTTGGGCAGCTTACATTATACTTGGCGGTAAGTTATCAAAAACCATGGATGGAGGAATTGCAGTAAGCATTGGTTTAGTAGTTGCCAGTTTTGTAGCCGTACCAGCGGGAATAATTGAAGGTAATCTACATCATATCAGTCCTACAATATTATTTTGGGGCTTGGGCATTGCTTTATTGTCTAGTGCTATCCCCTACAGTTTGGAAATGAATGCTCTTAAGCATATACCAGCAAAAACCTTTAGCATACTGATGAGCTTAGAACCTGCAGTGGCCGCTTTTTGTGGCCTATTATTTTTGAGTGAGCGACTATCTGTAAATGAATGGGTCGCCATTGTATTAGTGGTTGCCGCCAGCGCTGGCTCCACCTTAACCAAGCCTAAAAAGGAGTAAAAGCATATCTAACTATTAAATTATCAGTTAAATATGTAAAATAATTCACAGGTAATTGCAACAAGTTTTTTACCTTTAGAAAAAATTAAACCAATTATACTATTTAAAAATGAAAAAGAAATTATTAGCTCTATTAGTAATAGGCTCGGCAGTGGTAGTATCTTCTTGCAGCAAAATTAAAGAAGCAACTAATCAAGACATTACTTTAACAACTGCAGCTGTTACTTTAACTATAGAGCAATTAACTACAGCAAATGCTAACAGTGCAGTAATTAGCTCTAAAATATCTAGTGCTGAATTAGATGCATTAATCAAACAAAAAGCATCTGGCTTCGGCATCAAGAATGTTAAATCACTTAAAATAAAGACATTAAAAGCAAAAATAATAAACCCTGTTAATGATGCTTCTAACAATTTCAATAATTTAGGTGCAGTATCTGCAAAATTAGAAGGAAACGGCAAAACTTTTACAGCTAATCATGCTGTAACAACAAGTGCAACTTATGAGCTTAATTTTACAGTTGATAGTTCTGTAGATATCAAAGACATTGTTTCCGCTTCTACTGTATCATACTCACTATCAGCGCCAGTTCGTACACCGACTAATAAACCCATAACCATTGAGTTAGTAGCAACATACGATGCTGTTGTAGGTCTTTAAATAAACTAAACCATACTATTCAAATAGGCCAATCTTTCGATTGGCCTATTTTTTTGTCTCTAATTTTGGTCAAATAAAAAGGAGTTACACACAATGCAACTCCTTTTCTATAATTTTATAAATCTCTAATAGTAACAAAAGTACTAATCGAAATTCTGCCAGCTTATCCCTCCTGGTGTAACCAAGCTTTTTTAGCCAATAATTCTTCTTCCGTTTCGCGGATATCTTCATCATCTACACAGCAATCTACTGGGCAAACCGCAGCACATTGAGGCTCATCGTGGAAACCTTTACACTCGGTACACTTATCTGAAACGATATAATACACCTCATCAGAAACTGCATCTTGCGCAGCACCTGCATCTACTTCCCTACCTCCAAAATCGATAATACCATCTAGGCTAGTTCCATCAGAAAATCTCCAAGCGGTACCAGCATCATAAATTGCATTATTAGGGCATTCTGGCTCACATGCCCCACAGTTTATACATTCGTCTGTTATTTTAATTGCCATCTTTTCGTCTAATTCTAAATGCGAAGCTTAACTTTGCGCCACAAATATAATACATAATCCATTTATAATAGTTCTAAATATGTCTTCAATTCGTAAAGAACAGCTAATTTCCGCTTTTAAACAGTTAGGTAAATACCTAGAACAGCCAGATGAAGCTTTCCAATCGGTTGTTTATTTGGCAAGAAATGCAAATGCTTGGTTTACAGAAGAAGAGGTAAATAAATCGGTTAAAGCATTGGCTGAAATGCTAAACGAAGCAGATTTAGAAAAATGGTTTGAAAAAATAACCGTTGCTACAGAACCTAAAAAAGTTGGTTTAATCTTAGCTGGAAACATACCTTTAGTGGGTTTTCATGATGTGATATGCGTATTAGCAACAGGAAATACTGCACTGATCAAATTATCTTCATCAGACAATAAACTCCTGCCCTTTTTGCTCAATAAACTGATCGAATTTTTACCAGAGCTAAAAAATCATGTGATTTATGTAGAACAATTAAAAGATTTTAATGCGGTAATTGCCACTGGTAGTAATAATACGTCGAGATATTTCGAATATTATTTCGGCAAAGTGCCTAATATCATAAGAAGAAATAGAAATAGTGTGGCCATTTTAACGGGAGATGAAAATGAAGAAGATATAGCGCAACTTGGGCACGATATTTTAGATTATTTTGGTATGGGCTGTCGTAGCATTTCGAAAGTTTTCATTCCTAAAAACTACGAGATTAAGAATTTTTTTGAGCCTTTGGAGCAATTTAAGGATATCATCAACCACTTTAAATACAACAACAACTACGATTACAACAAATCTATTTATCTGGTAAATCAGCAAAAGCATTACGATAACGGTTTTTTATTGTTGAAAGAAGATGAAGGCTTATCATCGCCTTTGGCTGTGCTTTATTACGAAACTTACGAAAATATTGATGAGGTAATTGAAAAGTTGAAACATCAGCAAGAGCAAATTCAATGTATTGTGGGCAACATTTCTAAAGCAGATTTTAATGCATTGCAATTTGGTCAAAGTCAGCATCCAAAACTTTGGGATTATGCTGATCATGTTGATACATTAGATTTTTTAAAGCAATTGTAGGGAAATTAAATAATTATTATCTTGCTTTCTTCCGAAAGAAAACAATGTGAATTTACCTATCGTATCGTTAAGAATTGTACTAACTATTATGTTTTTCGCTTTTCCGAAAGCCTATTCACAAGTGTGCACAGGTGCTTTGGGCGATCCAGTTTTGGGAGCTGGAACAGATTTCGGACAAGGGACCAATGCTTTCGGAAATCCATTACCTACATCAGTAATAAGTTACACCTATGCTTTTAACTCGCCAAGCGACGGACAGTACACACTTGTAAAATCAACCAGAGGACTAAACTCTGGTTGGCATCAAGATGTGGTAAACCGAACACCTAATGACCCTAACGGGTATATGCTGTTAGTTAATGCAGATCATGCTCAGGGTATTTTTTATCAAAAAACAATAGATAACCTTTGTCCAAATAACACTTATGAATTTGCTTCATGGATTATAAATATTCTACGTAATCCGGGTATAAAGCCTAATGTAAAATTCACTATAGAAAACAACTATCAAAATAATATTACTGTACTTAAAGAGTTTTCTACTGGTGATATATTAGAAGGCACTGCTACCGATTGGAAGCAGTATGGTACTGTTTTCACTACACCTATAAATTTAGGAACGATTACTTTAAAAATGACTAATATTAATCCGGGAGGTCTTGGAAACGATTTGGCAATAGATGATATTACATTTCGCCCATGTGGACCAATCATTACTTCGTCGGTTACTAATGTGCTAAATTTTAACAACAACATTGCAAACATCTGTGAAGGAGAAAATAGAGGAAATATTACGTTACAAGCAAATGTTTCGTCGGGCTACAATATTCCTGAATTTCAGTGGCAAGAGTTATCAGGTTCTTTATGGGTTAATAGCAGTAAACCTGGATCAAAAACAACAAGATTAACCGTAAATTCTAACATTCTACCTCTTGGAAGTCATCGTTATCGCTTATTGGTAGCCGAAACCGGAAATATCAATACCATTAATTGTAGGGTAGTTTCTGAGGAAATTACGATAAAAGTAAACGCATTGCCTAGGCCTACTGCTGGTAACTCTGGTATTGCCTGTATTGGCAGCAACGTAAGGCTAACTGCTAGCGAAGGTGCTTCTTTTGTTTGGACAGCTCCCAACGGCGACATCATTTCTACACAACAAAATCCAATAATTAATAATATAACTTTGGCCCAGGCAGGTTTATATACTGTTGTAGCACGTAATGAACATGGATGCGAGGCCGCTCCAGTATCTACCAATGTAGAATTACATCCGGCAATTGTTGTGCAAACAAATATTAATTTCGCTACCTTTTGTGAAGATAGCACACCAATTCAGTTATCAGCATCTGGCGGCACTACTTACCGTTGGTCGCCATCAAATGGACTATCAGATCCTAATATTGCTAACCCCACAGCATCTCCTTCAGAAACAACAATCTACACAGTTACTGTTAGTAATAATTTTTGTACCAGTACCAGCATCATCCCCATTACCATTCAAGTTTTAAAGAAACCTATTGCAGATGCTGGCGAAAACAAAGAAATAGTTGGAAAGAAATCAACCACACTTAATGGACAGGTTTCTGGTGATAATATAACTGTAATGTGGACACCAACCGATTACTTAGATGATCCCACAAAAATAAACCCTATCGCTACCCCACCAACTGACATTACCTATAAGTTAACCGTAGTATCTGAATGCGGCATTGCAACCGATGAAACTTTTGTAAAGGTATATCCAGAGCTTAAAATACCAAATACTTTTACACCTAACGGCGATAATATTAATGACACATGGATAATACCAGCTATTTCCTCATTTGAAAATTTCCAGTTAAAGGTATTTAGTAGAAATGGGCAAATAGTATATGAAGGAACAAAAAACACCTCACCATGGAATGGAAAGTTAAAAAGTACTGATGCAGATTTACCGGCAGGGGTATACTACTACACCCTTTTCCTAGATAACGAGAAGCCTATTTACAAGGGTTGGATTATGATTGTGAGATAATATCATTTAGAATAAGTCAATATCATTTTGAAACACTATTTTTGAAGGAATGTATATCATCAAAGTTAAAGGCATTGCCAAAATACCCGATTACGTACAATTAAGAGACGAAAAATTTACTTTGCTAGCTTACTTTAGGGTAGATAGGCCTGATAAATCTTTAGAGAAATTGGGCTTTGGGGATAAACAAGAGAAAATAATGAACTTTATAAACGAGTTGCCTTTTGGACAGGTAACTAAATTAGACATTTAACATGGCAGTAAACGCAGAAAACGTTATTTCTTTAAACAATGTTGATGTTTTTCAGCAGAAACACTTAGTACTATCTAACGTAAAACTTGATATAGCTAAAGGTGAATTTGTATTTTTAATTGGCGCTACTGGTTCTGGAAAAAGTAGTTTATTAAAAATTATTTATGGCGATTTACACATTGGTAACGGCGAGGGAAGTGTAGCTAATTTCGACCTAAAAAATCTTAAGGAAAAAGAAGTTCCCTACTTAAGAAGAAAGTTAGGTATCGTTTTCCAAGATTTTCAGTTATTGAGCGATAGAACGATAGAACAAAACCTAGAATTTGTTTTAAAAGCTACTGGCTGGAAAGACAAAAATCTCATCACCGAACGCATTAAGGATGTTTTAGAGAAAGTTGGTTTGCGTTCTAAAATTAAAAAAATGCCTCACGAAATGTCGGGTGGCGAGCAACAACGTATTGTAATTGCCAGAGCTTTATTGAACAATCCAGAAATTATTTTAGCCGATGAGCCAACCGGTAACTTAGACCCAGAAACCTCTGAAGAAATTGTGCTTTTATTAAAGCAAATTAGCCAAAACGGTACTGCGGTTTTAATGGCTACCCACGATTACCATATCATTCGTACCTTCCCTTCCCGTATCATTAAGTGCGAAAATGGATTGGTACATGAAGATGTGCAGATTGCTTAGAAAGGCCTGAAGACTAAAGTAGGAAGTTCGAAACAAAATAGCCCATTAAATAACAACCAGCAATTTAACAGCCCATATTCTGACAAAATATTAATTTACAGCCATTCTGTTAGTCTAACTTGACGTAAAACTGACAGCATGGCTGTTTTATTTGCATTGGCAAAAAATTTGTGAACAAGCCTTGCAAAGGAATCCCGTTGGAATAAAATACGAGTATACCATGTTTAACAAGAAGAAAAAGGAAGAAGAACCAGTGATTGAAAATAATACAGCCGAAGAAACAGCGGAAAGCTTAAAAGACAACGTAGAAAATACGGCAGAGCAAGCTAACAATGAAACGGCTGGCGAACCTGCAGTAGAATTATCTGTAGAAGAGAAATTACAACAACAAGTGGCAGAATTGAACGACAAATATTTACGTTTATTTGCCGAGTTCGACAACTTTAAACGCCGTACGCAAAAAGAACGTGTAGAGTTATTGCAAACCGCAGGTAAAGATATAGTTGTTTCGCTTTTACCTGTTTTAGACGATTTTGAACGTGCAATTAAAGCAACTGAAAAATCTACAGAAGTTGCGCCAGTTCGCGAAGGCATTGAATTGGTACAAACTAAACTTAAGAGCATTTTAAGTCAAAAAGGGTTAAAAGAAATTGAAAGCTTAAATACTCCTTTTGATACAGATTTACACGAAGCAATTACTCAAATTCCTTCGCCAACAGACGAGCAAAAAGGAAAAGTAATTGACGAGTTGGAAAAAGGTTACACGCTTAACGACAAAGTAGTTCGTTTTGCTAAAGTTGTAGTGGGGGCATAAAAAATTTTGAATGATTAAATTTTGAATGATTGAATAATAAATTCGTTCATTTTCTCATTTAGTCATTTAATCATTAATAAAAGATGAGCAAAAGAGATTATTACGACGTACTTGGAGTTGCTAAAGGTGCATCGGCGGAAGAAATTAAAAAAGCTTACCGTAAGCTAGCAATTAAATATCACCCCGATAAAAACCCTGATGACAAATCTGCAGAAGATAAGTTTAAGGAAGCTGCCGAGGCTTACGAGGTATTGAGCAGTCCAGAGAAAAAGCAACGCTACGATCAGTTTGGACATGCTGGTGTTGGTGGTGCTGCTGGTGGTGGTTACGGCGGCGGCGGCATGAACATGGAAGATATCTTCAGTCAGTTTGGAGATATTTTTGGCGGCGGCGGTGGCAGCCCATTTGATAGTTTCTTTGGCGGTGGACAATCTAGAGGTGGCCGTAGAGTTACTAAAGGGTCTAATCTACGTATCAAAGTAAAGCTAACCTTAGAAGAAATTGCCAATGGTGCTGAGAAAAAAATTAAAGTTAATAAACAAGTAAGCTGCAAAACCTGCGATGGTACCGGAGCAAAGGATAAAGGTTCGGTAAGCACTTGTAAAACTTGCGGTGGCGCTGGTTCGGTACGTAGGGTTACCAACACCATTTTAGGTCAGATGCAAACCACTGCTACCTGCCCTACTTGTCACGGTAGCGGACAACAGATTACTGCAAAATGTGGTTCTTGCCACGGCGATGGAACTGTTCGTGGAGAAGAAACCATTTCTATCAATATTCCTGCGGGTGTGAGTGAAGGTATGCAATTGAGCATGGCTGGCAAAGGAAATGCCGCTCCAAATGGCGGTGTTCCTGGAGATTTGATTATCTTAATTGAAGAAACTCCGCACGAAACTTTAAAAAGAGAAGGCAATAACGTAGTTTATGATTTGCATGTAAGTATTCCAGAGGCCGCTTTGGGCGCAAGCGTAGAAGTTCCTACTATTGATGGTAAAGCTAAAATTAAAATTGAGCCGGGTACACAAAGCGGAAAACTGTTGCGCTTAAAAGGAAAAGGTATTCCAGAAGTGAATTCTTACCATAGAGGTGACCAAATTATACACGTAAACATTTGGACACCTAAAGCTTTAAACAGTGAAGAAAGAGCATTACTTGAAAAATTGAGAGAGTCTCCAAACTTTAAACCACAACCTGGTAAAAACGACAAGAGTTTCTTCGATAAAATGAAAGAATATTTCGAATAATAATAGAAATCCCGCATCAAGCGGGATTTTTTGTTTAACCACATATACACAAATAATATGAGATTAATATTTAAAAAATCTGTGCATCTGTGGCTAAAAGAGAATAAAAATCTGACAAAAAGTAGACAAAGAATTTTCATCAACTATAAAAAAATATAAATCCTTATTCTACATTTGACGCCATCATGAGAGTTGCGCTTATATTTTGTTTTTCTCTGTTTTTCCTCTTATTTAAGGGTAATGAGAGTGCATATGCAACGGCCACACGCATCTCTCAAGGAAACAAATATCTTCATAAAGCTTCTTCAACACAGAAACATCACAATCCTTTTCATAAAAATACAAGCACTCATATTCAAAAAACTTTTTCTTCGAAAGATGTAAATTACATTGAAGAGTGCCAAGATGAGGATGAGAACAATTCGAAAAAAGCTTTACTTAGCTTTAAACAGGCTGGTTATTTTTGCTATGCTTTATTAGTAGGAAATCTTAAAAGCATTAAAAAGCTTGCACTACCCTATTGCGAGCATCTTTCTTACACCTCAAGTTTCAAATATCTTCTACTGAGAGTTTTCAGGATTTGATACCCTAATTTACTTTAAACGATTATTTATCGAAATAATTCTGCTTGCCTTATACTGGCAATGGCATGTATTATATTGATATCTATCCAAATCATTCTAGTAAATAACAAGAGCCCACAATGATGTTAATGAACCGTTGTGATGCCCATTCATAAAATAAAATCCCGATTACATATAATGAAAAATATTATAATGCTCGCAAGTATATGCGCTGTGCTATTTTCTAGCTGCGCATCAAAACATGAAGAAAAAGAAGAAGAAACCAACTACACTGCAACTAGCCCGATTACTGTTGATACTTCCTTCATTAAAGAATATGTGTCTCAAATTCGCTCGGTTCGCAATATTGAGTTGAGAGCGCAAGAAAAAGGCTTTTTAGAACGAATTTATGTAGACGAAGGTCAAACGGTAAAAGCTGGTCAACTGCTTTTTAAAATTATGCCTAAAATGTACGAAGCAGAAGTACTAAAAGCAGAAGCAGAAGTGAATGCTGCCGAAATTGAAGTAGCCAACACCAAATTATTGGCAGATAAAAATGTAGTAGCACAGAATGAATTGGCTATGGCCAAAGCAAAATTGGCACAAGCCAAAGCAAGTTCATCGCTAGCAAAATTGCATTTATCATTTACAGAAATTAGAGCGCCTTTTAGCGGCACTATCGACCGCTTGCCTAAAAAACTAGGTAGCTTAATTGATGAAGGTGAATTATTGACTACCCTTTCTGATAATAGCGAAATGTTTGCCTATTTCAACGTTTCAGAACCTGAGTATTTGAACTTCCAACAATCAAAATCTAGCCACAACCAATCGGTTGATTTACTGTTAGCCAATGGCGAAACTTTAAACGGAAAAGGTAAAGTAGAAACTATTGAAGGTGAATTTGACCCCGAAACGGGTAACATCGCCTTTAGGGCAAAATTTCCAAATCCTAAACAGTTACTGAGAAATGGTGAAACTGGAAAAGTGCAAATGGTTATTCCTTTGAAAAATGCCTTAATCATTCCTCAAAAAGCCACTTACGAACTACAAGACAAAAATTATGTATTTGTGATTGAGAAAAACGGCACCGTAAAATCTAGAGAAATTAAGATTGGTGGCGAGCTACCAGATATTTACGTTGTAGTAAGTGGCTTGCAAAAAGGCGATAAAATTGTACTTGATGGTGTGCAGAAAGTGAAAGATGACGAGAAAATCAAGTTCACTTTCTTAGAACCAAAACAAGTGTTAAGCCAATTACAATTAAAAGCAGAGTAGACCAATTTCCCTGAAAAAATTATGTTTAGTAAATTCATAAAAAGACCAGTGCTATCCATTGTGATATCACTAGTTATCGTATTTATGGGTGTGCTGGCTTTGGTTGGCCTGCCCGTAACCCAATTGCCAAATATCTCGCCACCCATGGTAAACATTGTGGCCGAATATCCAGGCGCAAACAACGAATTATTAATTAAAGCAGTTGTTATCCCTTTGGAAAGAGCATTAAATGGTATCCCGGGAATGAAATACATGACTTCTGACGCTGGTAACGATGGTGAATGTTCGATACAATTGGTATTTAACCTCGGTACCGACCCAGACCAAGCGACATTGAACGTTCAAAATCGTGTGGCTGCTGTAACTAACAAGCTCCCTCCTTTGGTTATCCGTGAGGGTATCAAAATCAGTCGTCAACAACCTAATATGTTGATGTACGTGAATGTGTTCAGTAAAGACCCGCACATGAACGAAAACTTCTTGTACAACTATGCTGACATCAATGTAATTCCAGAATTAAAACGTGTGGAAGGTGTTGGTTTTGCAGATATTTTAGGTAACCGCGAATATGCCATGCGTATTTGGCTAAAGCCTGATAAAATGTTGGCTTACAAAATCTCTTCTGAGGAAGTTTTAGAAGCATTGAATAATCAAAGTTTCGAAGCATCGCCAGGAAAAACAGGCGAAGCTTCAGGTAAACGTTCAGAATCTTTCGAGTACGTATTGAAATACCCAGGACGTTTCACCAAAGAAGACGACTATAAAAACATCGTTTTACGAGCTAGTGCCAATGGAGAGTTATTGAGATTAAAAGACGTTGCCGATGTAGAATTTGGCAGTGCCATGTACGATTTGTATTCGCACATCAACGGAAAACCTTCTGCAGCCATAGTACTTAAACAATCTTACGGCAGTAATGCGCAAGAAGTAATTGAGAACGTAAAGAAACGTTTGGAGGAAATTAAAGCCGAAAATTTCCCCAAAGGAATGGATTATGAAATCAGTTATGACGTTTCGAAATTCTTAGATGCTTCAATAGAAAAAGTAGTTCATACGCTAATCGAAGCTTTCATCTTAGTAGGTTTAGTGGTTTTCATTTTCTTGGGCGATTGGCGTTCTACTTTAATTCCTGCCATTGCGGTACCCGTTTCGCTGATAGGTTCGTTTATTTTCATGCAGTTTTTCGGCATCACACTTAATCTCATCACGCTTTTTGCGTTGGTGCTGGCTATCGGTATCGTCGTCGATGATGCCATTGTGGTGATTGAAGCCGTGCATAGTAAGATGGAAGCCGACAAGCGCTTATCTGTGCTGAAAGCTACACAGTTGGCATTAACAGATATTGGTGGCGCCATTGTAGCCATCACCTTTTTAATGGCTTCGGTATTTATTCCTGTGGCATTTATGTCGGGTCCAGTCGGTGTGTTTTACCGCCAGTTTTCTATCACTATGGCAACTGCAATTATCCTTTCGGGTGTTGTGGCTTTAACGTTAACGCCAGCTTTGTGCGCCATTATGTTGAAGAAACATAGCGGAAATCATGATAAGAAAAAATCGATTATTGATAAAGGGCTGGATGCTTTTAATGCTTGGTTCTTTAAATTAACTGGTCGTTACCAAAAAGTAATGACTAAAGTGGTTACACGTAAAATGGCCATTTTTGGTACTCTTGGTCTATTTTGCGTGGCCACTTATTTCTTAAGTAATTCCGTACCATCGGGATTTATTCCTAACGAAGACCAAGGGATGATTTACGCCATCATTCAAACTCCTCCAGGTTCTACCCTAGAAAGAACTAATCAGATTTCTGAAAAACTGGAAAAAATTTGTGAGGAAATTGAAGGTGTGAGTTCGGTATCTGCCCTAGCGGGATACGAGGTGTTAACCGAAGGTACAGGCGCAAACTCAGGTACTTGTTTAATTAACCTTAAGGATTGGAAAGACCGTAAAAATACAGCTCAAGATATCATCAAAGAACTTGAAGAAAAATCTAAAGATATGCCAGGGGCGATGGTGGAATTTTTCCAACCACCTGCTATCCCAGGATATGGTGCTGCTGGTGGTTTCGAGTTGCGTTTATTGGACAAAGTGGGAAGAAACAATTATGTAGAAATGGAAAAAGTGAGCAAGGATTTTGTGAAAGAGCTGAACAAACGTCCAGAATTACAATCCGTATTTACTTTCTATAGTGCCAGTTTCCCTCAATACATGCTCAATATCGACAACGACAAAGCCCAACAAAAAGGTGTAACACCTGAGAAAGCACTAGAAACGTTGTCAGATTTAATTGGCAGTAATTACGAAACCAACTTTATCAAGTTTGGTAGGCAGTACAAGGTAATTGTTCAATCGTTGCCACAATACAGAGCTTTACCAGCCGATGTGATGAAACTGTACGTTAAAAACAACAGAGATGAAATGGTTCCTTTTTCGTCATTCATGACTATGAAAAAAGTTTACGGACTTTCAGAAATCACACGTCACAACATGTACAACTCTGCCGAAATCAACGGTTCGCAAGCCATTGGTTATAGCTCTGGCGATGCATTAAAAGCGGTAGCAGAAGTCGCCAAGAAAACACTACCAAGAGGTTATGGTATCGATTGGGCGGGTATTTCCAAAGACCAAACTTCAAGAGGTAATGAGGCTATTTACATCTTCCTGATTTGTTTAGGTTTCGTTTACCTAGTGCTTGCAGCTCAATATGAGAGCTTTATCTTGCCATTGGCAGTTATCGTTTCTCTACCTGCCGGGATATTTGGTGCATTTCTTTTCTTGCAATTGTTAGGATTGGAAAACAACATCTATGCTCAGGTATCCATGGTAATGTTGATTGGTTTGCTCGGTAAAAATGCTGTATTGATTGTAGAGTTTGCGGCACAGAAACATGCAGAAGGCAAAACAATTTTAGCAGCTGCCATGGAAGGTGCTGTAGTAAGGTTCCGCCCTATTTTAATGACATCATTTGCCTTTATTGCAGGTTTAATTCCATTGGTTTTTGCAAATGGTCCCGGTGCTATTGGTAACCGTACCATTGGTTCGGCTGCTGCTGGAGGAATGCTACTGGGTACACTATTCGGCGTAATTCTCATTCCGGGGCTATACTACGTTTTCGGCACTATTGCCAGCAAACGCAAACTCATCAAAATTGAAGACGAACATCCATTAACCGAAGAAATTGAAGGCAATGTTTAATAAAAATCATCATAAAATATTAGGATTTGCTTTATTGACCTTAGTCTATACAAGCTGCAAAATCCCTGCTATTGTTCGAAAAACAGAAAACAAGAGCACCCCTAGTGCTTATGCAAAAAACACTAGCGATACCACCAATGTGGCCAACATCAAATGGAAAGATTTCTTTAAAGACCAATATTTAACCAACTTGATTGACACTGCTTTGCAAAACAATCAGGAGTTGAATATCACTTTACAGGAAATTGAAATTGCTAGGAATGAAGTAAGAGCACGAAAAGGTGAAATTCTGCCAAGCGTTGGTTTAAAAGCTGGTGCTGGTTTAGAGAAAGTAGGCAAGTACACCAGTCAGGGTGCAGGCGATGCCAGTACGGAGATTAAACCTGGCAAAGAAATGCCGGAACCCCTACCCGACTACCTAGTTGGTTTGTACGCCAATTGGGAAGTTGATATTTGGCACAAATTGCGTAATGCTAAAAAGGCAGCTTACACCAGATATCTATCATCTGTAGAAGGGAAAAACTTTGTTGTAACGAGCTTGGTAGCAGAAGTTGCCAACTCTTACTACGAGTTGTTGGCCTTGGATAATCAATTAGATATGGTTCGTAAAAACATCGAGTTGCAAACCAATGCATTGGCAGTCGTAAAAATCCAAAAAGAAGCTACCCGAGTTACTGAATTAGCTGTTCGTAAATTTGAAGCAGAGGTGCTAAGCTCTAGAAGTTTGGAATACGATATTCTTCAAAAGATTACCGAGACGGAAAATAAAATCAACTTTTTATTGGGCAGATATCCGCAGCACATTGCGAGGGATAAAAATGTTTTCGAAACTGGTTTGGCAAATAACTTAAGCACCGGAATTCCTTCACAATTATTGGCTAACCGCCCAGATATTAAACAAGCAGAGTTAGATTTAATTGCAGCAAAGCTGGATGTTAAAGTAGCGAAAGCACAATTCTATCCTTCGTTTGGCATTTCTGCAGCTTTAGGCTTTCAGGCATTTAATCCTTCCTATTTGGTGAAGATGCCAGAGTCGATGTTATATTCTGTAGCAGGTGATATAGCAGCACCTTTAATTAACAGAAATGCGATTAAAGCAAGTTACTTCACGGCTAATGCAAAACAAATCCAAGCGGTTTATCAATACGAAAGAAGCATTTTGAATGGATATATCGAAGTAGCTAACCAATTGGCCAGCATTAGCAATTTAGGAAAAAGCTACGAACTTAAAGATAAGCAAGTGCAGGCTTTAACCCAATCTATCGAGATTTCTAACGATTTATTTAAATCTACCAGAGCCGATTATTTAGAAGTGTTAATGACACAGCGTGACGCTTTGGAAGCCAAATTAGAGCTGATAGAAACCAAGAAACAGCAATTGAATGCGATGGTAAAAGTTTATCAGGCATTGGGTGGCGGATGGAATTAATTAGCCAACTCGTCATTGCGAGGCACGAAGCAATCTTACAACTAATAATTAATAACTAAAGCTTTAAGATTGCTTCGTCGTTCCTTTCCGATCAATCGGAATAAACTCTCGCAATGACGAAAATGCTATAAAAAACCATCCGTAAATCATTTAATTAGTGTCGGGCTAATTATTTACTAGTGGAAAAGCCTCGGGAAACTGGGGCTTTTTTTTATGCTTACTGTTTTTATTCCCTATCTTGTGAACAACACTTAAATTAACTCCAATGAAGAAACTGTTTCTACTTTTACTTTTTATAACAAGCATTAACGCTCACGCACAACAAAAATCAGGTGCGCAACAATTTTGGGATTTGTTAAAACAGCACTGCGGCAAAGCCTACCAAGGTGAAGTAACACAAGGCATGACCGATACTTTTAAAAATGGTCCACTGGTAATGCATGTTAGAAAATGCAGCGATGGTTTAATTAAAATTCCGTTTTTTGTGGGCGATGATAAATCCAGAACTTGGGTTTTAACATTGAAGGATGACAGAATTTTATTAAAACACGACCATAGACATGTAGATGGTTCGGAAGATAAAGTAACGCAATATGGCGGCTTAACTTCTAACAGCGGAACGGCTAATCTTCAAATTTTCCCAGCTGACCAACAAACCGTAGATTTATTACCAGCAGCCGTAGGTAATGTTTGGTGGATTACCATCGACGGAGACAGCTTTACTTACAATCTTCGTCGTATTGGGAGCGACAGAATTTTTACGGTTAAATTTGATTTAAGTAAACCTGTAGCTACCCCTGCCGCACCGTGGGGCTGGAAAGATTAGTTAACCTGTAGGTAGTAAATATTAGGAATATAATTACTTATAATACCGGTTTCAGGCTGTTTTTCTACTCCGTTTACAGTTAGCTTAGCGAACCTAAAACTATCTTTATTTTTTTCGATATTGATTTTAAACGGGTCTTTCTGCCCTAGTTTCAAATAAAAATCCTTAGTTAGCGATGTAGCCAATCTTACAATTTCAGAAGAATGGAATTGATAAAAATCGAACTTGTTATTATTTTAATAAATACGCAGTAAAAGTTGTGTTCGCTACAAGTCAATTTGAAAACTCCTTCAAACTATCAATTAGAAGCGATGTTAATATACTTATTGAAATATGATGTCTAAACATTTTACGATATCGAAGTGTTATCTCCTGCAATGGAAAAACTTCAACACGCTGTTCACGTACTTTTATTTTTTACGTTAGGCTTCGCCGGACTTTACTTTTCTGCGCCTTTTGTGGTACCTATTGTTTTGGCGGCAGTATTATCGATGCTGTTTATTCGCTTAAGCAATTACTTTGAGCGCAAAGGCATGAGTAGAGGCATTGCCGGGCTTTGTTGCATGTTCCTTTTCATTAGCAGTATTTCGATTATCGTGGTATTGCTCTCTATACAATTATCTAGTTTGGCCGAAAACCTAGATGAAATGAAATCTAGGTTACTGAACTTATTTAACAACTTCAGAAACTGGATTAACAATACCGTTGGTATAGATCCAAAACAGCAGAAAGAATTGATAGAAAGTGGCAATGGCAATTCTGGAAATATGCTCTTTAGTTTCGCTTCTGGAATGTTTAGTGTAGCCGTTAATTCAGTTTTAGTGATTGTTTACATGTATTTGTTTTTAATTTATCGTGGACATATTAAACGTTTTATTTTAAAATTGGTTGCCCGAAAAGAGAAGGAAGATACAGATGAAGTTGTACATAAAGCAGGTAAAGTTTCCCAAAAATACCTGAGCGGATTAGCAGCCATGATTGGAATGCTTTGGGTAATGTATGGCATTGGTTTCAGTTTAATTGGTGTGGAAAATGCTATATTTTTTGCAGTGCTTTGTGGTTTACTGGAGATAATTCCTTTTGTAGGTAACATTACTGGCACTTCTATTACGGTTTTGGCAGTACTGGCGCAAGGAAATGGCAACGATAAAATTATTTGGGTTTTAGCTACCTATTTCATTGTTCAGTTTGTGCAAACTTACATTTTAGAACCCTTGGTAGTTGGTGAGCAAGTGAATATCAATCCGCTGTTTACCATTATGGCTATTGTTTTAGGCGAGATGGTTTGGGGCATTCCAGGTATGATTTTAGCAATTCCTTTAATTGGAATGGTAAAAATTATTTGTGATAGCCATCCCGATTTGCAGCCTTATGGTTATTTAATTGGACCCGAAAATCCACGAAAACAAAGAACAAGTGTGATTGATTATGTAAAACGGTTGTTCACGAAGAAGGATTAATTCTATATGTTTTGAACCACCTTAGACACCTAAGTTCATTTTAGTTTTTGGAAGTGTTCCCACCTCGCTTTAGATTTTTCTTTGCGTTGCTTTGCGAATACTTTAAATCCTTTGCGTTGAAATTGAACCGCAAAGAACAGAAGAGCAACGCAAAGGCCGCAAAGCTTTACAATTACTATAAACACCCCGGGCTTCAACCACCCTCCGATAAGTCGCAGGATGCCCAACGGGCGGAGGTTTTTGGCATTAAGGGAACAGTTTTTTGTTCATTAAACCTGATAGTAGTGGAAATACTTTTTGGAGCGTCATTTCGAACGCAGAGAGAAATCTGTCGCATAGATGCACTTAATTTTGAGATTTCTCTCTGCGTTCGAAATGACGGCAACAGAACGCAAAAAGATTGCAACGGATAGCAGGGCCACACCCTCCGATGAAAAACTGACATCCATTTTCTAAAAAAACACAAAATTTAAGTAACAAAACAGCCTTTTTGCTATCTTATCATCGAAACTAAACGATAGATATGTTAAGCGTAAAGAATATTGTAAAGCAGTATGCTACGCACCGTGCCTTAGATGATGTGAGTTTGGAAGTGGAGAAGGGCAAAATTTTCGGACTTTTGGGTCCAAACGGTGCTGGTAAAACCTCCCTCATTAGAATTATTACCCAAATTACAGCTCCCGATAGCGGAGAAGTATTTTTTAATGGCGAACGCCTGAACACCAACCACATTTCGCAAATTGGCTACCTGCCCGAGGAACGCGGACTCTACAAAAAAATGGAGATTGGCGAGCAAGTGCTTTACCTTTCCAAATTGAAAGGACTGAACAGTGCCGAGGCAACCAAACGCATTAAATATTGGTTCGAAAAGCTGGAAATGAAGGATTGGTGGAACAAAAAAGTGGAAGATTTGAGTAAGGGAATGCAGCAAAAGGTACAATTTGTAGCCACGGTTTTGCACCAACCTGAACTGATTATATTGGACGAACCTTTCTCTGGTTTTGACCCTGTGAATGCAGATATCATCAAAAATGAAATCTTAGAACTGAACAAAAACGGCGCTACGTTTATTTTCTCTACACACCGCATGGAAAGCGTGGAAGAGCTTTGCGACAATATTGCACTGATTAATAAATCTAAAAAGATATTGGATGGTGCTGTAGATGACATTAAAGCCAGCTATCGCAGCAATACTTATTGGGTAGAATACGAGGGCGATTACAGCGCTACCAGCAACGAAATTTACAGCGTGCTGCAAAGCGAAAAAGTTAAAGGCCACCAGGTGGTTAAATTGAAATTGAACGAAAACCGTACAGCTAATGAGGCTTTAGCGCAATTGCTGCCGCTTGTGAACATTCATCGTTTAGATGAAGTGATACCAACCATGAACGATATTTTTATTGAAAAAGTGAAAGGACAAAGCCATGAATAAGATTTTACTCATTATCCAAAGGGAATATTTTTCGAGAGTAAAAAAGAAATCGTTCATTGTGATGACTTTCTTAACGCCGCTGTTAATTGCAGGTGTTTATGCGCTAATTGGTTATTTCACGTACAAAGGAATTAAGGACACACACGATAACGTTGCGGTGGTTAGCGATAACAAAACCTTAACCGAGCAGCTACAAACGGACAAAAACACATCGTACACTTACCTTAAATCGAGTTTGGAAGATGCGAAAAAAGACCTCAACAAATCTGATTACGATTATATCCTTTACCTACCTGAATTTACTTTAGAAGCCCCAAAGGGCATTGAATTATTTGGCGCCAAGCAAGCGGGAATGTCGCTAAACAGACGTATTTCTGGCGATATTGAGGAGTTGATTAGGACGCAGAAGCTAAAGCAGTCGGGCATTTCGCAGGCCGATTTAGATAAGCTAAAAACAGACGTGGATATCACTACGAAAAAAATTGCCGAAACTGGCGACGAGAAAGAGTCGAGCGCTGGTGCAAGTAGTTTTATTGCCTTTACCGCAGGTATCATGATGTTTATGTTCATTATGCTTTACGGCGTGCAGGTAATGCGTGGCGTTATTGAGGAAAAAACCAGCAGAATTATTGAGGTAATGGTATCGTCGGTAAAGCCTTTTCAGTTAATGATGGGTAAAATTATTGGCATTGCCTTGGTTGGTTTAACGCAGTTTATGTTGTGGATTGTGCTTACTTTGGCCATCAGCACGGCAGCGGTGAGCATTTTTGTGAATAAAGAAGATGTGAAGGAAATTGCTGCCGCCCAGGCGCAAAGTCAGGTCACGCAGGCTAATCCGCAGATGGCTGCTGCTTCAACACAAGCCGGACCAATTGGTGATATCCAAAAAAGTTTAGCTGGCCTTGATATCGGTAAAATTGTGTTTGTTTTCATCTTCTTCTTTTTGGGAGGATATTTATTCTACAGTGCCTTGTATGCTGCCATAGGTTCTGCCGTTGATAGCGAAACGGAAACCCAACAGTTTATGATGCCCGTAATGTTGCCGCTGTTGTTAGGTTATGCATTATCGCTAAGCGTGGTGACAAACGACCCTTATGGCAGCACCGCATTTTGGTTGTCGATGGTGCCATTTACTTCTCCTATTGCCATGGTAGTACGTATACCTTATGGCGTACCAACTTGGGAACTGGTATTGTCTATGGCGGTATTGGTTGCTGGCTTTGTTGCCACAGTGTGGATAGCTGGCAGAATTTACCGTGTTGGTATTTTAATGTACGGCAAGAAAACTACTTTTAAGGAAATGTTTAAGTGGTTTACTTATAAGAATTAGAGGAAAAACACTACAGCGTAATTTGCTTAAAAGACTTACGAAGTTTCCCAAACTTCGTAAGTCTACTTTAATTCTTGCCGGATGCAGAGAGAGTTTATTCCGATTTTATCGGAAGGTTTTAGAAAAGCAATCGCATAAATTGAATATCTTGGAATAGGTGGGTGTCATCATCCACCTATTTTTATAATAGACTATATTTGAGTAATATTATTGAAAGGACATCGTAACAAATGCCAAAAATGTACCCCACATTAACTACAGATAGATTGGTGTTAAATCAACCTTTACTAAGCGATGCTGATGATATTGTTGAGGCACTTCAAAATGAGATTTACTATCAAAACACAATCAATATCCCGAAACCTTATACCAAAGAAAGTGCAGTGTTTTGGATCAACCTAGCTTCAGAAAATTTTAAAAATGAGGATGGATTTATTTTCGCAATCAGAGCATCAGTAAATGGAAAAATTATTGGTGGCGTAGGTTTAGGCATTGACAAGAAATTTAATAAAGCAGAATTGGGTTATTGGCTGCATCAGAATTATTGGAACAGAGGTTTTGCTACAGAAGCTGTAAAATCCGTCATCAAATTCGGTTTTGAGGAAATAAAACTGAAAAGGATATTTGCTACGCATTTCGATGTTAATATTGCCTCGGGAAAAGTGATGAAAAATGCCGGGATGAAGGAAGAAGGAATACTTAAATGTCATACGAAAAAGGATGGGCAATATCAAGACCATGTTTTGTATGCGATTATTAATGAAAATTTATAACGAAGGTGTTTACTCCATTAGAAAACCTATTCCAAACATTTAATTTACATATTGCTAACGTCGAAAAAGATTTAGAATGTGAAGAATATTGTGGTTATAATTTCCAGCTGGGCACTGCAAATATCAAATTCAGAAAAGCTAAAATCACCCCTAAAAAGATAGGACTGTTTGTAACGCTTTGGAGAAGAAATTCGCGAGGCATTACCGAGCCTTTTCATATCGATGATGATTTCGATTTTTATATAATTTATACAGAAAATGATGAGCAACGAGGTTTGTTTCTTTTTCCGAAGTCAGCTTTGAGCGAAAAACAAATCCTTACCAAAGGCAATAAAGAAGGAAAACGAGGCTTCAGAATTTATCCAAATTGGGATATTCCAGAAAATAAACAAGCTCAGAAAACACAAACTTGGCAAAAGGAGTTTTTTGTTGATTTGAACGATGACAGTGAGCTTGAAAAACTAAAATTAAAACTTCAGGTTTAACACATTTCGTTATTGCCGGTTAAATTAATCGTCATTGCGAGGTACGAAGCAATCTTACAACTCATAAAGTAGCAATTTGCTTTAAGATTGGTTTACTACGTAGCTGCTTCGCGGTCGTACCTCGCAATGACGAAAGATTAAATTACAACCCAAACCTCAAATTAGCACCAAGCGCAAACCATCTTTTTGGCAATGGTACCGCAGCCACTTCAATGTACTCTTTATCAAATAGGTTGGTTACTTCGGTATAAATGTTCCAATTAGCTTTACCATACATCAAACGGAAATCAGTAATTAAATAAGGGTTTTTGAGTTCTCTTTCAATCCACCTATTGCCTAACGTTGCTTGCCAATTGCTATAGCGGTAATTCAATCTCATCAGCGCCTGGTGCTTCAAATTCTCTACCACATATTTAGAAGTAATGTTATTGGCGTAACTCATTTCTCCTGCATGTAAGTAATTATAGCTTAAATCATACTTTAAGGCACTTCTGCTGCTAAAATTCAGCTCCTGTCCTATTGTTAAGTTTACCCCTTGTATTTTGTTATTCCCAAAGTTTTGTGGTTGATACGGCACCGCAGTCGAGTTTCTCACCCAATCAATAAAATCGGAAATGTTACGGTAAAAATATCCTCCTTGAACATAGAAACTTTGAGCTTTATATTGAAGTGAAAACTCGTATTGCCAAGCATTTTCTGACACCAAATTAGGATTACCAATATTTCCCGGACGTTGGTTTAAATACAAATCGGTGAAAGATGGAATACGCTGACTAGAACCAATATTAAAAGCCAGTTTCCATTTTGGCGCAAATAGATAAGCAGCATCTAAGCCCGGAAAAGCTTGCCAACCGTACTGCGTATTGTAATTCACATAAGTACCGATATTTAAAAGTAAATTTTTCAAAGCTTCGGTTTTGTACTCGGCATAAGCACCATGGTTGTACCTCTGTCTGTCGCCAATGTTGGTGCTCTCAATATCTTCCGAACGACTTTCTAAACCAAAACCGAAATCACCTATGGTAGAATGTAGGGTGCTATTTAATTCTGCCGACCACACTTTGGTTTGATGTAGTGACCTAGCTCGTGTTAAATCGTTACGGAAGTAGCGGTAATCGTCCCAGTTGTAACGGGCACTCACTCTTGGGCGAAGACTGAAATTATTGCTCAGTTGATGAGAAGAACCCACGGCAAACAAAGCAGTCTCTACAATTTCGAAAGCTTCTTTATCGCCTGGAGCAGCATAATAACCACTCGCCCCAAATGCATTATCGATGTAGCCGCCCATTAAATTCAGTTTGTTTTTTTCATCAAAATCGATGTTCCCTTGATAGAAAAACTTATGGTCGTAAGTGCTGCTGTTGTAACGCTGGCCATTATAATCACTCACACCAAAGCCAAACAAATGCTGGCTGTTTTTACCAGCCATATTTAAAGCTAGTTGAGTAGAAGCGCCACGGTATTTTCCGCTGCCGTCACCTACTGCTTTAGCCTCAAAAGAAGAACCAGCTTGAACATTTACATCTATAGCAGACTGTTTACTAGTTTTGGTAACGATGTTAATGGCACCCGTTAAAGCATTAATACCATAAATACGAGCTGCTGGCCCTTTTAATACTTCAATACGCTCAATAGCTGATAATGGCACTGGAATATTCATAGAATGATGCGCCGTTTGTACATCAGATATTTTTACGCCGTTCAATAAAATCAAAGTTTGCTCAAAACTTCCACCATCTATACTAATATCTGCTTGTGCGCCAAAAGGCCCACGCTGACGAACGTCTACACCCGCAATGAAACTCAAAACCTCATTAATTGATTTTACGGGCAATTGAGCAATCTGTTCTTTGGTAATTAGCTGGATATTTCTAGCCTGTTTACTAAAAGGTGTTTGCAATCTGTTTTCAGAAATGATGATTTCGTTAAGCTTGGTAGTGTCTTGCTGGGCAAAAGTTAATGCCGGGACGAATGTTAATGCGTATAAAAATTGTTTCATTGTGCTGTTGTTTAAATATTGGAAAGTTGTTTTTGCAAACTGCCAACACTTTGTGTTCTTCGTGTCTTTGTGGTTAAATTAAATTCTTCGCAAAACTCGTATCTTTCCGGAACATTCAAATAGTCCAGTTTTAAGAATATGAGTAGTCCGGTTGATATTCCCTTTTTAAGTTTCATTAGTTTAGATAGAAGTACAAAAACGCCTATCTATTTACAACTTACACAACAGCTCATTAATGCCATACAACGAGGTTATTTGGTAGCAGGAACAAAGATGCCAGGCAGCAGAACTTTAAGCGAGTTACTTGGACTACATCGTAAAACGGTTATTGCCGCATACGAAGATTTGCATCAACAAGGTTGGGTAGCAATTCATCCCAATAAAGGTGCTTACGTAATGGATAATAAAACCAAAATTGCTGAACGACCTTATGATGCATTGGTTTCTTTATCAAATTACCCAACACAAACTGGCTATACTTTTAAGCAATCGAACATCTTGGACAATCCATTTGAACAAACCAATTGTACCTATCAATTTAATGATGGCACTCCAGATATTCGTTTGACGCAAATGAGCTACCTAACCAGCTTATACAGTGCATCGATGAAAAGAAAAAGCACTGTCAAGAAAATCACTAGAAATAAAGAAGATAGTACCTATTTTAAAGAACAACTGAGTAATTACCTGAATATTTCTCGTGGTTTACACATCTCCAAAAACAATTTGCTCATTACACGTAGCACAGAGATGAGTTTGTATATCATTTCGCAACTTTTAATTGAAGCAGGTGATGTAGTAATGGTTGGAGAACTAGGTTTTTTTACTGCGAATATGACTTTCCTTAAAGCTGGCGCAAATGTTAAAACCTTGCCTGTAGATGAACAGGGAATTAACGTAGATGCTTTGGAAGATTTGTTAAAGACTATCAAAATAAGGTTGGTTTACATTACGCCACACCACCACTACCCTACTACCGTAAGTTTAAATGCAAAGCGGAGGGTGCAACTTTTACAATTGGCACAAAAGCATGGTTTCATCATTATAGAAGACGATTACGATTACGATTTTCAGTATGATAAAAGCACGATTATGCCTTTAGCCAGTGCAGATACAAATGGAATGGTGATTTACGTAGGTTCGTTTGGAAAGTCCTTAGCACCGTCTTTCAGTGCCGGTTTTGTGGTGGCTCCACAGAATTTGATTTTAGAAATGCAAAAGTATCTCGGTATCATAGACCGCCAAGGAGATGTGGTGATGGAACAGGTTTTAGGTGAAATGATAGCGGAAGGCGATTTTCATAGACATTTGAAGAAATCTTTGAAAGTTTACCTAGAGCGCAGAAATTATTGCTGTAAATTATTGATTGAGCACTTTAGAGATGAAATATCTTTCGAGGTACCCAACGGTGGATTGGCCATTTGGTTAAAATGGAACAGGCCTATTTCTTTACTACAATTAGCTAAATCTTGCCAAAAACATGATTTGTTTATCCCCAAGAACATCCTTTATCAAAATAGAAAAATTATGGCAATGCGATTAGGCTTTGGCCATTTAACTGTTGAGGAAATGGAAAGGAGTTTGGAGATAATGAGTGGTTGTTTAAACCCCTCTCTGCCTTCGGCATCTCTCCCCAAAGGATAGAGAGAAATACTTAGGAACGGGCATACTAAATCCCACAGCCTTTCATATTATCTTTTCTCTCCCTCTCAGGGAGAACCGTAGTGAAACGAAGTTCATTGATACAAAAACAACTATGAAAACATCAATAGGTGGCCAAAGGGCAGAGAGGGTTTTAACGTAGTAGCGCAAACTTTCGTTATTTAAACGGGATAGCAGCGTATCCCGATTTTTCATCGGGAGTAGCGGATAGCCCGACTAACATTGATAGCTGTAGTAAACTGCTTTTCTATTATTAAATCTAAAACCCGAAACGTTTTTTTCTCTCCCGAAATAAAAGCATCTTTGCAGAAACAAAATTTTAAAATGTCAGACGAAAAAATAATCTTTTCAATGGCTGGGGTAAGCAAAATTTACCCGCCACAAAAACAGGTTTTAAAAAATATATACCTATCGTTTTTTTACGGTGCCAAAATTGGCGTTGTAGGTTTAAACGGTTCGGGTAAATCATCATTATTAAAAATTATTGCTGGTTTAGACAAGTCTATACAAGGCGAAGTAGTATTCTCTCCAGGCTATTCTGTGGGATATTTAGCTCAAGAACCAGAATTAGACCCAGAAAAAACGGTACGAGAGGTAGTTGAAGAAGGCGTTGCCGAAATTACTGCCATACTAAAAGAATACGAAGAAATTAATGAGGCTTTTGGTTTAGAGGAAAACTATTCTGATGCCGATAAGATGGATAAATTGATGGCTCGACAAGGTGAGTTGCAAGATAAAATTGATGCATCGAACGCATGGGAATTAGACAATAAGTTAGAGCGTGCAATGGATGCTTTGCGTTGCCCAGACCCAGATACAAAAATTGCGGTATTATCGGGTGGTGAGCGCCGCCGTGTGGCGATGTGCCGCTTGTTGTTGCAATCGCCAGATGTATTGTTGTTAGATGAGCCTACCAACCACTTGGATGCAGAGAGTATCGACTGGTTAGAACAGTTCTTACAAAATTACGAAGGAACTGTAATTGCGGTTACCCACGATAGGTATTTCTTAGATAACGTTGCGGGCTGGATTTTGGAATTAGACCGTGGCGAAGGTATTCCTTGGAAGGGTAACTACTCATCATGGTTAGACCAAAAAGCGAAACGTTTAGCACAGGAAGATAAGACAGAAAGTAAACGTCAGAAAGCGTTAGAGCGTGAGTTGGAGTGGGTGCGTATGGCTCCTAAAGCTCGTCATGCGAAATCTAAAGCTCGTTTAAGCAACTACGACAAATTAGCTAGTGAAGACGGAAAAGAACGCGAAGAAAAGTTAGAATTGTTCATTCCTGCGGGACCTCGCTTGGGTAATGTGGTAATTGAAGCCAACAATATTTCAAAAGCCTACGATGGCAAATTGCTGTTCGAAAACTTGAGTTTCTCTTTACCTCCAGCGGGTATTGTGGGTATTATCGGGCCAAACGGTGCTGGTAAAACTACTTTATTCCGTTTAATTACTGGTCAGGAACAAACAGATGCTGGTGATTTTAGAGTGGGTGAAACGGTGAAATTGGGGTACGTTGACCAAATGCACAACGATTTAAATCCTGATAAGACAGTTTACGAAAACATTACCGATGGTTTAGACAATATGCTGTTGGGTAACAAGCAAGTAAATTCTAGGGCTTATGTTTCTAAATTTAACTTTAACGGTGCCGACCAACAAAAGAAAGTTGGCGTATTGTCTGGTGGTGAGCGTAACCGTGTGCACTTGGCAATTACCTTAAAAGAGGGTGCTAACGTTTTATTACTGGATGAGCCTACCAACGATATCGACGTGAATACTTTGCGTGCTTTGGAAGAAGCTTTGGAGAACTTTGGAGGTTGTGCGGTAGTGATTAGTCACGATAGATGGTTCTTGGATCGTATTTGTACGCATATTTTAGCATTCGAAGGCGATTCGCAAGTTTATTTCTTTGAAGGAAACTACTCTGATTACGAAGAAAACCGTAAAAAACGTTTAGGCGATGTGTCTCCAAAAAGAATTAGGTATAAGAAATTAGGATAAAGGGATTTTAGATTTTAGAATTACGATTTTAGATTTTAACCACCTTAGACACCTTAGTACACGTAAGACTTAGGTTCTCTTAGGTGTCTAAGGTGGTTAAAAATCGAACTTAGGATAATTTAAAAGATAGCCCCGACCTAAAATCGGGGCTATCTTATTTTATACTTTAAGAAATTGAAAATGAAGAAAGCATTATTACTTAGTTTGATGATTTGTTTCGGCTTTTTTGCTTTTGGGCAAAACACTTGGAACAATAAAAAAGCTGCAATTGTAATTACTTACGATGATGCAATTCCTCAGCACCTTAATAATGCAATTCCAGTACTTGATTCACTAAACTTAAAAGCAACCTTTTATTTAACGGCTTATACCGCTAAAAACAATATATCGGCGTGGAAAAAGGTAGCATCAAACGGTCACGAGCTTGGAAATCATACTTTATATCATCCTTGTATTGGTGATAAACCCGGAAGAGAATGGGTAAAAAAGGAATACAATCTCAATAACTACACAGTTGCACGTTTGCTTGACGAAATAAAGATGAGCAATGCTTTTTTAGAAGCTTTAGACGGCAAAAAAGAGCGAACATTCGCCTATCCTTGTGCAGATACCGTTGTCAATAACATTTCCTTTGTTAAGGATCTTAAAAAAGATTTCGTTGCGGCTCGTTTTGTTAAACACGAGATGAAACCTATTAACAAAGTCGATTTATTCGCCATAGATTGCTACGCTATAAACAAGCATACTTTTGCAGATATGAAAAAATGGGTGGATGAAGCGATCGAGACTAATTCACTTTTAGTCATTTTATTTCACGGCGTAGGTGGTGGCAATCCGATGGACGTCACATTGGAAGATCATAGGAAAATATTAAACTACATTAAAAGTAAGGAGCAAGAAGCGTGGATTGCCCCTATGTTAGATGTTGCCAAATACATCAAACAGAACAATACGAAGAATTGATCTTCAAAATGTCCTATCTTTAAAATTGACATTCCGTTCTCAAACAATAATATATCAGTATGACTGCTAAACCAGTTAAATTTGGAATAGATGTACTTTTAGAAAGCAAAAATCTAGAAGATATCACTATTGGTTTAGTGTGTAATGCTACTTCATTAAGCACTACCGGTACACATGCTAGCGTAGCGTTGCTATCAAAAGGTTTTAACGTCAAAAAATTGTTTTCACCAGAGCATGGTTTTAGTGCCAAAGGCGATGATGGCGCATTCATCAGTGATGATACAGACATTATTACTAAATTACCCATTGTAAGTTTATATGGCGAAAAGCTTGCCCCAACAGCTAATGATTTAGCCGACATAGATTTAGTTATAGTTGATTTACCAGATATAGGTGCAAGATTTTACACCTACCTATGGACCATGACCTATGTAATGGAAACCTGTGCTGCAAATGGAAAAAAGCTACTCATTTTAGACAGACCCAACCCAATAGCCAAACAATTTGAATTTGCAGAAGGTCCTATTCTTGAGGAAAATTGCAGTTCTTTCATTGGTAGGTTTCCCATCCCGATTAAACACAATTGTACTTTAGGAGAATTAGCTCGCTATTTTAAAAGTAGCCAGTATCCATCATTGCAATTAGAGATAGAAGCAATGAAAAACTGGGATCGATACGAAAATAACAATTACCCATTTTTTGCGACTTCTCCTGCCATTCAAAAAAGACATACAACTTACATTTATCCCGGTACATGCTTGTTCGAAGGCTTGAATATTAATGAAGCGAGAGGCACGGAATTTCCATTCGAACAGTTCGGCGCTCCGTGGATAGATGCATCTTTGCTAAGGGACAAGATGTTAGAAAATTCAGACGTCGCAGATTTAGAAATCATTACCTTCAAAGCTACCGTAGCTCCTTATTTAAATGACATTTGTCATGGCTTAAGGATAATTCCTAAAAACCTTCACTCCTTTAAACCTGTTGCTTATGTTATAATGCTGATTAGCTTAATGGCTAGATTATTTCCCAATCATCTAAAAGAAAGAAATTACTTAACCAACGTAAATCCTAACGGCGAAAAACATTTAGATAAACTGCTTGGCCTAAGCAATTCATTAGAGAAAATCATTACAAACAAAATAGATACTAATGTTCCAAACTGGTTAAACACAGTTAAGCCTTACTTAATTTATCCTTGAATTTTTATCGGCTTGAGAAAACTTAGCTACTGAATTACAACTTTTTAAAGTATTAGCCGTATTTTTGCATCAAATTTTAACGTATGGAACCGCTGCACTTCGACTTCAATCAAATCTTATCTACCTCGATGATTTTATTTGCGATTATTGATATTCTGGGTTCTATTCCCATTATCATTTCGCTGCGCAAAAAAGCAGGACATATCCAGTCCGAAAAAGCGACCATCGTGGCAACTGCCATCATGATTTTATTTTTATTTGGAGGAAAGGCTGTTTTGAATGTAATTGGTGTAGATGTGCAGTCTTTCGCTATTGCGGGTTCGTTAGTAATTTTCTTTATTGCCATGGAAATGGTTTTAGGCATCCACTTTTTTAGAGATGAAGCTCCTGAAACGGTTTCTATTGTGCCTCTGGCATTTCCGTTAATTGCAGGTGCTGGTTCATTAACTACGCTTTTATCTTTAAAAACAGAATATCGTACAGAAAACATATTGATAGGAGTTTTACTGAATATGGTTTTCGTTTATTTCGTACTTAAAAACACCGCTAGATTAGAAAAATTATTAGGTAAAACCGGTTTGAACGTACTGAGAAAGAGCTTTGGCGTTATCCTTTTAGCTATTGCAATTAAACTTTTTAGGACAAATACTGGATTGTAACATTAATTGCTTAAATTCATCTAAGATTTAAATAACCGAAGATGAACTTATTTGAGCAATTTACGGTATACATTGGCGCATTAGCTATCTTGTTAGAGGCAATTAGCTATTTGCGTGGGAAGTTGAAGGGGAAAAGTTGATTTTTTCATTACCAATCATAGTGCGTCATCTCGACCGTAGTGGAGAGATCTTTGAACTAGCAAAATATAGAAATTAAATAGATCAAACACCCCGGTCTTCGACCACCCCTCTGGAAGAGGGGAATATAGAGTGCAATTCCCCTCTTCCAGAGGGGTGCCCAACGGGTTGGGGTGTTTTTATAATTTAGATGAAATGCTACTCCTTAATCAACCTTGCTACAAACATGCTATCTGCTTTGTCGTTGTAGCCTTTAATCAATTCCATACTTTCCAATTTCAACGGGAATTTCTCTAACAAATAAGCCACCACATCTTCGTTTTCCTGTTTAAAAACAGAGCAAGTCATGTAAATTAAAGGTTTGCCGGGCTTTAAATACTTCACTACATTCTCAGCGATAGCTTTTTGCAACTTCACATAGTTAGCCACTTTGTACTCTTCAAAGAAATACAACATTTCAGGTGTTCGTCCCCAAGTACCAGCACCAGAGCAAGGCGCATCTAACAAAATGCCATCAAACTCGTAATGATGTAATATCTGGTCGTTGTTTTGCAAAAGATCTATGGTCTTTTTCTGGAAATCCTTAATCCCAGCAGCAATGAAACGCTCTTGCAAATTACCTAAACTAGTTTCCCTTACATCGCTGGCAAGTAATTTAACTTTTGGTTCTAGGCTATGAATGAGTAACGATTTTCCACCAGATGCCGCACAGCAATCCCACCAATAATCGTAAGGTTGCGGCTTAAAGTAATCGCCAGTTTTTTGGGAAGAAAAATCTTGCACTTGGTACAAACGAGCATCATCGATAATCTGCTCTAACTTTGTTCCGTTAGGCAATGCCAAAGTAGTATCTGTCAATTCCTGTACAGCAACACCCGCAGCTTCAATTTTAGATTTAATGGTTGGCAAATGCGTTTCTTTAACGCGAATAAATAAATCTGGCTGAACAAATAACGATAGCAGAAAAGCTTCTTTGTCAACTCCTTCTGAAAGCTCATGCTTAAATGGGAAAACATCCTTCAAATCAAAATCAGGATATTGAGATTTTACAAAAGCTACCTTATCTACCAAAGGCAAAGAAATATGCTCTGCAGCCTTAGGAAAAGTACTTTCAGTAATCAAACTTAAATCGGCGTTACAAAGAAAATCGGCTACAGCCAAACGTTCTATAGTTGACAAATTAGGCAAAGCCTTGCCTAACCTAAAGTAACTATAGAGGTACCTACTTGCCCATCTCCTATCCGAAGAGCCCATTTGCTTATTCTGTTTAAAATAGATAACCAAATGACGATGCAATGGCAACTTACCATCGTAACTTGCTAAAACCTGCTCAAACGCTCGGATATGATGGTGTACTTTCATTAAATTAAATTGTTGTATTGTAGAATTGCTTTATTGTTGGTTAAAAGTTCCTCCGTAAATCCTCAGTCATTGCAAGTTTTGCGAAGCAATCTTAAAGCGTTTTAATAAATAGATTGCTAGTCCTTCCACTTCCAATGCCAAGAACTTTTCTCTCCCTTAGGGAGAGATGCCGACGGCAGAGAGGGCTTTTAATCCACTTGCACTAATGCTGTATTTCTATACTGTAACATCATCAAGTGCTGGTTGTAATAGCCATATTCCGCATCGTAACCGAAATTAAAATCGTTATGCAAACCTTTATAATTTTCTTTTACAATAAAATCTGCATAATTCGCTCCATGCTTAGCAATCAACTTACCAAAATAATAGCCCACATCAAAACCTTTAAAAGCATATTCTGTAGGCTCAAACTCGTACTTAGTTCGATAGGCCTTCACAAAATTAATTACTTTATTATTCTTGTAATCGATATAATATGAAGAACTCAACACCGTTTGCAGGTTCTGCAACTGATCGATATTATAGGTTTGTTTTGCCCAATTGGGGTGACCGAAAACTTGAATTGGATAGCCAGCAATGTTTTTCAAACGATGTAGCTTGGTTAAGCTCGGAGCAACAAACGGAGCATCATCAGAACACACAATAACGGCATACTTTTTACCTTTTACCATCTTCGTTTCAAACACATAGGTGGATGAAAATTCCTGTACCACAAAACTTGGATGTTTCGCTGCAAATTGCTTTCTAATCGGCGCTGCGAAAGCTTCGTCAGATGATTTTTTGGTATTAATGAGCACCACAATAGTTTGATCTGCCTTGTACTGCTTAGCAATATAATCTGCAGCTTTAATTCCATGCTGCTCAATATCGTTCACTACAGAAATTAAGTACGGATTGTTAAACTCACTCGGTTTCGAAGCCGCCAAAGGAGATATCAACGGCATTTTATTAGCTTCCGAAAAGCTCGTCATATACTTAATGCCATCGGGAAATATCGGGCCTATCAGCAAATTACTGCTTTTAACAGCTTCCCGTTTAATCAAGCCAGCCAACTGACTGTTATCATCTCTACTATCAAAAACATTTACCTTAAAATTTAAGCCTTCGTTAGCGGCAGAATCAATGCCCAACATTAAGCCTTGATAGAAATCAATAGCCATATCGGCTTTGCCAATTTGTACTTTGGTAACCGTTTTTAAATTGAATTTATTCAACTGAAAAGGCACAAAAACACTGATATTACCTTGCGTAAATTTGGTAGCAGTTTTTTGTTCAACAGGTTTAGCCGGGGTTTTCACCACCGGCTTAGTTATTTTGGGCGAACAACTCGCCAACACAGCAATAAATGCTAGTATATAAAGCGTTGAAATGTTTCTAACCACATAGGCAGATAGATTTTTATGGAAAAAAAACTTCAAAAATCTACTAATCATATCTATAAAAAATACAACTATGTGTCTATGTGTTTTTAATTTATGCTTATTCCCACTCAATAGTTGCTGGCGGTTTCGAACTAATATCATACACAACTCGGTTAATCCCTCTTACTTTATTGATAATTTCATTGGATATTTTAGCGAGTACCGGATAAGGCAAATGGCACCAATCTGCAGTCATACCATCTAACGATTCTACCGCTCTCAAAGCAATTACGTTCTCATAAGTACGTTCATCGCCCATTACACCTACCGAACGCACCGGTAAAAATATCGCTCCAGCTTGCCAAATTTGGTCGTATAAACCAGCATCTTTCAAGTTTTGGATGTAAATATGATCCGCTTCCTGTAATATCGCAATCTTTTCGGCAGTTACCTCTCCAATAATTCTAATCCCTAAACCAGGACCAGGGAAAGGATGTCTACCTAAAATAAACGATTCTAAACCTAAAGTGTTTCCAACTCTGCGCACTTCATCCTTAAATAACGTCTTAAGTGGCTCAACTACTTTTAGTTTCATAAAATCTGGCAAACCACCTACGTTATGGTGCGATTTAATGGTAGCCGAAGGACCATTCACAGAAACCGACTCGATTACATCAGGATAGATCGTTCCCTGCGCTAACCACTTCACATCTTGAATTTGATGTGCTTCATCATCAAATACCTCGATAAATACACGACCAATGATTTTACGTTTCTTCTCCGGATCTTCAACCCCAGCCAATTCACCTAAAAATCTTTCTTTAGCATCAACTCCTTTAATGTTTAAGCCAAAATCTTTGTATTGCTCCAATACATTTTCGTATTCGTTTTTACGTAATAAACCGTTATCTACGAAAATACAATGTAAGTTTTTGCCAATCGCTTTGTGCAATAAAACCGCAGCAACACTACTATCTACACCGCCAGAAAGTGCTAAAACAACTTTATCATCACCTAACTGCGCTTTCAACTCGGCTATGGTAGTTTCTGCAAAAGCATCCGAAGTCCAATCTTGACTACAGCCGCAAATACCAACTAAGAAGTTGCTTAATAAAGTTTTACCATCGGTACTGTGCGTTACTTCTGGGTGAAATTGGATAGCATAAGTCTGCTCGCCTTTTACCTGATAACCAGCTACTCTAACTTCAGATGTACTTGCAATAATTTCGAAATTTTCTGGCACTTGAGTAATCGAATCACCGTGGCTCATCCATACTTGCGAATCAACTAAAATACCTTTAAACAACGGATTTTCGTTGTTCACAAAGCTCAAATTAGCTCTACCGTACTCTCTCGTTGCCGATGCTTCTACATTTCCTCCGCTTTGTTGTGCAATAAACTGCGCTCCGTAACAAACCGCCAATAATGGGTAAGCTTTAAACAAATTCAAGTCTACAAATGGCGCATTTTCTTGACGCACAGAAGATGGACTTCCCGAAAGGATAACTCCTTTTACTGTTGAATCTAATTCTGGAATGTTGTTAAATGGATGAATTTCGCAGTACACATTTAATTCGCGAACACGACGTGCAATAAGCTGTGTAAATTGCGAACCAAAATCGAGGATAATGATTTTTTCTAGCATGCGCAAAGGTAAGGAAATTTACGATTTTAGAAGTACGATTTTAGATTTGATTACTGATTAATTTATGAAGAGCAATTTTAGTGCTTTTCGGCTGCGAAAGCCCTGCTATCCGCTTTATCCCGATATCCTTCGTCAAACTCAGGATGACATCGGGATGCTCGCTCCTATCAGGTCTATTTAACTCAAAACATTGCTTAAATCAAACGCAGATGTAACTCATGCCGTCATTGCGAGGAACGAAGCAATCTTAATGCGATAGTTTTTTCCTTAACGCACTTGTGAGATTGCTTCGTACCTCGCAATGACGAACTTTTTAATTTTTCATCTGATAGTTAATAAAACATAAAAACTAAAATGAACTAAGGTGGCTTAGGTGGTAAACAAACCTAATTGCCACTCAACAACGTAGTCTTCACCCCAAATCTATTCAAGAAATCTACACCTTCATCGCTAGCTAAACCTTTATAAGCGGCATAAGAATCACGATAGAAAACTTCTCTAATTCCAGATGATAAAATTAACCTGGCGCAAGCAATACAAGGAGACAAGGTAGTATATAACGTAGATCCTTCTATTTTAGAGCCGTTTTTTACAGCATACAGAATGGCATTTTCTTCTGCATGTAAGGCTAAAGAACAGCTACCTTTGCTATCTCTAGCACAACCAGTTTCTGGCCATTCTTCATCACAATTATGCGTTTCTGGCGGTGGACCATTGTAACCAATGGAAATAATTCGGGTATCTTTTGTTAGCACTGCACCTACATGAGCTCTCACACAATGCGAACGACTGGCAAGATCAGATGCCAAGTTCATATAAATTTCATTAAAAGATTTTTTTGCCATGTAGATTGAATAAAAAAGCCCTCCGAGAAATCGAAGAGCTTTCAAAATTAATGTTTTTATTGTGTTCGAAAAATATCTATTTCCGATTTAACTTTTTGCACCAGCTTTATGCCCTTTTGTGGCGAAGTAAATAATGTATAAATAGCCTGGTAACATTGCATACAAGAATGCGTGCTGAAAGTCGATATGCAATTTATCTTTCATAAAGCCGTAAACCAATGGCCAAATTGCACCACCGGCAATACCCATAATCATAATAGCAGAGCCTGTTTTGGTAAATTTACCCAAGCCTTTAATACCTAGTGGAAAAATAGCAGGCCACATCAACGAGTTTGCCAAACCTAATAAAGCCACAAACCAAAAAGAAATAACGCCAGAAGTAAACACCGACAATACGGTAAATAAAATACCAACTATGGTACAAACCATCAATGCCTTTTGCTGGCTTATGAATTTAGGAATAGTGGTCATCCCTATTAAATAGCCCACCAACATAAAACCTAAAGTAAAGGCAGTAGCATTATCTCTAAAAACCTGAGGAACGGTACCTAACTCTCTAGCATAAGTACCAATAATATCACCCGCCATTACTTCTACGGCAACACAAAAGAAAATAGCCAAAGAACCTAAGAAAAGATGAGGGTAATTGAAAATTGTTTTACGGGAAGTACTTGCTCCTGTCTCAGAAACCTCTTCTTCATCCACATTAACTTCTGGAAGCTTAACAAACTTAAGCAGTAATGCAAAAACACCTAGAAATACCGCTAATGCGATGTATGGTGTATGCAATTGATCTAGAAGCTCGTTTAATATCGACTGCTTTTCTGCTTCGGTAGCGGCACTCGCCAATCTGGCTTCTGCTGCGTTAGCACCTTTTAATAACAATGCACCTAAAACTATAGGAGCAATAATACCTGCAGTTTTATTACAAAAACCAGCTATAGAAATACGTTGAGCAGCACTATCTATTGGACCTATGATACTTAAATACGGGTTTACAGCAGTTTGCAACAAAGCCATACCAGAGCCTTGCACAAATATGGCAGTTAAAAACAAAATGTAGCTACTTTGTTCGGCCGCTGGAATAAATAACAACGAACCTAAACCTAGAACAACAACGCTTGCTACTAAACCGTTATGAAAACCAATTTTCTTCAATATCCAAGAGCTTGGAATAGCCAAGAAAAAATAAGCAATATAAGAGGCAAAGGTTACTAAGAATGCTTGCAAGTCAGTTTCGAGATCAAATGCTTTTTTAGCAAACGGAATAAGCGAGCCATTAGCCCAGGTAACAAAACCTAAAATAAAAAAGAAGGCACAACAAATTATCATTGGCAGTAATGCCGTTCTGTTTTGGTTTGGAATAGAAGTCATTGTTAGTTTGGTTTTAAATTTTCACCTAACTTAAACAAAACTGCTAGCATTTTAAATATTTTTAAAAATTTAAAACGCCGCAAACGTTTGATTAGCCAACAAAAAAAGAGCTCTGACTATTAAAATCAGAGCTCTATTCATTGTGCTTTAAAATATTATTAGTGTCCGCCCGAAACTTTTTTATCGAAGCTGATACCTTGAGCTTTTAATACAGAACTAGCCTTTAGTGCATAGAATACTAAGTATGCAAAACAAAGCACGCCCACAACATAGCTATATTGTATTCCTGTGTACTCAGAAACATAGCCCTGCAAATAACTAATAAATCCGCCACCCATAATCATCATAATTAAAAAGCTACTGCCCTGACTAGTATTTTTGCCTAAACCACTAACCGCTAAAGTAAAAATACACGGCCATAAAGTACTACAGAATAAACCTACACTAGTAAATGCATAAACACTTACCATTCCAGACGTAGACATGCCAGTAACTAATGCCAAAATACCTATTAACGAGAAAATCATCAGCATTCTAGCCGGATTACCTTTACTTAAAACGTCTGCTATGATTAACACCAAAATAATCAATCCGTAAACATAAAATGGAGCTAAGTCGTGCTTTGCAATAGCATTAACTAATAAGAAAACGCCAAAAGCTAAATACGGCGCTACAAATCTCAGTACTTTTTGCAGGCTGATTTTATCTGTAAATGCTTCAACTGCACCCGTCCATCTACCAATCATCATGCTTGCCCAATAAAGTGAAATATACGGTGCGATATCCTTCGTTGCGAAACCCAATTTGTGGCTCATGTAATCAGGTAAGTTACTCGCTGTAGATACTTCCACACCTACATAAACGAAAATAGCGATCATTCCTAAAACCAATTGAGGATATTTTAACGCAGATGTTCTACCACCAACTTCTTCTACATCAGCTTCGGCTAAAGCTGGTTTATCAGGCAAAGCCGAAAATTTTAAGAAGATAGCTACCGCTAAAAACGCAGCGCCGAGAATTAAATAAGGAATTTTAACACTTTCAATATCAAGCGTTGTGCTTTCGCTTGTAGCTGTACCAAAAATTGCAAAACTTACAATTAACGGTCCAATGGTTGTACCGAAATTATTGATACCGCCAGCCATTGTTAAACGTTGAGAACCCGTTTTTACCGGACCTAACGCAATAGCCAATGGGTTTGCTACCGTTTGCTGCAGAGAGAAACCTAAAGCTACTGTAAATAAACCAGCAAGCATTAAAGGAAATGAGCCCAAGTTTGCTGCCGGATAAAACAACAAAGTACCTATTGCTGAAATAGCTAAACCTAACGCTAAACTGTTTTTATAGCCAATTTTGTTAATTAAATCAGTTTTCATTAACGCTGAGATACCGATATAGATTAAAGAACCAACGGTGTAGGCAATATAAAATGCCAAAGAAACCAACTGGCTCTCGCTTTGAGATAGATGAAATGCTTCTTTAAATACAGGGATGAGAATGTCGTTACTTGCTGCTACGAAGCCCCAAAAGAAAAACACAGTTACTAAAGGGATAAACTGCGCCCAGTTGGTCTTTACATTTTGTTCCATATTTGGTTAAATATTTAAGGTTTGAAAATTTTGACTAACATAGGAATTTTTTACGAAAAATATAGTGTACAAAATACACTTTGATGCAAGCAGCACTACCAATAGTTTTAGCAAACTTTAGAAATCTAGATTTGTAAAAACTGAATAAAAATTGAGGTTTTAAAGCTGAAAATCGCATATTAGCAGAAATTACGAAAGCAAACATGTTTGAAGCAGTCATTTTGGGTATTGGTGCGGGATTGATTTCATCGTTTTTAACAGGTCCGGTTTTCTTCGCTATGATTAAAACCAGTATAGAAAGAGGTTTTAAAGCAGGCTTTTCTTTAGCCTCTGGCGTAATTGTTAGCGACCTTATTTTAATCACCATTGTACTTTTTGGTTCACATTTTTTTGAGTATAAAAGTGAGTTTGATAAATACGTAGGTATTATTGGCGGTATTTTTATTGTTGGTGTAGGTATGTACTACCTCCTATCAAATGTAAAAATTAACTACTCAGAAGGCGATCACATCAAAGTGAGTAAACGTGGTTATGTGCTCAAAGGCTTTTTAATGTGTATCCTTACGCCCTCTACGTTAATGTTTTGGGTGGTGGTTAGTGGTATTATCTCTGTAAAACTAGCTTCGCTGCCAGAAAAAATCTTCTGTTTCCTTATTGCTATGGCTACACAGTTGGCTATTGATGCTTTGAAAACCTTTTATGCCAGCAAACTCCGCTATCGGATCAAAGAGAATACCCTAAAAAAACTGAACAAAATTGCCGGAGTTGTCATCATCGGCTTTGCTATTTGGCTCATTGTAAAAACTTATTTCCAGTTTTACCAATAAAACAAGTCCTACATTGCATTGTTAATTTATAACAAATTATGTTGTTATGGAACCTTTTGAAATTAACTTAGTAGGGCAAACGTTAACTATCCAACCACGTTTAGATGGCGCTTATGATATTTTTGAAGGCAGCAAATTAATTGGCACTGTTATTTCCGTTGCGGTTAATGAACAAACCAACTGGACTTCGGAAGAGTTAGGAAATGATTATGCTAAACAGATTGGGGAGTTGATTGATGAGTATAAGCTTTAGTTTAGTTGCTAAAATGTCGTCATTTCTACATCAACTTCTTTTTCACTTTCCCTTTAAAATTAGCCGACTTCACCACTTCTCCATCATCAGTTACCATTACACAACTATAATCAGGAAACTTTTTGATCAATTCCAAGCCCTTTGTTTTTCCCAACACCATAATAGATGTACTGAAACCATTGCACAGCTCTGCATTTTCGCCAATTACAGTAACGCTAATTAAACCTGTTGCTGGGTAGCCAGTAACCGGATTGATGATATGTGCGTATCGTTTTCCATCAAATTCTACATATTTTTCATAGCTGCCAGATGTTGTAACCGCTTGTCGTTTTAATGGAATTACAGCAAGGTACTTTTCTTCATCAAACGGATTTGCAACACCTACATTCCAAGCTTTGCCGTTGGGTTTTGTGCCCCATGTAGTCATGTCGCCAGCCGCATTTACAATACCTGCTTTAATGCCTTTTTGTTCCATCAGTTCTCTTCCCTTATCCGCAGCATAACCTTTTCCGGTTGCACCAAAGCCAATCTTCATTCCTACTTTTTTCAGGAAAATGGTTGAATTTACGCTATCTAATTCGATGTTTTGATAACCAACTTTCGCTACCGAATTTTTAATTTCTTCAGGTGTAGGCATTTCCTTCATCGAACCATCAAACTGCCAAATTTTATCCATTGCAGCATAGCTGATATCGAACGCACCATCCGTAATTTTAGAAAGATAAATTGCTCTTTTAGTGAGATCGAACACTTCCTTATCTACTTTAATTGGTTTAATTCCGGCATTACGGTTTACATCCGAGATTTGAGAGCTAGGTTTCCAATCGGATATTAATTCCTCTATCCTACTTATTTCTGCTATAACTTCGTCAATGTGTTTTTCCGCTTGTGCTTCATTAGCGGCTACAATAGTAATATCAAAGCGGCTGCCCATTAAGGTTACTGGGCGTTGGCACTGGATTTGGGCGTTCGATTGACCGTTATAAACAAAAAAAAACGTTAAAAGCATGAGAGATTGCTTCGTCATTCTTCTCCGAAGAATCGGAGCAAGTTCTCGCACTGACGAACAAAAGACCGTCATTGCGAGTTTACGAAGCAAGCTTAAAGCGCTATATAAGTTTGAATTTATCATGTTCTTTTAACCCTCTCTGGCTACGCCATCTCTCCCTAAAAGGGAGAGAGAAGCGAAATGCCTAATAAACTTTGCTATTCTCTCCCTTTTAGGGAAAGATCCTCATTTATCCTATCGTATGGACACATCTCGATCCTCCCCCTTGAATCCCCCCTCCAAAGGGGGACACATCATGCTTAAGCAATTTGCCTATCCCCCTCTTCGAGGGGGCAGGGGGAGGAAATCTGCTATTTTCAATAAATGTTGTCCACACGATAGGATTTATCGGGAGAGAGGGAATTTAATAACAATCTGTCAATAACTGTCCTTTTTCTTTATAAAACGAAAGTGCATTGCCATTTATTTCCAAACAAACTTCGTGCAGTACTTTTTCTACATCTTGCTGCATCAACAACGAGCCGCAAATCATTATTAAGCCACCATCTTTTAATAATTGTGCTAAATGTTGGGCATCATTACGGATTAGATCCATCACATAACAATGATTTTGCTCACGCGAAAAAGCAATCTGATAACTCTTAAGTCTATGTTTTTTAATCTGCTGATCTAAAAACGATTTGTGCTGTTTTACAATTGCAGTTTCTTTACGGAAACCGATGTATAAGCGATTATCTGCATTTTTAGCACTTTGCGAAATCATTCCTAAAAATGGTGCAATGCCTGTTCCATTACCAATCATGGCGATAGCTTTATTTTTTGGTCTATGGAAAGAAGCGTTCGTAACCATACGGGCTTTGAATACGTCGCCAACCTTTAGGTTATTCAAGTAACCAGAACCCAAACCTGGCTGATGAAGTTTCACGACCAACTGCACATTTCCATTACAACGAGCTACCGAATACAAGCGTTCCCTGTTATCATCTGCTGGATAAATGGCCAATAAATCTCCCGATGTAAATTTGGTTCTGGCAGGAATGCGGATAGTAAGCATGAAAGTTTGCTCATTCTCATTAACTTCAGTTCTTTCTAAAACCATCATTTTCTGCAAACCTTTCGGCTTTTTAGCGTATAAGGCTGGTGTTGTTGCCAATTCTATATCAGTTTCCTCGCTCCAAGCTTTAACCCAGTTCACAAATTGTACGGCAGATTTATCATCGACAGTATGTAATGCGGTAAGTTGATTTGCCCAAGTTTGAACGGATAATTTTTGGTCTATCTGTTTAGCAAACTCACAAAAATCTGGATAAGCATGAGAACCAAAACCAATTACAGAGAAACTAAGCTTGTGTTTTTGTGGATATTTGTCGATCAATTGTAGAAACTTGCTGCCGTTAGAAGGCGGATCTCCCAAACCGTACGTTGATGCAAAAACCAGCAAGTGTTTTGCATTGGGATAAACCTCATATTGATTTAACTGCGCTAAATATGAAACTTTACCTTGCGCATTTAACTGCTCGTGTATTGCATTAGCAAAACGAAGCGTACTTCCATTTTCAGAGCCTACCAATAAAATAAACTCGGCGTCTTTTCCTTTGTGCTTATTCTTGATTTTGGTTGCTCTGCGTTTAAGGGTAATTGCAAATCCAGAATATATGAAGAACAAGATATTTAAGCAGGCAATGCCTAAAATAATTGCCCATATGATATTGGTACGACCAGTATGTAGGTCTAAGCTCAGATGTTCTAAAAGTAAGGTTGTTGGATATTTAATTTCACTTTCTATCTTCCCTGTAAATTGATTAACGATCAACTCTCTGTTGTTCAACTTCAGGTTATAGTACTCTTCCGGATCATCAGCAAATGGAAATTCGATCTTCTTTACCTCTGACAGTTTAGTATTTTTGAAAAGTTCGAAATCTGCAATATTAGCTTGCGCAGGAATTTCCTCTAGCGCTACAATTTCTTTATGTTCAGTATTTTGCTGTGGAAATAACTGGAACCTTGCCATAGAAAGGTAAGTTCCAGTAAGTGCGATAATCAGCACTGGAATTAGTATTATTCTGCCAGTAATAATATGGTAATACTGTGCGAAATATTCTCTAATTACTTTGGTAAAAAACCTGCGCATTCCACGCTGCCGCTGGATAACCAAAGCTAAGCCAGAAATCGCGATAAGCACCAATAGAAAGGAGATTACACCTATAATTGCTCGTCCTGTTTCTTTTAAAAACAGCGAACGGTGCAAGGCGATATTCCAAGTTACAAATTCGCTTTTTTCAACAGGCTTCCCTAAAACTTTACCGCTCGTAGGATCAATGTAGTTATCGATCTCATTGCCTTCATCATCAAAACCTTTTAAGCGAACAAAACCATTATGGTCAACATCAATTTCGCTGATTTCGGAGAAACTTTTCTTTAAAACCGGCACCGTTTGCGCCAAGGTAATTTCTTCAAAATTAGCAACTTTATAAGGCGGCATCTTCTCTTGCACTGCGTCTATAGCAAGTATGGCACCGGTAACCGATGCCATAACTAGAAAAAGCGATGAAATTAATGCCAGTGCCAAATGGGCATAACGCCAAATGGATAGGGTCATCTTATTTTTTTACGGTTGTACTTTACTAAATCTAATGTATTTGATATAACCTTTACCATCGGCTTTGCCAGCAAGCGCTTCGGTAGTTAATGGAATTTCAACATCGGCCATGTGATATTTCTGAGCTTCTACAGCACTTTCGAAACGCAGTTTATAGCCTTTATTTACTACAGCATCATCTATATCTATGGTAATTAATGCTCTATCGCCACCGCCAACAGATGCACTTGTTTTACCGTCTATCTTTTTGTTTTTATTGAAGAATTTAAACCACTCCTTAAAACCATTATACCACTTCTTTTCATCGCCCATCATATAAACAGTTTTCTCGTAATCTCCTTTTGGGTTCATTAAAGATACCACAATATAAGCCTCTTCACCTGTATAGGCAATCATTTGCACCATACATTTATATTTAGAAGTTTGCGCTTGCGTTTGCAAACCAACCGTTAGTAGTAAGCCTAGCGCACAAATCTTTAGAAAGTTTTTCATATATATTCTAAGTATTACAATTATTTTAAGAAGCTAACAGAAATGTTCTTTTGTGATAAAAACTTGTTTTCAGCAGCTAAATCATAGGCAGTTTCGTCAAAATCTGTTTTTACTGCTTTGTCAGCACCAATTGAAAGCAAATATTTCAAAATCTCATCATCTTTCGAAATTAACGCCGCTCTGTGTAAAACAGTATTTCCTTCTTTGTTTTTTGCGTTTACGTTAATTTTCAAATCAGTAAGTCTTTTCAGCAAAGCTAAGTCTAGTCTGGCAATAGCTACGTGATATAATGTACTACCATCTTTTTGAGCAGCATTCACATCTAAACCCTTAGCCGTTAGAAGTGCTAATTTTTCGGAAAATTCATCTTTTGCAGGTGCAGCACCAGGGCCAGCTGGTCTTCCCGCAGGTCTGTAACTTTGCACTAAGTAATAAGCTAAATTGTTACCAGCAGCATCTTCCACTTTTACGTTTGCGCCCTTACCAATTAAATAAGCAACCACTTCTGGAGAACTAGCACTTACCGCCTGAGTTAATGCCGACTCACCTTTTTTATTCACCGCATTAATATCTTTCACTTTTGGTGCTAACAATTCTAACAAAGCTACATTTCTACCACCAGCAGCAGTCATAAATACCGTATTGCCCTCTTCGTTAGCTTTGTTTACATCCACACCTTTTGCTAAGAAATAGTTAATGATTTCTTCTTGGTTTGGTCTGCGAACGATGTTGTGCAATACATTATTACCTTCTTTATTGGTTGCTGTAGGGCTTAATTTCAAATCCTCTACTAAATATTTATACAACTCTAGCGAAGCTGATGACATACGACCGCCTTGCGATGCGAATGAAAGTGCCATATTTGTTGGTTTAGCGCCCTTAGCTAAAATAGTTTTCAGAAAATTGATGTCACCACTCCTAGCAGCATAGTCAAAAGCAGTAGCGCCATCAGCATCAACATCCTTTATAGACATTCCTTTACTGGTGAAATATTCAACCAATTTCAAATCCTTATCGCCAGCTATGCTTAACAACAACAAGTTTGCTCCGTTTGCATATTTTTTCTTCGCATCAATACCTAATTTGAAGAAAGTATCGTAAAGTGCAGTATTAGCCTGACCCGTAGATGCCGCATAAGCAACTATTGGTGTACCATAACTATCTGCCTTTTCTTTATCAGATCCACGTTTTAATAATTCATTTACCAAATCTACATTACCTCTTGCTGCTGCCCAGTGTAAATAAGTACGACTGTGGTGTGTACCTTTAGTTACCGGATTACCTGGTTGGTCTAACAAAAATTTGATAGTTTCTAATGGTGCATCAGCATTAATTGCCATAGCGGTCGCATCAAATGCTCTTTGATCAGATTCTGCTGGATTGCTACCTTTTGCTATTTCTGCTTTAACAGCATCTACGTTAGGTTTTTGTTTCCAAAAATCACCTTGTAACAAGGTATTTCTATTTTGCGCATTTGCCGAGCCTAAAGCAAAAACGAACGAGGCGATAAGTGCTATTTTCTTCATTTCTAATGGATATCTTTATGAATATGCCTGCGAAATTACTTATTTAGACTAAATCTACATAATGTATTTTGCTATTTTTTCGCTTTACGTGCTATTTTTTCCGATTACAACAGATGTTCTAGCCAAAAAGTTACTTAACACTAATCCTTAGTTACCATAATCTTATCAATACGCTGCCCATCCTTATCTACTACTTCGAGTGTTAGTGTATCAATGGTAAGCTTATCTCCTACTTCTGGAATGCGCTGCAGATGATAAATAATCAGTCCCGAAACCGTGGTGTACTGTCTACCTGCCTCTGGATCTATATCTAAAGCGAAAAACTTCTGAAATTCTCCTAAGTTATAGTAACCATCTACCAACCAAGAATTTTCATCCCTTTGGGTAATGGCATATTCCTTTTGATAATGTTGCGTTACATCTCCAATAAGAGCGTCGAGCACATCATCCATGGTTACCATTCCTGCAGTAGTTCCATATTCGTTAATCACGATAGCGTAGTGCATTTTCTCCTTCTTAAAATGCTCAATTACTTGATAAGCTGAGCGGTTCTCGGTGATGAATAATGGCTGCCTAAGGATACGAGTTAAGGAGAATGGCTGATTAGCATCATCAAATAAATCCTTCAAAAGCACCAAACCTTTAATATGGTCTAAGTTGTTTTTGCTGCAAACTGGATACGCGGAGTGTTTGTCTTCATTTATTTTCTTTCGTACGGTTTCGAAGTCATCATCTTCATTAAAATAAATCAAATCGCTACGATGGGTATAAAGTGCACTCACTTTTTTATCGCCCAACTCAAAAACACGTTCTACAATATGCTGCTCAATCTCTTGGATTTCGCCGCCCGCAGCACTGTCCTTTACTATTGCTTTAATTTCTTCTTCGGTTACCCTACTATCGCTAGTGGCTTTAATTCCAAAAACTTTTAACAGAATGTTATTAGAGGTAGTTAATAACCATACAAATGGTGATGTAATTTTAGAAAGGATCAGCATCGGTCTTGAAACCAAAATTGCAACAGGCTCAGGAAATGTTAGTCCCACACGCTTGGGAAACAATTCGCCTAACACGATAGAAAGATAGGTGATAAAAATTACAGAAAGTGCTGTACCTATCTGCGAGGCATAAGGAGCCAACATCTCTATTTCCGCTACATATTGAGCTATGTTTTTGGTAATGCTCTCACCACTGTAAACCCCTAACAAAATTCCAATTAGGGTAATTCCAATTTGTACCGTACTTAAAAATCTTGTTGGATTATCGGAGAGCTCTAGTGCAGTCTTGGCTCCACTGTTTCCCTTTTTAGCGGCATTTTCAAGTTTATATCTTCTTGATGATACCAAAGACAGCTCGCTCATCGCAAATATACCGTTAAGCAGCACCAGCACAAAAATGATCAGAATTTCCATCGCTTATAATTGTTTTACGGTCACAAATTAGTATTAATCTCAATCAATTTGTTCGTGTAACTAAAAAATCGCCCCAGCTATTAAACACAAATAATTGACAATTAATATTTTGCATTTTTTTCAATCTTTTAAAGAAAAAATATTTGGTTTGAATGTATAAAGTTGTACTTTTGTGACACTAAAAAATACGGTGGCTGTAGCTCAGTTGGTTAGAGTATTGGTTTGTGGTGCCGAGGGTCGTGGGTTCGAGCCCCATCAGCCACCCATCGTTTTAAAGCAGTTCTGAAAAGAGCTGCTTTTTTTGTTTAAGCTTTTTACTTACCATCAAAAAACATCTCTTCAAAGTCTGAATTTTCGTAGATACCTAAATTTAACTTCTATCTAAATTAAACAAATTAGCCCATAGGTATGGCCAATGTAAATATGGTACCCTTTCCTACTCGGCTTTGGAAACTCATATCAACACCTTGCAAATCGGCAAATTCTTTGCAAAGTGCAAGTCCTAGCCCCACTCCCTTTTCTCCCTCAGTGCCAAAACTAGATTTAATATTCAGTGAAAAGATATCTTGCTGAGCCTCTTCAGCTATGCCTGCTCCCGAGTCCCTAATATGCAATTGGCAAACATCCGCACTCAGCTCAGCACTTAGGGTAATATTGCCGCCACTAGACGTAAACTTTAATGCATTATCCATTAAGTTGCGAACCATTAACTGTAACATAGCTGGGTTAACCCGTACATTTATTTCCTTCGGCAGTTTATTTTCGAAGTTAACAAGCTTAAAATTGGCTGCACGGGCAAAATTAGATAATTGATCTTTTAGGCAATCCGTTAGGTTAACCGAAAGTAGTTCTATTTTGCCATCTTCCAAGTGTTTCGTTGTCCATGATAGCAGGTTATCTAACAAGTGTTGGGTCTCTGTTGTACTCTTTTCCAGTTCTACTTCTAGCCTAGCCCTTTCGTTACTCTCCAAATCTGTTCTTTTTAGTATATCCAGATAACCTTGCACATTGCGCAGCGGCGTGCGAAAATCATGAGAGATCATGGAAATAAGCTTACTTTTCTCCTGACTGAGTCGCTTCATAGCCATTTCATTTTCTCTCGCTATTTTTTTCTCTCTATCGTAATTATTAATGATGTAGGTCAATCCTCCAAAAATAAGCAGTAAGTCTACAGTATATGTAGAGGCCACATCGATGAATTGACTACGTCTGCTACCATATCTATTGAAAATAAGTTCTGGATGGTAGTATTCATATACAATAAGCGCCCCCACAACTACAAGATTACCCAGTGTCCAGTACCAATAATGCTGTCTTTTCGCAATTGCAATAATTAAAAAGTAACTAATCGTAAAAGAATGTAGTGCTGTACCCTGTATGCCCGAGGATAGATAAAAATTGATGGCAAAAAAGATATGTATGATTACCGAATAGATAACCATACTGGTATAAAGGTGATTTTTAAACCTAGAAAGGTAATAGAAAAACAGTTGTAGCAGGAAAAGAATAGTAGATAAAATTGTCATCTTATACAGCCCAACTATCAAACTAAAAGGAATATTATAAAATATAACCAGCATAGTTGCTATGCAAATAGAATGATAAATTCTATGCTGTAGGGAGAAAGTTTGGTCGGAACCCTTGAGATATTCCCAAGCGTTTCTAATTTGATGTACTGTACGAGCGATTATAGACATATCTTGTCTGAGGAATTTAGCTATTACTAATGCCGCAAAGGTAGCATATTTCGTAGCGAAGAAAGTGTAAAATCTACAATATGTAAAATTTGAACAGCTTAAATCTAACCTAGTAACAATCACTTATATTTGCATTTATATTTTAGCCCATACCCGAATTTTATATTATGCAGATCAAAATTGCGCTTACAGACGACCAATACCTCTTTAGAATGGGAATGGCCGCTATCTTAAATTCTTTAGAAAACACCAAAGTTATTCTTGAGTGCGCTGATGGACAAACATTGGTTGATGAGCTTGCAAAGTCGAGTGAAAATCCGGATTTAATTATTTTGGATGTAATAATGCCTGCTCCTGATGGTATTGCAACGCTTAAACTAATTAGAAAGATGTCTCCAACGCTACCTGTGTTAATGCTTTCCTCACATGAAGACCAAGATGCTGTCTTTGCTGCATTAAGAGCCGGCGCAAATGGCTACCTCTCAAAAAATGCCTCGGCAGAAGAGCTGCAGCAAGCTATCACAAATATACTAAGAGATGGCTTTTATTTGCAGGTTCCTAGTCCCGACCTTAGTCATTTGAAAATGGATTTTGCCCCAAATAACTTAGGTGCGGAACAGCTTATCAGCAAAAGAGAAAGGGAGATTTTATCGTTGATTTGCCAGCAGTACACCAATGCACAGATTGGCGAAAAGTTATCTATCAGCGAACGTACAGTAGAAGGTCATCGCAACAATCTTATCAATAAAACAAACAGCAAAAACGTAATTGGGCTCTTGGTTTTTGCGCTAAAACACCGCTTAGTTAGTTTAAATGACATTCTAGGGAAATCCAATTTTTAGGCGTCTAACCTCTTTCAAATAATAGATAGCAAAACGTACAAGGTATTATCACATCCTGCAATTAGTTTGTATCAAACAATCCCGAACAATTAGTGTTTAATCGGGCGGAGCTTATCAACATCAAACGCTCCTAAAAATATCAATGGAAAACTACACCATGCTACAGTACTTCGAATGGTACTACCCTGCCGATGGCAGCTTATGGAAAAAACTAACTCAAGACGCAAATACACTAAAAGAAAAAGGCTTTGACACCATTTGGCTCCCACCTGCACACAAAGGAATGACAGGCGAAAATTCGATAGGTTATGATTCTTATGACCTTTACGATTTGGGAGAATTTGACCAAAAAGGAAGTGTCCGTACTAAATACGGCACCAAAGAAGAACTTATTAAAGCTGTAAAAGCTGCACAAAATGCAGGGCTGAAAGTCTACGTTGATATTGTATTGAACCATTTAGGTGGCGGAGACGAAACGGAAACAATTACTGTTCGCAAGGTAGATCCTGCCAACCGTAATGAGTTTATATCTGAACCTTTCGAAATTGAAGCATTTACCAAATTTCACTATCCTGCCCGTGCAGGAAAATATTCTAAGTTCCAATGGGATTTCCAATGTTTTAGTGGTGTAGATTATGATCATCGTAGTGGCGAAACGGCACTTTACAGTATCTTAAACCAATATGGCGAGGGCTGGGAAGATGTTTTGGATAAAGAAAACGGCAACTACGATTACCTAATGCTTTCTGATATTGACTTTCGTAATCCAGCCGTTCGTGAAGAGCTAAAAGCCTGGGGCAAGTGGTTTTATGAAACTGTAGGCTTCGACGGCTTTAGGTTAGATGCCATTAAACACATGCCAGCAGGTTTCTATAATGAATGGCTCGACTTTTTAAGAGGAGATTTGCAGAAAGATTTTTTTACCGTTGGTGAATATTGGGCTCCCGGAGATTTAGGAAGTCTTTTAGCTTACATTGATGCTACCGATGGAAGAATGTCCTTGTTCGACACCTGCTTGCAAGCAAATTTTTCAAATGCTTCAAAAACTGGTAGCGACTACAACTTAGCTAGCATTTTTGAAAATACATTGGTAAGCACCAAACCCGAATTAGCCGTTACCTTTGTAGAAAATCACGATACCCAACCCTTACAATCTTTAGAACAAGTGGTAGAGCCCTGGTTTAGAGCACACGCCTATGCTATGATCCTTTTAAGAGAAGCTGGATATCCATGTGTATTTTATACAGATCTATACGGATCTGCCTATACCGATAAAGGTCAGGATGGACAAGATCACGAGGTTACCATTGGATACCTACCGCAGCTAGAAATCTTACTTCAGCTCCGCAAGCATCAAGCTTATGGTTTGCAAAGAGATTATTTCGATCATCCCAACTGCATAGGTTGGACAAGAGAAGGCATTGCCGAAAGAGAAAATTCTGGTCTCGCTGTTGTACTTTCTAACGGAGAACAAGGTTATAAAAGAATGGAAATGGGTGCTCAATTTGCAGGAAGGAAAATGATTGATGCTTTAGAACATATTGATCAGGAAATTATAGTGGACGATGATGGTTGGGCAGATTTTTTATGTGATGCAGGCTCTGTTTCTGTTTGGTTTTTTGCTTAAAAAGCAGTAAAATCTTAGCCTTTTTATTTGAAAATCAGCCACTACATTTAAGAATATAAAAAACCTTTAAACACAAAAAAGCCGGCAATCCACCGGCTTAGCATTAACATATTTGGTTGTAAAGAGAGTACTGATTATAAGTGCTTATCTACATCGCCAACGTAAACTTGACGTGGTCTGCCGATAGGCTCTTTGTTTTCCCTCATTTCTTTCCACTGTGCAATCCATCCTGGTAGACGGCCTAATGCGAAAAGAACAGTAAACATTTCTGAAGGGAAACCTAAGGCTCTGTAAATGATACCTGAGTAAAAATCTACGTTTGGATATAATTTACGATCGATAAAATATTGATCTGTTAAAGCTGCTTGCTCTAATTTTTTAGCAATTTCCAATACTGGATCATTTATACCTAAGCTTTCTAAGATATCGTCGCAAGCCTTTTTGATGATTTTTGCTCTTGGATCAAAGTTTTTATAAACGCGGTGACCAAAGCCCATCATACGGAATGGATCATTTTTATCTTTCGCTTTTGCAATCCATTTATCGGTATCACCACCATCTTCTTTAATACGCTCTAACATTTCGATTACTGCTTGGTTAGCACCACCGTGTAATGGTCCCCAAAGTGCAGAAATACCTGCAGAAATAGAAGCATAAAGGTTACAATCTGATGAACCTACAATTCTCACCGTAGATGTAGAGCAGTTTTGCTCGTGGTCTGCGTGAAGAATTAACAATTTATTCATTGCACTTACTACCACTGGGTTTGGCTCGAAATCTTCGGTACGTTGACCGAAAGTCATCCAAAGGTAGTTAGTAATATAATCGTATTTGTTTTTAGGGTAGATCAATGGATGTCCCAAAGATTTTTTATAAATGAAAGCTACGATGGTGGTCATTTTAGCTAACATTTTAATGATGGTATCATTTTTTTGCTCTTCAGATTGGTTAGCTTCTAAGCTTTCTGGGTAAAATGTAGAAAGTGAGCAAACTAACGAAGATAATTGAGCCATTGGATGAGATTTTGAAGGATAGCCATCAAAAAACTTCTTCATATCCTCATGGATCAAGGTGTGCATGCTGATATCTTTTTGAAACTTTTCTACAGTCTCTTTAGAAGGTAACTCTCCATAAATCAATAAATAAGCAACTTCTAAAAATGATGCTTTTTCAGCTAGTTCTTCGATAGGATAGCCACGATATTTTAAAACACCTTCTTCTCCATCTAAAAACGTAATGGCACTTTTGGTAGCGCCAGTATTCTTATATCCAAAATCTAAAGTAATGTGACCTGTAAGATCTCTCAATTTTGAAATATCAATAGCCTTCTCGCCTTCCGTTCCAGTAATTACTGGAAATTCATAAGTCTGTCCGTCTATCTTAATTTCTGCAGTAGTTGACATATATCTAAAATTTATATAATTATAAGTAGTTATTTTCGTTTATTAAAATTTAAGCCCAAACAATTATAGACTTGTTACATTTTTTTCAGATTTTCTAATGCCGTTTTAATTTCTGGGCTTATTTTGCCTTGATTTCTTCGGCAACCCTGCCACATTCCATCATCTCATCTCCATAATACGGATTTTGGATTTTCTTTTCTGATGAAAGCCAATCTCCACCATCGCCATTGTTTGCCATTGGACAATGTTGCACATAAATAGTACCCGATGTTAGTGCAGCGTGTTTAAAAACTGGAATGAGTTCCACGTTTAAATCTGTAAAAGACGCTCTTTGTGTTTTAATGTCTTTAGCTTCGGCTATTTTAGCCGCAATTTTAGCTGCATTTTCACAACCTTCAAATCCTTTTAAAGCTGCTGATAAATCGCTAGCTGCTGGTTTTGCAGTTTCATACTTAGTACCCACCAACTCATCTTTTAATTTGATATAAGCAGTATAGATGACTTGCAATTTCTCGTCGCTAAAGCTAAGCGCATTAACTACCGTTGTGTCTGCCACGGTTAAAGCTGTGGTATCTTTGGTTTCGGTAGATTGTTGACTGCTGTTACATGCCATTAACGCAGATAAAGCTATGGTTACCAAACCAATGTATTTTTTCCCTTGCATACGTGTTTTTATTTTAGATTGCTATTTGGAAACAATCAACTATAGGTATGTTCTGTTTTGTGCTCAAAATAGCATTTATTATTCTAAAAACACAAAAAAGCCCCGATAAATTTACCGGGGCTTAATAATATTATATTGCGATTATAATTTGTTAACGCAAATTATAGTTTGAAACCATAAGCTAAACGTAAACCTACATAGCCGTTGTTCATACCGTCTCTGCTTAAACCTTCATATTTTACGCCTAAATCTAAACCATTATCCCATGCATACCCCACAGCTGGCGAATATACAAACGAGGTTTTTGACCCTTCATTAGTACCAAATGCAGCACCAGCTTCTGCTAAGGCGTATGCTCCGGCTCCCGATGGGCTGAAGAAATATTTTAAACCTGCCTTTGCTGGAATGTAGCCAACGCTTCCTCCACCCCACTCATCTTTAACTTTTAAATTAGTATAACCCGCAGTAATTGGAATAGATAATTGTCTATCTATATCTACTTGGTAACGTAAATCACCACCTATCGCAAAACTAAAACCGTCTTGTGTAGGCACACCTACATTTAACCCTATACCTAATTTTTGTCTAGACGGATTAGTTGGTTCTGAAGCAGTTTGAGCGTTAGCATTTGTTGTCACGAAGATGGCTAATGCAGCTACTGCGCTTGCCATAAATTTTGTATACTTTTTCATTGTGTTCTTTATTTGTTTTTATTAGTAATGAAGCTATCCTAACGGATGGTTTCATTATGTTTCTGTTAATGTAATGAGCTATCAACAAGTGGTAGCATCATTATGTTTTTAAATTTATTTTAATTTTTTCGACTGTGATTTTCGCATCATCAGTCGTCACAAAAACATTCAAACAGTATGCCACTAAGCAATCAAAAAAGGCTAAAAAACAATCATAAAAAACTGTATTATAAATAGTTAAAAATATTTAATTTGTAAAAAAGATGATATATTTCACAACTAAAAGGTGTACTAAAAAATAAACACTTTGATTAGGTAAGTTCGTTATTCCAAACTTTAAGTTCGTTCAAGCTGAAGTGGTAATTTACAGTGACGCCTAAATGTTTTCCATCAACTTCATCGCCGTCACCACTTTTTCGACGAAATTTTCTTTTATCATTTTCCTTTTGCCAAATAGGTTTTAGGTCTGATGCTAATCGGTAAAAGAATTGACTTTCCTTTTCTCCTAACACACAGGGTCTATTGAGCAATACCCAAAAGATAAAAACGTGGATTTGTTTTGTTTGCTGTAACTCAAAATAACGATTGAGATCGCTGAGGTTTAACGCAACAGTTTCTGACGGCTTTAAACCACTTTGCGGAAGTATTTTTTCTACGCTCATAAAGGTGCGTCGTTGAACTTTTACTTCAATATAAAAATGCGCCCCGGCCTTGTTTTGCACTTTAATATCAGGATAACCTTTTTCCTCAGCTTTTTCGGCTTTAAACGGGGTAAATTTATTGATATGATCGATGAGCAACTGTTCGTAGTGTTCGGAAAATGCCGCATCGTCAGCAAACTGGTAGTTCATTTTGCTGATGCCATCGCAAGGAGTTGGGCAAACCTTGCAATTGAACACATTGGGTTCTATTTGCAAGTACTTATTCATAGGTTTAGTAGTTGGTAATGATAAGATGCGTTACTTTTCTATCGTTACGCCCCCGCACATTGTAAGTGTAATTCTTTCCAAAAGTTACGATTTTTATTTGAGGATGCGTATAAATCTTTCGGATAAATTCAGTTTCCTTGATCACAACCATCCATTTTGAAGGGCAATTTATTAGAAAGTTAGCTAACCTGGTTTGATCTGCTTGCGTAAAAGCGTTCTGATCATACTCTGAAAATTCGCTATCGTACGGTGGATCTAGAAAGATAAAATCTGTGGAAGTTAGCTTTTGGCTACTTAGCAATACTTCAAAATCTAAGTTAAAAATTTCAGCTTTGCTAAAAAGGGCTTTGGTAGGTTCGGCAAAAATGAGATCAACCTTTTGCCTAAAATTTTTCTTGTTGTAGGCAATACCTCCGTAAGGAATATTGAACTCGCCTTTGGCATTAAACCTAAACATAGATGCATAGCAAAACTCTCTTACAAAATACCAGTTTGCAGCAGCTTGGGCATCCGAAAAAAATTGCTGATTGGCATTTTTGTTCATCAATATTCTAAAGAACAGATACATACCACTTTTAAGTCCGGTTTCGAAATGATCTTTTAACTCGGCATCATTAAAAACTCTATTTTCTTTTTTACAGATGCGCTGGATGCGTATTGCTTTATCTAACAAACTATCTTTTAAAGATGCTGTAAACTGGACTGGCTCAACAATGAACTTTTCATTTTTTAAGGTATCGTTATTACTGATCAATTTCGGCATCTTCAATGCTATTGCATCAAACAATGACTGTGTATTTGCTTCTTGATTTACTACTTCGACAAATAAGGTACCTAATGTTTTCCAAAACTGTTTAGCAAGCTCGGTAATTTCTTCCCAAGCGCTTGCATATTGATAAAGCTCAAGCTTAAATTGAGGTTGATTGATTTGCTGATAGAAACGAATAAGGTCGGTACTTTTATCATTAATTATGACCGGAGTTTTAGGTTGTAGTGCAAAAAAAACGCCACCGCCGCCAAAAAATGGCTCAATATAACGTTCGAAAGCTGGAATATGATCTTTGAATAAAGCAAACTCTCGGTACTTCCCTCCTGTCCATTTAATTATTGGCTTTATTTTCTGATCCATAAAACGAAGATGCAATAATTTTAGAAATTCTTACTTACCAATTCGATTGCTTCTTCTGTCAATGCCTTTCTATCTTCTCCTGCCAACAACCATTGAATTTTAACGCCATCCTTCTCCATCTTCCTAAAAAAAGTCATTTGACGTTTTGCAAATTGACAAATTGCTATGCCCAAGCGTTCTCTCAGTGTATCAAAATCTATTTGTTTGTTTAAGTAAGCCGTTACAAACTTATACTCCAAGCCGTAGAAAACAAGCATTTCTTTACTTACACCTTTGGCTAACAATACTTCTACTTCTTCTATTAAACCATTAGATAAACGAGCATCCAGGCGATTTAGAATTTTACTACGACGAGTTTCTACTTCATTGTACAGACCAATTACAAATGGTTTTAAAACAGGTCGTTCTTCGGGTTGATAATCGTTTTCACTGAGAAATTTAGCAATTTCGATGGCTCTTATTAAGCGTTTCGCCGAGCTGTAATCAACATTCTTACGTAATTCTTGCGGATATACATTTAATCTTTGTTGAAGCTCAACTTTATCAAGCATTAATAACTCTTGTCTTAAATCTGCATCAACAGGAATTGAAGTTAAGTCGTGATTTTGCAATAAGCTATGGATATACATTCCTGTACCGCCGCACAACATAGGCAGCTTGCCTCTGTTGCTTATATCTTCGAAAGCTTGGTAGAAATCTTCTTTGAAGGCATTAACGTGGTAATGATCGCCCGCCTCCCTAATGTCAATCAAGTGGTACGGAATTTTTACTCCATCAACTAAATACTCAGAGAGGTCTTTTCCTGTCCCAATATCCATCCCCTTAAAAACTTGTCTGCTATCTGCACTAATAACCTCACCATTAAATGATTTTGCCAATTGTACTGCTAGCTGTGTTTTTCCAACTGCTGTTGCGCCAAGTACAATGAGCAAATTGTGTTCAGACATTTGTGTACAGTAGATATTTGAGGTTTCCTGTGTTAAACGCTTTTACGGAACCTTGCTGGCTCATAAAATCATCCAAATTTAATACATTTTGTTCGGCAAAAGCCGATGATATTTTTTTTGGCAAGCGATGTGGCTGTTGTCTTTGCATAGATTTTTCGTCTACATAGAAAAACAATGGCTTAGTTTGCCCCATAGCTGCAAAGCCAAGCTTATCATAACCTTTACCCAAAGACCAATCTCTATCTGCGTAAGTCATTAAATCGTTAACAGGAACTTCTTCCAAAAACGCCTTGATTAACTTACCTAAGCCACCAACTATGGTAAAACCACTTTTTGTAGCGAACCTTACCAACTCTGCAGATTTGTAGTTTGCACCTTTACTTTTCATAGGTCTGGGTGCTGCGAAACATGCCGCAGCCACCAATTCAGCGCCTAAAAAAAGCCCGTAATTGTGTTTGGTTTTGATGTAGCCCTGCAAATGGTTTACGTCTAAAAAAGTGCGTGTTTCGCTTACATCCAAAATGTCTACTTTAGTTTTCCTACCATGTATAGATTGATTTAAACCGCAGAAGGAATATATACGGCTAAGCACCTGATTTCTTCTGCTAGCCCAAACATCTTCCCATAAATGAACCAAAAAAATACCCTGCTGCTGATAAGCTATCTGTAAAGAGAGCAATTGTTGAGGAGTAAAATTACTGTTTAAAGGCACCAAATGTACATAGACCTTTTGCTGCAAGGCAACAATATAAAATGGATTTGCACTAATGGTTTCTACAGCATGATATTTATCCTGAATAGTTAAAAAGAAATCTTCCTGAAATAACGGATTTATACCCATTCGTTTTGTTTATACGCTTTGTAACCTACTTCTAGGGCTATCGCGATGTGATCCATTAAAGTTTCGTCTAATTTTTTAATATGAAAACACGATTTGCCTTTCAATAATTTCAATAAATCTGGATGCAATAGTTCCTTAACTTCTGGCTGAATGTAGATGAGCATAAAATGAAGTGTAACGCTACTTTTCATGATTTTTAAGCCAGCAAAGTAGATTTCGTTTCTTTGCTTGCCCATTAAAGTCACGTTTTTATCGCTCCAAAGGTCATATTCTGTATCCGAATTTATTCTCGAATTAAAGCCTAGTGTTTCGTAAGGCTGCATTGCCGCCCTAACGGTTTGAAATATTTCAATTAAATCGGTCTTCATTTTATAATATCTAGATGTTTAGGTTTACAAAGTAAATGCTTTTGCTAAGGAAACAAACCGCAAACTCAAAATGTTCAATATTTTTCCAAATAAAAACGCCCAAACTTTTAGGCTTGGGCGTTTACATATATGATGGAGTTTATTATTGTTTTGGTTGTACTCTACCGCTTTTTCTATCTTCTGCTCTACCAATTGCATAACCAGCACCTGCACCAGCTAAACCACCGATAATGGCGCCTCTTCCTTTCTTTTTATCAATTAAAGCGCCACCTATTGCTCCTACTCCGGCACCAATTGCCGTACCTTTTGCAGCATCACTCCAGCCTTTCTTCTGAGCTTGCGTACTTGTTACCCCTGCAGATGATGTGGTAACCGTACCACCACCAGAACTGTAGCTTCTTGTTGCACTACGTCTTGCAGCAGCCAACTCAGCTTGGTGTCTTTCTTCTACCCTACGTTTTTCGGCTTCTACTTCTGCACGTCTAAAACTATCTAACTTGATACTATCTCTATAGGCGGCTAATGCTTGTTGTTTCTCTAAAGCTACTTGCTTTTCGCTTTTACCGCAAGATGCCAAAACTGTTGCACCAATTGCAGCTATCATTAATATCTTTTTCATTGTTTTTAGTTTTAATTATGTAGCAACACCAATTGCTCCAAATAGTTTTTAAAAGATGTTGCTAAGTTTTTAATATCTCAACACGGGGATAATTGAAAAAACTGTGCCAAACGAATTATCAAAACATGCCAAAATATTAATCCCCATCTCTATTTTTTTTCACAATGACAGCCTAAAAGTTCATTCTCCTCTCAAAAAATTAACTTTTTTTAATGATTTTCATGATGTGGATAAAAATCTTAAATGTCAGTTATAGCTGACCAAAAAAAGCGTTTACATTGTCGGGTATTGGATACAAAAACATATATTGTGCACTTATTTTTGATAGGAATAAATGAAACTAACGATATGGGGTGCTGCACAACAGGTTACAGGAAGCATGCACCTTTTGCAGACAGATAACTACAATATACTGATAGATTGCGGGATAGATTATGAAAAAGGAACCTATCAAGAAGACAATTTAGCCTTTCCTTTTAATCCATCAGAGATCGATTTAGTGATATTAACTCATGCCCATATCGATCATTCTGGAAACCTGCCTACTTTAATTAGGATGGGATATAGCGGTCAGATCCTTTGTACTGGTCCAACAGCTGATCTTACAGAGATATTGCTTTACGATTCGGTTAATATTTTTCTGAGCAAGCAAAACAAACGTCCTAAGGGCAGAAGAAAACATTATAGTGGCCCGCAGCCATTATATCTTCAAAAGCATGTAATGGAAACCACGGAGAGGTTTGTTACCATCGGTTTCCATAAACCATTTAAAATTACGGGAGCTATTGAGCTGACCTTTGTTCCTGTTGGTCATTTATTGGGTGCCGCAGCTGCTGTGCTAAAAATCAACGACAATGGTGTAGAAAAGAAAATTGCCTTTACTGGAGATATTGGACGGAAAAGCTACCCGGTGTTGGTTAATCCGCAAAGCCTACCTGCAGTAGATTATTTAGTATGCGAAGCAACCTACGGCGGTCGTCTGCATAGCAAGGATGTTTCTTTAGATGATACACTAATCAAAGTAATTGAAGAAACCTGCATCAAAAATTCTGGAAGGCTGATTATTCCTGCGTTTAGTATTGGCAGAACACAGTCGTTAATATTTAAGCTGAACCAAATTTTCAGTAAGGGATTATTACCTCCTGTAGAAATTTTTGTTGATAGTCCTTTGGCAAACCATGCTACTGATATTTATCGAAGGCATCATCAATATGTAAATGAGGAAGCGAAAAGTTTTTACGAAGCCAAAGGCGATGAATTTGAGTTCGACAACCTCACTTACCTGCAAAGCCAGAAAGAAAGTTTGGCCGTGAGTAATTACCTAGAACCGTGTATCATCATTTCTTCTGCAGGAATGTTGGAAGGAGGTCGAATTCAAGACCATATTTACTACAATATTCAAAATTATTACGCTACCATATTGTTTATCGGCTACTGCGCAAAAGGAACTTTGGGCGACAGGCTTTTGCGAGGCGATCCAATTATTCGTTTGCGAAACCGCGATTTAATGGTTTATGCTAAAATCTTAAAAACGGATTTACTGAGCGGCCACGGCGACCATGAAGATTTAATGGACTACATAAGACAACAGAACAAGACTACTTTAAAGAAAATTTTTCTTGTTCACGGAGAAATTAACAGCCTAACTGCTTTAAAAAGTGCTTTGGAAGCTGAGGAATACCAAGCGGAAATAGCAGAGCGAGGTGTGATTTACGAGTTGTAGTTCATTTACAAAACACTGATAGTCAGATATTTTATTGCTTTACAACAAAGAAACCAATTACATTATTTGCTTATCAATACACCCCGCCCGTTGGGCACCCCTCTGAAAGAGGGGAATTGCGACCTACATTCCCCTCTTTCAGAGGGGTGGTCGAAGACCGGGGTGTTAACGCGAAGAAAAAGACAAATGCATCAAGCTATCAATTAAAAATAACAGAAATTCACGCGTCGTTCTCTTTCATTCATAAAATTCCAGCTGATGGATATTTCGTGTGTAGAACCTCCGTAACCAGCCAAGCCGCTAGTTGCATGATCATACGAATAACCTAAACGTAACTTATCGCTAATGAAAAGCTCTGCCATGCCAATAAGTCCATTTCTATTGTTAACATTACCAACTAAAGCAGGTTTATTGTAAAGTTTAATGCCCGTTCTATACCCTGCGCCAATCCATACTTTTTGCTTAAACAAGAAAAATGCGTTTAAATCTAAAACAGTTGGTCCAGAGATATCATCCTTAATTAAAAAAAACGGCTTAAAATCTATTTCGTACTCTACCAACGGAATTAACACGCCGCCAGTTAGATAGTAATGCGGTTCTGGGGTTGGAAAGTTAAAATTCAGCTTTGCTTTATCAAGAATGTATTTACCTATCAGGTTATTTACCGAAGCACCGATGTACATCTTTTGTGTAGAAAAAAATACACCAGCACGAATGTCAGGAATGATTGTTTTTTCCATCCCAATTGGAATGTATTCGTCATTTGCATCGCTGGCATCTAACATGGTGCCATCTATGCCAGACTGCATTACACCTGCCCCTAAACCGAAAGAAAGCTTAGAGGTTTCGTCTTCATTTACTGGAAAACGATAGGCGTAGTTTGCGTAGGCAGAAAGATTTTTCTGTGCCCCTAATTGATCGGAACCAACTATGAGCGATAGCCCTACTCTTTCGTTAGGCATTAACGCATCGGCGGCAAAAGAAAAACTTTTTGGCGATCCGTTAATGCCGGTCCATTGGTTTCTATAAGTTAAATTAAGGTTTACCCGCTCCCGATAACCCGCATATGCAGGATTGATGTAAACCGCATTAAAAATATATTGACTGTATTGTGCGTCTTGCTGGGCAAAGCCCCCAAAACTGATGAACGTTAATAAAAAGATAAAATATCGCCTTCTTCTTTCCATTCTATTTATCTCTTAATAAAGTAATCCACCCGGTTACGCTGCTGTCTACACCTTCTTTTGAAACTAGTTTGAGCACATAGTAATAGGTTCCCTCGCTTAGCCCATCACCGTTCCAGTTATTTTTATATCCGCCAGCACTTCTAAATACTTCATTACCCCATCTGTTAAATATGGATAGCGTGTTTTCTCTGTAGAGTTCTATCCCATCTATTTTAAACACATCATTTTTACCATCGCCATTTGGCGTAATTACATTTGGTGTTTTAATGTTACCTATGATTTTTTTAGTGTCGGTAGAAGTATTGTTACTTAGATCTGGGTCAATCAACGTCGGATCTCCACCATTTACTTCGGCCGTATTCACCACTGTACCAGCCACTTTTCCTTGAACCCTCAAATTCAATTCTGCTGACTGCTGGTCGGCCAATAAAGGTATCGTCCATCTTACTAAGCCATTGTCATAGCTGGCATTACCTAATTGAACTGGTTCGATATTTACAAAGGTTAAGTTAGAGGGCAAGCGATCTAACACGGTCACGTTTGGATTATCGGTATTACCTTTATTCCTAACGCTTATCGTGTATAAAAAAGGCTCATTCGGACCAACAAATCTAGCTTCAGATGTTTTTTTTACTTCTAAATCTGAAGTTTCTAAAATCACCCTAAAAATATCTGACATATCAGATAGGCACTCACCATTTGTAGCTCTAACCTGATAATCTCCTGGCTCTCTAGCGGTGTACATAAATGTATTTGCACCGGGTATAGCTCTCCCATTCCTATACCATTGGTAAGAAAAAGTATTAGCTGTGTTATCAATCCTAAGAGAAACAACACCACCAGACCTAATCCTTACATCGCCGGCAACGGTTTGCGCTTTTGCAAAAATAACCTGCAAGAAAAGCACAGCCACGTATGTTAACCTACGGAGAACCATTTTTTAGGCAAAAGCCTGCTATTGTTAGTTAACCAAAGAAATGGTAGGTTTAAGTGGCTTAGGTGTAACAATTACGGTTTGTGTACTTGCAGCAGCAACACTACATCCATCTGTATCTGCAGCTACTAAAGTACCCGTATTGGCTGCCGTTAACACATATTTTACTGTTGCGTTAAATACATAAGTTCCTGCTGTTGTGGTGTTCATTGTGTACAAGCTCGTAGCGCTGCTGCTGTTATCTGCCGTACCTGGTGTAGCCGGATTTCCACTTTCAGTTGCCGACCAAGTATAAGCGTAGGCAATTCCGTCTGGAAGTGTAGCTGCAGGCGTGGTAGTAGCCGTAATAACCGATCCAGATGTTCCGCCACTGTTAGCACCGCAATATGTAGCTACAGATTTTGTAAGGGCAAGATCTTTCGTTGGAAGTTTATAAACCTCATACGGATCAGAAGGATCACCCAAACACCCCCCAGCAGATTCTATTGCGGTGGTATATTTGTGAAGGCCGACAGCTAAATTTGCCGGTACAGTTAAATCAGCAGTTCCAGATGCAGTATAAGTAAAAGGACTTCCGGCAACTTCTACTCCTTCTAAATACCAATGTACTTTATCATTTACATTTATAATACTTTCTTGTGGACGAAGTTTTACCGAAGTGCTGCCACAAATGTAAACGTCGTAATAAGTTTGTGCATAGCTAGAGAAAGTTAAGCTTAATAGCAAAACCAAAGTAGCTAAAGCGGTGCGGGTAATTGTTTTTTTCATCGTTTTGAGGGTTTTTAATATTTGTCTATTTTTTATTGAACTAATTGTATATGTGCTTTTAATGGATAAGGCGTAATAGTGATATAGAAAGGTATATCGCCACTGGCATCTCCAGCTGCATTTTTCACTCTTAATATGCCGTTATAAGTATTTACTGTGATATTTGCTGGTACAGAAATGTTAATATTGGCACTAGTAGCTGGCGGTACTACTGAAGGCAAAGTAGCATCTGTAACATTAGCCAAACCCCCAGCCAACGCTGCACTATCCCAAACTATACTATAGGTGGTTGGATTTACCCGTGGAGTAGTGTAAGGCAAAACCACTGTAATTTCACCAACGCAAACAGAAGGCGAAGGCAGCAAGGTTACCAAAGGCGGCTCTCTTATAATGTAAGGCTCTGTGTATTCGCAATTGTTTTCGTCTTTAATGGTTAGTTCATATTGCCCAGGAGCAAGATTACTAATGTTTTGACTAGTATTTACTGAGCCATCTGGATATAACCAACTGTAAGTGCGAACGCCTACACCACCACTAGAAACTACAGAAATAGCGCCATCATTTGCTCCGTAAGCAGATATATGGGTAATTGTTTCGGTTATATTTAATAGCGGTTGGGGTTGGTTGATAGTTAACTCACCAATATGATAAGCCCCTAGCGGATCTGTTACTCGAAACTGGATAGTGATGGTTCCGAAAAACCTTGTTGCGGGTACAAAAAGAAATGTTCCATCTGTATTTAAAGTTAAAGCACCCTTTGATGTATCATAGGTGCCTTCTAGTGTATAAGTTAATGTTGCAGCTGTATGCGCAGCATCAGGATCTGTAGCTGTAAGTGTTCCTTCTGCTTTGGTATCGCATTCTATTACATCAACTTCAAGATCAGCAGGTATGGGTTTCGCATTAATATGCACATCTTCTCCAGTTGCCGCTACCAAATCGCCGTTGTAATTAAGTCCATCTACATCGCCAGCATTACCCGTTTCGTAAGAGGTATTACTAGCAGCAAACGCATTGCTTTTTGCAGTAACTCTTCTATTAGGATTTAACGATGTGCGGGTTGGATCTAAATAAGTACTTTGTGCGCTAGCGTGATGCATTCCCTCGGCTACATTGTTTGCAATATCTACATTGATGGTAAAGCTTACCTGACCACCTGGCGGGATATTGTAAGCATCTACTAAATTGGTAGAACCGATATAATAAATACCTCCGGATAAATTCACAGTTGGATTGGTAGCTCCGGTAGTTCCACCTGATAGATTTGCAGTGATAGATGTTACTGTAAATCCGACAGGTAATTTTAATTCCGTTTGCACTCCACCAGCATTACCTCCAGTGGCACTATTAGATAAGGTTAAAGTATAGGTTGCTGTAGTTCCAGGGTTTCTACTGCCCGGAATACCCGGATTTTGTTCTGTTAAAACAGTTGTTAGTTCTGGATAGCAGATTTGACCGCCACCTTGCAGGTGTATAGGCAAACTCGCGTTTGTAAAAGGAACTATTTGCCCTACGGTTCCATGCTCGGCACCGTGGCTTGTGCCATTACCATCGTCGGCCATACCGGCATTACCTCTGGTTACTGTAGCGTTAACTACGGCACCCGGTACGTTGTGATAAACTACGCCGCCGCCGCCGCCGCCACCAGGTCCATGTTCATTGCCATTGTCGTTTAAAGTATTCCCGCCTTTACCACCATGTGCCTGAATGGTTAAGGTTGCTCCTGCACTATTTGCCAAAGCCCTAACAAAAATAGTACCTCCAGCACCACCGCCACCTGCTCCGTCTGGAGCGCTTCCATAAACGCCCGGCTGTCCTTCTCCACCATTAGATATTATTGTACCAGCGCCTGTAATTTTCTCTACGTTAACCAAAATAATACCACCACCAACACCGCCTTTTACCCCGGTAGTAGCATTATTAGCATCGCCACCACCACCACCGCCGCCCATAATTAAACGGGTGATATCTAAAGGAACCAAACTGCCAGGCCTACCACCATTAGGATAAGTATTAGGTGCTGTGTGACCTTCCCAACCCAAACCACCTACTCCTCCATGCCCTCCATTTCCACCGCCACCGCCACCAGCATTATGATCGTTACCACCGCCACCGCCATTAGCTGGCGCACCTTTTCCGTAAGAACCTCCCGGCAGTCCTTCGTCTATATTGTCAAAATCTTTGTAACCATCAAACATATAACGTGGAGTACCCGCTATCCCTTCCCCCTTACCTACCGAAGTGGTACTACCCGAACCCGTTACATAGACACTATTGGTATTATTTGCAGAACCTGCAACGGGACCAAATCCACCCCTAAAACCTTTTTCAGAGGCATCTATTTTAAAGCCGTTGAAATTCATATCGCCCGCCACATCGAAAGCGATGACACCGCCTGCTTTACCATTGTAAGGTACAGTTGTTACATCTGATGTTAGCGTAAGGTTCGAATATTGGGGCACTCTCACAATCTGAAATCTTCGTTGCCCTCTAGTATTTGTAGGAGCAGCATTAACGTACTCATTGACAATGCCACCACCAACGCCACCGCCCCTAAAATTTAATGTACCACCAGTAATTGGCACGGCGTTTAGTGCAATTACATATTCAAACTTCCCTGAAAAACCAATATCCGTATAACCGGTACCGCCTAGATTATCGGTTCCGCTATTTGTTAAACCACTTCCGTATCTATTATCATTGTTATAGTTGATAAGCGCATCTTGCATTTGGATAATCAATATCAGATCTCCGGGGCGTATACCAATATTCCCATAATTGTTGCTATGCGCATCTGTAGGTGGAACGGCTTCTAATAGAATTGATTTTTCTCCTGAGAGTAAACTTCTATTACCAGCAACAGGAAAATAAGTGTTGATTGGATTTGTGTTTGTGCTAGGCCCATCTATACCCGATGTACCACAAACCTGGGCGTTGGCATTGAGAAAAAAACAGGCAGAAACGAGCATCGTCCATAGATATCTACCTACGGAATCAAAACATTTTGGCAAAGAAATTTCGATAGTATATGTTCGGTGCATAGGCTATCGAAATTTCTTTACAGCGTAATGTAATGAACTCATTTCTAAAGCCATAAAATTACTGGAATACGCAAATTTCAATTATTGTGTTTGGGTAATAACAACTATAAGTATTACAACTTTTAGGAATTATTGTTTCGAAAATAATTTTATTTTCCCAAATAGCGAAATATTTTCTACAGTTATTTTATAATTAACAATAAAGCAATATTAAATGGGAATTATTTTACACAAAAAAGCTTACCACCAATGCAACGACTACCGTTTAAACGGTAGTCAAATTCCCCAACTTTAAGCATAAAAAAATGCCGTTACCTCAACAATAGGTAACGGCTTAATTTAGAGCTACTAATTAAAATTAATTTTCTTGTATAACGTGGTAGGACACTTCTATTCCGTCAGAGGTATCAAACCATACTAAATAGTTTTTTCCTTCCTGAAATTTAGTTTTGTCTAATAATGTAGTTTTGTTACTATCTCTTAAATTCACCCTTAGTTCTGTGTTTATCGCTAGTTCCGCGTAGCTTGGATTATCCCCAAAGTTCAAACTATTTAGAAAAGCATTATTATTAGCGCTAATTACTAATGGCTTATCATTGAACATTATACTTAAATTAACAAACCGCACTTTAAATTTACCTGCTGCAGGTGCTCCAGCTTGATTAATGTATCCAACAATAGATGGTTTAGAATCTTGATTTTTATAATACAGAAGCGTGTAGGCATTATTGCCATAAAGCACCGCTTCAATTGCTGATGTTGCTTTGTTCTCTACCGCTCCGTTAGACCAAAAAACACTTCTACCCGAATTTACCTCAGCATAACCACTGTAAGCTCCATAAACAATTGCTTGTGGCGTAAGTTTGTTATTTTCCTGATACAGCTCTTGCGGATCGGAATTGAGATAAGCATTTACAAAACGTACTTTCGCTTTCCCTTCTTCCATCACTGGTTGTTCCTTTTTACATCCCAACGCAACCGTGATGATCAACGTTAATAGCAAACAAAAAACCTTAGAAATTTTATTATTCATCTATCTGCTTTTATAACTATATCCATACCATTTATTAAGGAAATTGATGATTGCCCTATTAAACCGCTCGGCAGAAATTTCTCTAATTGCCTCATTATTTCTAACGGTAATACCCGGAGTTTCTGCTTGTATAGACGAAATGTTATCACGATATCCCTTTGTAGCGCCATAAACTGCAGTACCATATTTACGGGTACAGTATCCACCATTAAAGTAAGGACGTTTTTTAGGGTTTCCGTTTGCATCTGTACCAAAAAGCTCTGCATTTGCCTCTATGGTTTTAATCCTAGTTCCTGGCACTGCAATTACCTTTTCAGCCTCTAACAATCCGCCGAAGCTGTAAGGCCCTCTTATTAATTGCGAAAATGGCACTTGAGGATTTGCTTTCGCAATGGCAGCAATAGAAGATGAATCCGCTAGTTTATCCAAATATTCATCGCTCTGCGAAATAGCAGCCGCACTTAAACCATAACCCAATTCCGTCTGATCAATAAACTTACTATTTAGCTCTTTGCCACTTACTGAAATATAAGGCTGTGGATTTTGATAAGTGTGTGCCTGGCCGTGCAAATCTAAAAACAGCGCACCTTTTCCATTTTTCTGCACTTCAGCCATTCTTTCTCGGGCAGCTTTTAACAAATTATGGTAGCTCAAGTAAGTATTTTTAGCATCTTCGTTGGTATATCTTTTGTCCACCTCGTTCGGATAAGTGTTTGGATCTACCCTTTTCCGCCCAATCGCGTTGATTACAATCCAAGCCCTCTTTTTAGTAGATGATTTAAAATTAGCAGCTATCTCAAAAGCCAATGGCAGCGTATTGATATCTCTTCCAGTAGTGCCAGTTTCGGGAATTTCTGGATTTCCTATCGCCACACCATCATGAGGCACGCCCAACAATAAGGGCGCATCATCGTCGCCAACCACTAACTTTGTATAGTTTTTAAAACCGTAGACCGTGTCGCCAGGCTTATAGGTTTTTCCTTCGTAGGTGAACAACGTATCGTTTGTTTTATCACCGCTTTTAAATGATAAAGCGATAACCAACAAAGCAGGCAATACAAGGCATACCTGCAAGGGCTTTAGTTTTGTAGTTTTCATCTATAACCGTTTTTATTATAGACTGCATTTGCGGCAAGAAGGCTCGAATAATTTTATTTTTTTTCTCAATTAATCAACTCTAACACGAAATGATTAACATTCTTAGATAAATTTGAAAATCTACGGCAATAACTCTTGCTATATTCGTCCCTCTTTCCGCTTTACTGCGTTGGCAAACATAGGTTTGCCAAACGTTTTCGCTACAATAGGGTTTATTTAACAACAGCTTTTCTATCATGGCTAAAATCCAACCGTAAAAGCAATGCTATTTATGAAATGTAACGGAAACCTTTGTCCACCGTACCAAATCTGGGATATCGTAATACGACAATACATTATGAACTACCAGATTGTATCTATCTTTCGCCAAAGGCTGTTGTAGTATTTGCTGGTAACTTTCTAAGCATTCGTACAAATTTAAATTGACTATATTTTCTCGGAACAAAGACGCATACAGCCCCGCCAACCCTATATTACCTTTGGCGTTCAGTTCTAAAGCAGCATTTTTCAATTGCGAGTGCAGAGATACAAACTCCAGCAGCGAAAAAACATCTGTAGTTCTCTGGCCCAAAAGCGGCTTACCAATGTGTAGCGCCAACATTGCGTTTCGATAATCTTTACTAAAATATTTCGGATCGTTCAATTCCAATTTATCAGCAGTTTCTCCCGTACCACGCAAATCAGCAAAAATAACAGCCACATCCTGCTGATCAATGTACTGTTGCATTAAACCTAAACTATCAACAAGTTTGTTTTTGCCATCTTCGCTTATCCAAACTATTACTTTTTTCACTGGCTTTTGCGAATAATAAACCAAAGCAGGTATGGGCACTTCATCTTCTTTTCTGATAATCACTTTGTGGAAAACAGCAAATTTAGCTTTTACTTGCCCAAGTTCTTCCACCTCAACTTTACGCTCTTCGGTGTTAATATTCAAAAGCTTTCGAATTACTTTTTGACGTTCTGCTGAACCTTGTTTTTTAAACTTTTCTCTACTTTCTGCGTATGCACTAAATAGTAATTCGTTTTGTTGTTGTACGTTAATCTCATTGGGAAAGCTGAGACTTACTTTGTGTTTTGTACTTGAAAAAAGTTCTCGGTCTGTAAGTGTTTTAAACTCGGGTTCAACAATAGTTTTATCATCGTTGTAAAACCATTTCCGGAACCACTGCACGGCTTTTTCTCTTTTTGGCCTTGAAATTCCATGTCCATCATCGTAAGTGAACAATGCTATTTTTTCTGCCTCGCCAATACTAGCGTAAACTTTTTCAAGGTCATCAAAAGATTGCAGCGTACCATTGTAATCTATAAAATCGTAACGACCAGCTAAAATCAATGTCGGCTTTGGAGCTGCAGCAATGAGGTAATCGCTCATTTCAAGCAATTGCGCACCTTCGTTCGGGATTTGCGCACAACCATCGGCAGCGCCAGTGGCAGCAAAAGTGTTTTCTCTGCTTGCCAAGTAGCTGCATGGAACTATCGCTCTCACTCTATCATCAATCGCCGCAAAATAAATGGCTTGCATCCCTCCGCCACTATTGCCCAACACGCCAATTTTTGCGGGATCCACTTCCTTTCTTGTCACTAGGTAATCTAAACCGCGTTGATTATCGAACAATTCATAAGCAGCCACCGAAGTTCCCAATAAATTAGAAGAAAGGTTGAGTAATGTATGTTCTGTGGTAGATCCTCTCGTTTGCGCTTTTCCATTTTCATCAGTTAACTGCACTCGCTCACTCTGCGAAATTGGATCGATCACAAAAACCACAAAGCCATTTTTTGCTAAAAGGATAGCTGTTTTCTGGTAACTTTCTGTCGCTTTTGAAACATCCTCGTGACCACAGAACAACAGCACGGCCGGGAACTTACCGCTTCCATTAGGTAAATATAAATTAGCAGTAACACGGTGTTTTTCAAAGCTTTGATAAACGATTTTCTCTATCCGATAACCGTCTTGTTTTACTTCGCCAGTAACTTGAGGGTTTAATGCAGCTTTTTCGGGTAATTTACCGAAGACTTGCTTTGCTTTCTGTTTTACAGCTTTAATATAAGTTAACGTCTGTTCTTTGGATTTCAAAGCATTATTAAAATCAGCTCTGCGTTCATCATATTGTTGATGCATTTGTTGCACCAAATAGGTATTTAAGCTTACATCGGCTTTCCAATCTAATACGTTGTATTGTTTTTGGGCATTGGTTTTTATCGAACCTAAAAATAAAATAATTATAATGTTAGCTGTATTCACCAAGCTTTTACATCTTCCCACAAATCTTTCCATTCTGGATTAAGTTTTTCAATGAGTTTAATTTTCTTTGATCGGCTTCCCCCTTTAATCCTCTTCTCTTCCGCAATCGCCTCTTCTATATTAGAATACGATCAGAAATACACAAGTTTATTTACATTATATTTGGAAGAGAATGATTTTGGAAATAATTTCTCTCTATGTTCTATCATCCTAAAAAGCAAATCCGAAGTTACTCCAGTATATAGAGTAGTGTGCGTATAATTTGTTAGGATGTAAACTACTCCGCCTCTTTGCATACTTCAATATAAGAAAAAAATTAAAGCGATAAAGATTGCTTCACTCTCCAGCTCATCCCTTCCCTTCTATTCGCAATGACGGTAAAACGTTCGTCATTGCGAGGAGGCACGACAGCCTGCTCCGATAGTTCTGAGAACCAATCTTTCATGCTTTACTATCTATAAAGATTGCTTCACGCCATTGCTCATTCCAACGCTTCAGTTCGCAATGACGCTCCTATTTTCGTCATTGCGAGGAGGCACGACGAAGCAATCTTTCATGCAAAAATGCACGAACAATTCCACCACTTTCCATCCGTATATCCTTTAGAATTATAAGTACTTCTGCAATAACAAACCATTAAAAATTATTCGCCTTTAACCACTTCGGATATTCCTTCGCCAATAAGTTTTGAGCAAAAGTGCCATACCAAGCATATCCGTACCTGCGTTCTTGACTAACGTCTTCAATTCTATCTTTAATGGAGTTATCACGATCGCCGAATATAGGCTTGTTGGTTTGTAAATCGTAAAAACGGGCCCAACTCACAGCATCTGGATCTTTAACTAAACCCCTATCCTTTTCTGCTATTTTATCGTACCTAACTCCTACTATCTTCGTGCTTTCGAACCATGCCACTGCGTTTGCAATTGCAGTTTTCACTTCTGCCGATGGATTTTTCAGCTTCATTAGAAATCGCACCACTCCTACCGACTCGCCCGTACTTAATGATGCAGGTTCGAATGCTCTTGCCTTAGCTGGGGTCAACTTATTTTCGTCGTATTGTGCCGCCCAAATAGATGGCTTTCCATTTTGCACAAATTGTGTTTTTAAGATACACTCTAGGCCTCGCTTCACAGCTTCTTCAGCTTTAGCAATATATTTGGCGTCTACCAATTCGAAACCATTTGTTTTGTAAGCAATGTTTAGCATCACTGTTAAAGCATTGATCATTGCATTATCATTAAAAGTAATTTCTGCTCGGTAACTGCTTCTATCTGGATAATATTGCGGCCAACCGCCGTTAGCGTATTGTGCTTCTAATAAATAGTCGATGCCTTTTTTTGCTGCTTTTAAATAAGCTTGGTTTCCTGTATTTTTAAAAGCTAGCATCAAAGCGTTAATTTCTCTTGTAGTTGCTGCATTATCAATAGTTGCATGTAACGAAGATGTAGCCTTGATTTTCTCCAACAACGCATCTGTAATTGGAAGTTCGTATTTCACCACACTTTTATCCTGCAGTTGTTTTGGCCAACCACCATTACTTAACTGATACACCAACATTTTTTCAGCAACGGTATCGGTTTTTACCTCGGCAGTTTTACTGACGTTTTGTGCCGTAGCGCAACTGCTTAAACAAATACAAGATATAAGGATGATAATGATATTTTTCATTGCCGTTTGTTTTGCCACAGATACACAGATATAATTTGCAATGGATAGTAAGTAAATCATCTGTGCATCTGTGGCTAATTCCTATTTCTTAGCTAACGCTTGTTTTGCCAACCAATTCACCAATTCTTGTCCGGCTTCGTAGTTTTTATAATTAGAAGGAAGCCTTCTACCGTCTACGTATTCGTTGTACAACCAAGGGTCGCCAATTACGAAAACAGTTCCTTTGCCATGCTTAGTTACCGACATTACATCGTCGCCATCCTTATCTTTTAAGATTGATTTTGCAGCACCAGATAATTTCAAACTACTGTACTCTTTAATGAATAAATCTTTTGGTTTGAAAATTGCATTGCCAGCCGGAACAACCACCTTTGCGGTTTCGTAATTACCTGCTACCGGCACAGTACCTTTGCTATCGCCATTAAAATGAACGCCAAACACGTTGGCTAGCTTATTGAAATTCGTTAGCTCAACATTTGGTGCATCGTTACCCATCAAAACTAAAACACCACCTGCTTTAACCCAAGCCTCAATTTGTTTGATATCGGTAGCGGAAACAAACTTAGGATTAGGGTTTTCCTTTTCAAAATCTGGATCTACGATAATGTAAACCGAAGCATTTTTCAAATTAACCGCTGTTGGTGCTTGATATAAGGTGCTCAACTTAAACCCCGAGTTACTAAATTGATCTCTCCAGAAAGAAAACCCCGGATTTGGACGTTCGTCCCATTTGTAATGCCAAGATTGGTCGTTATTGTTCTGGTCTTTCTTTACTTCGTTATTGAAATACGAATCTAACACCACGGTTTTACCTTTACCTGGCTTCGGCATTGCCGCAATTTCCATTTCATTAAGCGCCAATAAAAATGCACCTACACCTTTCGGATCGTTGGTAATTACTTTCTCGCTGATGTAGTACTCGTAACTGCCATCGCGATATGGTTTACCGCCCAAGCCAGACACTTCTACTGTGCCTTTCAGACTAATTTTACCAGGCGCATCTTGCTGTACAAACTCCTTTTGTATGCCTTTGTAACCCTTATCTGCCACTGCAAAATAAGAAGCAGGCAACCAACCATTTCTTACTGCTTTGGCAATAGCATACACAAACATGCTCGATGCAGATGCCTCTACATAGTTCCCTTTAGCTGTAGGTTTATCTAAAATATCGAACCATAAACCTGTTTTGGGGTCTTGTACTTTTTGTACCGCAGTTGCAAAACGAGTTAAAATGCTTATGATTTCTTTTCTACGTGGATGGTTTTCGGGGAAGTTCTCCAAAACATCTACCATAGCCATACCGTACCAACCCATTGCCCTGCCCCAGAAGTTTGGCGATCGGCCAGTAGTTTTGTCTGCCCAAGCTTCTGCTTTCGACTCATCCCAACCATGGTACATTAAACCAGTTTTAGCATCTCTTGAGTTTTTCTCCATCCAAACAAATTGGTTGGCAATATCATCAAATGCTTTATCCTCTTTAATTAAAGCGGCATACTCTGCATAAAAAGGTTGCCCCATGTACAAACCATCTAACCACATTTGGTAAGGATAAATTTTCTTATGCCAAAAACCACCTTCTTTGGTACGCGGATGTTGTTTCAACTGCTCCCAAAGTGTTGTAGCAGCTTTAAAGTATTTTTTCTGACCAGTTACTTTGTATAAAGTCAATAATGTACGACCGTTTTTAACATTGTCGATATTGTAATCGCTCTGCTTATAACGTTGTATCTCTCCATATTTGGTTACGAAAAAATCCATGCTCTTCTGCATGTAATTAAAATATTCGCCATTTGCTGTACGTTTCCAAATCCCCTCTATTCCTTCTAAAACCACACCTTGGTCATAAGCCCATTTTACCCTTTTTGGCTTAGCTGGATTTAGGTTCAAAGAATCTTTCCAAATTTCCATTACCGTAGCCGCCATTTGCTGCGAAAGAGGCTGCACTTGAGCTGCTGCACTAAATGATAAAGCGGTTAATGAAAATGCTACTACACTATATTTAAAGATGTTATTCATGTACTACTTATTAATTTGCAATGATTTTTCTTGTGCACCAGCTAAAAATTCGGCTTGCTTTTGTGCTTTAGAAACGTCTAAACCTGAGGTTTTAATATTACTGTTTCTATCTCCAGAAATTCTGAACAATAAATCTGCACTATTATAACTGATATTTTTCAGGTTCACATCATTTCCATTTTGGATATTGATTAGCGGATTGCCATGTTCAATAGTCAATTTTACATTATTTAGATTGATATTTTTACCTTCTTGGATATCAATTCCTTTCTTAGACTTAATGTTGATGTTATTTAAGTTGATGTTTGCAATGCTCATTTCTGGCAAACCACGAACAAAAATTGCTTTATCTGCGCCATCGCAAACTACATTATTGATAAAGAAGTCTTTAAAAACTGGGGTTTCTTCCGTAACAGGCAATGTTTCTACTTTTGGTGCATCACGCTTATCGCCTACCAAAGGTATTGGATCTACGGCTGCATAATACATATCAAACAAAATGGCTTCTCCTGGAATATCCATCATGTTAATGTTTTTAATGTGGATATTTTCTACCACACCACCTCTACCGCGGGTAGTTTTGAAACGCAAACCAATATCGGTACCAATAAAAGTACAATCAGACACAAAGATGTTTTTAGCACCACCGCTCATTTCGCTACCAATTACAAAACCTCCGTGTGCATGGTAAACGGTGCTGTTTCGGATAATTACGTTTTCAGTTGGCATGGCACGTTTTCTGCCCCAAGCATCGCGACCAGATTTGATACAAATTCCATCATCACCAACATCGAAAGTACTGTTTTCTACTAGCACGTTTTTACAAGATTCGATATCTAAACCATCACCATTTTGCGCATACCAAGGGTTTTTAGCATAAACATTTCTAATAGTTACATCTTCACACATTAGTGGATGAATGTTCCAAGCTGCCGAATTTTGAAAGGTAACACCTTCTAGTAACACTTTCTTGCATGAGGTAAACACCAACAAATTCGGTCGGAAGAAATCTTTCAACGAATCATAATACGCTGCACTTTTATCAGCACGAATTTCGCCTGGGTTACCTTTTATTTTAGACCCTTCCAAGCTTTTTTGCGAAGGATACCAAGTTTTTTTATCTTCAGTTAGTACACCGCCAGAAGCAACTAAATTCTTCCACTGGCTTTCAGTTAACTTGCTTTTTTTAACGAAACGCCAAGCATCACCACCTCCATCTACAATACCATAGCCGGTAACCGCAATATTGGTTTGGTTAACCGCCCATAATGGCGATTGGTTGCGCATTTGTGGCAAACCTTCCCAATTACTTTGCACTAAAGCATATTGGCTAAAATCTCTCGTAAACTGCAAAATAGCATTATGCGCCAAGTGCAGGTTAACGTTGCTTTTAAGTTCAACAGGACCAGTAACCCATAAACCCTTTGGCACCAAAACTACTCCACCACCTTTTTTATTGCAAGCCACAATAGCGTCGTTAATGCTTTTTGTTACTAAAGTTACACCGTCACTTTTGGCACCGTAATTCACAATATTAAAAGTATCTTTCTTGAAAGAAGTTTGAGCTACCACTGGTAAATTATCAAAAGAGTATGCCTTCTTAGTGCTCTTTTGTGCTTGCGAAAGCATTGGCGCAGCAATAGCAAAAGCAAATATTGAAGCAACAATTTTCTTCATGTTCATGTGTGTATTTATAAATGGTTATCTATTGAAA
>NZ_JAVHXT010000003.1:231394-238758 GCF_031119335.1 Pedobacter sp.
AGTCTACACAGTTTAACGCAGTAAACGAACTAAAACACTGAAAATAACTATGCAAACGTTCCCAATTTGATACTTGTAAGCAATAAGTTACAAGGCGTTTAAATTCTGGAAAGGTTATTACAATTTTAAATTACAGAAAATCAAATTTCTGTGCATTTGGTAGGCAATAGTCCCGCTTTCGCTCATAGTCCTCTCCCGATAATCCCGATAGTTATCCTATCGTGTGGACACATCTCGTTCCTCCCCCTTGAATCCCCCTCCAAAGGGGGACACACTGTGCCTAAGCATTTTGCATATCCCCCTCTCCGAGGGGGCAGGGGGAGGAAAACAACATTTTCCAATATTTGTGTCCACACGATAGGATAGTTATCGGGACGGGATTAGGGCTAATCCGCTTTATCGGGTTTATTAGACAAAGGACGATGTTCTTCGGTAAAATATCCGACGACCTAAACTGCTAAAATTTCTTAAACCCGTGCTCTCAAAAACCAAAAATAGATGAACCTCAAATTCCAACTATGAAAACCTTTGAAAAAATCAGCACTTTTTTGAGTAGTTTTGAATCTTATTTCTCAACCAGAAAGCTATCCATTAGATGCTAAAACTTAATATTTTCAAGTTTGTTATATTTTCAGTGCTACTTAACGCTAGTAATTTAAGTTGTAAGAAAAACAATGATACTAACGTTGATAATGACACCAAAAATCAATCTAATGATGTTGTTAACCATATCCTTTTAGGCAATCCTAGCAACGCGACATACGATATCGTTAATTCCGAAAATTATTTGTTAGAACAATCTTACTTTATCAGTTCATACAGTAGAAATAAGGGAATAGCTAATTGGGTTAGCTGGCATCTGGAGCAAGCAGATTTGGGCGAAGCAAAACGACAGGACGACTTTAGAGCCAACATCAATCTGCCAAATGGCTGGTTTACGGCCCAAAGCAACAGTTACCAAAATTCGGGTTTCGATAGAGGTCACATGTGTCCATCAGCAGATCGAACTTCTACTGTAGAAGCCAATTCTTCAACTTTTTTAATGACCAACATGATACCCCAGGCACCGAGGAACAACCAAGGTCCGTGGGCACAGTTAGAAGAGTACACACGTACACAAATTAGAGCTGGAAACGAGGCTTATATCATTTCTGGCACTTACGGCTCTGGTGGTATTGGCAGTCAAGGCACTATTACTTTTACTTTAGCTGCCGGCAAAATAAATGTACCTACCCATGTTTGGAAAATCATCTTAATTATACCTCATGGCGATAATGATTTGGCCAGAATTAAAAGCGACTCCAGAATTATTGCCGTAATTATGCCCAATGAAAACACTATTGGCAGCAATTGGAGAGACTACAGAAGTAACGTTAAAAACATTGAAGCTAATACTGGTTATAACTTTTTATCGGCATTAAGTGCTGATATTAAAAACAGCTTAGTACAAAAGATTGATAATTTATAACGTTCCAATTATTGTGTAGTTATTGTTAGATATTTTCATCCAGAGCGCAACGAAGAATCTAAAAAATAGACTGCTCCGCGACCCTCCTAGCGCAATGTCATTAAGTTAAGCGTTGGCGGGGACGCCAACACTGGAGTATTCTTATGTTGGCGTCCCCGCCAACGTTATAAATAATCCTTAACTTAATGACATTGCTCCTAACATCGGAATGACAAGATCGAGTTCAAATTACTTCTCTACCCTAAACCAATCAAAATCTGCGTAACCGCTATCGTTTGTTTGTTGTTCGCGGACAGCAAATAGACCAACTTTGGCACCAATCCATTTGCCGGGCGTAGCCTCAAATACATCTTCTACCGTTGTGAACGTACGACCATCTTTACTAAAGCTGAACTCACATTTAGCGCCCTTACTCACTTCAATCCTCAGAAAAATATCTTTTCCATCTAATTTTGCTAGCTGCTTTTCATTTTCGACTTTGCCTTTATCCGCATTTTTGCAGACAGAATAAACCAAATACAAACCATCCTTTTTAGATTTTACTGCCAGATATGCATAGCTTAAACCATAAATCGTTAAACCAGCTTTTTCGTTTTCTAATTTCGGATTAGCTGTAAAACTCAATTTTGTAGTAGCCGTAAATTCTTCCGTTGGAAATTTCTGCATCAAGATATTTGGCACATCCCAAAGGTTTTTGGCACTGTCAGGAATTTTTACAGTGTACAATCTCAATGTCCCTTTACTTGAATTCAAAAATGACCAAGTAGCTACCGGATTAGCCTGCCATTGCCATTGCAAGCCTAATGATGCACCGTTAAATTCATCAGACTCTGCAGGAGTGAAAATTGCGCTTGGTTTAGCTACCGTTGGTTTCTTGTGTACTAACACAGGCTCGCCAGTTCCATCACCATCTTTATCCATGCCAATTACCGGCCAATTGTTTACCCATTTCATAGGCTGTAAGTGCACTACCCTACCATAGGCATCTTTATCTTGAAAATGCAGGAACCAATCTTCTCCATTTGGTGTATTTACCCAAGCGCCTTGGTGTGGCCCATTAATTGGCGTTTTTCCTTGTTCTAGTACAACTTTACGTTCGTAAGGGCCATATACATTTTTAGAACGCAAAACCAACTGCCAGCCAGTGGAAACTCCTCCAGCAGGGGCGAAAATGTAGTAGTAGCCATTTCGCTTGTAGAATTTTGGGCCTTCTAGCGTTGGATCTGTTTCGTGTCCGTCGAAAACAATTTTTCCTTCTTCTACAGTTTTATCACCTGCGGCGTTCATCCGTTTTACTACCAAAATACTTTTTATTCCAGCTCTGCTGCCGGCGTAACCGTGGGTTAAATACACTTTTCCATCTTCATCCCAAAGCGGGCATGGGTCTATCAAACCTTTACCACCTTCTACCAAAACTGATTCGGTCCACGGACCAAGAATATTTTTAGCTTTAGTTAGGTAAATACCAAAATCTGGATCCGGATAGTAAATATAAAACTCGTTATTATGATAGCGAATAGCAGGTGCCCAAACACCATTTCCGTGCTGGGTTTTAGAAAAATGCTCAAATGGAGGCTGTCTCTTTAACGCATGACCAATCAATTTCCAGTTCACTAAATCGGTAGACTCTAAGATTGGAAGTCCTGGAACAGCGTCAAAACTAGAGGCAATCATATAAAACTTATCGCCTACTCTAATCGCATCAGGATCTGAATAGTCTGCATCTAATACCGGATTTTTATAGGTACCGTTGACTAAATCGGAAACCCAAACTTTAGAGACATATTCCTTTTGCGCAAATGCGGCATTTAATGAAAGGGCAATTACTAAGCTAACAAGAGTTTTCTTCATTATTTATATTGTGCGTCGGTAATGGTTTTCACCAAGCTATTGATATAAACTTCAATATTATCATACGCAGAACTCAAATCTTTGCCATTAGCATTTGCCTTATTCGGATCTAATTTATTGGCAATCTCCCAATCATCTGGCATTCCATCACCATCGGTATCTTTTAGTACCGCAGTTTGGTTTAATTTAGGCCAACCGCCTACATCAGTTTGTGAGTCTATAATTCCTTTAAAGCCTGTCTTTGAACCATTGTAAGTTGCTGTACCCGTTTTAACTTCATTCGTTACCCGTGTGTCTATGGCGTCTCGTTTATAACTTGCACCTGCATATAACAACACCATGTTATAAGCTTGCTCTGCGGTATGTTGGGTAACAATCTCAAATGCTAACGGATTGGTTTGCTTAGCTGTATTGAAATTTGCAACGCTGATGCTCGAATGCCTATCGACCCCTCCATTCCAATTATCTGCTGTTACTGTTGCGCTATTTGTTACCACATTGCCAGCTACATAAAACTTGCCATAACCCGGTGCATAAGTGGTGATATCTGTTTCCATGTAAACCTGCATGATACGGTTTCTGTTAGACGAAGCTGGACCAGCCTTATAGTAGTTGTTAACGATGTTGTATTCGCCGTTTTCTCCACCATAAGCGCTATTAGCACCCCAGTTATAAATCACATTGTTACGAAAATCGACCTTGTCAATTCCAAAAGTACTTTTTCCAGTTCCTGCACGACTACCACCATCAAACCTAGGGTTACGACTGTTATGATGTGCCAACAAATTATGATGAAAAGTTGCACTCGAACCTCCCCAAATAGCACCATATCCGTGATCGTCCTTACCGTGAAAAGATTTATTTAAACTTTCTGATAAGATACACCACTGCATAGTGAAGTTCTTATTAGCATAAAATGATGAACATTCGTCTATAGACCAGCTCATAGAGCAGTGATCTATAACCACATTTTCCCTACCTCTACCCCATAATGCATCTTGTTCGTTTTGGGTTAAATCGCCCATACGAAAACGCATATATCTAATGATAACATTATTAGCGTTTACATTCATTTCGTAATTCTGCAGGCAAATACCATCGCCAGGCGCAGTTTGACCCGCAATAGTCACATCACCATTTCTAATTTGCAATCTACTTTTGAGTTCGATATTCCCAGAAACCTCAAAAACTATGATACGAGCACCACTTGCTGCAATGGCCTCACGTAAACTACCTGCGCCGGCATCGTTCAAATTGGTCACCTTAATTACTCTTCCACCCCTACCGCCAGTTGCATTTTTACCGAAGCCTTCTACACCTGGAAATGCCAATGCTGTTTCCTGAATTTGTGTAGGCTTATCTGTTCCAGGATTGTTACCGCCACCATTATCTGAAGGCGCTTCCGTTTTTTTAGAGCAGCTTAACAATGCAAACGCAGTTGCTAAAAAATATAAAGTTTTTCTGTTCATCTTAATTAATTAATTTGAGGCAACCATTTACTTCCACCCGAAAAAATATTCTTCAAGGTGTATTTCTTTAATTCCTTTTTTGTGAGTTGATGAGACCAATCTATGCGTTGATCTTTTACGAAACCGGGGCCATAGGAACCGTATTCGGCATAATAAGTTTGCTTATGATTATCGTTCTTATTCCAAACGCTCCATCCTTGAGGCAAAATGTGATCGCCCATTTCGGTATTGATGAAGACAGTTTTTGCAAATGGTCTCCACGGTCGACCTAGGTAAACCTTTTTAAACGCTGGATCTGCAGTTAATTTGCAATTAAAGAATACAAAGCCAAACTTTTGATTTTGGGTGGTTGATGCCGCCGTGATGTAAGAGTTCTTTTTGCTGTGAATATGACAGCCTTCAAAAACCACAGTAGCCGCACCGAAGATAAAATCGGTAGTTCCTTCTATATAGCAATCAATGTAATATTGTCTACTGGTGTCTGCCGATGTGAATAAGGTATCTTGATTACTGATGATGCGGCAATTTTTGATGACAACTCGATCAGCTTCCACATGCAGTGCCACAGCCTGCCCCACTGGGCCCGCAGTATTTTCGAAGGTTAAGTTTTCTGCTACAAAATCATTCCCTTGTACCAAAACCGAATAAGAAGTATAAGTGTTGATTTTCCCTTTCCCGGAATAATCATCATAAGTGATAATCGTATTCTGCTTGTCTTCGCCTACCAGTCTAATTCTTATTTTTTGGGCTGGAATAACTAATTTCTCTTTGTAAACACCCTTTTTGATGTAGATATTTACTTGTACATCGCTATAATCGCGAACTGCCATTACCGCTTCTTGGATGGTTTTATACTGACCGCTTCCATCTTGTGCTACCGTAAGTTCTTTGGGATAATCTTGTGCGTAAGACAATCCGCCAATTGATATGAAGTATATAAATAAGATTAGCTTTTTCATTTTAATAGATTCCTCGTTCCTCGGAATGACAGGTCGGTTTATAGAAGTTGCCTACAAAACAGTTAACCAGTTAACCGATTTAAACAGTTAACCTAATTAGGCTTCCAACCGTTAAAAATTTTCTCTAATGTGAAGGTTTCATTTACTTCTTTTTCTGTGAGTTGATGCGCCCATTTCACCCTACTTTTATCATTTGCACCAGCTCCTTTACTTCTATACTCAGCGTAAAACGATGTTTTTTCCGCATCTGGTTTGTTCCAATTATGCCATCCCTCTGGTTTAACCTGTTTGCCTAAATCACAATTGATGAATATTGTTTTCGCAAACGGCCGCCAAGGTCTGCCTAAGTAAAAAGAAGCCTCAGGTGCATCGCCATGAATTTTACTATCTATGAACACATAGCCGTATTTTATGCTATCTGGAGTTGATGCTGCCGTGTAATAACCAGCGGTTTTACCAAAAATTTCACATCGATCGAATACAGCTGTAGAAGAACCAAAGATAAAATCTACTGTACCTTCAATGTAGCATTTGTAGTAATACTGACGGCTGCCATAGCCATAGGTGTAAAGTGTATCCTGAAAACCAAGCATCTTGCAGTTAATGAAACGAGCTTTATCTCCAGCTACAAATAGCGCCACCGCTTGACCAACTGGTCCAGAAGTGTTTTGAAAAGTGATATTTTCCGCAGTAAACTGTGGGCCGTAAACGTAGAAGCTTGAAGAGCCAGACGTACCTTTTTCCTCGCCAAAAATGTTCTTCTTTTTCGAATAATCATCGTAAGTAAGAATGGTTTTTTCTAGGCTCTCACCTATCAAAGTTACCATTTGTTTTGATGCCGATAGGTTAAGTTTCTCTTTGTAAGTTCCGTTTTTAATGAAGATGGTAGTAGTTACCTTTCTGAAATCTGGTACGGCATTAAGTGCTTCTTGTACTGTTTTGAAATTGCCTGAACCGTCTTGCGCAACTATGAAATCGTATTTGGTATTGAGAAGAGCGTATTGCGTATTGCGTATTGCGATCTCTTTAACAGCTGAAGCATCTACAAAAGCAATGTTAAACAATAAAACAATTAAACAATACAACAATCTCATTCTCATCACTTTTTAGCTACGGGTTTTACAATTTTATCTGCCAGAGGCAATTTCAAATTCTTGATTTCTTGTAGTACAATCTGAGCAATCTTTCTAGCTCCTAATTCACTAAAATGTGTATTATCTACTTTTCCTTCTGGATAATTAGGATGCTCGTTAGCTTGCAATTGCAAGAAAAGCAATTTCGAGTTTTCTTCTCCAAACTGCTGATACAATTGACGGCTTTTTTCATCTAAATCTATCAACGGAACGTTTAACTTTGCTGCCAATTCTTTAACCAATGGCGTGTATTCTTTATGCGTTTCAAGTGCATTTCCATCTTTAAATTTTCTTCTAGAAACTGGCGTGATTAAGATTGGTGTTGCCTGCTTTGCCCTAGCTTCACTCACAAACTTTACGAGATTTTCTTTGTATTGCTCTGGCGATGTATAACGATCTACTTTCTCTTTGCTTTCATCGTTATGTCCAAACTGGATGAACACATAATCTCCTTTTTTCATGGTCGATAGAGCTGTATCCCACA
>NZ_JAVHXT010000003.1:238768-271254 GCF_031119335.1 Pedobacter sp.
TATCCCACAATCCTTCGCTTAAAAAAGTACGTGTACTACGACCGTTTTTTGCCAAGTTATTTACCTCTACGGTTTTATCGAAAAAGTAAGTGAAAGGCATACCCCAGCCGGTTTCTGGGTACGCTGTAGTTAGCTTGTTAGCAGCAGTAGAGTCTCCAATAATGAACACCGTGGTTTTATCTTCCATTTGCGGCGTAAAAAGTGTGATTAAAAAGAAAGATGTTAGCAACAACGAACGAAACATATAGTTTAAAAAAGGTTTAAAAAAAGATGGGGCTATTCGCCCCACCGTATGTTAGTTAGTTAGTTAAATTTTACTTATCTCCATCTTACATCACCTATTCCGTTGGCTTTTAAATCAACGTTTGATATAGTGAAGTTACCCGTTGCAGCATTTGCAAAACCAGGATCTAATCTAGTATAGCCATTTGCTGCTGCGTCATTTCTTGCAGACGTAGTGGTACTCTCATAGAAATTGGCAGCGTTGAAATAATTGTTATTTAACATTTCACCAATATTTGTTGAGCTTTGGTTAGAATAGTAAGCCACACTACCGGCTATAATATTTTTGCTGAAAATGTTCGACAACGTAGACAATCTATTGTACAAATATCTTGTTCCTGTATAATTCATTACATTGTAAAACGTATTATTCTGAATAATAAGCTTGTTAGTAGTTTGGCTTGTAAAATCTGCCGTGTAATTATCGATACGGAAAAGATCTCTTTGACTATCACTTGTAGTGAAATTATATAACGTATTGTTTTTCATTGTAAAGGTTTTAGCAAACCCAGTTCTCATATCAACAAAAGCAGCACCCGTAACATTAAAATCTCTTATAATGTTATTTTCAACTGTTATTGATTCTACTAAAGCTTTTACGTTTATATAAACTAATCCTTTTTGATAATTATATATCTCACTATTTAATATAGAAACCGCCCCGTAAGTAGTAGCCAAAGCTTCATTATAAACAATTAATTGGTTAGTGTTACCACCAGCTTGGTTACCATCCAACTTCACATTATTTAGTGTTAAACCTGCGTTTGCTGCCATCTTAAATACTGCCCTATTTATAATTGGCTTGTTACCTGCATTCGTACCAACAATAGTGATATTTTTGTCGGCTGTAATATCGCTGATTAACGTATAAGTACCAGGATGCAAAGCAATTCTCACTGCACCCGAGGCTGCCAATGCTGTCGTAAATTCAGCATCTGTACGAACTTGTGTAAAAGCGCTTACATCTACCGAAGTAGTGAAATTGGCCGACCCTCTTTGTATTGTATTATTTAGAATTGCAACTGTGTATAGTGTTTCGGCAGTTAAACCCGAAACCGTAGCACTACCTGCAGCAATTTCGGCTGCAGTTAAGGTGTGCGAAACTGTACCTGGTGTAAAAACCAATCTGGTTACAGTTTCTCCAGCTGGCCAAGTAACCTTAACAGAATTTGCTGTGATATCTCCTGCATTAACCGCATTTAATATTTGTTCGGCATCGGTTCTAAAGCCAACACTAATCCATTTTGATTCTGCGGTACCTTCTACCCCAATAGATTTTATTCGGGCCGTATGTTGTTTGTTACCTTCTAAACCATTAACGGTAAGCGGCAATTGTTCAAACCTTACATCTGTAATTGTCTTTACAGGCGTACCAGATAAATCTACATTATCAAAAATCTCTACACTATAAGTAGCAGCATTTGACACCTTGGCCCAAGTTAGCCTTACGTTTACTTTATTAACAATAGTTGCTGTTAAGCCTGTAGCTGAAAAAGCTCTATCAGTTTTTAACGTAGTGATTGGTTCTAAGTTATCATCTTTACAGCTTCCCAACACTGTTAAAGCGAGGAAAGAAACCAAATATATTTTCGAAATATTTTTCATGACAAAATAAATTATAAGCCTAAGAAAGTGTTATTTAATGTTCCATTGGAAGCATCCAAAAACCTTTGCCAAATTGGCCAATAAGGTTGTTTGCTAGGCTGGCCTACATACAAAGCGTTCCAAAAGGTAGACACATCATTGGTTGAAACCATAGTCCAAGCCTTATTTCCCGTATATCCGCCCGCAGCGCCTATTGCATCGGTGTCACCAAAATTCAATCCATATATATTTAAGGTTTCATTATCTGCTGCCAAGCTGTAATAAACCCTCAACGGTAAATTGGCATATATACCTTGTCTGTTTTCCAATTGTTCAAGCTTTACTTTGTTTTCGGCTAATTTGCTGTCCAATAAATTCCACCTGATCAAGTCTTGCTTTCTTAGCATTTCGCCAACAAACTCCAAAGCACGCTCTTTCACAATTGCATTGAAAAAAGCATCTTTGGAAGCAGTAGCAGTAGCCATGTAAGTGGCAACCATCGCCGTATTACCGGCATAAGCTCTTTCCCTAACTAATCTTAAATATTGAGAAGCTTGTGCAGGCCCATCTATTTCATTAATAGCTTCTGCTGCCATCAGCAAAATATCCGAATAGCGCATGTACATCCAATTTATACCATCATCGTTGGTAGAAGTTACCCTGCGTTTCATCCACTCATAGCGATACTTACCAAAATACATTCTGCCTAACGTAGACGCTACCTGGAAAGCTGTGTTTGCTGTACCATCGCTATCCCATCCGTAAGGCGTAATACTTACAGCACGGCGAGTGTCTTGTCTTTCGAACTCATACCACATTGTGGGATTGGCTACCGTTGTGCCTCCTCTATTTTGTGCTGTATATTTGTCAATTTTAGCATGATTAACACCTAGATCGAAAATTACACGGCCTCTACCATCAGCAAATGGCAATTCCCAAATTGATTCTTGACCAGCCGTAAGCACTTCCTGATTTAAGTTTCTAAATACGGTTTCGAAACTTGGCAGCAACCTAACAGTACCACTAGCTATAACATCTAAGCATTCAGTTTTAGCAATCTCATACATTTTTTCACGAGTCAAATCGGGATCATTGCTTAAACGTACTGTTTTATCTTGACGTAATGCATAACCGCCTGCCATTAGTGCAATTCTTGCTCTCATTCCTTTGGCAAAAGCTTTGTTAATACGCTCTACAGAGCTCGTTCTTGTAGAGCCATTTGGCCAAGCCAAATAATTAGAAGCTTCCGCTAAATCAGCTAAAAGTTGTTTGTAAATTACATCCCTATCAGCTCTTGGCTTATATAATGTTTCGCCAGTAATAGGTTCAAACCTCGCCGGCACATCACCCCAGGCTTTAATCAAATCTAAATAAATTACAGCACGCAATGTAAGTGCCTCACCCAGCAACTGAGCCATTACGGGGTTGTTGTCTACATTACCATAGGTACGTAAACCGCTGATGGCTAAATTAGCACGTTCAATACCAGAATATAGCATAGCCCATGAATTATTTTCGGTATTCATTTGCTCGTTATTAACATTGGTGCCGTAGTTAGCCAATTTTGATTTTTCGTCAGCAGTGTTTTTGATACTGCTTTGCACTTCAACGTCAGTATTGGTCCCATAAAACACAATATATCTACCTCTATGAGAATTTTGTTCGGCAAAGCTTTGCAAAATACCTGTGATGGCACCTTCGGCCAAATTTTGTGTAGAAAAAATAACCGATGCCTCTAATGATGATTTAGCGGGTGCCTCAAGCGTTTTTTTACAACTGCTTATTGATACACCCAGTACAATAAGAGGTAATATATAATTAATCTTTTTCATATACGATGAATTAGAAATTCACATTTAAACCGAAAATAATTGATCTACTACGTGGGTACGCAGAATAATCCACTCCTGGTGTTAACCCTGTTCTTCTTCTGGTTGATACCTCAGGATCAAAACCTGAATAGTTGGTTAACAAGAAAACATTATTGCCCGAAGCATAAACTCTCAATTTTTTCATTTTAAGCTTACTTGATATAGCGCTTGGCAATGTGTAACCCAAGGTAATGGTCGATAGTCTTAGGAACGACCCATCCTCGATAGCCCAGTCAGACAAAGTAAAATTACGCATATATGGCGACCACATTGTAGTATTGGCATTCATTGCCTCTAACTCTGCTGGATTATTACTGATAGTCCCATCGGCACGTAGGTTGGTCCAACGGTTGCCAGTTGCCATAATATCTATCATATTTCTGGAATTGAACTGACCTGTAGATGTATATTCGATTTTGTTAGCATTATATACATCGTTACCATAACTCCAGTTAAAAAATGCTGCAAAATCAAAATCGAATACCCTAGCGTTTATACTGAAACCACCAGTGTGTAACGGATTGGTATCTCCTATAAACGTTCTATCGGCCAAATTAACTACGCCGTCACCATTCAAATCTTCTAGTTTCATAGATCCTGGCCTAAGAGTTCCAATTACAGTGGTGGCATTTGCAACTCCAGGTTTAAGTGTCCAAGTATTGCCGCTAACTCCTGAGAAATCAGATACCTCATATCGCCCTGCATTTTTATAGCCGTATATACGACCAACAGCAGCCCCGGCTAAAACCATATAATCTGCATCGATGGCGGTTGAGGCCCATCCAGAGGGTTGGCTAATACTGTTTAGCGCACCAAGAGACACTACTTTGTTTCTATTGAAGGAAATATTGGCGTTTACTGCTAAGTCAAAATTTTTATTTTGAATTGCTCTGTAGTTCAAGTTAAATTCCAAGCCTTTATTTCGGGTTTCGCCAATATTTTGGAACTGGGTTAAATACCCCGTACCAGATACAGGAAACTCAAGCAATAAATCTTTAACATTATTTATGTAAGCATCAATAGATCCGTTTAATTTTGAACCTAGAAACCCAAAATCCAAGCCCAAATTTCTACTAACGGTAGTTTCCCATTTCAAGTTTGGATTGGCCATAGTTGTGGCTGGGCCCCAGAAACTAGCTGCTCCATTAATCCAGTTGTTGGTGGTACTTTGAAATGTCTGTACAATTTGGCCAACTGGAATATTGTTATTACCTGCAGTACCATAACTAAGCCTCAATTTCAAATCAGAAAGCCATAATTTTGTGTTTAACATAAAATCTTCTTGAATAATACGCCACGCACCAGAAACTGAAGGAAAGTATCCCCAACGGTTACCTTCAGAAAATTTAGAAGAACCATCAGCTCTAAGAGACGCACTTAACAAGTATTTGCCTTTGTAATCATAATTTGCCCTTGTGAAGAACGACAAAAGGATATCATCGGCAGCATAAAAGTTCTCAACAGAGTTGGCTACCCCTTCTGTAGTTAATACACGTACATCTTGGAAACCAAAAGTTCTAGGGAAGCCGTGTGTAACTGTTGATTGCGCAACGTTCTCATACTTAATATACTCTTGGCCAACCAATAAGCTTAAATTATGCTCATTGTTTATCAATTTCTTAAAGTCGTAGTTTAACGTATTTGTAGCTCTAAATAAATTACGGTTGTTATTCGTTTGTATCAAAGCTGGTTTATTCTGATTTTCACTACGTGGCGCATTTCTAACATAATACGTAGTGTTGCCGTAAAAACGATCTTGGTCTGTTCTCAAACCCTCGTAGCCAACGTCGCTTCTAAACCTTAATCCTTTAATGATATCATAATTTAAGGCTGCATTAAAATTATATTGTTTACGATGGATATATTGATCATTATCAGCAATTGCAATTAAAGGGTTATATAATGCAAAGTCAGGATCAACATCGTCATCATTAGTTAAACTAGGTACTTGCATTGGCGGATAAATTACCGCAAATCTTAACCTCGAGTCTGCTGATGAGAACTCACGAGTTTCGTTAGCTCCTCCACCTTTTGTTTTAATATCGGCATACCTTGCTCCAAAATCCAATGAAAGGTTGTCGTAAAGTTTATGGTTTAGCTTAAAATTGATGTTCTGCCTTTCGTAGCCAGAAAGCTGCATAATAGCTTTATCCTTAACAAAGTTATGGCTTAAGCTATATTTGGTTTTATCGCTACCACCCATAATACTAATATTATGGTTAATGGTATTTCCGGTACGCCCAAATACAATATCTTGCCAATTGTTTACCGGTATATTTTGATATAAATCTATATCTTGGAAATTACCGAAATATCTAGTGTATGTATTTATAGAATTTGCCAGTAGGGCACGCTCATACTGCCAAGTTACATAATCATAAGGAGTTAAAACATCTAAGGTTTTAGCAATTTCCCTATAGCCTCCAAACAAATTGTATGAAATGCTAGTAGTTCCAGTTTTGGCACTTTTGGTGGTTACTACCACTACACCATTTGCTCCCCTTGATCCATAAATAGCCGTAGAAGATGCGTCTTTTAAAATATCAATACTCTCTATATCTTGTGGGGCAATATCGGCAATTGTATTTACCGGAAAACCATCTACAATGTACAAAGGATCATTACTTTGCGTAATTGAGCCACCGCCACGCACTCTAACATTCATCGTTGCGTCTGGCGAACCTTCCGTTGATGTAATGTTTACACCAGCAACACGACCTTGGATAGCTTCTAAAGCAGAAGCAACAGGAGCGGCTGCAATAGTAGCCGCACTAACAGAAGAAACAGCTCCTGTTACGGCCTCTCTTTTTACAGTTCCGTAACCGATATTCACAATTTTCACCTCGTTAAGTGTAGTAGAACTTTCATCTAAAGCAGCATTCACTTGGCTTTTTGTTCCAACAGGTACTTCAAGATTTGTAAAGCCTATCGAATTAAAAACTAACGTTGTATTACCAGTAGATGGAATGCTAATTTTGTAAATACCGTTGGCATCGGTTGATACCGCATTTTTTGTTCCTTTAATTGTTACGGCAACACCAGGAATTGGAGATCCGGTAGCCTTTTCGGTTACCTTTCCTGTTACTGACCTAGTTTGTGCTTGCACTATTTGAATTCCAATAGCCAATACACAAAAAAACAGCAAGATTTTTTTCATACAATATGGTTAAAATTTGGTTATATGCAGACGGCCTTGGAACCATCCATTAACAATTCTACAATGTTTTTTTAAGATATGGCGTTGTTGGATAGGTATAAATTTATGCAATCGTTCCCGACAACGTTGCCAATTTCAATCAAAAATTATATCTTTAATACAATGGAGAAATTGTAGTATTTTTGGAAGACTTTGATACTACCGTAACCTACGTAATTTTACACACTAACACATGTTTGAGCCAGTTACCATAAAAGATATTGCCAAAGCACTTGGCCTCTCTACTTCTACCGTTTCGAGAGCGCTAAGAGATACTTACGAAATTAGTCCAGCAACAAAGAAATTGGTAACTGATTATGCGAAGGAAATAGGCTACAAACCCAATCCGATAGCATTAAGTTTAAAGGAGCGCAGAAGCAAATCTATTGGGGTTGTAGTTAGTGAGGTAGCCAACAGCTATTTCTCACAAGCAGTTGATGGTATAGAATCCATTGCCTACGATAAAGGCTACCACGTTATCATTTCTCAAACGCACGAATCTTACGAACGCGAAGTTATTAACGTTAACCACTTGGCATCTAGGTCTGTTGATGGGCTACTTATCTCCTTATCCTCTAAAACAGAAGACATTTCACATTTAAAATCGCTTCACGAAAAAGGTTTGCCGATTGTATTTTTTGATCGCGTTGCGGATGAAATCATTACGCACAAAGTGATTGCCGATAACGAAAAAGGTGCCTACGATGCCACCACTTACCTGATAAAACAAGGATATAAAAAAATAGCACACCTTACCAGTTCTAGTTACCTTTCTATCAGTATTGAACGTTTATCAGGCTATAAAAAAGCTTTGGCTAATAACGGAATTACTTTTGATGAGACTTACGTAAAATATTGCCCACATGGTGGAATGCTTTACGAAGAAACCGAAACTGCTATTAAAGAATTATTGGCTCTAAAAGAGAAACCAGATGCTATTTTCGTAGCTGGCGACAGGTTGAGCACGGGGTGTTTGAGTGTATTTAAAAACCTAAATGTTGCCGTACCAACAGATATGGCTATCGCAGGTTTCAGTAATTCTGATGTACTCGACTTGTTCAATCCATCATTAACATCGGTAAGACAGCCTGCTTACGAAATTGGCAGATTGGCTACCGAAATGCTTCTGCAATTGATAGAAGCGAAATATCCGGTAGAAGATTTTGAGAAGAAAGTACTGGATACCAGTTTATCTATAAGGTAATTACTGAGGTAATTTATACGCTTGCCTAGCTAACATTTTCCAGTCTTTGCCCTGTTTTTGCCAAACTAACATAATGCCAATGTGCACCTCTCCCGGTTTGCCGCCATCATTGGTTTTGGCATGCAATTCGTGGCGTACAATAGCCGTTTTCCCTGTAATTTTAACCGTTTGATTTTTCAGATCGATACTTACAAAATCTGATTTACCACTAGCAATGGTTTCTACAAAGGTGGCTTTGTCTTCCAACTTACCGCCAGAGTGCCCGTAGCTTAAATCATTTGCAGCTATTTCTTCCAAAGCTTGTCTATCTCCACTAATCATTGCATTTTTCAATTTATCTACGGCAGCTAACAAACTCAGTTCTTGTTTGTCTTGGGCATATAAATAAGATGATGACATGAGCATCAGAATTAGTAAAAGCTTTTTCATATTAATGGACATATATAAAAAGATGATCAACTATTTAGCTGACCATCTCCTTATTTAAATATTATTTATTTTTTAGTAAATCTCTGATTTCAGTAAGTAAGATTTCTTCTTTAGTTGGTGCTGGAGGTGCAGATGGTGCCGCTTCTTCCTTTTTCTTCATTCTATTTATTCCTTTAACCATAATAAAAATAACTAAAGCTAATAAGAAAAAGTTAATCGCTACCGTAATAAAATTTCCATAGGCAAAAATTGCTGTTTCCGGGATTTTCCTAGCTTCTTCCAAGGCCATATTTGCTGGCACCTCTCCCTTTAAAACAACATATAGTTGACTAAAATCTGGCTGTCCAATTATAGCTGATACAATTGGCATAACCAAATCTTTTACGACGCTATCAATTATCTTTCCGAAAGCACCGCCAATGATTACACCAACTGCCAAGTCCATCACATTTCCTTTAATGGCAAATTCTCTGAATTCTTTTACAAATCCCATATAAATACGTTTTTAGTTAGATAAATATTTTTAGTTGGTGTAAACTTAACGAAAAGAACATTAATTAATCAAATTAACCAACAAAAATCTAAAGCATTTGTTTATTTTTGACAACTCGTTATTCCCACATATGCTAAAACAAAATCTACAGCAAAAATTATTACAAAAATTATCGCCTCAACAAATTCAGTTTATCAAATTGTTGCAGGTGCCAACCGTTGCTTTAGATACGCGTATAAAGGAGGAATTAGAAGAAAACCCCGCATTAGAAGATTCTAGTTTAATGACCTTGGATGAACCGAAAGGCGAATACGACGATTTACAAGATGACCGTGATGATTTTAGTAACGACAGTGGAGAAGAAAGCAGTTTAGATGAATTTAATGTAGATGATTATTTACAAGATGATTCTTCGAACGATTATAGCACCTCTTACAGCAATGGTGATGATGATGACGAGAAAAAGGAAACGCCCATTGCAATAGAAACCACTTTTTTTGAGAGTTTACAGCAACAGTTGGATTTGTTACCCTTATCAGATCAGGATTTTGTGGTAGGTAAACAAATTATTGGCAGCTTAGATGATGATGGCTATTTGCGTAGACCCATCACATCGATGATTGACGATTTAGCCTTCTCACAAAATGTGATGGTTGAGGAAGAGGATGTGATTGAAATGCTTAAACTTATCCAAAGTTTTGATCCTGCGGGAATTGCTGCCAGAGATTTACAAGAATGTTTAGCCTTGCAATTGAGGAGAAAAGATAGTTCTAACCCAATCATAAAAAAAGCGATAGAAATTGTTGAGTTTCACTTAGACGAATTTACTCGCAAACATTACGATAAATTAGAAAGAGCAGTTGGACTTAACAGCGAACAGTTAAAAGAGGTTGTTGCCGAAATTCTGCGTCTTAATCCAAAACCTGGCGACTCTAACCAAGTAACTACCAAACAAATGCAAATTATTCCTGATTTCCATATCAGCAATAATGATAGCACTTTGGTATTAACTTTAAATGCTAGAAATGCACCTGAATTACGTGTAAGTCGCTCTTACATGGATATGTTTGACCATTATGACAAAGCTTCCCAAAAAGATAAGAAAATGAAGGAAGCTGTACAATTTGTAAAGCAAAAGCTCGATTCTGCAAAATGGTTTATTGATGCGATTAAGCAAAGACAGCAAACCTTGCTTAAAACCATGAACGCCATTATGCACTATCAATATGATTATTTCTTAACAGGAGATGAACGTAAGTTACGCCCAATGATTTTGAAAGACATTGCCGATAAAATCGGTATGGATATTTCAACGGTATCAAGGGTTGCCAATTCTAAATATGTGCAGACAGAATTTGGAACTTTCTTGTTAAAATCTTTCTTCTCTGAAGCTATCCAAACTGAAAGTGGCGAGGAAGTATCTAACAAAGAAGTAAAGAAAATTCTAGAAGATTGTATTGGCAAAGAAGATAAACGCAAACCACTTGCAGATGAGCGCCTAACGGAAATTTTGAAAGAACACGGTTATAATATCGCTAGAAGAACAGTTGCAAAATATCGTGAGCAAATGAATATTCCCGTTGCTAGGTTAAGAAAAGAACTTTAATATTCCTTACCTCCAATACCTGCCTCCGCTAAATACTTCGTAAGCGTTGGCCAACTGGAAACCAAGTACAATTTCGTGGCTACCGCTACTAATGGTTCTCAAACCAGATGTGGTTAAATCGTAAGCATAAGTAAAATTCACAAGGTTTTTGAAGTTAAAACCCAGCATTGCCGAAAACGAATCAGATTTACGGTAACTACCTCCAATCCAAATTTTGTCTTTGTAATCGAATTTAATGTTGGCATCAAAGCTTATAGGCAACCCCTCTACCCTTTTCAACATTACGGAAGGAATTGCCGAAATTTCTTCATCTACCGAGAGCCTATAACCCGAAGTTAAGAAAAAGTGAGGTACGGTTTTTCCGTCATCGTAGTTGGCATCTTTAGTAAACGCCAACCTCATTGGCAATATTTGCTGCGCCGAAGCTCCTGCAAAAAATCTAGCACCGTAATACCAAATACCAATTCCTACATCGGGCTTAAACTGACTGGCCAATACATTTGCTAGTGCAGGATCACCATCATTTTCTAATTTAATGGCATTTACATCTAACGCAATTCTACTTAAACCTGCGTACACACCCACTGCCAAATTGCTTGCACCTCCCGTTTGTAAATGGTAAGCGTAGGTTAAACCAGCATCGAACCTAGAAATTGGACCAGCCTTATCTGATACAGCCATAATGCCCATACCATGGTGTGCAGGCGAAGAAGTATAATTTTGCGTATAACTTCTGCTCATTGGGTCATCGCCTTTTTCAGGTAGCGATAAAGGATTTTTCCAGAGATAATCGGCACCCAAATTCCAATGCGCAGATAAAAATGATGTTTTAGGCGCATTTTCTATTCCAGCCCATTGTGCCCTATGCCCCACCTTCACATCCATATAGTTTTCTATGCCACTTAAAGCGGGGTTTAGCAAATAGTTGTTAAAAATATATTGAGTGTACTGCGGACGCTGCTGCGCAAAAAGTGGTGTGGCAGCTAAAATTGTAAAAAATAAGAGGTAGAAGTAAGTTTTAAATTGCATTATTTGACAATAGTAAGCGTACCCGTCATTGGCTTTTTGGCAGTAGCTAAGTTAATAATATAATAATATGTTCCAACGGGCAAATTATTATTGTTGTGTGTGCCATCAAAAGGTTTTGCATATCCTTTACTCTTAAATACATTTTGCCCAGCTCTATCGTAAATCTCTACGGTAGCTTCGGGGTAACTCTCAATATATTTGATATTCCACACATCATTTATCAAATCGCCATTTGGTGTAATAGCGTTAGGTATTTCCAGGTTTTTAAGTAGTTTAACAAATACCTGATCCTTCTGTAAACAGCCTTTATCGCTAGTGACGGTAAGTGTATAGGTCATATCTTCCGTTGGTCTAACTACTGGATTTAGTACATCATCTCTATCTAAACCTGTAGCTGGTGTCCATTTATATCTCAAATTTTGCCCGTAAGCAGTAGCTGATAAGGTAGCCTGCCCCCCTTCCAAAACCTTTTTATCCTCACCTGCATCAACAGCAGGTGTTTCGTTTACTGTAATTTTTTGGATTTTTTCTACCGTACATCCATTAGCAACCGCAAAAATGTATTTAATTTCGTGCGTACCTATACCTGCTTTTGCAGGGTCGAAAAAACCATCTATACTTACACCACGACCATTAAAAGCAGCCTTTCCAATCATGGCATTTTTTTCTCTGGCAACCAGTTGTTTCGCTGGCGCTTCTAAGCATATCTCCATAGTTTGCGCAAAATCAATATCTGGCACAGCCTTTAACGTAATAGTTTGCTGTTTAGTAGCTACACAGTTATTGCCAGCGTAAGCTACCATTTTTACAACATACGTTTTATCAAACGGAAAACTAAATTCTGGATATTGATGCGTGTAAGATTTGGGCGACGAACGTGTTCCTGGTGAAGTATCGGTTTCTGCCTGTGTTGGGTTATTCGCAAAATCGTAGTACCATTCTATCTTGGTGATATTTCCAAATGCCAATGTTGTATTATCATCAAAAACCACTGCATTTTTACTACAGAGTGAGTTTGAGTTTTGCACGGAAAAATCAGCAATTGGTAAGGCTCCATCAATCGTAATTTCTTTGATTACCGTTTTTGCACAACCATAAGGTGCGGTTACAGTTAATGATACGGTGTATTTTCCAGCTTGTGTATAGCGGTGAAATGGAGCTTTTTCTGTTGAATTGTTTGGATTTTGCGCATTTGTATTATGATCACCAAAATGCCAACGGTAAGTTAAATTTCCATTTGACACTACATAAGTAGATAGATTATCAAATTCTGCTATTCCGTTTGTTAAACAAGAAGATTTGAGCGAAAAATCAACTACAGCCTCTGGATAAATAGTAATGCTCTTAGTTTCTTCACTTGTACAAGAACCACCAGAATAAACTCTCATTTTTACAATGTAGGTTTTGCTCGCTGCATTTGAAAAAGTTGGGTATTTATAGCTGTACTCTTTAGCTGGTTGATTTCTGAGGTTCGGTTCATCTACAATGTCTGCTGTAGTCTTATTGGCATAGTCAAAAAACCATTCAATTTTAGTTATCTCACCAAAATCGACAGTAGCTTTATCTTTAAATACAACTGCAGCATTGCTACATAAAGCATTTTGGTTTACTATTTCCATTGCTGCCTTAGGTATGCTTCCATTAACCCTAAACTGCTTTTTAACAGTAATTGCACAGCCCGCAGCCGATTTAACGGTTAATGTTATTTCGTACAGTCCGGTTCTGGTGTAATTGTGCGATCCATTTCTTTGTGTAGATATATTCGGATTTTGTGCATTTGCATGGGCATCGCCAAAATCCCATTGGTAACTAAGCTGTTCGTTGCTAACAATTGTGCTTCTATTAGTGAAAATAGCATTACCATCTGATAAGCAAAAATCTGGCAATTCGAAATCTACTTTAGGCGGCACATTCACCTTAATACGTTGAATTACAGATTTTTCACAACCATATTCAGATGTTACGGTTAATTTTACATCATAATCTCCTGCAATTGCATAAGTATGTGCAGGATTAGCGCCAGTACCAGTATTTCCATCGCCAAAATCCCATAACCAACCAACAATAGCACCTTCTGCAGAGGTAGACTGGCTTTCGAAACTAATGCTCTGTTTTTCACAAAGTGAAGGTTTAGCAATAAATTTGGCAATAGGCAGTGTAAAAATTTGTACGCTCTTGGTAAAAACCTCCGAGGCACAGCCATTTTCTGTGGCCACTATCAATTTAACGTTGAATGTTCCGGGCCGTGCAAAAATATGTTTAGGATTTTGCTCGTTCGATATTGCTGTGCCATCGCCAAAATCCCAAGTCCACTTTTTAATTACCTTATCAGTTAAATTAGAATTACTTGCATCTATAAACGGAACCTCTACCCCGAAGCAAGACCTTAAACCAACATTAAAATTAGCAGTTGGTGTTGGGTCTACATTGAAGACGAACTCGAAATCGGCACTGCTACCGAAACAACTATTGGCATCTGTAGCAAAAAATCCGGTTGCTTTGATTATCCTTTGTCCCGCAGTGGTGTAAGATTTATTTACCGGAGCAGTATAATCGTACAAAGTTTCTCCGTTTACGGTTCTTATTATTGGTGCTGGCGAATGGTCATCATAGCTTGGCGTACCATCATCGAATTGCCACAAAATGCGGTTCAGCAAGTAAGGCATCGTAATTTTAAAATCGGCTGCTTCGCCAATACAGGCATTACTGCGTTCCTCGTGGGTTGTATTATTTATCACCGTTAAATACTGATTTGCCGCTAAACTGGTTCCTGCAGAATAGCCATAAGACTCGGCATTGCCAAAGCCATAGGCGATGGCGTTAAAGCCTTCGTCGGCACTTAATGTTAAACTTTGCTGAGTTACTCTAACTTGGATATAAGAATAATCTGGGTTGTTGGTAAAAGTTCTCCAAACACCATTTGCAGGCAAGGCACCATTAACCTTAAAAGTAGCTCTTGCATCGGTTTTTATAACTACGTTAATGTACTTTTCTTGAATAGCCTGTTGGTCTGAAGAGAATAGTGTTATTTTGGTGATACTGAACTCTACCGGATTTAGCAAAATCATATCGGGATCGCCAATTACATTTCCGCCCGTAATAGACGAACAATTCTGAGTTAGTGAGTATTGGGCCACACTTACTACCTTATCTGCCTTTATAATTATGCCCTCTGTTAAAGTAGAAGTTTCGTAGAAACTACCCTTATTAATAGTTACGCTGGTACCATTGATATTAACTGTTGTGTTGTCTTCTTGTGCCAATATTCTAACGATAGAACGCCTATTAAAAAATGGAGCAACGGCGTAAATTTTACCCCAACTATTGGTGGTATATAACTGCTGAAACAATGGATCCCTTGAATTATTACACTGTATGGATAGTGATGTGCTTCCTGAAAAGGCTGCAAAGCGTTTGCATTTAGATGTTGCTTCATCTACCTCTACATAAACACCAGTTAAGTCAACAGATGCAGCAGCCAAATACTCGTAAACATCTCCCGCTTTTGCCAAAGTAATTGTTCTTACGTTCCCATTTCTTTCTGTAAGCTTTAATTTTGTATTGTCTTCTGCCGCCACTAGCACCAAGAAATTTCTACCGTTAGAATCTTGTGTGTAGTTCATAGAGTAATACTTCTGCCCAAGGGCATCGTAAGGAAGAATTAGCGAAGCTGCCGATCTCGCCCCTGCGTAAACGTGCCCATAAACTGCTACAGCGGGCATACCAGCGGTGGTTTTAATGTGGATGCCTCTATTTGTTAAGTTGGTATTAGCTTCTGATGATTGTATGTAGGATACATCTCTTGGCACCGCAAAAACTACCACGGTATTAGCCGGAATTTGTTTGGTTTCGCTATAGCTACCACAACTCACAGTAACCTCAGAAGTTCGTTTGGATGTGATGAAAATATTCATGTTCGCCAGCTGGCCACTACTAGGGTCATGTGTAGGAAACACTGCCCAAAAATCTGTTCCTTCGTTAGAAATATTTTGAGCAAACAAAGGCTTAGAAAAGCCAATGCATAGCAAAATAAGCACTATGAAATTTGTAAAAACTTTCATAGTTATTTTTTTCCGGGTAGATGTAGTGCACCGCATAAGCAGCAATCTTATTTATTAAAACAACACTCTTAAACTCAATTCATGAGAGCCAGACGATACGGTGTTAAGCGCTGATGTGGTATAGTCGTAGGCGTAACCTACACCAACCATATTTGCCACATTAAAGCCAACATTGCCGAAGAAAGCGTCATTTTTACGATAACCGCCACCAACCCAAAAAGTGTTGCGGTATGCAAATTTCAAATTTAGATCAAAAGCTTTAGGGAGCGGATCTACTACTTTTAACATTACAGATGGCGTAACCGAAAAATCATTGTTGATCCAGAATTTATAACCAGCGGTTGCAAAATAGTGAGCTACTTCCTTCCCTATGTTAAAGTCGCCATCAAAAGCTATCTTATTTTTAATAATTTGCTGCATAGATACCCCAACGTAAAGAGTTGAAGTGTATAAATAAACACCAGCGTTCAAATCAGGTGTATATTTATTTATCTCTCCAGATGTACCCACAACAGGATCATCAGTTTCATCAAAAACTAAAGCTTGGGCATTAATACCCATTCTATTTACACCCAACCCTACTCCTACCGAAACATTCGCTCTATCTCCTATTGGTAAGTGGTAAGCATAAGTTAGGTTGCCAGTAACTCTATTTAACGGACCAGTTTTATCATTCAAAAAAAGCAAGCCAAAACTATGATGAGCCATGCTTGCCGTGTAATCGAACATATCGTCTTTGGTTTCTGGCTCGGTAACGCCCAAATCGCTCGCTCTATACGTTGCCATATCGCCACCAAAAGAAACTGGCGAACTAAAGGTAACATAACCCGTTTTCGGAGCGTCTTTTAAACCTTGCCATTGCGAACGTATACCCATTCTTAAATCTATACCACTATTAAGACCAGTTACGGCCGGGTTTAAGACCGACATATTTTGCAAATATTGTGAATAATGAGGGCGTTGTTGTGCAAAAACCCCATACCACATCAGTAATAATCCTATCGCTACAAATACCTTCTTCATCTTAATATGGTAACCGACCCTGTGTATTTCTTTTTGCCATTGTTTGGTTCAATGATGTAATAGTAAACGCCAATAGGTAAGTCTGTTCCGTTTAATCTACCATCCCAAGGCGCATTGTATGGTGTTGCATTAAATACCTTTTGTCCGTAACGGTTAAATATAACAATATTTCCTTCTGTTAGCGTTTCCAAATATTTGATATTCCAAGTATCATTTTTTCCATCACCATTAGGGCTAAACACATTAGGAATAACTGGATGCTCATGCACTGTAACTTTAAACTCGTAAACCAGTTCGCAACTGTTAGAAGTTACGGTTAAAGTATAACGGGTAGTTTTATTAGGCTTCGCAATTGGGTTAATTATGTCGTCGGCGCTTAAACCTTCTACAGGAAACCATTTATATTTCAAATTTTCGCCTGTGGCCACTACATCGATTACTTTTTGCCCACCCTGCAAAATATCTATATCGGCTGGCATGGTTACCAAAGGGAGTTTATTTACCGTAATATTGATGTTTTTTTCTTCTGTACAACCATTGGTGGCGTTGTAAGTATATTTGATATTAAAATTACCAGGGCCACTTTCGCCAGGTTTGAACAGTCCAGTAGCCGACACTCCAGTTCCAGAGAAGACATAAGTACCAGGCACCGCATTTTCCTCTTTTGCAACTAATTGAACAGGATTATCGGTTTCACAAAGAGGTTCAATGGCATCAAGTTTTATAACTGGCGCCGGATAAACGCTTACTGTTATTGGTACAGTTTCGGTAAAACACACTTGCCCCGAATAAGCTCTCATTACCACTTTATAATCTACCTTACTTGTACTATTCGGATATTTATGAGTGTAAATTTTACCAGAAGTTGGTGCATTATCCGTTACCACAACATTGGCGCCACCAATTTTATAATCAAATATCCATTCTATTTTGGTGATGTTTCCAAATCCAACGGTACTTTTATTTTCAAAAGATACATCTACATTTGCACAAAGCTTTGTCGAGTTTTTAACTTCAAACAAGCTATTTGGGTTGCTGCCGCTAATTACAACCTGTTTAGTGAACGTTACACTGCAACCTTGTTCTGATGTACCTGTTAGCTTTACCGTATAGTTACCAGGTGCAGTATATTTATGGCTAGGCTTTTGAAGCACCTTTTGCAACAAATCATTAGAGCCATCGCCAAAATCCCAAAGCCAAGAAACTATATTTCCCTTTACTGCTGTCGCCTCGTATTGTACTACGTCGCTCACACAAGAAGCCGGATCGTTAAACGTTATTTCTGGCGTTTCATAAATCGTAATTGTTTTTGCTACCGTATCTGCGCACCCACTAGATGAGGTAGAAATTAGCTTGACATTGTAAATTCCGGCAGCACTATAAGTTGTTGCAGGAGATTTTGCTGTAGACACAGGTTTGCCATTTCCAAAATCCCATGTTTGATTTGCAATATTTGAATTAACAAAAGTGCTTTCATTATTAAACTGAATATTGCCATTTACACAGAACGGACCAACAGCTGCAAATGCAGACTTTGGCGGGGCCAACACGCTAATAGTTTTAGTTACCGTAAGATTACATCCTATATCTGTAGTTACATTTAGCGTAACGGTTTTAACTCCAGGAGTTTGGTATTTATGCTTTGGATTTTGAAGATTTGAACTATTTCCATCGCCAAAATTCCAATTCCAGGATTTGATATTCCCTCCACTTTTTGGAGATGAGTCTGTTAATTGGATATCCATATTTACGCAGGCCTCGCTTGGAAGTGAAAAGTCTGGAGAAAATACATCGAAATTTGTGAAGATCTCTTCATCTGTAGCGCAAATAGCAGCAGCAGGTTTTTGAATAATTGCCCTTAACTGGTAACTACCAGATTTAGAAAAATTTGAAGAAGCCAATGAATATCGGTACAAATAATAAGTATTACCATCTTCTATAGTGGTGGTAAAACTAGGGGTATTTGTTATATCTATTTTGGTTCCATTATTAAAGTTCCAAGTAATTTTATCTGTTGTATAAGGCAGTTTTAAAACAAAATCAAAATTCGTACCCATACAAAAATTTGTAGAGGCAATACTTCCGCCAGCAGAAAAAACTTGGATATTGCTTTTAAGGTTTTTTAAATCAGTACCAGCTAAATAAGCATAAGATTCTACCTGGCCATAACCATAGGCAATAGCCACAAAACCACCGCTAGCCATTAGCCTATGTTGGTCTGACGAGTTAGTCACATCTACTACGGCATAGCTATATTCTCCATCGGCAATAGGTTTAAATTGACTTGCAATACTAGCTCCATCTAAAGTAAAACCAACAATATCAGCTGTTTTAATAATGATATTTAAGAAATACTTAGCGATGTTGGTATTTACACCCGAAACGCTATTTAACCGCGAATAAACAGTAATGTCTTTTAATGTTTGCTCAATCGGATTTAAGATAGTCATCTCGGGATCGCCTTGATAAGGGCCACCCTGTGCAGTTTGTTGACTATTGGCCAAGTTGCAGGTTTGCGAAGTTTGGTATTGAGCCACCGCAATTGGCGAAGTAGCTTTAATTACATTAGGTGCCGTAGTGTAGAACGTAATTACGCTTCCCTTTTTGTACGGATTTGACAAGGGCATACCACCCGCCAAAGTTGTGCTGCCATTTACGGTGATGGTAGTATTATCCTCAGCAACAATAATTTTGATGATATCTGTATTACCATTCAGCGTGTTGTAAAATGGCGAAGAAACAAAGTTTTTACCCCAAGCGGTTACGGGAAATAGCTGTTGGAACAAATTATCTCCCCCATTTGGAGTTCTTGTACTACCTGCTTCACAATATGCCGACCAAGTACTGCCCGAAAAAACAGCAATTGGTGTACAGCCAGTTACTGCTTTAACAAATGTACCAGTTAAATCGTTAAGCGACTGATATTGATAAACATCGCCTTTATTTAGTGTAATTTGAAATTTGTTATTGGCTAGCCTTGTTCCATTTCTGTTAGTTTGAGTAGGCGTTATTTCTACAACCGTACCATCTTTTACGCCAACAATAGTAAACTCTGAATAGGCTGGAACGTTAGAAACTCCTGCATTTTGTTGTGAAAACACATAATATTCTTGCTCTAGCGCAGAACTTGGCAATACCAAAGTAGATCCGGTTCTAGCGTTATTAGATATTACACAGTATACGGAAATAGGCTCTCCAGTAACAATATTGATTCCCTTGTTCACTTCCCTTACATCCGAAGTTCCTATATAAACTTCATATTGGTTCGGGTCTATAAATACTGGAGTAACCACATTTGCTAAAATGTTGCCACTTGCAATAACAGTTCCTCCAGATTTGACTTGGTAAGTGGTATTTATATCAGAAGACAGAAAAAGTGTCATTCTAGACACCAATCCGTCGATATGCCCAGCGTATGGCACCCAAAAATCTGTTCCTTTATTAGAAGTAGATTGAGCAAATACACCTAGATTGCTAAAGAAAATCAATCCAAGTACAAGGAGCAATAATCTGTTTTTCATTTCATTAAAAGTAGAAAATAATACTTAGGAGATGTATTCTACCCATTATTCGCTGAAAGTATTGGATATTGTGCTCAATCTAAGGTATATATCGGTAAAACGCTTAAATGTATCGATAAAAACCTTTATTACAAAAACAAGTTTACGACAATAAGTTTTGACGAGCAATAAACTCCAATTGCTGGTTAGCAACCAACAGTTTTTCAGTCAATTCTCTATTTTCTTTTCTGAGCGTATAAATTTCGATAGCCTTATCAATATTGATTCTCAAATCTTCTTCCATCCATGGCTTTTGAATGTACCTGTACACTTGACCTTTATTAATAGCATCAATTACAGCATCAATATCTGTATAGCCGGTCAAAATCATTCGGATAGGATCTGAGTGTTTCTCTAATATAGATGCCAAAAACTCAACCCCCGTGGTTTTAGGCATTCGCTGATCGGTAATAATTACCTGTATATCTTCAGAATCTAAGATTTTCCTGCCCTCTTCTGCAGACTCTGCCGTAAAAACTTTATATAATCTACGGAAAGTTGCCGCAAAAGCACTTAAATTATGTGGTTCATCATCAACGTAAAGGATATTCGCTGTCATTTTTCTGCTAATAAAAAGTTAAAAATACTTTTTTATTGTAATTCTAAAAAACTAATTTAGTCTTTTAGCTACGAAAAACCTCATTTTTATGTCGGAAATTCATTTTTAGAATACAATAATGTATAATACAGAAGCTTTATCCTCCCCGTTGCACGCACTGATAGCGCAGACACAAAAAAGTAAAGATTTATATAAACCCCTAATCCTAAGGCTCTCCGACCAAGAAGACAGATCAAAATTCGAGCAAATTATAGTCCAGCATAACGGCCTTCAAGTTTTTGACACAATTAGGGATCAAGTTGCAGAATTTTTAAAGTGTATTAAGCCAACTGCGGTTTCCATTCCAAAAGATGAATTTCAAAACGCGGTAAGCGAAAAATTAGGCAATAGTGACGAGTATGGCGTTTGGGTGTATTATCCTTGGTCTAACAAATTAGTTCACCTACTGGATGAAGCCGAGTTTATAATTGTAAGAACCAATAGGAACAAACATAAAATCACGGAAAAAGAACAGCAAATACTTAGCACCAAAAAAATTGGTGTAGTTGGCCTATCTGTTGGACAATCCGTATCGTTAACCTTGGCGATGGAACGTGGTTTTGGAGAACTTAGAATTGCAGATTTTGACGAGCTAGACCTAAGTAATATTAACCGTATTAGAACGGGAGTTCAAAACATCACTCTTAAAAAAACAGTTATTGTTGCCAGAGAAATAGCAGAAATAGACCCTTTTTTACCTGTAGCTTGCTATGATAAAGGAATTACTGATGAAAACATTGAAGAGTTTCTGATAGGTAATGGTAAATTAGACTTACTTATAGACGAATGTGACAGCTTCGATATTAAAATAAATGCTAGAAAAATAGCAAAACAACTTCAAATTCCAGTGCTTATGGAAGGAAGTGACCGTGGTACCATAGACATAGAAAGGTTCGATTTAGAGCCCGAACGTCCAATTCTTCATGGAATGGTTGACCACCTAGACATGGAGAAATTTAAAGACTTGAAAACCTTCGATGAAAAAGTACCCTATATTACCGCAGTAACAGGTTTCGAAACACTTTCTACCAGAATGAAGGCTTCTGCGGTAGAACTGATGAGCTCAATTTCTACTTGGCCTCAATTAGCCAGCGCAGTAACTTTTGGTGGTGGCGTAAGTGCAGATCTGTCTCGCAAAATATTACTCAACAGCTTAAAGGTTTCTGGTAGATTTTTCCTAGATCTGGATGAGCTGATTAGCGATCCTGTTCCAGAAGCGAAAATTGCCGAACCGGAAAATTTAAAGACACCCTTAAGTATAGAAGAACTCACTACCTTCATTAAAGAAAACAATCTAGATCTACCAGTTGAAAACAGCAAGCAACTTTCAGAAAGCGAATTGAACTTGCTAGTAGAGGCAATAAAACTAGCACCATCTGGCGGCAACAACCAGCCTTGGCGGCTACACTACCAAAACAAGCGGCTACATGTATTTTTAGATGAAAGCACGGCCCTAGCCTACTTAGATCCACAATTTGTTTCATCTTACACTTCTATTGGAGCCGCTATAGAAAACTTATTGTTAAAGGCTGCCACTCTTAAGCTGAAAGCAGAATGGAAACTTACTCCAGAATTTGCACCAAAGCATTTGGCTATATTTACATTTACCGATAGCAACACCGAAGCTACAAATGAAGAAATTCTACTAGAAAAACAAATACCACTTAGACACACCAACCGAAAAAGCCCTGCACAAAGAACTGAACTAAGCGAAGAATACATCGGTTATTTTAATGATTTGGTAAGCCAGACCGAAGGAGCCAAGCTAACCTTTATAAAAGACTTAACAAAAATCAAAGAACTATCTGAAATTGCCACTGCTACAGATCTATTTAGGATATTTATTCCAGAAGCCCACGAAGATTTCATTACTAGAGAAATGCGCTGGACTGTAGCGCAAACAAATGAAGCCCAAGATGGAATTGGCATACACACACTAGACTTAAACAACAACGATTTACTGGGAATTAGATTACTCCAGAATAGGAAAATGATCGATTTTCTGGAAGAAATTGAGGGTGGTGGTGCTTTCAACAGATTACTATCGCAACAATTTATCAGCTCATCAGCAATCGGCTTAATTACCATGCCAAACAACGAAGTTACTTCTTGGATAAACTGTGGTATTGCGGCAGAAAAATTATGGCTGGGCGCTACTTCGAAAGGCTTACAGATACACCCAGTAAATGTGCCTTTGTTGTTTTTCTACAAAAACTCAATAGAAAAAGACACCACCATATCAGAAGAAAGGAGACAATATTTAACCAACGCAGAACAAGAGCTAAATCTTATTTTTGACAAACCAGAAAACCAAACATCTATGTTTATGTTTAGGATTTTCGAGGCAAGCCCATCTCCAGAAAGAACTATCAGAAAGTCGAACAATAAAATTTTCTCCATTGGAAGAGCATAATTCAAATATCAAACATATTAAATTCACCGCATTTAGAGCGGTTGAAGATAGAGACGCTTGTATGCAGTTCGTTGACGGGCACAGGCGTGTTCTAGAAATTTTCGGAATTACGCAAATTACCTCAGCACGAGCAGATTGGGTACTAAACCCAGATGTGTACGTTATGCTAGTAACTGATGCAGATACCGGAAAAGCGCTCGGCGGTGGTCGTGTACACAGAGCAAATAGAATAAATGCACTTCCTATTGAAGAAGCAGTAGGCTATATGGATGAAAAAATTTACAAAATGGTTGACGACCATACCGATGCTGGCACTGGCGAAGTTGCAGGCGTATGGAACTCGTTCGAAATTGCAGGATTAGGAATAGGCAGCAACCATTTAAGTACCGCGTGTGTAGCTTATGCAAAGTTTATTAACCTCACTACCTTATTTGGCCTTGCTGCACCAGCAACTTATAGAAACGTAGTAAGAGGCGGATTTCAAGTAGTTAAAGAGCTAGGAAACGACGGAAAATTCTACTATCCTAAAGACGATATGACTGCAACAGTGATGTTTAACCACGATATCGTAAATTTACCCCTTACAACCGAACCTGAAAAAACAAACATTTTAGATATGCGTCGTGATATTATTTCCAAGAAAAATATCATTTCTAAACAAAATGAAAAAATAACCCTACTATTTGATTTATCAAAAACATGATCATTAAGTCCATCCGAAAAGCTCTCGCCCTCTCGATACTTCTTTTATGGGGTATATGTTGCTTCGGAGCAGCCCAAAACCAGTTTCCTTTTAAAATTGAGCACTTAAAAGACGAGAGTGGCAAATTAGGGCTTAACCAGCTATCTAAAATGAGCTTTGACGAGGCACAAACCGACATTCTAAATTTCGGTGCAAGTGATGCCACATTTTGGATTAGATTAACTACAGATCATAACCTAATATTTAATAACGATTTAATTTTTGTAGAGCAATCTCGTTTCTCTTCTGTTACGTCATATTATCAATTACAAGATCAAAAACTTACTTCTAAGCCTATTTATAGTGTTTTTAAAGATGGTGATAAGAAAAACAATCAGGGTTATGCGTTTACACTTCCAAATAAATTTGGCATTCATGATACCGTTTACCTGAAATTAAAGCCACACGAAGTATTTATCACAAAAATCTCTATAGTTACAGAAAATCAACTATTGGAAAAACACGCTACTAGAGATATCATCTTTGGCATTTATACCGGGGTAATGCTCATTATGTTTGTGTACAACTTGTTTCTGTTTGTTGTAGTACGAGATAGAAGTTACATATTTTATGTATTTTACATTTTGTTTACCTGGCTGGCACAGATCTCCATACAAGGATATGGACTACGATATATTTGGGATCTTAATTCGTTTATCGACCAAAATTCTGTCATACTTTATTCGTTGCTAGGGCTAATTTTCGCATGTTTGTTCACCATATCATTTCTTAACACCAAATTATTTTCGCCTATATCGCATAAGCTTTTTAATATTTATTTGATATTGGTATTAATAAATCTTGGAATATTATTCGCTTTTGGAGGCAATGTAGCATTTATAGTAATGCAAGTACTAACTTTATCTGGTGCTGCTATTGCGATGTATGCATCGTACCATGTTTACTTCAAAAAGCACTTTAAACCCGCTGGCTTTTACCTAATAGCTTGGTCAATTCTATTGGTTGGTGCAGTGTTCTTTGTATTAAAAGATTACGGAATTGTTCCTTACAACACCTTTACTACTTACCTGCTACAAATTTGTTCTGCAATAGAGGTAATGCTGCTTTCTTTTGCGCTTGCAGATAAAATCAACTACTTTAAAAAGGAAAACGAAACAGCACAGGCACAAGCCCTAAACGCATCGTTAGAAAACCAAAGGTTGATAAAAGAACAAAACGTTGTGTTAGAGCGCAAAGTTAAAGAACGTACCGAAGAACTAGAAAGCGCTAACGAAACGCTTAACGAAACGCTTCATAATTTAAAATCCACTCAATCTCAATTGGTTGATGCCGAAAAAATGGCGGCTTTAGGTCAGTTAACGGCAGGTATTGCACACGAGATTAACAATCCTATCAACTTTGTAACCTCTAATGTAAAACCACTACAGTTAGATATAGATGATTTAAAAGATATCATTAAAAAATACGAAAACATCGATTTAGACAAAGATGTAAAACCTCAAATTGAGGAGATAGAAGCTTACAAAAGACAGATTGACTTAGGTTTTATTAATAACGAAATTACTTCTCTATTGTCGGGCATTAGCGAGGGTGCTAAGCGTACGGCAGAAATCATAAGAAGTTTAAGAAACTTTAGCCGTGTAGATGAAACCGATATGAAGGCCATTGATCTTAACGAAGGGCTTTTATCTACACTGGTTTTAATTAGAAATACCCTGCCCGATAATTTGACTGTGGTGAAAGACCTGGGCAATCTTCCGAAGGTAGAATGTATGCCAGGAAAGATTAACCAAGTTTTTATGAATTTGGTTTCTAATGCTGTTCAGGCAATTAAGAGTAAAGAAACACAGGAAGAAGAAGAATTTTTGACCATCCGTAGTTGGTATAGCAACCAACAAGTGTATATTAGCATTAAAGATAGTGGAACAGGAATGAGCGACGAAGTTAAACATCGTATTTTTGAACCTTTCTTTACCACTAAGGATATTGGAGAAGGCACAGGATTGGGTTTATCTATAGTTTTTAGCATCATCGAAAAACATAAAGGACATATTGAAGTTATTTCTGAAGTTGGAAAAGGAACTGAATTTATTATTACATTGCAGGTAAATATACTATAAAGGCACATGAGCAATCCTACTGTACGCGTTTTATACATAGATGATGAAGAAAATAATCTTCAGGCTTTTAAAGCGAGCTTTAGGCGGCAGTACGAGATTTACACCGCCATTTCGGCAGCAGAAGGATTGATGATTATGCAAAACATAGACATACATGTAGTACTTGCCGACCAAAAAATGCCCAACACTACTGGTGTAGAGTTTTTTAAAAGTATTGTAGAAACCCACCCCGACCCTATCCGTATTTTATTAACTGGCTACACGGATATAGAGGCACTGGCAGATGCAATAAACCATGGCGACATCTATAGGTATATCACCAAACCTTGGAATGACCTTGAACTGCACAATTCCATCAAAAATGCTTACGATGCCTACAAAGCGAAAATAGATTTGCGCAACAAAATTTCGGAGCTCGAAAAAACCAACGACGAACTTAACCGCTTCATCTACAGTATTTCTCATGAATTAAGAGCACCTTTAGTTTCTGTAATTGGCATTATCAATCTGGTTAAAATGGAAGGTTTGTATGATTCTAGCGGCGAATATTGGGGATTGATAGAAACTTGTTCAAATAAGCTCGATTACTACATACAAAAAACGCTTCAGTACTATAAAAACGCAAAAGAAGTTTCTGACCAAACAGAAATAGACTTTAATGCACTTGTAGCCGAATTGGTAGAACTACACTCCTATTCTGACAAAGACACTTCATTTAACCTAAAAATTAACCAAGATGTTAAATTTGTAGGCGATGCTTACCGTATTGAAGTGATCATGAGCAACCTCATATCAAATGCCATTAAGTATCAAAAAACTAGCGAGCCAAACAAAACCGTTAATATCGAAATAGATGTTGATGCTCACAATGCACATATCAATATCAACGATAATGGAATGGGCATTTTAAAAGAGCATCTGGAAAAAATATTTATGCAGTTCTTTAAAAGTAAGATGCACCACGGTAGTGGCTTGGGTTTATTTATAGTAAAAGAGGCTTTGAATAAGATTAATGGCACTATTAACGTTAACTCAAATATAGAAGATGGTACAACTTTTAAAATAACGATACCAAATGCCAAATAAGACAGGAAAAGTGTTGTTAATTGACGACAATGATATCGACTTAAAAATCAATTATAAAATAATTAGATTATCGGGTTTCTTTGAAGAAATTATCTCGGTTCAATCTGGAGAAGAGGGACTTGAATATATTAACAAAAACCTAGATAACCCTAAACTATGGCCAGACTTCATATTGCTAGATATACAAATGCCCGAGATGGATGGTTTCGAGTTTCTTGAGGTCTATAAAAACTTTCCACGACCATTTTTAGACCATTGTAAATTGGCAATTTTATCGTCTACTTTAGACTTTGGCGACATTAAAAAGGCAGAAGCAAATCCTTTAGTAATTAAATTATTAAAGAAGCCCCTTTATCCGCACGAGCTCCAGGAGCTGCTTAACAAGCATTCTACATTATTAGGTATATAAAAAAAGTCCCAATCGGGACTTTTTTAATCTAGTTCAATTTCTAAATTCTGGAAAACGCACTCCTTATTTATCATTTCAAACTCTAGTTTTTTAACAAGCGCTCCATTTTCCGTTTTTATCTCCAGCTCGTGTCTACCTATTGGGATTTTCTTAAGCACGAAAACGTTGGTTAAATTATCAGGTTTGCGCAATGCACTGCAATCTTCAACATAGCTTGGGTTTACCTTTGGCACAGGAACAAAATTACCACATTCTTTGCCATCTATTATAAAACGCAACCGCAAGAAGTCGTCTCCTAAGTAACTAACTGCAACCGCATACTGGCCAAATTCCCTATTAACATTCTCCTTATCACATCCCCAAAAAAACATAACAGAGAAAATACTTAAAAAGAGAGAGGCGTTGATTTGTTTCTTCATATACTCACAAATATGAAGAATAATTCACAAAAATAGAATACCTAAAACATGGTAATTTAAAATAAAAAATACTCATTTTTTAAGTATTAATACATACTTATGCTTAAAAAAACTTAATTATAAGCGCAAACAAAAAAGCTATACCAAAACTTTATACTATATCAACCTGAATCACAGATTTTTCTATTTTGATTGCTGGTTTGCTATTAATACCTAGCTTAAAACATCGTCACCATCAAATCAATAACGAAAACCCACCTCACGCTACATCTTTAACGAGTAAGAACTAAAATAAATTTTAAAATAATTTCGCTAACCTTGCATTACTGAGTGCTCTTTTATTGAATAGAAAAACTAATGGATAATTCTCAAAAAATAAACCTGTTACTAGCAAGAATTGAAAATCTATCTATCAGGCAGCAAAGCTTCGAAGCTGAAATAGCAGCGTTAAGAAAAGAGGTAAACGCCCTAAGATTTCCAGGCAAACAAATATTAGAAGAAGAAAGCATTAAACCTGCGTTTCCACCTGCAAAAGTTAGCTACGCTAAAGTTCCAACTCCTATTGCAGAAAATGCTACCCCTCAACCAATTACCCCGCCCAAATTTCAACAGCCCAGTTTTACTGACAGGTTTAGCAGGCAAAATATGGTTAAATCTGATTTTGAAAAGTTTATTGGCGAAAATCTGATTAGCAAAATAGGTATACTAATTTTAATTATTGGCGTAGGTATTGGTGCAAAATACGCTATCGATAACCAGTTAATTAGTCCATTAACACGTATTGTGTTAGGGTATTTGGTTGGTGCAGGTTTATTGGCATTCGCCATCAAACTTAAAACTAAATACGAAAAATTTTCTGCTGTTTTAGTAAGTGGTGCAGTAGCTATTATGTATTTCATCACCTATGCCGCTTACGATTTTTATGCACTCATACCGCAAGCAATGGCATTTGCCCTTATGGTAGTTTTCACTTCATTTACAGTAGTTGCTGCTATCAAATATAACCGACAAATTATTGCGCATTTTGGTTTGGTAGGCGCTTATGCCGTTCCTTTTTTGTTGAGCGATGGCTCTGGAAAAGTAGCTGTACTGTTTACTTACATGGCTATTATCAATGTAGGTATCCTAATTATAAGCTTTAAAAAGTATTGGAAATCTTTACTTTATGCTTCATTTGCATTAAGTTGGCTTATCTTTTTAAGCTGGATGATAAGCTCTTACGTTGCGAAAGATCATTTTCAGCTTGCACTAACTTTCTCGGCAGTATTTTTCCTTATTTTCTATATCACTAACCTAGCCTACAAGGTGAGTAAAAAGGAGATATTTGGAGCTACCGATGTTATCCTATTGCTTTTAAATAGCTTTATTTACTATGGTATTGGCTATTTTCTTCTGTCTGGAGACAAAATTGGCGGAGAATTATTGGGCTTGTTTACATTAGCTAATGCAATTATCCACTTTGTGGTAGGTATAATTATTTATAAAAAGCAACTGGCTGATAAAAACCTATTCTACCTTATTTTAGCAATGGTAATTACCTTCATCACTTTAGCAGTTCCAGTACAGCTAAACGGTGGATGGGTTACAATTTTCTGGACTGTAGAAGCTGCTATATTGTTCTATCTTGGCAGAGTAAAAAAGATAGTGATTTACGAAAAGCTATCATTTCCACTAATATTCTTGGCGTTTATAAGTTTATTGGAAGATTGGTCGGCTGCAGGTTACGTTTACGATAAGGTAATCATCGCCCCGTTTTTAAATGTAGTCTTTTTAACTGCTGTTATTTTTGTAGCGAGTTTTATTTGGATACTAAATGTACACCGAAGCAACAGCGAAAAAGCCCAAGAATGGTCGTGGATGAGAGATGTGTTGACTTATGCCATTCCGGGAATGCTACTAGTTGCTACATACTTTTCTTTAGAGATAGAAATTTCGAGGTATTTCAACAACCTGTACGAAACAACCAAAGTAATTGTTAATGCTAACCAAAAAAACATTTACAACGATTACCGTTACAACTACAACCATCTTGATATTAAAAGTGCTTGGATTTACATTTACACTTTACTTTTTGCTTCGGCACTTACCATTATCAACGTTAAAAAACTCAAAAACAGTCAGTTGGCAATAGCTAATTTAGCAATTAACCTTTTGGTTATTTTCTCGTTTCTAGTAAGCGGATTGTATATTTTAAGTGAGCTGAGAGAGGCTTATTTAATGCCGCAGCAATATTTTGTTATTGGTTGGTTTAATATTGGTATTAGATATTTGGCAATTGCTTTTTTTGCATTGTTAATTGTACAACTTTACCAGTTGAGAAACTCTGGTCTGTTAAAAAAAGACATCAAGCTCTTGTTAGATTATGTAGTGTATATTTCTACGCTCTGGATCATCAGTAGCGAATTAATTAACATCATAGAATTGATGAGGGCGGACGGAAGTTACAAACTAGGTTTGAGCATTTTATGGGGTGTTTATTCGCTATTTTTAATTGGAGTTGGATTAGCGAAGAACAAAAAACACTTGCGAATTGGTGCTATGGTGTTATTCGGCATCACGTTAATTAAGCTTTTCTTTTACGACATTGCTTACTTGAGTACCATTTCTAAAACCATCGTCTTTGTATCATTAGGCGTACTGCTATTGATTATTTCATTCCTTTATAATAAATACAAACATTTAATTATTGATGAAGCTGAAGTTAAAAATTAAGCTATTGCTAGCGCTATCGGTTTGCATTACTTCTACGCAAGCGCAAACCAATACTTATCAATTGAAGAGACCAATTACTGGTGTAACTGCAAATTGGCATAAACTCAAAATACCCGATGATTTATACCAAAAAGTAAATGCTGGTTTTGAAGATTTACGAATTTTTGGCATACAAGGAAAGGACACCTTAGAAGTGCCATACCTTTTGAAACAACGTGCCGAAAAAATAATATCTAAAGAGGTTGATTTTAGACCTGTTAATGAAAGTGAAACTGCTGATGGGTATTTTTACACGTTTCAGCTGAACAGCGCTGCAATCATTAACCAAATTGCGCTGTCTTTTAAGGAAACGAATTTCAATTGGTTAGTAACACTAGAAGGTAGTAACGCCAACACAGAATGGTTTACAGTTTTGAAGGATTACCGCATTTTGTCCATCAAAAACAACCAAACAGATTATCAATTCACTAAACTCAGTTTTCCTAATTCGAACTATCAATACTATAGGTTGCGAATCAAAAGCCCTAAAAAACCTGGCTTATTAGAAGCACTGATTAATAAAACTGATACCATTAAAGGTGTTTATGATAATGTAAAATATCAATCTTACGAGCTTAAAAATGATGCAAAGGACAAGCAAACCATTATTGAAGTAGGCCTGAAGAATGCTGTTCCAATTGCTTTCCTTAAATTAAATGCACAAAGTGATTTTGATTTTTATCGTCCTATTAGGATTGAGTATGCTACAGATAGTATCAAGACTGAGAAAGGTGTTCAATACAACTTTGCTACCGTTTATGATGGCACCATCAGCTCTTTGGAAAAACCTGAATTTAACTTTTCTAATGTCATTACTAATAAGCTTAAAATCACGATAGCTAACCATGACAATAAACCCTTACGTTTAAGCGGCTTAGAATTAAAGGGAAATGTTTATGAATTGATTGCCCGTTTTGATGATTTAAAAGCAAATTACGCATTGTATTACGGCAAAGCAAACGCTATATCTCCTAATTACGAAATTCAAAATTTTGAAAATAAAATCCCTTTGAATTTAACTAGCGTTGATGTTGGTGAGGAGCAGAAAAATTCATCTTACACTGTAAAAATCGAGAAGCCTTTATTTGAAAACAAACTTTGGCTTTGGAGTTTAATGGCGGTGATTATTGGGCTACTAGGATTTTTCTCTTTTAAAATGTTGAAGAACTAGATAACTGTTCAGAAATTGTTTTATTCTGTAATATGCTACCCTTTCAGGGCGATGGCCATTACACTTGGGCAATGGCGTTGCCATTGGCTTACGTAATTAGGCTTTCAGCCATAAATAACGCACACCTTGATAATGGCTAAAGTAATTAGCCTGAAGGGCTTACATAACCTAACGCAATGCATCGCGTTGTGATTAATACAACAAGCTAAAAAACGTCCTGAAAGAGCATAACTCATAAACAATGTATAAGCGCCACGGTAATTAGCCTGAAGGGCTTACATAACTTACATAACCTAACACAGTGCATCGCGTTGTGATTATAAAACAAGCTTAAAAAACGCCCTGAAAGGGCAGCATAACTCATAAACAATGCGTAAGCGCCACGGTAATTAGCTTGAAGGGCTTACATAACCTAACACACAATGCATCGCGTTGTGATTATAAAACAAGCTTAAAAAACGCCCTGAAAGGGCAGCAT
>NZ_JAVHXT010000003.1:271354-390112 GCF_031119335.1 Pedobacter sp.
AACTCATAAACAATGCGTAAGCGCCACGGTAATTAGGCTGAAGGGCTTACATAACCTAACACAATGCATCGCGTTGTGATTAATACAACAAGCTAAAAAACGTCCTGAAAGGACAGCATAGTCAACATTAATCACATCGCTCTACATTCCCGTAGGTAGAATGCGTATGCGGCGACAGAAAAGGAATATCTAAGTTGGCAGAACGAAGAATAAACAAGGCTCCTATAAAAAGTGCAAACCAAGGAATGAGTTTTTGACTGTTGAACCTAAAGTACTTTTTAAGGTAAACGCCACCTAATGAAATGAAAAGCATCAAAGGTGTAGTACCTAAACCGAAAAGCAACATAAAGCTTGCTCCAGATTGTGCCGTGCCCGAGTTAAGTGCAGTTGCTAGTGCCAAGTAGACCATTCCACAGGGAATTAAACCATTCAGCATACCTGCAAAAAATCCCCAAAACGGCAGCTTAAAAACCTTGCCCATCAGCTTACTAATTGGGAGTACCATTTTATTTTGCACTTTTTGAAAAGAACTCACGTACCTCCCACTCAACTGCGCTATCGTAAAAAGTATCAATACAATGCCTATGATTAAGCTGAGCGTTTCTTGCTTTGCAAAAACTGAAAATGTATTGCCAACCAAGCCAACCAGTAAACCTAGTAAAGTATAAATCGATATTCTTCCTAACTGATATAACGATACTTGGAAAACATTATGCCAAAGCTTTTTTTTGTCTAATGGCAAGCCAAGCACAATTGGTCCGCACATAACGGCACAATGTACACTTCCCAAAAAGCCCATTAAAAAAGCCAAGGGTATCAAACTCATATCGTGATATCTTTGGTAAATAAATAGTCTTTGCCGCTAGAGCGCCATTCTATTTTTAACGACCATAGTCCCCTGTCTAAGTTTGAAGTTTCTATAATGATCGAGTTTTCATCTCCCACAGTTTTACCGCTCGTATTTACATCTTTCTTTTTAGCCGATGGACGCATTAACGTAAGCTGATAATCTGCCGCGTCTTTTAACTTCAAAACGATTTGACTTTGGCCAACAGTAACCTGGGGAATAGCATCATCGTTTAAAACATTGCTTTTCGCTGCGTATTCCTTATCGTAGTTGATGCCTTTTTCATAGTAATCTTCTTCCACTAAGGCATCGTTATCGTGATTTTTGAACATATAAACCACCATTCCTATAATGAACGACATGAACAATGCCATGCCTAAAATTAATTTCGTTCCCCAATTCATTACTTAAATTGCTTTATTGATAAATTGTTTAATTGTTGATTAACTGAAAACTGTCAATTGTTCACTGCCAACTGGCTAAGGTTGCGAAAAAAACGTTGTGCTTGTTTCACTAATCACCTTCCCTTCTACCACTATTTCAAATTTAACTTTACTTTTAAAATCTTCAATGTTTTTAGGCTGCTTAATTAAGAAGAAAGTTAAATGTGCTGAGCCTTCTTTTGGCAAAATTGTATCTGCTTGTATAAATTCAATTTTATCTTTCGCATCGTCGGATTTGAACATAAATTTCATATCCTTATTGGTTTTATTAATTAGCTCGGCGTTGTATAAATTGGCAATACTGCCATCTGGGCGTTTTTGATATAGCGTTCCACTGGCTCTTAAAACAGTCGTCTGTACATCTTCTCTTTTATAAATTAAGGATGAGAAAATGATCATCACCACTGCCAAAACAGCGGCATACCCCCAAGCTCTAGCACCTAATTTAAATTTGTTTCTATGTTGTATAAAATCGTGAGTATAAAAACCGATTAGTTTTTCGGGTTTACCTATTTTGATCATTACTTCATCGCAGGCATCAATACAAGCAGTACAATTTACGCACTCTAGCTGTGTACCTTGCCTAATATCAATTCCTGTTGGACAAACATGTACGCACAAATTGCAATCTATACAATCTCCTTTCAAACTTTGGTCTAGGTTCTTTTGGATACGGCCTCTAGGCTCGCCACGTGTTTCATCATAAGCTACGATCAAACTTTTATTATCCAACAAAACGCCTTGCAATCTGCCGTAAGGGCAAATAACCGTACAAACTACTTCTCTTACGTAAGAAAATACGAAGTAAAAAATAAAAGTAAATATCCAAATTGAGATAAAACCTACGGTATGTTCGCTGATAGGCTCTGTAATGATCTGGTATAATTTATCGGAACTAATGATATAAGCAAGAAATACATTGGAAATCAGAAAGGAAATCGCCAAAAACAAAAAGTGCTTAAATCCTTTTTTAAAGACTTTCTCCGCATTCCACTCTTGCGCATCTAGCTTCTTCTGTTGGTTGGCATCCCCTTCTATCCAGTACTCTATTCTACGGAAAACCATCTCCATAAAAATAGTTTGCGGACAAACCCAACCACACCACAACCTGCCTAAAACTACGGTAAAACAGACAATAAACAACACCAAAATCAGCATTGCTAAAGCAAAGAGATAAAAATCTTGCGGTGTGAAGATGAGGCCGATAAATACAAACTTCCTTTCTAAAAAGTTAAGCAGTACTAATTGCTCGCCATTGAGCTTAATAAAAGGCAGGGAAAATAAAAGCAGAAGCAATACATAACTTACCCATTTCCTTTGGTTGTATAATTTACCAGAGGGTTTTTTAGGGTAAAGGAATGTTCTGCCTCCGCTCTTTTTATTGTTATTTTGGATTTTTGCCATCTCTATATCTTTCTGCACTTGTTCTTAAAAGATTGCTTCGTCGTTCCTCCTCGCAATGACGACAAAGGTTCCGTCATTTCGACCGTAGCGGAGAAATCTTTGGACTATTCAAAAGAGCCTATTCAAAGATTTAACTCCGTTGATTTCCAATTCTCCATTTCGTTGCACTCCAGTCGAAATGACGTATTATTAAAGCAAACCTAATTAGCTACAGCTTCTGCCGCAGCTGGGTCATATTTTTCACCTTGTGGTGCTTTTGCATTTGCAGGTTTAGAACCTTGTAAAGAGATAATGTAATTGGTTACTGCACTGATATTTGCAGAGCTCATATTTTTCTCCCAAGCCACCATACCCTTTTCTGGCGCACCATATTTTACCAATTTGAAGATATCTTTTACGCTACCACCATGTATCCAAAACTCATCTGTTAAGTTTGGTCCTACCAAGCCTTCGCCAGCAGCACCGTGACAAGCCACACAATTCGCATCGAAAACACCCTTGCCTACCGCAATTTGCGATGGATCTATCTTCACAGAGTTTTCATCAACAGACGAAGTAGATTTAGCTAGAAACTTTTGTTTTGCGATATCGGCTTTTGCCATTTCGGTCTTGTACTCATCATCTTGTCTTTCGCCATGCTCACCAATATGATAATAGTAAAGATATCCTGCAGCGAAAATTAATGTACCATAGAAAAGCACGTTAAACCAAGCCGGAACAGGATTATTCAACTCCTTAATGCCATCGTAAGAGTGCGGAATTTCTAAATCCTTTTCTGCCGAAAGTGGTTTTAAACTCAACAACTTGTTCCAAATACTAGGTTTTTCACCGTGTTGTTTTACCCATTCTTCGTACTCTAAAGCTCTTTCTTCCTTCGTTTTATACGGCGTTGGATTTTTACTTTCTTGGTAAATTACCTTAAAACTTTTATACAATGTGATGGCAACAAACAACAAGATAATTGAAAATACCAACAAGGTGATGATTAGTAATTCTGTTGTGCTCATGCCTAAAGATGGCTCTGCAATAACTACCTTTGTTTCTTCTTCGGCAGCGGCAGCAGCTTCTTGTGCAAATGAACCAAAAGCTGTAGCCAAGAACATCATTAATAAACTAAACTTCTTCATATCCATCTGTTGTTTGAGGTTCGTTAAAAGGTAGATTACTCATTTCTGCAACTTGTGCTTTACTCATTTTGATAAGATAAATACCCACCAAGATGAAGAAAACCATAAATATGAGCAGTGATGCGATGAGATAAAACTCACCGCCTGCTAGATCTTTTATTTGCTTAAACATAATTTTTACTGGTTAGATGGAATAGTTGTTTTGTTAGCTTTGATATCGGTACCCATACGTTGCAGGTAAGCAATTAGGGCAATGATTTCTCTGTCGCTCTTTACTTCGATATTGTTTTGCTTCAAATCTGCAGCAATTGCGTCTGCTTGCTCTTTCAATTTAGCTTGCGCAACTTTATCGAAATTTTCTCTGTATGGTACACCCAATGTTTGCATTGCTCTAATCTTAGCTTCAGTCATGCTGATATCTAATTTTTGAGTAATTAACCAAGGGTAAGCTGGCATAATACTACCCGGCGACATAGACGTTGGATCTAACATGTGGTTATAGTGCCATGCGTTAGAATATTTACCACCAATACGGTGCAAATCTGGTCCGGTACGCTTACTTCCCCATAAAAACGGATGGTCGTACACAAACTCGCCTGCTTTACTGTATTCGCCGTAGCGCTCAGTTTCTGACCTAAACGGACGGATAGTTTGAGAGTGACAGTTCACACAACCTTCTTTGATATATAGATCTCTACCTTCTAATTCTAGCGGAGTGTAAGGCTTCACACTGGCTATAGTTGGCACGTTACTTTCAATAGTGAACGTTGGCATCATTTCTACCATACCACCAATCAAAATCACAATCATAGAAAGCACCATGAATTTCATTGGTTTACGCTCTAACACACGGTGCCATTTTTTATCAGCTGGGTCTTCGTGAGTGATTTCCTTTTCTAATGGCATTGCTTCAGCTTCCTCTTCTGCAACCAATTTACCTTTCAACATGGTTTTAGCCAAGTTGTAAGTCATCGCGATAGCGCCAATTAAGTACAATGCACCACCGATAGAACGTAGCACGTGCATCGGGATAATTTGCAGCGTAGTGGTTAAGAAGTTAGCATATTTCAACAAACCTTCGTCGGTAAATTCTTTCCACATTAAGCCTTGTGTAAAACCAGCCCAATACATTGGAATAGCATAGAATAAGATACCTAATGTGCCAATCCAGAAATGGAAAGAAGCTAGTTTTTTAGAAAATAACTCTGTTTTGTAGATACGTGGAATTAACCAATATAATATACCAAAAGTTAAGAAACCATTCCAACCTAATGCGCCTACGTGTACGTGAGCTACAATCCAATCGGTAAAGTGGGCTACGGCGTTGATTTGTTTCAACGATAACATTGGCCCTTCGAAAGTTGCCATACCGTAAGCAGTAAGGGCAACTACCATGAATTTTAGGGTTACATCTTCACGAACTTTATCCCAAGCACCACGTAAGGTTAACAAACCGTTAATCATACCACCCCAACTTGGTGCAATTAGCATAATTGAGAAAGCTACGCCTAAAGATTGCGCCCATCCTGGTAAGGAAGTATATAACAAGTGGTGTGGACCAGCCCAGATGTAGATGAAAATTAACGACCAAAAGTGAAGAATACTCAATTTATATGAGTAAACCGGACGATTAGCCATTTTAGGCAAGAAGTAGTACATCATACCCAAATATGGTGTGGTTAAGAAGAATGCAACCGCATTATGTCCGTACCACCATTGTACCAAGGCATCTTGCACACCGGCAAAAACATAGTAACTTTTTAAGAAAGATATTGGCAGCTGAAATGAATTTACGATGTGCAACACCGCAATAGTTACAAAAGTAGCAATATAGAACCAAATGGCTACGTAAAGGTGTCTTTCTCTACGTTTGATGATGGTACCGAACATATTGATACCGAAAACCACCCAAATTAAGGTGATGGCAATATCAATTGGCCACTCTAGCTCTGCATACTCATGCGATGAGGTAATACCTAAAGGCAAGGTTATAACCGCCGAAACAATGATTAATTGCCAACCCCAAAAGTGAATTTTACTTAATGCCGTACTAAACATTCTTGCTTTAAGCAAGCGTTGTAACGAGTAGTAAACACCCATAAAAATGGCGTTGCCCACAAAGGCGAAAATTACCGCATTGGTGTGGAGCGGTCTTATACGACCAAAAGTTGTGTACTGGTTGCCCAAGTTCATGCTTGGCGAAAACAGTTGCGTGGCAACAAGTAGTCCTACTAGCATTCCGATGATGCCCCAAACGATGGTTGCAATACCGAAATCTCGTACAATCTTGTTGTCGTAGGTAAATTTTTCTAGCTGCATAATTGAATAGAAATAGAATTTGTAATGTTTATGACAAAGTTATGGCAGTGATGGAGCACTGGTGATGATTAGCATTAGTCGGAAATGTGATTTTTATCACTTTTCTCGTTGATGTCATTTTTCACCTCATCGTCGAACAAAATTCGAACACTTGGTGTGTATACATCATCGTGCTGACCAGTTTTGAGCGCCCAAAAGAAGGCTCCCAGAAAAACCAGTGCTACTAGCACGCTGCAACCGATTAAGAAATAGAGTATGTTCATTTGTTTGGTTAACTGTTGAAATTGTTTAATTGGTTAACTGTTGTTTGGTTCATTGGCCCATTTGTTCATTTGGTTTACTGCCTTTCATAGTACTTTTCTCTCCCTTTTAGGGAGAGATGCCGAAGGCAGAGAGGGTTAAACCTCTCCCTAACCCTCCCGAATAGTCGGGACAGGTACTCCTTGAAAAGGAGAGGAAATCGAGCAGTGCTAACTGCGTAACCCATTCTTCCTTGCAAAATACCTCGTTGCCAAACTTGTAAAACTGATGATTGTAATGGTGCTTATCGGCATTAAAATAGCGGCAACTAAGGGATATAAAGTTCCTTGCACGGCGTAGTAAACCCCTATCAAATTATACGAAGTAGCTATAGCAAAGCTGATTTTTATCGTGGTTAATCCATCCTTACTTAATTGGATGAAATTTGGCAACAAACCAAGCGAGCTACCACTCATAATGGCATCACAGCCCGGTGTAAAGTTGTTGATGTTGTCTGTAATAGCTATACCGAAATTAGCTTGTTTCAAGGCACCAGCATCATTTAAACCATCGCCCAACATCATCACTTTTTTATTTCTGGCTTGCAAAGCTTTAATTTCATCCAACTTTTGCACCGGACTTTGGTTAAACAGCATCGAGGTTGATGGCTTAAATATCTTCTTCAACTGCGGCTCGTCCTTATTCGTATCTCCAGAAAGTACTTTTAGGTCATAATCTTCATTTAAATGGCTTATTAAAGGTTCGATACCTTCTCGCCATTGTTGCTCTACCGAGAAGCAGCCTTTGTATACTTCATCTATCATGATGTGAACACCACCGTTTTCTTTATCTTGTGCTGCCGCAATTTCGAAAGGTAAGCCACGTTTACTTCCAGCGTAAATCATCCTTCCATTTACAACACCCATAATACCTTTACCCACTACTTCGTTGTACTTGGCAATACTGTAAATCTTACTCGGATTTAAAGCTTTTAGCACTTGTCTGCTCAGCGGATGCGATGAATTGTAAAGCAGCGAGGCCACCAACAGCTTCTCGCCCGGAGTTAAATTCCCTTCAAAAGTAATTTCAGAGTGGTGCGTACTGGTCAGCGTTCCAGTTTTATCGAAAACCACCGTATCTAAATCTGCTAATTGCTCTACAGCATCAGTGTTTTTTACGTAGAAACCTTTTTTATCGAACACCGAAAGAATGGCCGAAAGCGTAAATGGCGTACTTAAAGCCAACACGCAAGGGCAAGCCACAATTACTACAGCGGTAAATGCCGACCAAGCTTTTGCATTATCACCCATCCACAACCAATAACCTGTAGAAACAAAAGCAACCACAAATACACCGATACTGAAGTATTTGGCTATGCTATCGTTAAAATTCCTCTTCTTAAAATCGGTTTTGTAAAATTCTTTATTCCATAAACCCGTTAAGTAACTTTGCGAAGCCGGCTTAACTACTTCCAGCTCAATAGCTTCACCCATTTGCCTTCCGCCAGCATACACGATCTCACCCAAAACCTTCTGCTGTGGCTCGGCTTCGCCAGTTACAAAACTCATGTCCAACCAAGCATCCCCCTTCATTAAGATGGCATCAGCTGGCACAAGCTCACCATTGCGTATCAATAGTCGATCCCCAACGACTATCTCGCTAATAGCTACCGGTTTCTCCCGGTTATCTTTGAGGGTAGTTATTGCTATGGGAAAGTAAGAGCGATAATCCCTATCGAATGAAATATGATGATAAGTGCGTTGTTTTACCCATTTACCCATCAGCAATAAGAATACTAATCCCGTTAAGGTATCCCCAAAACCTGGCCCATCATTAAATATGGTAGATATAGCAGTACGTATAAAAAGTACTGCTATAATTAATGCGAGCGGTGTATCCAGATTGATGTATTTTTGTTTTAAACTGGCATAAGCCGATGTAAAATATTCTTTAGCGCAATAGAAGGTTACCGGAATACAGAATGCCAAGTTTAGCCAAGCAAACAAATCTTGAAACTGTTTTTCTAAAGCAGATAAACCAAAATACTCTGGAAAGCTGAACAACATGACGTTGCCCATACAGAAGCCGGCAATGGCAATCTTCCAGATCAGCTGTTTGTTAACTGAGTTTCCTTTCTCCTTTACAACATCTTGTAAACTGATTAACGGCTCGTAACCAATTTGGTTAAGCACTTCTACAACTTGTCTTAAAGATACTTTATCGTGCTTATAGCTAATTGTCACTTCTCTTTTCAGGAAATCTATACGAGAACTGAAAATGGCAGGGTTAATTTTATAGAGATGCTCTAACAACCAAATACAAGAGCTGCAGTGAATGGCGGGAATGTAAAATGTAACTATAGAATTGTCCTTGTCTTTGTAATTGATGAGCTGGGCTATAATGGTTGGCTCATCCAAATATTCGAAATGTCCATCATCTTTTATTCTTTGTCCAGGCGTATCGTTATAAGCGTAATAGTTGCACATATTGTTTTCAGATAAAATCTGATACACGCTTTGGCACCCTACGCAGCAAAAATCTTTCTCGTCGTAGTTTAGCTTTACAGCAGGCAATTTATCACCGCAATGGTAACATACTGAACTTTGGGTAACGGTTGGATTGCTCATTGGTTTGAGTTTTGTTTTTAACTGGGCTTCAAAACACCCCGCCCGTTGGGCACCCCTCGGGAAGAGGGGAATTGCATCCGACATTCCCCTCTTGCAGAGGGGTGGTCGAAGACCGGGGTGTTATCTATACTATCTATATCGCTGCACTAAATAATTGGGTTTTGGGTTGCTGCTGCCATAATCTTTCATCAAAAGCCATGCACACATTACGTAAGAAAGATTTTCCTAATGGAAGTATTTTAACTTCTTTATTTCTGATGGCCACTAGTCTATCTGCTATCATGGGTTGTAGGCGCTCAACTACTGCTGCCGGAATATCATCCACAAAGCAAGTTTCACTTTGGCACATCAAATCAAGAATTTGCCTTCTGATGCGTAAATCTTCCTCGCTTAGCAAATGACCTTTTTGCACAGCCAATTCATCCGACAGAATAAATTTTTTATATTCCTCTACCGTTTTGGCATTTTGGGCAAAGGCTGTACCGCAATCGCTGATGGACGATACTCCCAAGCCCAGTAAAATATGTGTATGTTGATCGGTGTAGCCCATAAAATTGCGATGCAACTTACCTTCCTCACTGGCGATGTACAGACTATCTGTTTTTAATGCAAAATGGTCCATGCCAATTTCTTCATAACCCGCCGCCACTAGCATTTCTCTCCCTTGTTGGTACAAAGCAAATTTTTCATCGCCCTGCGGAATATCTTTCTCTGTAAAATGGCGCTGACCAGCTTTAATCCAAGGCACATGTGCGTAACTATAAAAGGCAATACGATCTGGCTTTAGTGCAATTACTTCATTAATAGTTTCAATTAACCCACCCATGTTTTGACCAGGCAAACCATAAATTAAATCGTAGTTGATAGATTGATAACCGATACTTCGTGCCAGCTCAGTAATTTTTAAAACCTGTTCGGGAGTTTGGTAACGGTTAATCATAAACTGCACCTTCGGATCGAAATCTTGGATACCAAAGCTTACCCGTTTAAAACCCAAGTTATAAAGCACTTGTAAATGATCTGCTGTGGTATTATCTGGATGTCCTTCGAAAGAACAAGCAGCATCGTCATTAAATTTTGAAGCACCCGCAATGGTTTCTAAAAGCTGTTTGAGGTTATCGGCACTGAAGAAAGTTGGTGTACCGCCTCCTAAATGTATTTCCTTGATTTTTGGTCTCTCACCCAACAGTGCACAATACATCTCCCACTCTTTTAACAAGGCATCGATATAAGGGAGTTCTACCCCGTGATTTTTCGTGATACGTGTATTACAGCCGCAATAAGTACATAAACTTTCGCAAAAAGGCAAATGGATATAAAGACTAATTCCTTCATCTTTGTGCTCACCATAAGCTGTAACTAATCTGCGCTTCCATTGTGTTGCGCTAAAATTTTCGTTGTCCCAATATGGTACTGTAGGATAGCTGGTATATCTAGGTGCTGCAATGTTATATTTACGTAAGAGTTCGGCGGCTTCCATTAATGTCCCTCCTCTTCTTCTTTAGTGGTCTTTGCACAATCGTTAGGGCAACAACAAGCCTTACCTACACATTTCCCCGCAGCCCAATTATCAAGATTTTTAATCACCTGTTGCATTCTGGGCATTACCCCTTCTTCACCTTGCTTAAAAGGTACATTTGCAATTTTAAAACCAGCCACTCCAGCTGCATTTAAATTGATATGCTCGGTTTCGAAAGACGAAGTAGCAATATATTTAATGCCCAAAGCCCTTAATCCCATAATAAGTTCCTCATCTAAAGGATCTTCATTAAACACAATCAATGCTTCTTTACCTTGCGCAAACGGCATAGTTTCCCTACTCAAACTATTGGCTATAATAGTGATATCATGTTTCTTATGATTAGCCAACACCAAGCACTCTTTTTCTTCAGGTTTAATATTATAAGCAATAGCCTTCATGAAATCTTTTTATGTTTCACAAAACTAGCTAGCCATGTATCCTTCAGAGTTGAGCGTAGTTATCCAAAAAAGTGATATTCGTCATATTTATCAAGTCATCATTTTACTAATCTTTTATAACAATCATTGTACATCACATTTTGTATTTCTCATAGTATTTTCAACTCATCAGTTGTTTTTTAAGAGAAGGGAACTTTAAATCTTTAGCTATTCCCAGACACAATGCAAGCTGGATGTTAAGAAACAGGTCTAAAAAAATAGCGAAAAAAAATACATGTCAAAAGAGAAGAAATTAAACCATCAAGCAATACAGACATATTAAATAATTTTCATAAAAAATCCCTCTCAAAATATTAGAGAGGGATAGTTAACAAGGTTCTAGTTCTAATAGTAAAAGCAAACCAAGTTGACGTTATGCAACAAGTAAAAGAACCCGACATTCAACTATTACATAACAATTATTTAAGTAGCCCATTCATTAACCAAACACACTGTCATTGATCTTGGTCCATGCGCTCCCAAAACTAGCGACTGTTCTATATCTGCTGTTTTTGAAGGGCCAGCTATAAAAACACCATAACCATACGCATCCCGTCCAATTATTTCGTACGCTTGATGCATCGTAGGAACAAAAGCTTTTATTGAAACCAGTAAGATTAAATGTTGTGCTATAAATGGTAATACCCGCTGTAAGGTATTTACCTCGGGCAACCAACAAGCTCCGTTTTCCGCAACTGCAATATCAGCCCTTAGCACTGCCAGTTCTACATTGGCTAAACTATGCGGATCTGTATCAATAACGTCTAAACCATTAAACTTTAACAATTCGGGAATACTGGATAAAACACGGCCTCCCTGCTTAAAATTTTCATTAATATAGTTTTCAACTTCTTGTAGATGATCTAGCTCTACAAAATTCCCTCCTACATTACGAAGTGCTAATGCAAATTTGTTTGGAAGATCTTCTGTAGATTGAGGGATATTGATATCTGCAAACGATACAAAATTAGGCTGATTTGCCTTTACTGCTTTTAATATGCGCTCTCTACTCGTAACCATATTAACTTTCATTTTTTGCTCTTTGTTTGTACCACTCTCTAAAAGATTGTTTTGCTGCGCTTGGCATTTCTCTTTGGTTGTACCAAGGGTTCAATTTATTGTTAAAAAGATATGGAGCAGCCGTCATCAATCTGCGTCCTACTTTACCTGCCCAACTAAATAAAGATGGATGAGCAAACAAAAAGCTCATTGCTTTCATCCCCCATTTTTTCTTCGCATCTACATATCCTGCGCTAACCAATTCTTGTCGCCATTGGTAAAGCTGGTTGTGGATATCAATTTTAACTGGGCAAACATTAGTACAAGAGCCGCATAAAGTGGAAGCAAAAGGCAAATCAGCATGTTTTTTCATATCCAGATTGGGTGCCAGAATAGAACCTATAGGTCCCGAAATAGTGTATTGGTAACTATGTCCACCACTTTTTCTATAAACAGGACAGGTGTTCATACAAGCTCCACATCTAATACATTTTAGGGAGTTCCTGAAGCTTTCCCTCCCCAATTGTTGGCTCCTACCATTATCAACCAATATAATGTGCATTTGCTGACCCGAACGGGGAGTTCTAAGATGACTAGAATAGGTAGTAATAGGCTGTCCGGTTGCACTACGGGCCAACAACCTCAAAAAAACTCCCAAATGCCTGCGTTGGGGAACAAGTTTTTCGATACCCATTGATGCAATGTGAACATCTGCCAAGTGCGCCCCCATATCCGCATTACCCTCATTAGTGCAAATCACCATTTCTCCAGTTTCGGCTACGGCAAAATTAACCCCTGTTAAAGCTGCCCTTCTAGTCAAAAAAACATTTCTTAAATCTTGCCTTGCAGCTTCGGTCAATACTTGGGGATCTGCCTCGCCAACAGGCGTACCCAAGTGCTCATGAAACAATTCTCCTATTTCTTCTTTCTTTTTATGGATACAAGGCAAAACGATATGACTTGGTGGCTCCTTCGCCAACTGAACAATTCTTTCTCCTAAATCCGAATCGATGACCTCAATGCCATTATTTTCTAAAAAAGTATTCAAATGGCACTCTTCTGTAAGCATCGACTTACTCTTCACCATTCGGTTAATGCCATTTCTCTTTAAAATTGATAAAACAATTTCATTGTGCTCGGCAGCATTGGCAGCCCAATGTACCTTTACGCCATTGGCCAAAGCTTTTGCCTCGAACTGCTCTAAATAAGCACTTAAATTAGAGAGCGTATGCTGCTTGATCTGTGAAGCATTTTCTCTCAATAGTTCCCATTCTGGCAATGTCTTCACGGCTTTATCACGCTTCTGACGTATCCACCAAAGGGTTTCATCGTGCCAGTTTACCCGCTGTTCATCTGCATTGAAAATAGCCGATAGCTCAGAATGATCTTTCATTGATTATCAAATTAACTGGCATTTAAAATTTCTGCGATATGAATAATCTGCACTTCGCTACCCTGTCTTTTTAATATTCCCTCCATGTGCATGAGGCAAGACAAATCAACTCCAGTAATATACGTAGCTCCGTTAGCAATATGATCTGCAACCCTATCTTTCCCCATTTTTACGGAAACGGCTTCTTCTGCAACACAAAATGTACCACCAAAACCGCAACATTCATCTTTACGGGAAAGCGTAACCATTTCCAGCTCTTCTACCATGCTCAATAATTGCAAAGGTTTGGAAAATGCTGGTGCTACCAACTCACTCATTTGCGCTAATTTCAATCCCCTCAAACCGTGGCAACTTTGATGCAAACCTACTTTATACGGAAACCTAGCCTCCAAATCCTGTACTTTCAATACATCTACTAAAAACTCTACCAACTCATATATCTTCAACTGTATTTGCTTGGCTTTCTCGGGATGCTTTGATGAATGCAAATGATCTTTTAGGTGTAATGCACAACTTCCAGATGGACAAACGATATAATCGAAATCAGCAAAGCTTTTCGTAAACAATTCATCGCAAGCTTGCGTTAAATGGGCAAAGCCAGAATTTGCCATCGGCTGGCCGCAACAAGTTTGTCTTTCTGGAAAACATACTTTTACCCCTAGCTTCTCTAACAATTCTAATGTTGCTATAGCCGCCTTTGGATAAAACTGATCTACGTAGCAGGGAACAAATAATCCTACAGTCATCATCATTTAGTAATCGATATAATCACTGTATGGGGATTTGTTTTTCTTCATTGTTTTCCCCTCTCTGGTTTCGTACAGACTATAACCAATTTCCCGAACCTTCTCTATGGTTTCCCAATACGGGGTATCGCAAATATCCACCATGCCAACTTGAAAATTTTCGCCATCGAACCTACCAGTAGTGGCTTGATCTGCAAATTGGTGCCAATGTGTACCAATAATGCTTGGATGCTTTAAGGCTGATTTCACATAATTGAAATAAGCCTGGCCTCGTTCTTCTTGGTTTTTTGTTTTGATTAAGCTAGGATGAAAAAGTCCTCTATCCAAAGCTCCAAAATGGAACTCACCGATTAATACAGGCTTATCGAGATTGTTTGGCAGCTTAAAATTATCAAGTGTTTGTGCATAAATATTGTAGCTCATCACATCACAATATTTAGCGCCTATGGTAACCGCGTTAATATTCGATCTTGCAAAACGACAGCCCAGATAAAGTTTATTTGGAGCCACTTTTTTAAACTCGGTTCTTACTTTTTTGAAATACTCTTCCGTGATTACTTTACTAAAAGCAATGCAATCTACTTTTGAGCCTAAAGGAGCTTTTTCTCTACTTTCTAATAGCGATTGCCAATCTTTAAAACTAGTTTTCCAAGCCGTATTTAATTGCTGTATGGTTTTATATTTGGTTTTAAGTGTTTCTACAAAAGCTATTTTTGCTGCTTGTGTAGCTGGCGATTGTAAAGTCCATTCGGCCAAAGTAGCTTCTTCTCCCCAATTGATTTCGTTATCTACAAAAAAACCTAAACACCAGGGATCGTTCAACTCCTTCTCCCTTTCCAACAATTGCCTTCTAAAATCGCTTGTAAATTGCGGATCAAAAGGATCGTTAAACTTCCACCACATTCCTTTACTGCCTTCAATATAAGGAGATTTCAATTCAATTCTATCCGTGTAGGCCGTTTTACGCTGCATAAAAATCTGCTTATCCGAACTATTGGCAATAGTGTTCAATCCCCAACTTTTTAACCGCTGATGCGCCAAGTCTGCATAGATTTCACGCCAATTCTCACCATATTTACGTTTGATATTGGCCGCTGAGAAATCATAGGTACTGTCAATATTTCTAGCAGTATAATAGGGTTTCAGCAGTTCATCATGAGTGGTATAAAATTCGGCAAAGGCGTTATCTTTTTTTGGCAGATCAGAAAAGTAATGTTTCCTACCGTCTAAAGGCGTAATTCCAGAATGCGGCGTTACCCTAACCACACCATGCGACCAAAACAGATAGCCCTCTGGGTCTACCATCCACCATTTACCCTCTATTTTTTCTACTCTAAAAGAACCTGTTGCCTTTAATTTTGGACCATTTTTCCAACCACCAAACTTTGATCTTTCGGTTGGGCCAGCGTATTTTTCGAGACTGGCCAATTCTTTTTGTCTTGCATCTTTAAGTTCTTGGTCACTATGAATTTTCCCCGGCCACTCTTGGTACTTGAATTGCCCGTATTGGTCTATAAAAGGGAAAAATTCTTTTTCTTGCAAACTCATCCAAGCAGGATTGGCTTGTTTTTCCCCAACTTCTGCTTTGATATAATTGACACTCCAATTCCAATTGTACCTAGGTTTATTGACATACACCGATAGCGAAACAACTTCCTTCAAATCTATATTAGATATCAGTCCCCATTTGGTAAAAGGTGTCATCCGCATCCCCACCAACTGTTCGTCTATCACTTTAGAAAAATCATTCGGAAGAGCAATACTCACTTTACTTGTCTGATTAGGGGCGATATATATTCGCTCTAAAAACACGCCCCGCCTTTTGCCCATACTTGCCCCTTTATTTTCTAATACCACTGTCAATGGCAAATCCCCCAACAAATCATGATTAGTAATTTCGAGCACAAGCTGGTTGCATTTAGATAAATCCCAGTTTCCTTTAATTTCGATGCCGGGAGCTTCTTCTTCCTGTTTTGTTTGCACATTCAATGCATTTCCTTGTAACTTCAAAACACTATTTTGTAGTGCTACAATAGGCTTAATTGATTTGTCGGTGCCCTTGAAAAAATAGATGGCGGGCTCTTCTTTAAACTTGAAAGCAACGAGCATTAAGCTTAAAAAGGCGATAAATAAATAACGGAAGTGGTTCATATCGGTATTATTTAAAGTACTGGGTTTGGTCTGCAGGCCTGATATCTGTTAAATTTCCCTGATAGTGACGAAGATTTCTGGCCTCGTAAGGATATTTCAAAATCGCTTCTTCATTGATATCAATGCCTAAACCTGGCGCATTGCCAATTAGCATTTCGCCATTTTCAAAAACGACTTTCTCTGTACTGATTTCGTTTCTGTAAGGAATATCGTTAGACATGGTTTCTAACAAATAGAAATTTGGAATACAGGCCGCCAACTGTAGGGTTGCAGCATTTGCAATTGGCCCACTTGGATTATGCGGACAGATTGGAATATAATGTGCCTCGGCCATCGAAGCGATTTTCTTCAATTCCATTATCCCGCCAGCGTGAGAAACATCTGGTTGCCAGTAATCGGCGCATTCCATCCTCAGATAATCTACAAAATCGTACTTGCTGTACAACCTCTCGCCACCCGAAACCGGTGTACTGATTTTTTTCCTAACCCAAGCAATTCCCGCTTTATCATCTGGCGGAATTGGTTCCTCGAACCATAAAATATCAAATTCGGCAAGGGCATTTCCTATTTTAACCGCAGTGGGCACATTGAACCTGCCATGTCCCTCTATAATTAAGTGAACCTGATCTCCTACCGCATCTTTTACTGCCCTAATACAATCCAAAGCTTCTTTCAAGGCTTTAGGATCGATGTTCATATATTCTTTACCAAAAGGATCCCATTTAAGTGCTTTAAAACCAGCTTTAACCGCTATCTTTGCCTTTTCAGCAAATTCTTCTGGTTGTTTTGCCCCAGCAAACCATCCATTTGCGTAGCAAGGTACCGATGTTCTTACCTTACCACCTAACAATTGGTATACTGGCACTCCCAAATCCTTACCTTTGATGTCCCAAAGTGCCATTTCTACCCCTGCTAGTGCACTCATCAACACTACTCCACCTCTCCAATAAGCATCTCTATAAATATCATGCACAATGGCTTCTATATCATGTGGATCTCTGCCAACAATATATCGTTCCAACTCCTTTATGGCCGTTTCCACTGTTAATTCCCTCATCTCTAGGGTAGATTCGCCCACGCCATAAATCCCGGCATCGGTAAGTACTTTTACAAAAACCCAATTGGTTCTATACGAATGGCAAATAAATGTTTTAATTCCTGTGATCTTCATCTTATTGTACTTTTTTCCATGTCATTAATCGGATACTTTCGGCTGCTAATGGTTCATTTACGGCTACCGCAGCTTTGCCCGGTGCTGTTATGGTTTCGAGAACGTAGCCTGGAACATTCAAGGTAAACGGTTGTGCTGTAGCGCCATAGTTCCAAACTATCACACCCAACCTATTTCCGTTTTCGAATGCTTTTGCTACTAGCTGATTGCCCGTAAAATCAAATTTCTTTCCATCTATATATTTGCCGTGCCATAGTAAGTCGGCATTTTCACGCTGAAAATCTATAATTGCTTTAGTATAGACTTTCATTGCAATTGGATCTTGAGAAGTCACCAATTCTAAATCTGGCTTACTGATAACATTCGCATAATCTTCGGGTACTGGAATACGGTTTTCTTTCAAATAACGTACATCCGCAGCGTACCTCGATTCCAACTCCTGACGGAAACCATAAACGGTAGCATAGTTCAAAATCAGCCTGTTGTTTACCGGAGAAGGATTTCGGGTAGTGGTCAGCATTTCTGGAAAGGTGTACTTAAACATCTCCGGATATACCGAACTGTAGGCAGTTTTACTATACTTTCCTTCAATTTCCTTTTGCGTAGGCACGTAAACGCCATTTTCGTAACCATGAAACCAAGCAACAGAATTGAGTACAACATCACTTAATCCTTCAGTCATCACAATAAAATCTGGGTTGATGGTTTTCATGGTGGTGGCAATTTTTCTTAAAAAGGCATATCTATCGCCAGTGTACATCACCTCTGGTGTTTTGTGATTATGGCTTGTAGCGTAGCAGTATTTTGGTGCTGTTACCGCAAGCTGATCGTAGATGATACCATCTGCGCCATAATCATTCGCCTCTTTCGCCAATTGGAGCATTCGCTCGTACCACAAATCAGCACTTAAACAAGCCAAACCATGAAATCTTGCTGGCGCATCTTTATACTTATGCCATTTTTGGTAGTCTAGCTGTTTATCTTTTTTAACAATGTTGATGGATTTACCGATAGAATCCCAATAGTTGGTTCCATTTTGGTCCATTAGCTGACCGTTAACGTAAATAATGGAACGTTTGCCCGCCTTTTTAATATCTGTCAAGGCTTTAACCAAAGCTTTGTGTCCGCCCATTAAAGTATCTGGATAATAATCTGGATAGAAACGGTCGTGGCCGCCATGTGCCCAGCCATACAAACCAATGATATCCAACCCTCTTTCTACAGAAAGTTTGTTCATTTCATTTAATGCCGGATAGTCCCACATTACTTCGTTATTCTGTTGTTTAAGAATGGTCAACATCCAACCAGAAGCATTTTTTGCCCAAGTTGGCACTTCTACCAAAGGCATCGAAGTATCGAACCATTTACGATAAACATCGGCTGCCTGGTGCCAACTCCCCTTGAAAGGATAAATCACCAGCGCAGGAAAATCGTATTGTGTTTGAGGATGAATAGCTACCTGATGACTGAAAGAAAAATCATATTGCTTTTGGTTCTCCACATAATTTACGTTGAATATTTTCGAACCATGCTTAACATCGTGGCTACCAAAGTAAACCCCACCGTTTTTTCCTTTAAAGGCGCACCATTGCATCGTTGCAAATCGAGATGGATAATGTGCGGTTAATCCGTAGCTTCCAGGATTAGCCTTGTCCGAAATCCATGATAGGCCGCCTTTAAAGCTCACTTTCTTAGCGGCAATTTTAGCTGTCGGCGTAATCACAAATTCTTGACCTACCCCATTCGGCATCATTAGGTTATAATCTTCCATTTTCAAGTTGATACCGTTTACAATAGGGCCATCAAACTCTACTACCACTAGTTTTTTTTCATTATTGCGTATTTTAGATGACAGGCTAAACTTTTGACCTTCGGTAGTGAAAATAATATCAAGTGCTATTTGGTAGCTCTGGGAAGCTTTCTTCAATTGCGTATAGGAAACCATAAAACCTCCCGCTATTTTTTTAACAGTAGAAGTTTGTCCTGAGCTTTGTAGCAAGATGGTGTCGAAATTTTGTTCTGGGTCTTCCAGTTTCAGTTTCCATTTCAAATCTGACAGAGAGGTAGCCGCCAAACCATTGTTAAAGTTCATCTGGGTTTTTCCTTTTGCATAGCTAAGCTTACCCAAGGAAGTATTTAACGAATAGCTGTCCTGCTGGGCAAAACCAGAGAACCAACTCATCAGTAATAGCAGTATTGTTGCAAATCTCATAAAATGATATTTTAAATTATAGATTAAATATTTTAGCAGTTCCCGGCTCCATCAGTTCGCAAGTCAGGCCAAGTTCTTGAATAGATTGATTGAAAAAATCTGGTGCTACGGTATTCGATTCGAACATGCCGTAGTGCATGGGCATAGCAGCTTTTGGTCTAAATGCTTTTACTACTTCTACCGCTTCTTCGTCAGTCATATTTCCCAATTTTCCGTTGATGCAAATCATCATTAAAGACAAACCTTCCTGTATCTCTTTTTTTAGCGAGGGAATGAGTTGAGCATCCAATAACGTATCGCCAGAAATATAGATTTGATGTTTGTGATAGGTAAAAACAAAACCAATGGAGTATGCATCGGTATGAAAAGCGGGCACAGCATTTACACTAAAAGTGCGTGAATGATATATTTCGCCTTTATTTAATACCTGAAATTGCTTTGGGTTAAAACCTAACCTAGCGTAATGTTCGGCTACACTGTTTGGGCCTAAAAATTTGCAGATTGGATAATAGCTTGTTAGGGCAGTCACCGTTTCCTCGTCAAAATGATCGGCATGGTCGTGGGTGAATAGCACATAATCTGGGCGCAATTCTTCCGAAACAATAGGAATTGCGATCATTCGTTCTATCCCTCTTGCAGCCAAACTGTTTGACAAGTATGGATCTACAACTACCCTTACTCCATCAAATTCAAACAAAAAGCCCCCCTGTCCCAACCAAATTACTTTTAAGGTTTCCATTTTGCTCATCGTTATCTGATATACATTCCACCATTGATATCAATGGTCACACCAGTTAAGTATTTAGATTCATCGGCGCACAAGAAAGCAACTACATTGCCCACATCGTCAACCGAGCCTAAACCTAAGGGAACAGTTTTCGCCAATTGTTCTACTCCTTCTTTTCCATGTATTTTCTCTAGCAATTCGGTATGGATAATGCCTGGAGCAACCGCGTTAACCGTCACGTTATATGAAGCGCCCGTTCTGGCCAAGGTTTTCATTAAACCTAACTGACCGCTTTTAGATGCTGCGTAATGTGCATGGCCGTACAAAGCACCTTGTTGGGCAACCAAAGAGGAAACAAACACAATTCTGCCTGAATTTTGTGCCTTAAAGATTTGCATTGCTTTTTTTGAACAGAGAAACCCGCTACCCAAATTAACCTCCATCATCTTATTCCAATCTTCGAAATCCAATTCGAAAATATCTTTAGCCTGCGAAGTACCTGCATTATTGATAAGAATATCTAACTTGCCATAGCGATCTGCGATTTCTTTGAATAGCCTTTCTACCTCGACTTCCTTACTTACATCGGCGTTAATCATTATTGCTTCTACGCCTAATCCTTTCAGTTCGTTTAGCGTTTCTTCCGCAACTTTATCATCGCCAATGTAATTGCCTATGATAGTTGCCCCTTTTTTGGCCAATGCTATGGCAATGCCCTTACCAAGCCCCTGCGATGCACCCGTAACGAGTGCAATTTTATCTTTAAATTCGTACATATATTTTAATCAGCCCTCTTATTGCTTTCTTTTGTTTCTGTTAATGTTACCGATAGCTCGTCTACATGAAATGTCCCGATATCAATTTTTAGCTCTATTTTTAAAGGATGGTTAGGATCAGCTTTAAACTCTTCACGATAGTGCTGTTTCCCACTTTTAGTATCTTCAATATTCAATTCCATAGCTTTCTCCTCAAAAAAACCATACGAGGCCGTTACTACCACAAAGCCTCCCTCACCTAAAACAGTAAGTGGCACACAAGTAATTCTATCTCTATTGACCTGTTGAATGGTATCTCCCAATGCAATGGTAGACACCCCAATTTGATAAGAGAAAGTAGCCTTTTGCTGAGGCTGGATAGGTTTTAATGGTGATAACAGCTCAATTTCCAGATAAGGTGGATTTTGATGGATATTATTTGGAAACTCTTTAATGATGTTCCTAGAGTAGATCATTCCCCTGCCCTGTGTCCATATTTGTACGGTTGAGTTATCTGGATAAGGCTGGCCTAATTCCGTTTCAAAAAAATTGACATATACCTTTCCGTTTTCCTTGTTTAAATAAGCTACCCATCCTTGGTCGCTATCGGCAGCTATCTTTCCAATCAGATATTGAAAATTGAGCTTAAGTTGTTTATTTTCTATTCTTATTTGAGGATTATTGACCAAGCCATGCATTACATAAAAACCTGTAGCATAACTACTTTTTTCTGCCAATGGCAAAATGAGTTCGTAAGAATTATTTTCAAAATTTTCTGCATGCAACTGTGCTACTGGCCAGATGGCCCACTCTTTCACTTCCCCACTTTTATTTTCAAACACACAATCTACCTGAATAATCGTATTGCTATCATTAATAGAAACTGTTCTTGAAACCTGCAGACCTGTATATGGATCGACCTCGCTTTCCAGATAAAACTCGTTTCCATTTTTCTCTAACGCAAATACACCTCCATCCAAAACCACATCTGGTGGACCTGGCCAAAGTGTCTTCTTACCCCATCCTTGTGGGGCAGGCCAAAGCTTTTCACCACCATAATTGATCCACTGCCCCGCAGACGCTTTTTCTCTATAGTTTTCGGTAATGATATTTGATGGATTATTGAACAAGAATGAATAGCCATCTAGGCTGATTTGCATGATCCTTCCACCAATTTCGGGCACAAACTGAACCTGAAGCCATTTGTTGACACCTTCTACTACCTTGAAATAATCTCGAAAACTCATTTTTTAAGTGTTAGTTGTAATTTTTCGAAATCCTTTTTATAAAACCTGCGGTAACCGATAAACAGTATAATTGCGCAAACCAACCAAACTACCGACAGCAAAGAAATACCCGAAGCCAAACCTATCTGCGGCTTTAAATAGCCCAATACCAAAGGTGAGAGTGAGCCTACTGAAAATCCTATCATCTGCATCATGCCCGAAGCCGAAGAATGGTATTTTTCTGGAATTACATCGAATAGCACGGAGTAAGTGTTGGCATCGAAAAATGCCCTGGCAAAACCAAAACCTGCCAAACCAATGTAAACGGGCAATAAGGTGGTAGACTGCCCAACCAACAAAATAAACGGTATAGCAGCCAACAAGCCTATTGCCTGTAGCAACATTCGTTTCTGTGGATATCGTTCGGCCAGTTTATCAGAAAATTTTCCGGCAAAGAAGATGCCTACAAAAGCGGCAATATGTGTAAAAAACATCGACATAAAACCTGCCTTAGAAAGTGATAGGGAGAAGTTTTCGTAAAGATAAGTAGGTGTCCAAGTAAGGTAGCCCACCAAAACAAATATCAATCCGCTAAAAGCGATGGTAAGAATGAGTGCCGTAGGAGTTTTGAACAGAATTAATATGGCCTCTGTTAATTTAGGTTTCTCTTCTTCGGTTGTTGGTTCACTCTTTTTATCCTTCAACCTAAAAATCATATAGATACCATGAACAACTCCCACAGCCCCAAAAACATAAAATGCATTACGCCAGCCCCAATTTTCGGCAATATAGCCAGCTAAAAAGCCACTGGCAATAATACCCACATAATAGGCTGTTTGATGGATAGACATGGCAAATGCCCTCGTTTCTTTATGATAACCTGCCAACAGGGAATAGTTTGCAGGCCCAAACATGGCTTCGCCCAATCCCGTGGCCGTACTTCTAAACAAGATGAACATCAACAAAGTAGAACTGATACCTGTAAGCATGGTTGCCCCACTCCATAAAATGATACTAAAAATGATGATCCATTTCTTGCTCCAGCTATTTCCTAGAATGCCTGAAATGGGAACAAACAGTGCGAATACCAAATTAAAGATTGTGGCTATCAATCCAATTTCTACATCAGTTAGGTGCATATCGGCCTTGATAGAGGGCAACACTACATTGAATATTTGCCTATCTGCCTGATTTAAGAAAAATGCAATCCATAAAAGGAAAAGCACTTCCCATTTGTATCTCTTATTGGTGTTCATCTTTAATATTGCGTGTTTAATAATTAAGGAATGCGCTTAAACCCGAAATCATTTGTGTTTGTTGATATACATTACCAAAACGATCGGTTGCCTTGACCATATATTGTGCACTGGCATTTTGTGGTCTGTAATGAAAAATATGATCTGGTCTTCTAAACCATGTGGTTGAGGTGTTTGGCGTTGCAGGTTCTGCCTTGCCCAATCCTTTAAAAAACTGATAAGCCGCTTTATCATAATCTTCCATTCTACTCATATCTCCAGTTTCTACACCATTTTCAAAAAATTCTACTTTCCATGCTTCGTCTACATTCCATACATTGGCAGTAACATAACCAGAAAGATCGCCAAAAGAAAAGGCAGGATACATTCTTATCTGATAGCTTTTATCGAAGTTGGTTGACTTGTAGTACCAATTGCTTATAGTTTTATCAGAAATTTGGTACACACCATAACCATTCGGCGTACCATCGGCATTGATAGTTCCTGTCCACCAAGCACCGCACGCAGCACCATGTACATGTTCGTAGGTATTGGCGGAAACCAGTACATTTTCATTATAGTGCGTATGTCCCGACATCACATGTACTTCTTTAAACTCAGACATCAGCGCCTGTGCATCTTTTAACCTAGCTACGCTGCTGCCATTACGTAAAGGGATATGTACAGCCAAAATTAGGAGCTTGTCTTTATCTACAAATTTCAAATCGTCCCTTAACCATTTAATTTGTTGCTCGGTAAAGCCTGCCGTATAGTTTTGCTGCCCAGTGTACAATACATCGTCCATGACTACAATATGTGCATTGCCCCTATCAAAAGAATAATTAACCGGACCAAAAACATCCTCATAACCCATCATTGCATCAAAGTCATTATTGGTGGTCTGTAGGTGATCGTGGTTGCCAATTACCGGAAATAACTTGATATGATCTGATTTTACCGAGGTTTTCATAGGCTGCAGTAACGAAGGTGCATCGTAGATGATATCGCCCAACATCAATCCATAAACATTGCTATGTGTTTTTGCCGAGTTGTTAATATCTACCATCGACTCTTTTTGGAAACGCCCCAAATCTGTATTGGTTCTTACTTGTGGATCGGCAATGGCATAAAGTGTGAAATCTTTTTCAATGCCATTTTCCAGCATCTCCAATGCAAAATCTTGTCTAAAGATAGCTTGCTGTTTATCAATTTTCACATAAAAATCTGGCAAACCATCTTTCATCTGCACTTTTGCTATAGCTGGAATAACATAATGAACAAATCTTGCATTAGAAGCACGACTTAGCTGATAGACGCCTTTTTCATCAGTCTGTACTACGCTGTAACCATCACTTACGGCAACGCCCTTAAGAGGTTGCTTTGTTTTTGCATCGGTAATGATCCCAACTAGGTTCATTCCTAATTTAACATCTATGCCTTCTAAATTTGTCTGGGGTGGCTTGGTTGGTTCAACCACTGGGTCTTTCTTTTTAGAACAGGCTATTAAACCACAGCAGAGAAGTATCAGCAATCTAAATTTTACAGTATTCATCATGACTATTCCAGCTTATAGATTAATAATTAGGATTCTGCTTCAAATTAGGGTTGATTAATATATCTGATGCAGGAATAGGCCACAAATAGTGCTTATTCTTATCAAAAACCCTAGTTGATAGTTTTCTAATTAACGATTGGTTCATCGTTGCAAAATTTGGCGTACCATCGTCATCAATGTCTGGTGTGCCCGGAAAGAACCATAAGCCAGGTACCACCAATTTAGTACGCAGATCGTTATTAGCTGCCAACAACCCGTAATTAGGTCTATTCATTACTTTTTCTGCTAATTTCCAACGTCTAATATCAAAATACCTCAATCCTTCGAAAGCCATTTCCATTCTTCTTTCCATTCTTAATTGCTTCCTTAAAGCTACTTGTCCAGTTACAGTAACCGCAGGATAGCTTGAAGTCTGTCCAACAGCTACACCATAGGCTCTTGCCCTTACCTGGTTAATGGCATCCAATACAGAAGCATCAATATCATTAAGCTCAATTTTGGCCTCGGCATACATGAGCAATACATCTGCGTAGCGCATCAATATTTTATCTGGTGCAGCCTGCAAATCATCAGTCCAATCGCCATCTATCCCTTTTTTCAATACCAGTCCGTTATAAGAAGCGTATTGGTCTCCAGCTTTAGAGTCTTTGTTGGCGATATAAATGCCACTGGCATAACTCCATACCCTAGAAGAATCTGGATGTGGCGAATAAGTGAAACCCAAATGCGGTTTATCGAACTCAGCAATAGTTGCCGTACATCTAGGATCTCTGTTTAAAAATGGCTTACGTGGATTGTAAAGAGGCGATTCGTCAATAGGTTTGCCATCTGTACACAGATAAGAACAGAAAAGATCCCATGATGGATTACCTGTACTGGTTCCTCCTACCGTTCTTGGCAAGTAGGCAGTGATATTCCCTCCCCTTAAAGCAGCATTGAAATCTGCACTTAATTCAACCGATCTAGGAATGATAAATACTGACTCTACAGCATTTTTTGTTTTCGACAAAAAAAGTTCCGAGTATGAGGGATATAAACGATATTTCTGCAGCTTGATACATTCATCGGCAGCAGTTTTAGCAGTTTGCCAATCTTCCATATACAAGGCTATTCTTGCTTTCATAGCGTAGGCAGCTCCTTTTGAAACCCTTTGCACCTCACTTCCACTAAAATCAACAGGAAGGTTTTGGATGGCATAATCAAAATCTTCATATACCTTTTGTAGCGCCACAGTCCTTGCCGTTCTGCCCATTTTAAAGGCTTCCTCTAGCTCTAGTTCCTCATTAAAATATACAGGATCTCCAAAAAGTGTAATAATTCTTGAATATTGGCATGCCCTAACAAATCGGGCGGTAGCTACATATTTGCGATAATCTTGATCGCTAAGGTTAGCTTTTGCCCTGTCAATATTTGCCAATATGGTGTTGGCACGACTGATGGCCTTATAACTGTATGACCAAATACCCCCAACCATTGCCGTTTGGCTATTGAAAGTGCCGCTGGTAAAAGAGAGTAAAGTTGTTCTATTGGTCCAATCATCTGCCAACTCATCAAAAGCTGCTGTAGCTGTTGGTATTTCTGTTTTTACTACTGGCCAAAACTGGTGCAAGAACAATGTATTTAGGCTCATTTCTATTTGAGCTTTGTTGGTGTACCAGGTTTCATTAGAGGCCTCTGATAAGGGATGTAAATCTAGCTTGGTGCAAGAAGTTAATGCTGATATCCCTAATATCGATACTAAATATCTTAATTTCATTTCTTTAAAGATTAATAATCCACTATAGTTTAACTGAAAGTCCAAATACGATTGATTTGGTAATTGGATAGCCTGTACGGCTCACTTCTGGATCCCAGCCTTTAGGATACTTGCTGAAGGTAAAATAGTCTGTAACGTTGGTATACAGTCTAGCACCCTTAATTAAGCTCTTTTGTCCGAAAACATGATCAAAAGTATAACCTAAAGAAATATTCTTTATCCTTAAATAAGATCCATCAAACAGCCAATAATCAGACATGGCATAGTTGTTATCGCCGGTAGCATCAGATAGTCTAGGATATTTGGCTGCTGCATTTTGCGCTGCATTGTTGTAAACACTCCAATAGTTGCCATCTACAAAATCGGGTATATTGTACCATTGTGCTCTCAACGGACGCACCATTTCTTCTGTTAGCAATGCCGTTTGTTTAGCTACGCCTTGTATTACCATCCCAAAATCGAAATTCTTATAAGAAGCAGAGATATTTGCTCCAAAGAGATAACGAGGTAAAGAACCACCTAACAATACCCTATCAAATTCTGGAGAAATCACGCCATCAGGCACGCCATTTGGACCGCTGATATCCATATATTGTAGGTCTCCAGCGGTAATGGTATTGGCCGTACGAGGAGAATTAGTAGCACTTTGCGCACTCTGATAGATGCCTACACTTTTGTAACCATACCATTCATTAAACTCACTACCTTTAAACTTTACCTGGTTGCCCAAGAACTCAGTGCCCTTTAAATCTCCCATTACAGATCTATAGTCTGATAGGTTAGCTGAAACCGAATACCTGAAATCGTTTACCTTATCGTTCCAACTCAACTCCAGATCCCAGCCCTTGGTGTGCATCCTGCCCGCGTTCTGTTGCGGATTAGAGAAGCCCATATAGGTAGGAATTTGTAACGCCAACAACATATCTTTAGTAGTTTTCTTATAAACCTCAAACGAAACACCTAATCTGCTCTTCAAAAACTGCGCATCTACACCCAAATTGGTAGACTCAGTGGTTTCCCATGAGATATCCCTAATCACATATTGATAGGCCGAGGCTCCTTGTACGCCTGTCACATTACCGCCTTGATACAGCACTGGTGTATTAAATTCTAAGGTAGACTGGTAAGGATAATTACCAATACGCTCGTTTCCTAACTGCCCCCAAGACCCTCTCAATTTGAGGTAAGAAATTGCCGGAATATTTTTCATGAACTTCTCTTGACTGATTACCCAACCTGCAGAAACCGATGGAAATGTTCCCCAACGATTATCTTCATGAAACCTTGAAGAACCATCATACCTTAAATTAGCTTGCAGGTAATATTTATTATCATAATTGTACATTAACCTACCGAAATAAGAACGATATGCATATTCATAAGCATTGCCAGAGTTGTTAACAAAATTCTTAGGTCCTGCATCTAAATATCCATAATAAGTCATGCTGTACTGATCTCTTGAAGCTGTAAGACTTTCGTAGAAAGAATAGAAATTTTCATAGCCAGCCATTGCATTTAGGTTATGTTTACCAAACGACTTGGTATAATTTCCAATCAATTGAGTGGTAAACTTTTTATTATCTCCCCTAGACTCTAACAGGCTTGTTGTATTTGCCCCTTGAATAAAACCCGAAACAATAGAAGGATCATCATATTGAGTATAAGGAACCGCCAAAGAAAAGTTCTTAGATTTCGAAAAGTTGTACTCTGGCGAGAAGATAACCGACAGCTTTAAGCCTTCTAACGGCGTAACATCTAATACGCCACGTCCACCCAATTGGGTTCCTCCTTTATCTATCTTACCACCGTATCTTAATAATCCGTAAGGATTTGTACCCGTTTTACCTTCGGCTAAACGACCATCAAGATATTCGGCAGCATAAATTGGCGCTGCATAACGCATTTGTGCCGACGGACTATAAGAAGGATTTACATTCTTTTCTATATTAGAAAAAACATCTACCGAAGTTGAAATAAATTTATTGATCTTGATATCGTTGTTAATCCTTGCCGTTACACGATCGTAGGAAAGATTATATTTAAATAAACCTCCAGAATTATCGTAACCGATACCAATTTTAGTCCTACGCTTTTCATCTCCCCCAGATATGCTCAGGAAGTGATTATGTCTTAAAACATTATCTTTTAAGATGTAATCTAGCCATTTGGTATTTGGATACCTATCTGGATCTTGCGCATTCAAGGCATCATAATCGGCAATCAATTGCTGAGGATGTATAGAATATTCGTTGTTTGGAAGATTGGCAATCTGGTTCCATGCCAATTCATTCTGCATTTGCATATAGCGGGTTGCACCCACAAAATCGGGCATATTGGTTGGTCGCTCTATAGCCGAAAATGTAGAATAATCTATGTTAACGCCAGATCTGCTACCACGTTTGGTTGTAATAAGGATAACACCAGCGGCAGCCCTAGAACCATAAATAGAAGAAGAGGCTCCATCTTTAAGCACCGAGATTTGGTCTACATCTTGTGGATTAACATCATTTATACTGGAAACAGGTACACCATCTACAACCACCAGTGGACTACTTTCCTGAATGGAAGTAACGCCTCTAATTAATATAGAAGCTCCAGTTCCTGGCGCAGAACTAGATCTGCTTACAGTAACACCTGCCACAGCTCCTTGTAAGGCTTCAGAAATTTGGGTGGTATTACGTTTACTTACTTTTTCTCCGCTAACCGAACCAACCGCACCGGTTAAATCTTTTTTAGCCACCGTTCCGTAACCAATTACCACTACTTCGTTCAAATCGTTCTGCGAACTTTCCAGAACCACATTGATTTCTTTCTTACTACCAACAAGTATCTCCTGGGTAACATAGCCTATAGCAGAAAACACTAATACATCGTTGGCAGAAATACCGCCAATAGTGAAAGTACCATCACCATCGGTCATCACTCCCTTGTTTTTAACATTTTTTACCGAAACCGATACACCTGGTATTACACCCGTAGCATCTTTAACTGTACCCCTTAACTGTGTTTGAGCGTAAGACAGGTTGCTCAGTAGTAAGAGCATAAGAACAAGCACCGAGTGCCATTTCCTACTTTGCAGCAAACGCCTTAACACAAGACCCTTGCAAACCTTTTTGTTCATTTTTTTCATTTAATCTCAATTTTGCATAGCTTTATCCGCTTTAACCACTGTAGTGTGGTGTGGTGCAAAAATGCAAGCTATAGATTAGATTTAAGTTTATATTTGGTTAAGTTTTTGTTATCAACACCAAAACTGTAGTGTAGTGTGGTGTGGTATTCAAATGTAGAATTTAGTTTTTATTTCTACAAACTTTTTTATTTTTATTTCCGATATGATATTTAAGATCGAGGCAGATTCTGCCGTTCCAGTATATAAGCAGCTTCTAAACTCCTTTGAGGAGCAGCTCAAAAACCAACAGTTGAGCAATGGAGATATTCTACCTTCTATGAATGTGCTGAGCCAGCATTTGGGTATTTCTAAAGAAACCGTAAAAAAAGCCTATACTATTTTACGTGAGATGAACTATATAGAATCTAGTCATGGAAAAGGTTTCTACGTTAACGTAACAAAAAATATAAACCAAAAAGTATTAGTTATTTTTGATAAGCTTTCTGCCTATAAGTTGCTTACTTATCAAGCATTGAAAGAATCGTTAGGCTACAGTGCCGATATTAATATCATTTTGCACGACCAAGACATTGAGCTTTTTGCCCAAATGGTTGAAACTAACTTAAACAACTACGATTTCTTTATTATCTCTGCAAATTTTAAATTAGAGAAAACTATACAGGACAAGTTGGTGCAGGTGCTAAAACGTATCCCAAACCGAAAATTATTGTTGTTAGATAAATTAGTAAACCAACTACCAGGAAATTTTGGAGCAATTTATCAGGACTTTGAAAATGATGTTTACGATGCTCTTAGCGAAAAAGCCAAACTAATAACCAAATACGAAAAGGTAAACGTAATCTGCTCTCCCAATAGTTTATACTATACACTAATATCAAAAGGGATACAGAAATTCTGCAAGGAACACCAACTAAGCTTCTCAAACTTCACCAATTTTGATGCTGAGAATATTCAGCCCAATGAAATATATGTGGTACTTAACAGACAGCTCGACGAAGAACTTTTTAGTATCTTAAAGATGGTAAAACAGAAGAATTATAAATTGGGTAAGGATATTGGAGTTATCTCTTATAATGAATCTCCTATCAACGAATTTATATTAGATGGACTTACCGTACTATCAACAGATTTTACAGAGATGGGCTTGTTAGCCGGAAATATGATTAAAGAAAAATCCTTGCGAAAGATCAGAAACAAGTTTGAATTGATTGTTCGTAAGACTTTATGAAAATTGCTAAATGTTTTGTGTGTACCTGTAACCATATTATAGATAAATTTAGATCTTAGCTATTAGTACGGCTTTAGAATGAATGTACTATCCAGGTTCTGCAAAAGAAATCGGTATTTAAATTTTGTAGTTGAAAACATAAAAACGAAAATTAAGGACAGGCTATAAAGTAATTTTACAACAAAAAAGCCACCCAAATTAATGGATGGCTTTGTGGGCCATGATGGGCTCGAACCATCGACCAAAAGATTATGAGTCTTCTACTCTAACCAACTGAGCTAATGGCCCATCAAAAACGTATGTTGTTTTTGCGAGTGCAATGTTACATATTTGCAGCGAATTTTGGAAACACTCAATGGAAAAAATTAAAAATATTATTTTCGATTATGGCAACGTGATATTTGCTATCGACTTCATAAGAACTCAAAACGCTCTATCACAATTGGGTATCCCCAACGTTACAGATTTTTTTGCGCATAAGGGGCATAATCAATTATTTGACGATTTTGAAACTGGCAGCATCTCTCCTGCCCAGTTTAGAGATGGTATTAGAAAAGTTGCCGATAAATTAGACCTCACAGATCAACAAATAGACGATGCTTGGAACAGCCTTTTACTAGGTGTATCTGGCAACAACCACGACGTTTTGTTAGAAGTAAAACAAAAATATCGCACCTTCCTGCTCAGTAACAATAACAAAATTCATTACGATTGGATCATTGCTTACTTGCAGAAAGATTTTGGCTTCAATAACTACGACGATTTCTTCGAACGAGCATATTTCTCTCAAGACACTACCATGCGCAAACCTAATGTAGAGATCTTTGAGATGGTTTTGAAAGAAAATAACCTAAATCCTGAAGAAACTGTGTTTATAGACGACAGCCCACAGCATATTGAAGGCGCTAAAAAAGCTGGATTAAATACCTTGCTTATGGACGTTCATCCAGAGAAACTACGTGATTTTTTAGTGCATCACCAATTATTATAGTTAATTTTAGGGGTAATCCGTAAATGTATGAGCACCAAAAAATACAAATCTCTACAAGAGTTTTATCCCTTTTATCTTAGCGAACATCAAAATACCACCAGCAGAGTACTTCATTTTATAGGGACAGCATTGGTTGTTATCTCTTTAATTGGCGGTATATTATTTCACGATCTACGTTTTCTTATAGCCATCCCATTTTTGGGCTATGGCTTTGCATGGGTTGGCCACTTCTTTTTCGAAAAAAATAAACCTGCAACTTTTCAATATCCTGCGTACAGCTTAGCCAGCGATTTCATGCTGTTCTGGGATTTACTTAACGGCAAGCAATCTTTTAAGGTGAAATAGCTTCTGCCTATTTGCCTATAGAGAAAAGCACTTTGACATCATCAATTGCTTACCGTACCTTTAAATAACCAAAAGGTATGGACATAGCAAACAAAACAAACAAGCGAAATGTCTTTTCAATAGCATTTATAGCTATCGAAAAAATACCATACATCGTTAACTAAAAAATTAATAAAGCATGGAAAATAACTCTCAAGACATCAGCAAATGCCCGTTTCACAATGGTAGCATGAAAAGCAACGTTGGTGGCAGCGGCACCAAAAATCGTGATTGGTGGCCAAAACAACTTAAATTGAACATCCTACGCCAACATTCATCTTTGTCTAACCCAATGGGAGATAATTTTGATTACGCAGCGGCTTTCAATAGCTTAGATTACGAAGGTTTAAAAAAAGATCTACATACGCTAATGACCGATTCGCAAGATTGGTGGCCAGCGGATTTTGGACATTACGGTGGTTTATTCATTCGTATGGCCTGGCACAGTGCAGGTACCTACCGCGTAGGCGATGGCCGTGGTGGCGCCGGACAAGGACAACAACGCTTTGCACCATTAAATAGTTGGCCAGATAATGTAAGCTTAGATAAAGCTCGTAGGTTACTTTGGCCTATTAAACAAAAATATGGCAACAAAATATCTTGGGCAGATTTGATGATCTTAACAGGAAACGTAGCCTTAGAATCGATGGGTTTTAAAACATTTGGCTTTGCTGGTGGCAGAGAAGATGTTTGGGAAGCAAGCGAGGATGTATATTGGGGCTCTGAAACTACATGGCTTGGTAACGAAGAACGCTATTCTAGCGGAGCCGAAGGTGTTAGTGGACGTGGTGTACTCGTTTCTGACGATGATGCCGATGGTCAAAAGCACTCACACGACTTAGAAAAACCACTTGCGGCAGCGCACATGGGGTTAATTTATGTAAATCCAGAAGGACCTAATGGAACCCCCGACCCAATTGCAGCAGCTAAAGATATAAGAGAAACTTTTGCACGTATGGCAATGGATGATGAAGAAACTGTTGCTTTGATTGCTGGAGGTCATACTTTCGGTAAAACTCACGGTGCGGCTTCTTCAGAACATGTAGGCAAAGAACCTGAAGCTGCAGGTTTAGAGTCGCAAGGCTTTGGCTGGAACAACAGCTTTGGTACCGGCAAAGGACCTGACACCATTACCAGTGGTTTAGAAGTAACTTGGACAACCACGCCTACACAGTGGAGCAACAACTTCTTTGAGAACTTATTCGGTTTTGAGTGGGAGTTGACTAAAAGTCCGGGTGGCGCACACCAATGGGTAGCCAAAACAGATCAGGAAATTATTCCAGATGCTTTTGACCCCGCTAAAAAACACAAACCAACCATGCTTACTACCGACCTTTCTTTAAGGTTCGATCCAGCCTACGAAAAAATCTCAAGACGTTTCTTAGAAAATCCTGATGCTTTTGCAGATGCTTTTGCTCGTGCTTGGTTTAAGTTAACACACCGTGATATGGGACCAAAAGCCCGTTATCTTGGTCCAGAAGTACCAGCCGAGGAATTAATTTGGCAAGATCCTGTGCCAGCAGTTAATCATATATTAATTGATGAAAACGATATCACCTCTTTAAAAGGTAAAATACTAGAAACTGGTTTATCTGTCGGAGAATTAGTTTCTACCGCTTGGGCTTCGGCATCTACTTTCCGGGGCGGCGACAAACGTGGTGGTGCCAATGGTGCCCGTATTCGTTTAACTCCTCAAAGATATTGGCAAGCTAATAATCCAGTGCAGCTAGATAAAGTTTTAAGCGCTTTAGAAAGTGTACAGAAACAGTTTAACGATAGCCAAAACAGTGGCAAAAAAGTTTCCATCGCCGATTTAATTGTATTAGCTGGAGCTGCAGGGATAGAAAAAGCTGCTAAAGATGCAGGTCTAAATATAGAAGTTCCTTTCACACCAGGTCGTACAGATGCTTCTCAAAATCAAACGGAGGTTTCATCTTTTGCATTCATGGAGCCAGTTGCCGATGGGTTCCGTAACTACAAAAAAGGACGTACAGTCGCTTCTACGGAAGAATTATTGGTAGATAAAGCGCAGTTATTGACCTTAACATCACCAGAATTAACCGTATTAGTTGGTGGCTTACGTGCTTTAAATGCAAATTATGATGGCTCTGCTCACGGAGTATTAACAAAGACACCTGGTCAATTAACTAATGATTTCTTCATCAACTTACTAGACATGAGCACCGCTTGGAAAGCTACTGGTCAAGATAAAGAAACTTACGAAGGTGTTGATAGGAATACTGGAGCAACCAAATGGACTGCTACTCGTGCCGATTTAGTTTTCGGTTCAAATGCAGAGTTAAGAGCTATCGCCGAAGTTTATGCCAGTGCAGATGCTAAAGAGAAGTTTGCAAATGATTTTGTAGCCGCATGGAACAAAGTGATGAACTTAGACCGATTTGATTTGGCATAGGTCACAACCTTCTAAAATATCACGTCGTCATTTCGAAACGAAACATAGTGATTGAGAAATCTAGCAACAATCTAACTATTGCTAGATTTCTCCTCCTTCGTTGTCGAAATGACGACTTTGCTTATACCAAAGTCCTCCTATTGTAACAAAAGCTTTTCTTTTTGCTTTTCTCCTTTAACAAAAGCATCTTTGTTAAAATGAGCAACAACAATACATCAGAAATAAAACCTAGCTTCTTGAAAAAGAAGAAGGAGATTGTATTGTCTTTCGCTCTTCCATCAACGCTATTTTTGAGCATCACTATTAATCCAATTGCTTTAAACGAGAGCAAGGATTTTATTAACTAAACCCCGATTTCAGCATTTTTCTTTTAAGGATCTCGGGGAATAACCACCTACGATTTTAATTCTATGCCTTCGGCCTAACAGCCCAAGGCTATCTATTCATTAAATTTTCATATCAAATGGAAACAAAATCAATTTTATTATCAAAAAGCGATTACAAATTTTTAAACGAGCATCTGGAAAAAGCTGTGATGAGCGACTACAACAAGTCTAGATTAAGAGAAGAAGTTAAAAATGCCAAAATATTTGATGACGACAAGCTTCCAACTGATGTTGTTTCGCTTTACACGGAGGCTAAGATAGAAAGCACAAGCAATGGTCAAACTTTTGTATTTAAACTCGTTTTACCTAAAGACGCTAATATAAAACAACAAAAAGTATCTATCTTTGCGCCTATCAGCATTGCCTTATGGGGTTACCAAACCGGCGACCTTATAAATTGGGAAATGCCCGATGGCATCAAAGAGTTCAAAATCATTTCTGTAAGAAAACTTGCAGAAAACGAGCACTAATATTTAAACAGCTAACTTTCTAACGTTGGTGTCCTCGCCAACGTTCAAATTATAAATTTCAACCGTTAAGTTATGAAGACAGAACGTTCAGAAAAACTAAAAAAGTGGATTAAAAAGCTTGGCTTTTGGGGCTTTATGTTCTTTTTAGTAAAGGGCTTGGTTTGGTTAGCTGTTGGTTATTTTATTGTGAAGTAAGTTGCAAGCATCAAGTTTTACAGGATGATTAGCTAAACTGAGCAAATAACGTAAAACTTGATATTCGACACTAAATCCCTCTCCTAGTCTTCTCTTTGCTAATTAAACCTAACTCTCTACCGGTTTGCCCAGCTACAGAAGTATTTTCTTGTGCTCTTCTAAATAAGTAAGGCATTACCGCTTTAATCGGTCCATAAGGAACGTATTTTGCAACATTATAACCAGCATTAGAAAGGTTGAAGCTTAGATTATCGCTCATCCCCAAAAGTTGGGCAAAATAAACGTGGGGATGGTTATGCGCTATCCCCTTTTCATCAATTAGTTCGGTTAATAAACGACTACTTTCTTCATTATGTGTACCACAAACAAAGCCAATTCTATCTATGTTTTCTACACAGAAACGCAATGAAAGGTTATAATCTCTATCAGTTGCTGTTTTATCTGGCTGTATTGGCGATGGGTACCCTTGCTCTTCGGCACGTTTACGCTCCTTTTCCATATACGCACCACGAACCAATTTAGCTCCTAAAACAAAACCGGCTTCTTTTGCAATGAGATAGTCGGCTTCCAAACCTGCTAGCTTATCATGGCGGTAGATTTGGTAGGTATTAAAAACAATCAGTTGTTCTTTATTGAACTTCATCATCATTTCTATCGCCAACAAATCAATGGTGTCTTGTATCCAAGTTTCTTCCGCATCTATCATTACTGGTACCTTTCTTTCAAAGGCTGTGCGACAGATTTTCTCGCAGCGTTGCTTTACTCGGTCAAATTCAGCGGTTTCAATTTCAGTCAGCTCTTGTTTGGCATCTAATTTTTCCAATAATGCAAATCGGCCAATGCCAGTAACTTTAAAAACTGTAATCGGTATTCTTGGATCGCCATCTGCACGCTCAATAGTTCTGATAATTTCTTCGCAGGTAAAATCGAAAACATGCTCTTCATCCTCACCTTCTACAGAATAATCTAAAATTGTTCCAACTTTTCCTTGATGCAACTGCTCAATGGTGTGCTCACATTCTGCAATGGTTTCGCCACCGCAAAACTGTTTAAAGATGGTTGCTTTAATGGCTCCTTGTATCGGCAAACCAATATTCAGCATAAAATTAGCTACCGGAGGACCAATTTTAGTTAGAAAATTACTTCCAATCATCTTAAAAAGCCAATACGCTTGTTTCAGTTCACCGTTAGATTTGTGTTTAAAAGCTACTTCAGTATTGTTGAAGTCTATTTTTTGCTTGGGAAAAGCATCCATTTTTTATAAGTATTAGTCAGAACGCTGCAAAAATAGAAATAACTAGGCTACCTAGCACGAAAGACTTTCAAATAATTGTAAATTGCGCCGTTATGATACAATTTAAACTAGAAGGGGAATTTATCCCACTAATTGCATTGTTAAAAGCTACTGCACTCGTTCAAAGTGGCGGAGAAGCACAATCTATTGTAGAAGAAGGACTTGTAAAAGTTAATGGAGTTACAGAAGAACGTAAACGCTTAAAGGTTCGTGTTGGTGATAAGGTTCAATTTTTGAGTAATACTATAGAAGTAATTTAATGGAAGCTTTAAAAAACAACGACCATTTTATCCATTTCGAAAGTGGATTAGCACCATTGAATGATATTCTTGCTGCAAAAAACTACAGCAAAGTTTTCGTTTTTGCAGACTCTACCACAGCTGAAGTTTGTATACCCGTATTTCAGGAGTTTTTACCTGATTTAGATAATTTTGACATCATAGAAACCGACCCGGGAGAAGAAAACAAGAACATTGATTTCTGCATAGGCATTTGGAAAACCTTATTAGATTTTGAGGCGGACCGTAAGTGTTTGATGATTAATCTTGGCGGTGGCGTAATTACCGATATGGGTGGTTTTGTTGCTTCTACCTACAAACGCGGTATCGATTTCATTAACATTCCTACTACCCTGCTTTCGCAAGTAGATGCTTCTGTAGGTGGTAAAACAGGTATCGATATTGATAATGTGAAGAATATGGTAGGTACTTTCAGTTTGCCACAGGCTGTATTTATCGAAACCAAATTCTTGCAAACTCTGCCGCAACGTGAATTATTATCTGGCTTCGCCGAAATGATTAAGCATGGTTTAATTGCGGATGCGACTTATTATCAAGAACTAAAAGAAAGCGATTATACAAACATTAGTGCAGCAGCCATTTATCATTCTGTGAAAATTAAAAACGAGGTGGTATTGGCCGATCCGTTTGAAAGAGGTTTACGAAAGATTTTAAACTATGGTCATACTATCGGCCATGCCGTAGAGGGATATGCCTTAGTAAATGATAAAAAACCTTTAACCCACGGCGAAGCCATAGCAATTGGAATGATTTGCGAGGCTTATTTATCAGTGAAATACTGCAACTTATCTCAGGATGAGTTAACCGAAATTGCCAGTTATATCCTATCGTTGTATCCAAAATACGAAATTAAACCGAAGAGTTTTGAAGATCTGATGGTACTAATGCAAAGCGATAAAAAGAATGAGGATGGTTTTATCATGTTTTCGTTGCTGGACCAAATTGGAAAATGTGCTTTCAATTGCAAAGTGACTAAGGAAGATATTTTTAATAGTTTTACTTACTACAATAGTTTGTAATAAAAATGACGTTTACCGGAAGTGATATTTCTGTAGGCACACTATTTAGTTTTGTGATCGTTTTGACCATAGTTGAGATGTATTTCAGCTATTCTCATGATAAAAAGCTTTATACTAAAAAAGATACCTGGACCAACATTTATTTAATGGTCTGTGCCATATTGGTAAACTTAACCATGAAGTTTGCCACTTTCTATTTATTGAATTATTTCTACGATTTTAGGCTTTTTGAGATACACAATCCATGGGTGTACTGGATTGTTTTGGTACTTGCGCAAGATTTGCTTTATTGGTTTTTACACACCGTGGGGCATAATGTGCGTTTTTTTTGGGCTATGCACGTTACCCATCATTCGTCAGAACATTTTAACCTAACTACGGGATTTCGTTCTACAGTTTTTGAGCCTTTTTACAGAGTATTTTTTTACTTGCCTTTAGCTTTTATGGGTTTTAACGCTATGGATATCATGTTTGCCTATCTTATCACGCAGATTTATGGCAACTTGGTACACACCAGAACCGTGGGAAAACTCCATCCAGTTTTTGAATACATCTTCGTAACACCTTCTCATCACAGAGTTCATCACGCTTGTAACATCCGTTATTTGGATAAAAACATGGGTATGGTACTTATTCTATGGGATAGAATGTTCGGTACTTTCCAAGAAGAGTTACCTGAAGACGAAATAAAATATGGTTTAACTACACCACCTGAAGATAAAGGGGCTTTTAACATTATTTTTCACGAGTTTTTAGCTTTAAGTAAGGATGTAAAAAAGGCGCCAGCTTTTTCTGATAAGCTAAAATATATCTTTAATCCTCCTGGTTGGAGCCACGATGGCAGCACTCAAATTGCGAAAAAAATGCAAAAAGAGCTACTAGAAGTAGAAAAGGAAAGCCACTACATTGGAAACAGCGTTAAAACTTTCAGTTAAAATACCGTTTCGTTATTTGGTTCAAAAACCACAAAATAAAATTATTTTCATTTAACTATTGACAAATTAAATTTGTTGGTGTACATTTGACACCAGAAGACAAAAAATGAATTTTAACACTACATATTGGTTTGGTTACTTTTACTACTTTAGTAAGAGCCAGGGCTAGTATGCAGAAAAATATATAAAAGATATTTAAAATGTGTAAAAAGGTCCTGGCTAAAAAGTCAGGACCTTTTTTTGTTTAGCGCAATTATGAAGACAAAAACAAGGGTAGCCATACAAGGTATTAAAGCATCATTCCACGAAGAGGCAGCGTTCAAATTTTTCGGTAGAGATATTGAAACAGTTGAGTGCAACTCGTTTAAACAAACCTGCGATGTATTGGATGACGATAAAGCTGACTATGTAGTAATGGCAATTGAAAACTCTATTGCTGGTAGTTTATTACCCAACTACACTTTAATTAGAGAATACAATCTTGCCGTTGTTGGCGAAGTTTACCTACCTATCCAGTTACACTTATTGGCATTACCAGGTGTAAAATTCGAAGACATTAAAGTGGCTACATCCCACCCTATCGCCATTAGGCAATGTGTAGATTTTTTCGAGGAATTTCCTCAAATACAAGTAATAGAAGGAAATGATACTGCCGCTTGTGCTAAAAAAATAAAAGACGGACAGCTAAAAGATACTGTCGCTATTGCCAACGCCTTAGCTGCAGAAACTTATGGCTTAGATATCATTGAAAGAAGAATAGAATCTAATAAAAAGAATTTCACCCGTTTCTTAATTCTTAGAAAAGACAAAGCTGAAGTGGAAAAAGGGATCAATAAAGCCTCTATCTGTTTTCAGGTTGGTCACCACGTTGGTGCTTTGGCTCAAGTACTTCAAATCTTTGCAGAATTGAATGTTAATTTAACAAAAATACAATCTATGCCAGTACTTGGTCGTAGAAACGAATACTACTTTTATGTAGATATCGAATGGAAAAGCATAGAAAACTATGATACCGCCATTAGAAAAGTGTTAAAGTACACTGTGAATTTCAACATCATGGGCGAATACATTAAGAACGACAAAGTATAGGTTAACTGTTTAAACTGCGGATTTGGTTAACTGTCAACAGTACAATTAACCAATTTCAACAATTAACCAATTAACCTCAACAACAATAAAGCAATTTAACAATACAAATTATCCTAAAAAATGAAACTTAATTTAAACATCGAGCCTTTAGAAAACTGGCTAACGGCAAACAACCAGCCTTTATTAATCTCTGGACCTTGTAGTGCAGAAACTGAAGATCAATTATTAACTACTGCACATTTACTAGCTGCTACTGGCAAAGTAAGTGTTTTAAGAGCTGGTATTTGGAAACCTCGTACTCGTCCGGGAGAATTTGAAGGAATTGGCAGTATTGGTTTAGAATGGTTAAAACGTGCTAAAGCAGAAACTGGATTACCTACAGCGGTAGAAGTTGCTAATGCAAAACACGTGGAAGAAGCTCTAGCTGCTGGCGTAGATATCCTTTGGATTGGTGCTCGTTCTACTGTAAACCCTTTCACAGTACAAGAAATTGCTGATGCTTTACAAGGACACGACATCCCTGTTTTGATTAAAAACCCAGTAAATCCAGATTTACAATTGTGGATTGGAGCTATTGAGCGTATCAATAAGGCAGGAATTACCAAAATTGGTGCTATTCACCGTGGTTTCTCTTCGTTCGAGAAATCTTCGTTCCGTAACGAACCAATGTGGGAACTTGCTATCCAATTAAAAACGCTTTGCCCAGATTTGCCAATCATTAACGACCCAAGTCACATTTGCGGTAACCGTGAACTAATTCCTTACATTTCTCAAAAAGCGTTAGACTTAGATATGCAAGGCTTAATGATTGAGTCGCACTTAGACCCATCAGTAGCCTGGACAGATGCTAAACAACAGTTAACTCCTGCCGCAGTAAGCGAATTAATGGACCGTTTAACAGTTCGTGAGCCAGAGTCGGCAAACGAAGCTTTTGTAGATAAATTAGCTGATTTACGTAAATCAATTGATAAGATTGATGATTTGTTACTGCAAAAATTAGGTGAGCGTATGTCTATCGTTGAGAAAATTGGCGAGTACAAACGTGATAACCAAGTAACTGTATTGCAAGTTAATCGTTGGGATGAAATCCTTAAAAAAGGAACTTCATTTGCTAAAGCTTTGAAATTAGATTTGCATTTTACTGAGAAATTCTTGGAATTGGTACACGGCGAATCTATCCGTAAACAAACTGAAATTTTAAACGCTGGCCAAGCTACTCAAGCAGGAATTGCAGCTGAGCAACACACAGAAGTAAAAGCTTAAGGATTTTACTCATTTTTTAGGATAAAAATGCTTCAGTGTTCCGTCATTTCGACGAGGAACGAGGAGAAATCTAACAATTTGCTAGATATCTCACCCGAAGAATTATCGGGTTCGATATGACGGAACAACTGAAGTCTTTAACCTATATCGACCTAATACCAACCAAACCATGCATAAAAATGCGATTGTTTCTTTTAAAGGAACACAAAATATACAAGCGGAAATACAACTAACAGGCTCAAAAAGCGAATGCAACAGAGCACTGATTATCAAATCGTTGAGCAAGAAATTGGTAAAAGTAGAAAACTTATCAAACGCTGCCGACACCGTTACCCTAAATGCTATCCTTTCTGATTTAGATACCTATGAGAATGATAGCACTATCGAAAAAACTGTAGATGTAGGTCCAGCTGGCACTGCCATGCGTTTTTTATCAGCCTACCTATCTGCTAAAAATGGAAACTTCCTACTAACAGGAACCGAACGCATGAAGCAACGTCCCATTGGGATTTTAGCTGATGCCTTGAAAGAAATTGGTGCAGATATCAGCTATGCTGAAAAAGAAGGCTTCCCTCCGTTGGCTATCAACGGCCCATTAGCTCAAACAAGTTCGCACATCAAAATAAAAGGAGACATTAGCAGTCAATATATTTCGGCTTTGCTGATGTTAGCTCCTACCCTTAAACAAGGTTTAACCCTAGAAATTGTTGGCGAATTAACCTCTAAACCATATGTAGAAATGACTTTGGCAATGTTAGCCGAATGTGGCATTTCGCACGAATGGAATGGAAATTTAATTACCATCAAACATCAAGAATTTAAGCCCTCTACGCTTATTGTTGAACCAGATTGGAGCGCCGCTTCTTATTGGTACAGCATTGTAGCTTTGGCAAAACAAGCACAAATTACCTTACCGCACCTGCGGGATAAAAGTTTGCAGGGAGATAGCCAAATCAAAACCATTATGGAGATTTTTGGCTTGAGTACTACTAAAACTGATAACGGAATAGCTTTTACAAAAGACCAAGCCATTAAAGACACCGATAAAGTTTTAGACTTAAAAACTTGCCCAGATTTGGCACAAACCATTGTAGTTGTTGCGGCTGCTTTGGGAATAAATATGGCTTTTACAGGTTTAGAAACCTTAAAAATAAAAGAAACCGACCGTGTTGCGGCATTGCAAAACGAGTTGGCAAAAATTGGCGTGAAGCTAAATGAAGATAACTTAGTTTACACTTTAGATTGCGCTGAACTTCATTTCCCTAAAAAGGTAAGCATCGCTACTTACGAAGACCACCGTATGGCAATGGCTTTTGCTCCTTTGGCTTTATTAATTGAGGAACTGGAAATTGAAGACTATAACGTAGTTGAAAAATCTTATCCTTATTTTTGGGAAGACTTAAAGAAGGTGGGATTTGAAATCAGTATTGCGTAATGCGATTTGCGTATTGCGACATTACCCATAACTAAACAAAATACAGCTAACGCTATTTGCGTGCTGCAATTAATAAACCAATAGACGAAACTGTATTGCACAAGAGTATCTCAATACTCAATACTCAATACTCAATACTATAAACATGGCAGGCAACTCATTCGGACAATTATTTCGCATTACAACTTTTGGTGAATCTCATGGTGTAGCCATAGGCGTTATTTTAGATGGATGTCCGGCAGGATTGGAGATAGATTTAGATTTCATACAATCGGAGCTAGACAAAAGAAAACCTGGTCAATCGAAAATTACTACTCAACGTAAGGAAAGCGATACCGTTCAAATTCTTTCTGGAACTTTTGAAGGAAAAAGCACAGGAACGCCAATTGCGATGTTAATTCCAAACGAAGACCAGCGAAGTAAAGATTACGGGCACAATGTGGATGTTTACCGTCCAAGCCATGCAGATTACGTTTACGATGCCAAATACGGCATTCGCGACCATCGTGGTGGCGGGCGTTCTTCGGCAAGAGAAACCGCAGCTAGAGTAGCCGCTGGCGCAGTTGCAAAATTGTTGTTAAAGCATCATGGCATTAATATTTTTGCTCACGTTACAGCAGTTGGAAAAATAAACGCACCTATTTTAGGAAGCGATAACATTGCTGAATTATTGGAATTAAGAGAAGCTAATATTGTTCGTTGCGCCGACCCTGCAACAGCAAACGAAATGATTGAATTTATCGACAGCGTTCGTAAAGATGGTGATACTGTTGGTGGTAAAGTTTCTTGTGTGATAAAAGGATGTCCTGCGGGTTTAGGAGAACCAGTTTTTGATAAACTACATGCAGATTTAGGCAAAGCAATGCTGAGCATCAATGCGGTTCATGGCTTTGAATATGGTTCTGGCTTTGAAGGTACTGAATTAAGGGGTTCTGAGCATAATGATGTCCCATTACCAAAATCTCAAGAAGAAAATCAATTTAAAACCATTACCAACCACGCTGGCGGTATTTTAGGTGGCATTTCTAACGGAATGGATATTACTTTTAAAGTGGGTTTTAAACCTGTAGCTACCATTATGCACAATCAACAGACAATTAATGCTGCTGGCGAAGCTTCGGAGATTAAAGGCAAAGGTCGTCATGATCCATGTGTAGTACCAAGAGCTGTGGTAATTGTAGAAGCAATGGCTGCTTTGGTTTTGGCAGATCATCTGTTAAGGAATAAATCTTCTAAATTGTAAAAAATGTATCGGTATTTAACGTTGTTGATGTTTTTGGTAAGCAGCACTTGCTTCGCACAGTCTTTTAAGGAACAAATTGCTACACACCGCGAGCACTACAAAGCAGATTTTGTAAATAGCGAACGTGCACCACTAAAAGAACCTGATTTAAAATATCTTCAATTTTACGATGCCGATAGCACTTACAAAATAGACGCAAAAGTTACCCTGCTAGAAGGTGAAAAAGCCTTTAAAATGCCAACTTATGCAGGCACCACTGCAGACTATATCCGCTATGCGAAACTGACATTTGAGTTAAAGGGCAAACCTGTACAGTTAACTTTATACAGAAACATTGCCTTAGCTGCCAATGCTGCTTACAAAGATTATTTATTCTTACCTTTTACCGACCAAACCAACAACAAAGAAACTTACGGAGGTGGTCGTTACATCGATTTAAAAACTACCGCTATTGTAGATGGGAAGTTAGAACTCGATTTCAATAAAGCATACAATCCATATTGTGCTTACAGCGATGGTTACCGCTGCCCTATTCCGCCAGAAGAAAATGATTTACAATTGGAAATTAAAGCTGGTGAGAAAAAATATACAGGCGAGAAAAAGAAACGAATTTAGTCACTATTTTCAATATCAGTAATTATAGGTATTCCTTTCTTTCGTAGAATTGTCGATTTTAGTTCTTCAACTACAAAAGAAAAGCGATATGCAAAATCTGTTAAAATATTGGCAGTGCCTACTTCTTATTTACCCGCTGTTACTAGGTTGTCCTGGTAAAAAAACTGATCCCGAACCAGAAAAACAACCTACTGCCCAAGAAGTAATGGCCGATTGGTCCAAAGAGGTTAGTTTTACAAAAATCACTGTTTCATCTGGAACTTGGAGCTATAAAGACATCGTTTTCAACAACGGAAATGCCGCTCTTTTAGATAACGATAATAGGATTTTCTTCTCTTATGATAATGGCGTTACTTGGACCGAACGCGTAAAAATCTCTGGTAATACACTGCAAAGTATAGCCCTAAAACCCGATGGAGAAAAGCTATTTATTGGAGGTATTAGTTTAGGGCCATACACTTTCGGAGCTAAATTTTGGGTTTATAACACGCCAAAAAATGGAACTGTAAGCTTAGATTACAACGGCGAAGCCATAACAGCTCAACTCAATGACCCTATTAACCACGATTTTCAGCGTACACAATGGAATGGTGATGGTGCTGTATACGCTAGCTTTGGTCGCAGCAATAAAATGGATGGCTTTTTCGGCAACATTACTCCCGATGGAAGAAAGATTTTTACTCGACGAACTCCTTCCTTTTCTCGTATAAACGATAAAAACCCTACCCAAGCACCATCACACTGTGCCGGGTTTTACATCAAGAACAATAGCGAAACCACCATTCTTTGCGCTTACGAGTATATTCCATCTGGAATGACCAATGTACTTACTCCCTACCAATCCGACACAAAAGGTAGTGGTAACAGTTGGCTAAATCTTTCTCTTTACTGGAAAGCCGATTTGGTGTACCACATTGGGCAAGACCTCACAGGAAAACATGCTGTATACGTATCGCAAGCCAATAGGCTGTTTTATGATGGAAAGCACCTCATTAACCATAAAAACCTACAAGGCGAACTGCAATGCGCTTCTATAGACAATAATGGCTATTTGTGGGTTGGTACGAGTAACGGTTTATACAAAGCCACTAAAAAAATGCCCGATTTACCTAAAACCGTATTCGATAAATGAAAACGATAACACTTTCTCTTCTACTTCTTGGCTGCTTGTCAAACATACAGGCACAACAGTTATTTGTATCAGCTAACAGTAAGTTTAGCAGCGTTGACCCTGGTATAAGCGATGGTAAAAAATTTATAGTAAAAGCAGGAAAATACGAGCAAATTTATACCACAAAGAGTTGTTTTATAGCTGTAGATAAAAATGGAGAAATTGATTTGCTTGATAGGAATACAGCAAAAAAAATTGGACAACAACGTTACAGATTCGAAGATGGTTTTGCTTGGAATATTAAAAAAACTGTGGGAAGTCAACATTTAAAGCAATATGAACATCGATTTTATATCCTTCGTAACCAAAATAGCGAATACAAAAAATATGCTTTGTACAACTTAGATATGAATCCTATAACCGACTTTGTTTACGATGGCATTTATGGAGACAGACAGCATTCTTCTAAAAAAATAGCACTAGAACGTTTAATTATTAAGAAGGACGATAAGTTTGGTATAATGTTAGAAAACGGAACGGTACTTATTGAGCCTAAGTATAAAGCATTAAAAAAGGCAAGTGTATTAGTAGACGATATACATGATGTTTTTGAGGTAATGAACCCTGAAAAACCCAACGAATTACTGTACTACATTCACCCTGACGACAAAATTGCATATGGCGCCAATGCTTTAAAGTTCTTTCGAGTATCAAGCAATGAGTTTAATTTAAAAGAGGCCATGAATTACCTATTAAGTAATCTAAATAATTTAAAGCCTGAAGACAAGTCTGTAATAGGTTTTATAAATATTTCGCCCTTTCATACCAAAACACCAAATAACGACGAAGGTTTTGAATGGCTTGTAAAAGCATATAAAGAAAAACAAACTTATTATACAGCACAAAAATTAGCTTACTTTTTAGATAGAGAAAAGCAATATGTAAGTTACTTAGAGCAGTCTGATTTTTATATCGAATTATTAAAATACTTATCGAATTTTAGTAATGCTTATGCTTATAAATTAGGAGATGCATACGCTTATGGTAAAGGTGTAAATAGAGATGTAGATAAAGCCATTGAATACTATACTAAAACCACAAATACATCAGAAAATGTGTTGTATGACGCTACTGTTACTAGCGCATTTGGCGAGTTAGCTAAGCTGTATAATGAAAAAAGTGATGTTAAAAATAGAGACAGAGCCTTATTATGGTACATGAGAGGTGGTAGAAAAGACAATCCACTAACCGGAAAAACATTTGCCAACAGATTAAGTGTTGGACAAGTAGTTAGCTACCAAAACAAACCAGCTGCTATTGCTGCCATAACACTAGATGGGGTTATCCTAAGTGATGGACGAAAAATACCTGCAACATCAACAGAATATACTATTTTAAATACCAGTAACGCTAACTATTTGGTAAAATGCAAGTATTGTTATGGTATCGGTAAGGTTACACGTACTTATAAAAATGTAACTACCTATTTACCTACCCACACCACAAAAGAATATATTGCTGGTTCTTCTATAACTGGACCTCAAATTAAAACTACAACTACTGGTGGTCCTATTACACAAGATATACATGTAGAAGGGCAATGTTCTCGTTGTAATGGCACTGGAAAAATAATACCCGCCAGTAGTTTAGAGAGAAATTAATACAATAACAACTTATGGAAGTGTTAATATTTATATAGCTGCTAAAATTAATTATACCAGCATAGATTATTACATCAATTTTAAAAATATAGTTAAACCAGCCATTTAACAAAGTCTTTTTAACGAAACCTTATATGATAAATACTTAGCATGAACACCAGCTACACCTTTAAAAAATCGGCATTCGAGAAAATACAACATTGGGAACTAACCGATAACGGACTCTCGTTTAAGCAAGAAGGCAAGACTGATGCACTCATCCCCTACCAATGTATTTCTACCATAAGGATGCAATACAAGCCTTTTCGATACAGAACCTATAACTACAGTTGTATCATATCAACGGGAACTAGCTCGGTCGAACTGTTTTCTACCAGTTACGAAGGCTTTGCCGATTTTAGCGATTTAAGAGAAACCTACACTCCATTTGTAAAAGAGTTGGTAAAAACAGTTCAAGAAAATAATCCAAACTGCATTATCCAAGTTGGACAAACTTCTAGCGTGTTTTACGGCACTTTAGCCCTCAATATCTTTCTATTATTTGTGCTATTAGGACTAGTTTATTTCATTCCTATACAAGGCAGTATGTCTATCGTTATTAAGCTAGTACTTGTTGGTTACTATTTCTTTTACGTGGTAAAATCTTTCAAAAAGAACAAACCTAAACAAGCTACAAGCAGCGAAATTCCAAACGAAGTTTTACCCTCATTTTAAAACAGATGAAGAAACTATACTATTTATCAATTTTACAATTCCTATTCCTTAGCACGTTCGCCCAGCATCACCTTATTGTAGGAGTAAACGGTACACAGCACGACATTAAAACAGCAAAGCTGAATAACTTTGTGAGCACCTTTAACAGCTATTACCAAGCCAACGGATTTGTTCCACTTACAGATTTTTCGTCGAAAATGCGTGGATTAGGTTTTAGTACTGGCTATCGCTTGATGGGCAAAGAAGGGTTTAATTTAGGTATGATTTACGTGTTCAGCAAAAATGGACAAGACAATAGCACCACACTAGCTACAAAATCTGGCTACGATTTTAATTATCGGGCAAAAAACCACGACTTTATTTTCGAGTTAGGTTATAATATCGGAGGTATTTTTACCATCAACGGTGTTTTTGGCATGGGTATACGTGGCAACGATATGGAAGTTTGGAAAGTTTACGCCAACGGCGATAGAAGTTTTGGCTACGAAAACGATATTACAGGCCACTACAAAACCAATTCTTTTACTATGGACTATGGCGGTTCTGTAGGTTTAAAACTTTGGAAATTCTACGTACCCATTCGTGTAACCTATGGCTCTGCCCTATTTAACAAAGGCGAAAGCGTACTAATGGATTACAGTACCAATCGTTATCGTAGCAATGAATTTCCGCATGATTTTAAACAATGGATAGGTTCTAACACTACCTACGACGAAACCAACAGTATTGGTCAAAATGAATTTGTAGGTATGAAAATAAGTGTTGGTTTAGAATTTATGATACCACTAGGAAAAAAATGATTGAATTACTAATGAACTAACAAAATGAAAAAAATATACTTTTCTATTTTAGCAATAAGTCTTTTACTTAGCATTTACGGCTGTAAAAAAGAAAGCTATCGCATTGGCGATAAAATGCTTGGCGAATGGAATATCGATGTTTACCGTCGTTCTGAAATTAAAGCCGATGGCACCGAAACCATTACCAAAGACGAAAAAAATGTTGGTCACTGGCGCTTTTATAGTAACTCTAGCACCAAAAGCATTGTAGATTACGACTTCTCCTACACGGGTTCTCCGGCTGCAAGTATAACCGGTGGCGTTATCTTTATTTCTGAAGAAGGCAAGCGTATGATTTTACCAAATTTCAAATGTAAAGGTATTGGCTGTGATGAAGCTTACACCATTCAAGAATTTTCTGGCAGAAAAATGGTAATAGAACAATACTCGCCACAAACCAATACAGACCAATTGGTTTATAAACTGAGAATGGAGTTGAGTAAAAAATAGCAGTAAAATCCATCTACAGTAAATTTTTAGCTTAATGCCCATGAGTAAATACAAATGGCTTATGCCTAATGTAAACAACCTTTTAATATGGATGATGTCTATCATTATGCTATTAGGTGTACTTGTTTTTAACTGGCAGGCCGAAACCATACTGATCACTTACTTTTTTGAAACCATCATTATTGGCTTCATTCACATTTTTAAATTGCTAGCTACTTTTCTATTCAGTAAATCAGCCTCAACTGAAACAGGTAAGCACAAAACGTCAGATATTTTTCAAATTCCATTTTTTATATTCCACTATTTCTTTTTCATATTCATTCAGTCGACCTTTGTTTTTATGTACCTCAGTTTTTTCATAAAAGGTATTAAAGACGACATTAATGTTTTAAAAAACTATCATTTTTTGCTTCAACAGCAAGATATGCAAATGGCTTTTATAAGTCTATCGTTATTTAGTGTGGCTATGGCATTAAAAAATTTCTTTTTACCTAAACGTTTTTTACATACCAACGTTAAAAAACTATTCATGCAACCCTACCTACGTATATTTATACAACAGTTTGTTACCATAATAGCAGGTTTTGGAATTTTAATTTTCAACATGCCCATAGCTTTGGCAGTGTTACTCATCGTAACACGATTGGTAGTAGATTTGGCTTTGCAAGAAGCTGCAAAAAATGAAGAATTCAAAAAGATTTTTGTCAAATATCTAGCACAATCGCAAAACGAAAAAGAAATAAAAAAAGTAGAAAAACAAGTTGAAACTTTTTTGAACGAATAGTTTGGATAAAACATCCTTCTATAAATAAGTTCAAAATATCTACGAATACACTATATTTAGCAGATATGAAGATTAACTGCTTGATCATAGACGATAATGAAATCGAAAGAGATTTGTTAGAAACTTACTTACGCAAATTTAGCGAACTTGAAATTGTTGCTATTTGCGAAGATGGGATACAAGCACTAGAAGTACTGAGAAATCAAAAAGTAGACCTTGTTTTCTCAGATATAGATATGCCAGACCTATCGGGTATCGATTTACTGAAGAACATCAAAAATGCACCAGCATTTATTTTTGTAACCTCACATTTAGAACATGCTGTAGAGAGCTTCGAACTTGATGCCTTAGATTTTATTGCCAAACCTTTAAGTATGGAAAGATTAACGAAATCAGTTAATAAGGCTTTAGATTACCTACACTTGAAAATTAGGGCTAATGGCGAGATTACAGATAAGTTAGCGGACAGTGAAGGCATTTTTTTCATCAAAGAAACTAAAGGATACACACGCCTAAACTACGATGAAATAGTTTACATTGAAAGTTTGGGAGATTTCTCCAAACTCTTTACCCCTCATGGCGTGCATATCACTTTAATAAACCTAAAAAATCTGGAGCACCAACTCCCTAATTATTATTTTAGGATCCACAAACAATATATTGTCAATTTCAATAAAATCGTAAGCGTAAATACTCACGAAATTTTACTAGAAAACGATTATAAAGCTCCTTTAAGTCCTTCCTATCGGGATCAAATTCTCTCAGTAATTAACCAAAGAACCTTAATTAGAACCAAAAGAAAAGATCTTAATTAATTTCTCATTTAAAGGCGACGTAGTTTGATCACATCTTGATAAACATATATGCCAAAATTCATTAAGAATTTCCAAAAACTTTTACTTTTAAGATGTTTCATCGAGGTATGCGTTATCTAATTTCACATCCAAATTAGGCGAAAAACCTTAAGCATTTTTTGCTAGTCGATGAAAGTATCATTTTAATATATGAAAGTATATGATGGGTATACGAAGAAATAATTGTGCTAAACCAAAGGCAAGCAAAAAGTAAAAATAGTACCTTTTGGCTGGTTAGTTGTCACAGTTAATTTAGCTGTCATCAAATTAGCGAATGATTTGCACAAAGTTAACCCTAAACCTGTTCCTTTTTCTTTGTTTGTACCTAAAGTGGTTTCCCCAAGTTGGTTTACATCAGTATTGAAGGCTTGAATTTGTGTTGCACTCATGCCTATTCCAGTATCACTAATGGTTACACAAACTTTATCAGCTTTTTCTGCCAAATCAATCGTTATAATCCCTTCTTTGTCCGTAAACTTAATAGCGTTGTTAAGGATATTTCTTATGATAAGCGAAGTCATATTCTCGTCTGCAATAGCACTGTAATTAGATATTGGTTGATAGCTAATATTAATTCTCTTTTGCTGTGCCTCTGCTTGTAAGGCATCAACTGCCGATTGTACTACATTCGCAACATTAATAACTACTGGATTTGGTTTAAAGCCCTGCATCTGGCTGTAAGCCCAATTCAATAGATTTTCCATCATGGCCGAAGTGTAACCTAAAGAGTTTTTAAGATTTGCTGCATATCTTTTCAGCTTTTCCTCACTTACATCTCCATTCTCTAATAGATTGATGAAAGAAATAAGCGAATTTACTGGTGTACGCATATCATGACTTACTACGCTGAAAATTCTATCTTTTACCTTAGCTAAACTCTCCAGTTCTTCCTTCTGTAATAACACGAGCTTATTTAGCTTCGCGGTTTTACGCTGCGCTTGATAAACGTAAATTGAAGCAGTTAATAAAACTACTGCTAAAACACCAAAAAATATCGAGAAATTTCGATTGAGCTTGATTTCATTTTCCTTGATCAGAAGTTGCTGATCTGCTTGTTCTTTCTGCAGTTTTGCACCCAACCTTTGTTGTTTTAATTGGTTTTCCCGCTGGATTTTTTCACGCTCTAGGTTAGCCTGCTTTTGTAAGAAGCTTAACCTTTGGATATTCTTCTCTTTATCGCTAAGTGCTAGTTGTTGTTGCTTTAAAAGCAATTGTTGTTGTCGCTCTTTCACCAATAACACCTGTTTATCTAATGCTAAATTAGTAAGCTGCTGTTTGGTTTGATAATCTTTTTCCTTAACCGAAAAATCAAGCTGCATTTGCTTACGGGTAATCTCTTTCTCCTTCTCCTGATTAAAAATTTGTTCCTTAAATGAAATAAAGCTTCTAAAATTCTTTAATGCATCTGTAAATCTGCCATTCTTCTCATCTAGAGTAGTAAGTGCTAAATAACCATCTCTTTGCAGGCTTAAAATCTTATTTTGATTACCTATTTCGATAACTTCTTTAAGTAAAGGTTCGGCTTCAAGGTAAAGATCTTGGGCAATGTAAAAATTGGCTAGGCTTAACACACTTGATGCATATTCCTTTTTAGCAGTTGTATTCGCATAATAATCAACAGATTTCTGATAACTTATCTTGGCCAGTTCCTTATTGCCTATAGCTTTATAGATATCTCCCTTAGTCTGATAAATACTACCTTTTAGAGAGAAATTATCATCAACTTTCTCTGCATATTTCATAGCTTGGTCAAGGTTCCATAACGCTTTATCAAAATTTTCTGACTTAGCTACTTGAAGTTTTTTAAGATCTTCATCAGTAGCACTGAAATAAGCATCGCCTAAGTTGGCGTAGCATAAAGCAATTCCATACTCATTACCTTCAATATTTTTAAATATTTTTAATGCTTTATCTAAATACAGAATGGCACTGTGATACTGTTTCAAACCGGTGTATACACTCGAAATATTTACATAACAACCTCCTACGCTGCCAACATCCTTAATTTCCGTGAAAACATCAACCGCTTTAAAGTTGGCATCCAAAGCTTTTGAATAATCTGGAATATTGGCATACATTGCACTCAAATTCTGATAAATACCACCAATCCATTCCTTATCATTTAATTCAGTAAATTTCTCTAGCGCTTTTCGGTAGTATTCTTCAGCTATAAAGTACCTACTAAAAGTATGGTGATAAAATCCAATTCTGTAGTAAGCATCAGCGATAAAAGTTGGCTTATTTAATTTTTTAGCGAGGGCTATGGTTTTTTCGATATAAATATTGACTTCAGTTGCTTTATTCAACCTCATGTAATTTCTATACAACTGGTTATAGCGAGTTAGTTTTAAAGAATCTTCAATTTGGTGTTTAACATTTAATTCTAATATACTGTCGATCTTTTTTTGAGGATTACTTGATTGAGGCCAAACAAAATTGGAGTAAATACATAGCAAGAAAGCTAGCGACAAGAGAGACTTCATTTAGGAAAAGAAAAGTAGTTCGATTTAGCCTCTAATATACAGAAAGATAGCGTGTAGAAAACAGAAAAGGCGACAAATATCGCCTTTTCTGTAAAATCAATTCAAAATTATAGATCAATATAATTTAGGATACCTATCTGGATTAGTTTCATTCATCATTGCATAAGCAATTTCAATAATATCATCTACAGATGGCTTTGCAAAATAGTCACCATCAGAACCATAAGGCGGACGATGCGCTTTCGCTGCCAAAGTTTGAGGTTTACTATCCAACAAATAATAACCTTTTTGTACTTCTAAGATTTGTTGCAAGATATAAGCACTTGCACCACCCGGCACATCTTCATCAACCACCAAAAGCTTATTTGTCTTTTGCAACGATGCAGCACACAACTGATCTAAATCAAATGGAAGCAATGTTTGTACATCAATAACTTCTAGTTCAATTCCAAAAGCTGCTAATTCTTCAGCTGCCTCTTCCACCAGCCTTAAAGTAGAACCATAACTAACCACAGTAATATCTGTTCCAGCTTTAATTATTTCGGCTTTGCCCAATGGTACGGTAAACTCACCCACATTATCAGGCAGTTTTTCTTTCAAACGATAACCATTCAAGCATTCTATCACCAAAGCAGGTTCATCAGATCTGAACAAAGTATTGTACATACCAGCAGCCTGGGTCATGTTACGTGGTACACAAATGTGCATTCCTCTTAATGAACCTAAAATCATGCCCATTGGAGAGCCAGAGTGCCAAATACCTTCTAACCTGTGTCCTCTACTTCTAATAATTAAGGGTGCTTTTTGCCCCGCTTTTGTTCGGTAAGACAAAGTTGCTAAATCATCACTTAAAACGGTGATGGCATATAATAGATAATCTAAATATTGAATTTCGGCAATTGGCTTTAAACCTCTCATTGCCAAACCAATACCCTGTCCTACAATCGTTGCTTCTCTAATACCAGCATCAGTAACCCTTAAATCGCCGTACTTAGCTTGCAAACCTGCAAATCCCTGATTTACATCGCCAATGGCACCTAAATCTTCTCCAAAAGCTAGCAACCTAGAATCTCTGGCAAAGTTAGCATCAAAACAAGCGTTTAATATCTCCCTACCATCTAACATTTTGCTGGTTTCATTGTATTGAGCCGCAACGGTGTTAACATTGAAAGGACTTTCTATTCCTTCTGTGTGAAGTTTAGAGTTATATAATTCGGCAAATACCGAAGTTTTATCTTCGTACCATTTAATTAAAGTACTTCTATCTGTAGATGGTAAATTCACACTTAAACGTATGGCTTTTCTTGCAGCAGAAACCACTTCCTTACGCAAAGCATCATGCGTAGAAGCTAACTGCGCTGCAATTTTAGTTAGTGTAGGATTTCCATTAGCCAAATTGTTGATCATCCGCACCACATCTGCCTGCTCTTGTTTAATCGAATCTAAAAACTCATTCCAAGCTTCTTTCTGCACTTCTTTAACATACTTTTTAGCACTCTCCTCTAGCTCGTCAAGTTCTTCTTTAGTTGCAATAGCAGATTCAAGCATCCAATCACGCATCTTCACAATGCAATCGTGTTCCTTTTCCCAAGCTAAACGTTCTTTGCTTTTATAACGTTCGTGAGAACCCGAAGTAGAATGGCCTTGTGGTTGCGTTACCTCGGTTACGTGAATTAAAACTGGTACGTGCTCGTTTCTGCAAACCTCAATAGCTTTAATGTAAGTTTCGCATAAAGCGGGATAATCCCAGCCTCTTACCTTGAAAATCTCGTAACCGTTAGTACCTTCTTCACGCTGAAATCCTTTTAGTACCTCAGAAATATCTTCTTTTGTAGTTTGATATTTTGCAGGAACGGAGATACCATAGCCATCATCCCAAACGGAAATTGCCATTGGCACTTGCAGTACGCCTGCCGCGTTAAAAGCCTCGAAAAACACCCCTTCAGAAGTAGAAGCATTACCTATAGTACCAAAAGCAACTTCATTTCCATTAATAGAGAAGTTTTTTAAATAATCGAGTTCTTTATTTTGCTTGTAAAGTTTTGATGCATAAGCTAAACCCAACAAACGAGCCATTTGACCACCTGTGGTAGAAATATCTGCAGAGCTATTTTTTACTTCTGTTAAATTTTTCCAGCTACCATCTTCATTTAGGGAACGTGTAGCAAAATGCCCATTCATTTGTCGCCCAGCCGATGCAGGATCTGCATTAACATCTGGATTAGCATATAATTGTGCGAAAAATTCTTTAATGGTCGAAATTCCAGTAGCGAAGGCAAAAGTTTGGTCTCTGTAGTAACCAGCACGCCAATCGCCTTTTCTAAACATCTTGGCCATAGCTAATTGAGGAACCTCTTTCCCATCGCCAAAAATGCCAAACTTGGCTTTGCCTGTTAACACTTCCTTTCGCCCTAACAAACTCGCCTGACGGCTTTCTACAGCAATTCTGTAATCGTTTATTACGATGTCTTTAAAAGCATCAAAACTTAGTTCTGAAGCGTCTATCTCATTGGTAATAACTTTCCCGGCTGACCTCATAAGCTACAAGTTGGTTAAGGCGCAAAGATACAATTCTTTCTTACTTTGACTTAAGTATAGCGGCAAATAATATTTGGAATACTTTTTGTTTTAAACTATAAACACTAAATTTGTTCAAACACAAAAATTATGAAAAAGTTACTTTTAATGTTAGTCGCAGTTGTTGGATTAGGCCTAGCTGCCAATGCACAAACTAAACCAGCCGAGTTTAAGTTTGAGACTGAGACTCACGACTTTGGTAAAATAAAATTAGACCAAGCAGTTAGTTACACTTTCAATTTTACTAACGAAGGTGAAGCGCCATTAATTATATCTAAAGTAGAGCCAACTTGCGGTTGTACTGTAGGCGAATACACACAAACACCTGTTAAAAAAGGGGAAAAAGGTTTCATAAAAGTTACAGTAAAGAAATCAGGATCGCCACTACCATTTAATATGGCAGTAACAGTTACTTCTAACGCAAGAACTACCACTAAAGTGCTTTATTTAAAAGGCGAAACCGTAGCAAATGCAACAAAATAGGTAGTTTCTATCCAATTAAATATTTTTCTGAGAACCTCGTTATTACAACGGGGTTTTCTTATTTTTGTGCCATGCCAAAAATATCAGAAAAAGGGCTTCAAATGCCCGCTTCGCCAATTAGAAAACTAACTCCGTTTGCCGATAAAGCTAAAACCGACGGAAAAAAAGTATATCATTTAAATATCGGTCAGCCAGATATTGAAACCCCAGAAGGAATGTTAAACGCCATTAAAAACATTGATTTTAATGTTTGGGCTTACACACCATCTGAAGGAACATTGGCTTACAGACAAAAACTAACCGAATATTATAACAAATTAGGTTATAACATTACACCAGAAAACATCTTGGTAACAGTTGGTGGCTCTGAAGCCATCACTATCGCTATGCAAACTTGCGTAAACGAAGGCGATGAAATTATCATCCCGGAACCTTTTTACGCAAACTACAATGGTTTCGCCTGTATGAGCAACGTGGTGGTTAAACCAATTCTATCTTACATTGAAAATGGTTTTGCGCTACCTCCTATCGCCGAGTTCGAGAAATTGATTACCAAAAAAACCAAAGCGATTATCATCTGTAACCCAAACAACCCAACGGGTTATTTATATTCAAGAGAAGAGTTAGAAGCTCTAAAAGAACTTTGCGTTAAATACGATTTGTTCTTATTCTCTGACGAAGCTTACCGCGAATTCTGTTACGACGGCCGTGAGTTTATCTCGCCAATGCACTTAGATGGATTGGATGAAAACGTAGTGATTATGGATACCGTTTCTAAACGTTATAGCGCTTGTGGTGCTCGTTTAGGCTGTTTAATCACCAAAAACAAGCAAGTAATTGCTTCGGGACTGAAGTTTGCGCAAGCTCGTTTAAGTCCGGGTATGGTAGAGCAAATTGCTGGTGCAGCTGCTGTAGATACGCCTGATAGCTATTTCGAGGCAGTAAACAAAGAATACACCCTGCGTAGAGATACTTTGGTAAATAGATTAAACAATATTGATGGTGTTTTCTGCCCTAACCCAGGTGGTGCGTTTTATGTAGTGGCTAAATTCCCAATCGACGATGCTGATAAATTCTGTCAGTGGATTTTGGAAAGCTTCGAACATAACAATTCTACCGTGATGATGGCTCCTGCTACAGGTTTCTATTCGTCTGCTGGGTCTGGCAAAAATGAAGTGCGTATGGCATACGTGCTAAATGTTGATAATTTAAATGCAGCTATGGATTGTTTAGCGCTGGCATTGCAACAATATCCGGGAAGAACTGTTTAGTTCGTTCTTAATGAAAAAGATTAGCCATTCCGTAAAGGGGTGGCTTTTTTATGTCATAAGGTTTTTATCTGAAGCGCAATTACAGCTTTTCATTTTATTGGTAGTCCCGCTTTTTGCTACTGCCGATAAAATCGGCATCCACTTCAATCGGGGCTAGCTTGCAAAACCTGTGCTAATGGCTACATGAGGGGCTGCTAACCCAAAAGCTTTGCCTTTAAAAAATAAACCCGACTTAGCGAGAAAGCCCGCAATCCCGATTTTATCCTATCGTGTGGACACATCTCATTCCTCCCCCTTGAATCCCCCTCCAAAGGGGGACACATAGCGCTTAAGCATTTTGCATATCCCCCTCTTCGAGGGGGCAGGGGGAGGAAAATGGCATTTGCTAATATTTGTGTCCACACGATAGGATTTTATCGGGAGAGGACTTGATATTATCACTGCTTTACTAATATTTCTTGTTACCGCAGCTAGATTGGCATTTTATTTGTACTTTTGTAATCGCTTTGGCAGGGTTGGTTAATTGTTAACTGTAAACTACCAATAGAAATGGGGCTGTTCCTGGATTTGACAGGGTGGCGCTAAGTATGTAAGCATGCAGTGCGTTGTACGGTGAGCACTTTAAAGAGAACGTTCAAAACAATAATTGGCGAAAATAACTACGCCTTAGCTGCCTAATTTAGAATTACGCAAGCTTTTGTCTCGCTAACTGCCGCATAGTTAGGTTAGCATCAGAGGCATCGATATAACCATGCTAGCTTTTGTAGAGGTACGATACAATTGCGAAACAAAGTACCTAAGGATGTTGTTAAGGTCGGTTTCCAGCCCGACGCATCTCGAAAACTAATTGGAAAATAAGCACGTAGAAAGCATAATTTATCACACAACTGGACAAGGGTTCGACTCCCTTCAGCTCCACTAGAAAAGTCTATCACCTAAAGTGATGGACTTTTTATTTTATAGCATTTTTACAGCAAAAAAGCCCGCAGCGTAGTGCTACGAGCTTATTGATGTTCGTTAATTCTAATTACCTTTTAGCTACAACAGGTTGGGTATGTGTAATCGCTCCATCTTTATCTACCTGTGCTACCCTAATATAAGTCGCTTTACCTGCCCTACTGCCATCTTCCAACCCTTGAAAACCATCATTATCTTTGGCGCAAGCTACTACCATAGATACCACTACGATCAACATCCCCACCCTCATTAGTCTGTTTCTAACAGCAGGCAACAATAATAAGCCTAGCAAACCAAAGCCTGCCAATATGGTATCGCCCCATTGTCTAGAGAAACTGTAAGCAATTTTCACAGACGAGTTGCCCCCGGGCGCTTTGGTAGCTACCGTTCCTAAATCCATCCAGGTTTTACCATCACTAGAACCTTGTACAACAAACTTGTCATTATCTTTTTCGCTAACAGTATTCCAGTCTACAATTAAATTTCCACCTTGAATTTTAGCCGACAATCCCTCAAAAGCAACAGGAAGTGTTCCCGTAGGCGCTGCAACAGCATAATAAATTCGATAATCTACACCAACACCTAAGTTAATCAATGATGGATTGAATACAATTTCAACTTCATCAAATGGCTGTGAGGCAGTAAAATATACATCTACAGGAACGTTTGGTGTAGTTAAAAGTGAAAGTCCAATTAAGCTCGAACCAGGGGCTGTTTGTCTTAGCACACCACCTTCGTAGGTTTGGATTGAAAAACTATCCCCCAGCACATTTAGTCCAATAAGCTGGCTCGTTGCTATCCTGAAGCCAGCTTGGTGCCCTATTGGAGCAGAACTACCTCCTGTATTTAATCTAGCACGTATAGAATAGTTTTGATTTTCGCAGCCTATTGGTAAACTTACTAGGCCAGAAATTTGAGCGTAGTTGGTCAGGTCTGCATCAGCCACATTTTGTCCATCGGTTAGTGTTGGTACAACACAGCTAGATCCGCTAGGTGTTATAATAGAAAAGTTGCCTGCGGGCGTTGCAAAATTTGAATAAAAGGTTTGCGCCCATGCGGTTGAAAATGATGCCAATAATATGAATGCCAACATAACCATTTTAAATTTATTAATGTTAACTGGCATTTGTTTTTCGTTTTTTAAAATAAGAGTTTGCATAAGAGATCAGATTAAAGTGAATATTTTTTATGACCTCACAGGAAGATGGATACAGAAAGATTTTTGATATTTAAGCGAATAGATCGATCAAAAACCAAATGCGCCAATATTAAGGTGCTAAGGGCCGAATACTTATGAAAAAGAATAATCTATACATGATTTTGTTATTAATTTTTGGTTAATCTGATAACAAATCATTTTTACAAATTGGAGACACTGCACCCTAAAATCAGGTACAAAAAGCATCAAATCTGGTATTTATTCTTGTAAGTTGTAACTTTTACGCATTTTTTCTAGCAGGAATAGACAGTATAAATACCCACTTCTTTTAAGAAAATAGCACTTTTACGTCAAAATTACTTTACTGCCGATGGCACTGTAACTTGCTTGCCAATTACTACATCATTGAAAATAATATTCTCTGTATTGGATAAACTTAAAGCAGTAGTACATGAGTCAATCTTCACTTTAGTAAAATGTACATCCCTCACCTTCTTATCAGGATAGCCTTGGATAACCAAACCTGCGTTATGAGCAGTCTTAAATCTCAGGTTATCAATAAATATATCGTGAATGTCTGTAGCAAAGCCTTTTCCCTCGCCATGATAATATGAGGTAATAAAAACTCCATCCTCCACATCACCAAACTCAACATTACTCACATAAATATTTTTAATAAAACCACCTCTATCTGGATTTGATTTTAGGTAAATCCCTCTTTTGCAATAGCCTCCATAGGTACAATTTTCTACAAACACATTCTGTACCCCTGCAGACATTTCGCTTCCAATTACCACACCATGCAAGCCTTTAAAGCGGCAGTTGCGGATAATGATATTTTCTGAAGAGATAGCTGTCTTTCTACCTTCGTGATCTCGTCCTGCTTTGATCGCTACGTTATCATCTGCATTGTTAAAGTCGATATCCTCTATTAAGACATTTTTGGAATACTCGGGATCAAAACCGTCGTTATTCTTATTAAAGGCATTGAATTTAACTTTCCTAGCGGTGATGTTCTCAGATTTTAAAAAATGTACCGACCAAAAAGGAGAATTAGCAATGGTTACCCCTTCTATTAAAATGTTCTTGCAATCGTAAAATTGAATGAGGTGCGGACGCAGGTAATGCCCTTCGCCAAAAACGCGATCTTTCAAAGGTGTTTCTTCTTGGTTCATTTTTCTGCTTAATTGTTGACTTGGCTTTTGCAAATCGTACCATTTGCTGAACCCATCCTTGCCGTTGCCATCAATAGTTCCTTCACCTATAATAGCGACATTTTCAACTTTATAAGCGTAAATCAGCGGGCTGTAGTTGTAGATAAAAGTACCTTCCCAGCTAGTTGGTACAACAGGCAAATAATCTTTTGCATTGGTACCGAATATCAACTTTGCACCTTTTTGTAGCTCAATGGTTGTGTTGCTCACAAATTGGATGGGTCCATTGACTATGTAAACACCTGGCGTTACGACAATTTTAGCTCCGCCTTTAGCTTTACTGGCTTGCATGGCTTTATCAAAAGCAGGTTTGTTATTAGCAGCAGAATCGCCTTTGGCCCCAAAATCTGTAAGCTGTAAAATATAAGTGGAAATCTCGGGGACTTTAATGTCTCTTAAAATGGCATCTCTTTTCTCTTCTCTAGATAGTTCCTTTTTAGATTGACAGCAAATTAATGTAGTAGATATATATAAGGCAAATAACCAAATAGTTCTTTGAAGTATCATATTTTGTAAAGATGGCTTTAAAGGTAACTTATTAAGCGTAAAAATAGATAATCTGATAAGCAAACCATGTGTTTAAAGATCGCAACATTTTTGCTTTTAACTTAAAAACAACATAAGAATTACTGTTTTAACAGCATCACTTGCTCCAGTAGTATCGGCAACCCACTAGGATTTACCTGGTCATTATTCCAAAAACTCATTACGCAACTTACAAATCTTTCGCGTACTGGTGCCACAACAAAGTATATGGTCAATGTTTTGCCTCCAGTCATACCAACAAGCACTGATGTTACCCCTTTAAAGTCATAAATTACCCTTTTTGCTTTTACTTCGCTTCCCTCAAAAACCACATTTACCTCTTCTTCAGAAACTATCTTACCTTGCTTTTTAGATTGAATAACTTTATATTGATTTTCAACTGAAATTGCCGCATCTTGAGCAATTTTATGAATACTCCAATTCATTTGTCCGTTATAGGGACATTGCATATTAGCCACCCCCATCCATCTGCAATTTTTGCCCAACTTAATCTTGCGCCCCACGAAGTTAACACTGTCTACGGTGAGGCTTTCGTAATAAGAACGAGGAATTTTATTGTTGATAATTAACGGCACCAACTCTTTTTCCAATGCCTTATCAGTCTTGTTAACTCCTGCAAACGCAATTCCATTTATTCCATTAGAGGTCTCCACAAAATAATAAGTGGTATGTTGCAAGATGCCCGGAGCAATCTCAACCTTTTTCTCTACATAATAATTTTGCTGTTTAATTGAGCTATCAGACAAAAGCAATTCTGTTTCTTTAACATTATAGTACTTAAACTTCTTAGCAATTGCCTTTTTTGAAAACTCTACCGATACAGCTGCGTTACTTATTTCTATTCCATCAATATTGAAAAAGTCAGTGCCATTATTAGATATGGCCTGCAGTCGCGAAAAAATTTCTTCTTTTGAGCCTTGCGCACAGCAATTAGTGCCGTAAATTAAAAGAAATAGAATGATTAGCGATTTAAAACTCATGGCCGTAGCATTTTAAAGACCAAGATAACTGAAGCCTTTGATAACTACAAACAACTATCAGAAGCAATAACTAATCGTGCAATAATTCTTTACATATATCGCTTAATCGCTTCCCACAAAATTGGATCGTAATTGTAAACATCTGGCCTAAATTGAACGGTACCACTATCATCCGCCCATGCGGTATAATAAGCAATGAACACACCAATGCTCTTACGTGGCGAGTACCAAGTTGGCTTTAACTTAAATGTGTTAAGCGTATCTGTTTTTTTAGCCAATTTCTTTTGAAAGATGGCATTTTTGGTGGTATCAATTGGCGGTAAATCTACATCCATACGTAAATTATCGTACTGATATTTATCTTTCACCATTAGCTCTGCAAACTTCAACGGCTGCTCTATACGTACACAACCGTGACTAATCGCTCTGTTCGCTAATTTAAAGCCATATTTATTGTTAGTGTCATGTAGGTAGATACTAGAACTGTTATCGAAAACAAACTTAAATTTGCCTAAAGCATTACCATCTCCAGAACCCTGTTTGAAGCTAAAGGGAAGCTTTTCTCTCGGATATCTATTCCAATTGATAGTATCTGGGTCGGCAACTAATTTACCCTTGTAGTAAACCCTAATGTTATTGTTAGAAAGGTAATACGGGTCTTTTCTTGCCATCCAATAAATCTCACTTTGGGCAATGCTTACCGGAATATTCCAGATTGGGTTTACCTGTATAGCGTTAAAAATACTAAATAGCTGAGGTGTTTCGTGGTTTTTGGGCTTATCATCTAGCCTACCCGATTTCAAGAAAACTTTCATTTTCTCTGCGTAGGCAGCTTCACGTTTTCCCCCTACACAAACATTCATGTGCGCCAAAGTATCGTTCTGCTTAAACCAAGTCAATGTAAAGTCGGGAATGTTAACCACCACCAACTCTTCGGTTTCTTTAGGTAACCGCCAACGCATACGCTCCAAATTCATTTTAATGATGTTGATTGCAGCACCATCACCTCTACTCACACTGAAATTTGCTAGCGCTTGTTTTAGTTGTAGGTAAGATTTGGCAGTCGGCTGAACACTTTTCAAAGTAGCTACTATGTTTTCTGTATGTAACACCGAGTCCATTTTTAAACTATCTGGACGTTTTACTGGGATGTAAAAACGGTTGAAAAAGTTGCGGGGATTGATACTGCCATAAGCCATGAAATTAGTATACTTATTCAGTACATAAGCCGTATTTAGCTCTAAGTCAGCAATCAAATTATAAACTTCATCAATGTTTTTAAACTGATTTTTGTTTAAGGTTTGTAACTGTTGTTCATAAGCCGCCACATTAAATATTTCCGGATTAAACCCATCAGCTTTGCTACCCGCAATATATGCTTTAAGCGTATCTAATTGCCCATTAACATAAAACTTGGTGATTAGTTTTGGCAGGTATTCGTTTTTTTCATAAAAAGCGGTAATTAACTTCGGGTTTAGAAATCCTTTACGTTGTTCCTCTAGTTTAGCTTTAAAAATGGGCAAATAAACAGCGGTGTCGAATTTATTGTACAGCTTGTTATTAAAGTGCTCGGAAAGTACCACGGCGATTTCAGGTTTCTCTTTAAACCAGTTACAAGCACTAAATGTGGCACATATTAAAATAATTAGTAGCGTTTTTCTCAATTTTGGGTAGATAAGATTAAACATTTTTGATTGGAAACGCATCTATTACAAATTAAATGCCATTAATTTTTGGATTGTATACTAAACTAGTATATATTTGCCATACCTTCCATCAAAATTAAGGAAAAGAAATTTATAATGAACCTGTTTTTAAACCATCATTTGCATCTACACCATCGCCATTGTGGCGATATGTAATGTGATGTTCTGTACTTCAGAATGGTTTTTAAATAGATTTATTTTTCTTATCCTATAATTTAACAAAGTGAAAACACTTAAAATAGCTATCCAGAAATCGGGTAGATTAAACGAAAAATCAGTAGAAATTCTTAAAAATTGTGGTCTTTCTTTCGAAAACTACAAAAGTTCCCTTATCTCAACTGTCACCAACTTTCCATTAGAAATTTTATTCCTTAGGGATGATGATATTCCAGAATACGTACAAGATGGTATCGCCGATTTGGGTATTGTTGGCGAAAACGTAATCGTAGAAACTGGCGCCAACGTATCTTACCTACAAAAATTAGGTTTTGGCAAATGCTCGTTGAAGATTGCTGTAAAGAATGATAGCGATATCGACACTGTGGCAAAACTAGATGGGAAAGTAATTGCCACTTCCTACCCTGTTATCTTAGAAAAATACCTGAAAGCTAACCAAGTGAATGCGCAAATCAGAAATATTTCTGGTTCGGTAGAAATTGGTCCAGGTTTAGGCTTAAGTGATGCCATTTTCGATATCGTGTCTACTGGAGGTACTTTGAAGAATAATGGTCTAAAGCCTTTCACTAGCGTGATGAATTCGGAAGCTGTTTTGGTTTCTACCCCAGGCTTGGAATTTAATAATGAGGTGGTAGAAATTGTACAAAGAATACAATCGGTACTGAGAGCTAGAACCACCAAATACGTAGTGCTTAACGTTGAGAAAGAAAACCTGAAAGCAGTAGTTGATTTGTTGCCTGGAGTAAAAAGTCCGACCGTAGTTCCGTTGTTCGAAGAAGATTGGGTTGCCGTTCATTCGGTTATAGAAGAGCAAGATTTCTGGGTAAAAATCAATAGCCTAAAAGCAGCGGGTGCACAAGGAATTGTAGTGATGCCAATTGAGAAAATCATTACTTAGTCGAATAGTTTGGAACCACATAGAGACATAGAAAGCAATCGATTAATTTTTGAAAAAACTATGTTACTATGTGTTAAAAACATGAGCTAAACATACCAAAAACTTTAATTTTTACTATTAACTATTAGTTAATTTAAAATTTTAAAACATTGAAAATCTATAACTTTAAAGATTTAACTAAACAACAAGTAAAAGAACTGTGTTCACGTAGCATTTCTGACGATAATTTAGTTAAATCTAGGACAGAAGAAATCATCAACAACGTAAAAAGCAATGGCGACAATGCCCTGCTGAGTTACGCACAACAGTTCGACAACATTGAACTTTCTTCGCTTTTCATTGGCAAGGAAGAACTGACCGAACTTACAAGACAAATCCCTTCGGAAGTAAAAACTGCTATCGATACAGCTTACCAAAATATCTATACTTTTCATTCCGCTCAACTAAAGCAAGAAGATAAAGTAGAAACTATGCCGGACGTAGTTTGCTGGCGTGAAAACAGGGGGATAGAAAGCGTTGGCTTATACATCCCTGGCGGTACAGCTGTACTACCTAGCACGTTTTTAATGCTAGGCATACCGGCGAAGATTGCAGGCTGTAAAGAAATCGTAGTTTGCTCGCCCCCACAAAGTGATGGCAAAGTGAATTGCTACATTGCCTATGTAGCTACATTGCTAAACATTGAAAAGGTATATTTGGTTGGCGGCGCACAAGCAGTAGCGGCAATGGCTTACGGAACCGAAACCGTTCCTCAAGTATATAAGATTTTTGGTCCAGGCAACCGATACGTAACCGAAGCTAAAAAGCAAGTTCAAAATAGCGTTGCTATCGACATGCCTGCCGGCCCATCAGAGGTTTTAGTGCTCGCAGACGAGACTGCCATTCCGTCATACGTAGCCGCAGACCTACTTGCACAAGCAGAACATGGAACTGATAGTCAGTCGATTTTAGCAGTCACCTCAAATAAAATTGCAGGTGAAGTAATTTTAGAAATCGAGAAGCAACTTGCAGATTTACCTAGAAAAGATATCGCAGCAGCAGCCATCGAGAACTCGTACATTATGTTAGTAGATGACCTTGAACAAGGTATGGAATTCAGCAATGTTTACGCTCCTGAGCATTTGATTTTAGCAACTGAAAAATATGAGCAACTCATTCCATTGATTATCAATGCAGGCTCTGTATTTTTAGGTAACCTAACGCCGGAAAGCGCAGGCGATTATGCTTCTGGAACTAACCATACTTTGCCTACAAGTGCTTTTGCAAAAGCTTATTCGGGTGTTTCAGTTGATACTTTCATCAAGAAAATCACTTTCCAACATCTGGATGCCAGTGGCTTAAAAAATATAGGAAACACTGTAGAAGTATTAGCACAAGCTGAAGGTTTGCAAGCACATAAAAATGCAGTAACGATTAGATTAAAGGGATTAGGAGTTAGGGATTAGTCAGAAAAGACTAAACAACCAAAAAACAAAACATCGAAACAACCAAAATGGACGTAAGAGACTTACAACGAGAAAATATAAAAAACCTTAGCCCCTACTCTACAGCTAGGGACGAATTTAAAGGTCAGGCAAGTGTTTATTTAGACGCCAACGAGAACAGTTTTGGTTCACCACTGCCTGCAGATTATAACCGCTACCCAGACCCTTTACAATTAGATTTGAAAGATGCAATCAGCAAAATTAAGGGCGTGCCGATTGAAAACACTTTTTTAGGCAATGGTAGCGACGAAGCGATTGATTTACTTTATAGGGCTTTCTGTAACCCAGGCAAGGATAATGTGATTATTCTTCCGCCAACTTACGGCATGTACGAAGTGTCCGCAAATATCAACGATGTGGAAGTACGTAAAGTGAACCTAACACCAGATTTTCAATTGGATTTGGAAAAAATTGCAGAGACGATTGATGCCAACACCAAGATGATTTTCATTTGCTCGCCAAACAACCCTACAGGAAATTCTTTGAATAGAACGGACATAGAGACGATTTTAGCCAACTTCAAGGGATTGGTAGTGATTGATGAGGCTTATATCAATTTTGCAAAGCAGAAGACTTTTATTCAAGAATTAACGGAGTACGGGAATTTGGTGGTATTGCAAACTTTCTCTAAAGCTTGGGGATTGGCCGCTTTACGTTTGGGAATGGCATTCTCATCAACCCACGTGATTGATATCTTGAACAAAGTAAAACCGCCTTACAACATCAATCAGGCTACGCAAGACTTGGCTTTAGTGGCGTTAGAAAACATCCAACAGGTAAATGATTGGATTAAATTAACTGTAAGCGAAAGAGATAGATTGGGCAATGCTTTGAGCAGACTGGAGAAAGTAAAAAAGGTCTATCCTTCTGATGCCAACTTCATCTTAGCTCAAATTGATGATGCACACCAAATCTACCATCAGCTTGTTGAACAAGGAATAATCGTAAGAGACCGCTCTAAGGTAGTACTTTGTGACGATTGTTTACGTATTACCATTGGCACCGTAGAAGAAAACAATCAACTTTTAACCGCTATAGAAAAACTTTAAACCCCAAACCCCTAAAGGGGATTAATACAAATTGCATAATGAACCACAATACAACAGATTTACCATCTTCCAATCCCCCTTTAGGGGGCAAGGGGGTGAAAGTTTTATTCATCGATAGAGATGGAACCTTGAATATTGAACCAGATGACGAGCAGGTAGATAGTTTCGCAAAGCTGAAGTTTTACCCTCGAGCATTGTACTACCTTTCTAAGATTGCTACGGAGTTAGATTACAAATTAGTGATGGTAACCAATCAGGATGGTTTGGGCACAGCTTCACACCCAGAAGAAAACTTTTGGCCTATACAAAACTTTATTGTAGACACTTATGCTAGTGAAGGTGTAGTATTTGATGAGATAGTAATCGACAAAACATTTGCCAAAGACAATGCGCCAACCCGTAAACCTGGCACTGCCCTACTCACCAAATATTTCTCAGAAGAGTACGATTTGAAGAACTCTTTCGTAATTGGTGATAGATTAAACGACATTGTTTTGGCAAAAAATTTAGGCGCTAAAGGAATTTACATTCGCAATAACGATGTGTTAGGTTCAACGGAGAATTTAGACAAGTACGAAACATTAAGCGATATCATTGCTTTAGAAACCAAAAACTGGGAAGACATTTACACTTTCTTACGTGGTGGTGCTAGAACGGTTAAGCACGAACGCAATACCAATGAAACAAAAATCAGCATTAAGCTGGATTTAGATGGTACGGGAAAAGCTAAAATTGAAACTGGTTTAAACTTTTTCGACCATATGCTAGACCAAATTGCTCGTCACGGCGGGATGGATTTGGATATTTTGACCAAAGGTGATTTACACATTGACGAACACCATACCATTGAAGATACCGGAATTGCTTTGGGCGAAGCTTTTGCAAAGGCTATCGGCAATAAATTGGGTATTGAGCGTTATGGTTTCTGCTTGCCAATGGACGATTGCTTGGCACAAGTGGCGATTGATTTTGGTGGTCGTGCTTGGATAGTTTGGGATGCTGAATTTAAACGTGAACGTGTGGGCGATGTGCCAACGGAAATGTTTTTCCACTTCTTTAAATCGTTTAGTGATGCGGCAAAGTGCAATTTGAACATTAAAGCTGAGGGAGAAAACGAACATCATAAAATTGAAGCGATTTTTAAGGCTTTCGCTAAGGCAATTAAAATGGCTGTTAAACGTGATGCAGAGAAAATGGTGTTACCAAGTACGAAGGGGGTTTTGTAATTTACCAAGTACGATTTTAGAGTTACGATTGACTAGTAGCGCAACCTTTGCCAAGTACTTTTCTCTCCTCTTTGAGGAGAGATGCCGAAGGCAGAGAGGAGAACAACTAACATGATAGATTGCTTCGTCGTTCCCCCTCGCAATGACGGATTGATGAAAGGCAATACGAAGGGCGGAACAGAAGTTAATTAAACCCGATAGTAGCGATACGTAGGGGTAAACCTATGTGTTTACCCGAAGTAAAGCGGATAGCGGGGCTACAGCACCTATAAACACTAACAATGTTTTCATCTATATAAATTTATTTTCAGCGGTGATGAAGCTACCATGATTTCATCATTCAAATTAAAGATTTTGTAAATCATGGTGGTTTCTAAAGAAAAAAATGAACGAAAACACAAAAAACAATAGTATCGGAATTATCAACTACGGTGCGGGCAATATTTTCTCACTAACCGCAGCTTTGGAAAGACAGCACATTCCCTATGCAATGGTAAATACCGAAGCTGACTTGGAAAAACATAGCCACATCATCATTCCAGGGGTTGGACATGCAGGTGCGGCGATGGAAAAACTACAGCAAACGGGTTTAGTAGCGGCTATTAAATCATTAAAGAAACCCGTTTTGGGTATTTGTGTTGGTATGCAGCTTTTAACAGCTCATTCTGAGGAAGGTGATGCAGATTTACTAAACATTGCTCCCGTAAAAACTAAACTATTCGACAAAACGCTAGGCATCAAGATACCACACATGGGATGGAACAATGTAAATTTTGCAAACAATCCGCTGTTTATCAATGTTAAACCTCTTGCACAATTTTATTTTGTTCATTCTTATTTTATTGAATATAACCCTATTTTTGACATCGCATCGGTAACCTATGGCAACAAGTTTTCGGCAGCAATACAGAAAGATAATTTCTTCGGTGTTCAGTTCCACCCAGAGAAGTCTGGCGAAGCCGGAGAACAACTTTTAAAGAACTTTTATAATTTGAGAATCAGCTGATGTGATGATTAGCTAATTGTAGCACAACCACAAACCTTTTAACTTTTTACTTTAAACTTTTAACTCAAATAAATGTACATTATTCCAGCAATTGATATTTTAGACGGCAAGGTAGTTCGTTTACGTGAAGGCGATTACAATCAGAAAACTGAATACAATGTGTCTATCGAAGACATGATTGAACAATACCGTTCTAATGGTACAGATTTTATCCATATCATAGATTTAAATGGTGCCAAAGGCGATTTCAGCAACCAAAAAGCATTGTTCGATATCATCAAAAAAACAGATATGAAGGTGCAGTATGGTGGCGGCATCCGTACCATTGAGCAAGTTACGAATTTGCTTGATGCTGGTATTCACCGTGTGATTGTGGGTACTCAAGCGATTAGCAACCCTGATTTCTTACCTCAACTGAGTGAAGCTTTTGCTAAAAAAGATGATTATGCCAACCGTATTGTTATCGCTATTGATGTATTGGACGAAGTGATTAAATACTCGGGATGGATGGAAAGTTCGCCAATTAAACTGATGGACTACGTGGATAAATGCTTGGCTTTAGGCTTCTTCCGTTTCTTATGTACAGATATTAATAAGGATGGAAAACTGGGCGGTGCCGCTGTAGATTTATATAAAAAATTGCTAGACCACTCCCCTATGATTAAGTTAATCGCATCTGGCGGTGTAAGTTCTATGGCTGATGTTGAAGAATTAGCACAATTGCCAATTAGAAGCGTAGTAGTTGGTAAAGCTATTTACGAAAACCGTATTTCTATTGAAGAAGTAAAGGATTGGAATTTACAACAGTTGAGTTCTATTTAACCTAGATGAACAAAAAAATTTTCCTTTTTTCAGGAGCTATACTTTTATTATTAGGTGTATCAATGTTAGTATTTCTAGCTGCTACATTTAGTTATTTAGGAGATAATTGGGAGATTTTAAGTAAAATAGGAGAATACTGTATCGCCTTGTTTATCCCAACGTTTTTAATTGGCATCATTTTATTAATTATTGGAATAGTAAAGAATTAAAATCGTCATTGAGAGGCACGAAGCAATGACGAAACCAAACAAATATGCTGAGTAAAAGAATTATCCCCTGCTTAGATGTAAAAGACGGTCGTACCGTAAAAGGTGTAAACTTCGTTGATTTACGAGATGCAGGCGACCCTGTAGAATTAGCAGCTCAATATGCGCAGCAAGGTGCTGACGAGTTGGTTTTCTTAGACATCACCGCTACCCACGAACGTCGTAAAACGATGATTGAAATGGTAAAATCTGTTGCCAGGCAATTGAACATTCCGTTTACCATTGGTGGCGGCATTACCGAAATTGCAGATGCTGAAGCTTTGCTAAACGCTGGCGCAGATAAAATCAGTATCAACTCGGCTGCTGTACGTAGACCTGAACTGATTGAAGAATTGGCGAAAGCCTTTGGAGTACAGTTTGTAGTAGTTGCCGTAGATACGAAATACGTAGATGGCAGAAATATGGTTCATCTAAATGGTGGTCGTTTAATTACCGAACTAGAAACCGAAAGCTGGATTAAACAGGCAGAAGAATTAGGTGCAGGAGAAATATTGTTAACTTCTATGGACCATGATGGCACTAAAGCTGGTTTTGATTGTGATTTATTGAAGAAGATTAACGATAGCATTAATATTCCAATTATTGCTTCTGGTGGTGCGGGTAGTATGGAGCACTTTACGGAGGTTTTCCAAAAAGCGAATGTAGATGCTGCTTTAGCTGCTTCTGTGTTTCATTATGGGGAGATTTTAATACCAGATTTGAAACAAGAATTAAGTAGGAATAACATTCCAGTGAGGATATAGAACATTACCGTTATTTCGAACGCTAGAGAGAAATCTAGCGATACGTATATACACTTGTTAGATTTCTCCTCATTCTTCGTCGAAATGACGGGGAAAACGGACATAAACAACTCGTCATTGCGAGCTTTGCGAAGCAATCTTAAAGCGCCATACAAAACCTTGAGAGATTGCTTCCCCGAATGTTCGGGACAGGCAGTACCTCGCAATGACGGCAAGAATAAAAACAAACAAATGAGCAACATTAACACCAATCAAATAGATTTTACCAAAACCGATGGTTTAGTTCCCGTAGTAGTTCAAGACAACCAAACTTTAGAAGTGTTGATGTTGGGCTACATGAATGCAGAGGCTTTCGAGAAAACACAACAAGAAGGCAAAGTAACTTTCTTTTCTCGCTCTAAAAACCGTTTATGGACTAAAGGCGAAGAAAGCGGTAATTTCTTGTTTGTTCAATCTATTGCCATAGATTGCGATAACGATACGATTTTGATTAAAGCCAATCCAGTTGGGCCAACTTGTCATACTGGTTCTCGTAGCTGCTTTAAAACGGAATACAATCAAAATTTCATCTTTGAGTTAGAAAACATCATTAACGATAGATATGAAAATCCTGTGGAGGGTTCTTACATCAACAAAATGCGCAACAAGGGTTTAAACAAAATCGCACAAAAAGTTGGTGAGGAAGGTGTTGAAACGGTAATTGCTGCTTTAGCAGAAACCAGAGAAGACTTAATTAACGAAGCTTCGGATTTGGTTTTCCACTTAATGTTTTTGTTGAAGGAAAAAGGATTGAGTTTGAAGGATATTGCAGAGAACTTAGAGAAGAGACATAAGTAGGTTTTCATCAATCGTCATTGCTGCAATGACAAATGCACTAAAACTCAATTCTAAATTGAAAAAAGTATACATTCTTAGCGGTTTAGGTGCAGACGAAAGAGTTTTCAAATATCTAGACTTTAAAGACTGGGATGTAACTTTTATCGACTGGATTAAACCATTCCCTAACGAACCTTTAACTGACTATACCAAAAGAATAAACGAGCAAATTAAGCACGAAAATCCAATACTTATAGGCCTATCATTCGGAGGAATTGTCGCTACCGAACTTGCCAAAATCATCAGAGTAGATAAACTGATTTTGATTTCTTCATTAAAAACCAAAAGAGAAATCCCCTTGGTTTACCGATTAGCTGGCAAACTAAATCTTCACCGACTTATTCCCTATTCCATCCTTAAAAAAGACCATGTTCTAAACCGATGGTTGTTCGGTGTAATCAGAAAAAACGATAGAGATTTATTTCAGAAAGTTTTAGCAGATACTGATATCGATTTTCTAAAATGGGCTATTAACGTTGTCGTTAATTGGAATAATATGCAATTACATCAAAACCTATTTCATATCCACGGTACTAATGATAAAATCTTACCCATTAATAAATCTGGAAATGTTATCGCTATACAAAATGGTGGTCACTTAATGGTATTGGATAAAGCAAAACAAGTTAGTGAAGTCCTGCATCAGATTATTTAAGAAGCAAATCCGTCGGTCGTCATTGCGAGGAGGAACGACGAAGCAATCTTACAACTCTAGCCGCAAATCACTTTAAGATTGCTTCGTGCCTCGCAATGACGTACGTATTAAAGGTAATACTCAACTCCCTTAAAGCATCATTATCCCTTTAATCTCCCCTACTTTTTTATAAATATCAACTACCGCATCTGCGTCTTGCATCCATTTTTTAACGGTAACAGAAATATACTTTCCAGTTTTAGATGGCGTTTCAATAAATTCTTCTTCTGGCAAAACTGCTCTTAACTCCTTAATTTTATCTACACCACCTGTTAAGATAAACTTATAAGCATACAAGCCGGGAAAAGTCTGTACGTTCTCTAACTTCTCTTTGAAATTAGCATATATGTCGGCGCTGTTATTTCCCTCTGGTATATCGTTGAAATCTAAATTGTGGTTTAAATTATTTTCTTCCATAACAAGTATTTATCAAAATCTATTCCCAATTCAAAAGGATGTTATTTTGGCAGTAAACAGTTCACAGTTTTCAATTTGCAATTTTCAGTTAACCGATTTCAACAATTAACCTATTAACCAATTCAAACAGTTAACCAAACATCATAACCTTTCAACAAATTTCATCAATTCCCCTTACAATTTCTTATTTTTGAACCTTTAAAAGCAAGGATAAAGATTTGGATTATTTAGCAGGATTAAACCCACAACAAAGAGCAGCAGTAGAGAATACCGAAGGACCAGTAATGATTGTGGCCGGTGCAGGTTCAGGAAAAACGAGGGTAATTACCTACCGTGTGGCACACTTGATACAAAAAGGTGTTGACCCGTTCAATATTTTGGTATTAACTTTTACCAACAAGGCCAGCAAGGAGATGCGTGAGCGTATAGAGAAAGTGGTAGGTACCGAAGCTAAAAGCATTTGGATGGGAACTTTCCACTCGGTATTTGCAAAAATTTTACGTGTAGAAGCAGAGAAAATTGGCTATCCAAGCAATTTCACCATTTACGATACTGATGATTGTAAAAGTTTAATCCGTACCATCCTTAAAGAAATGCAGTTAGACGATAAACTTTATGCAGCTAACATTGTCTACAATCGCATTTCGCAAGCTAAAAACAATTTGATTTCTGTTGCAGAGTATGTAAACAATCCAACTATACAAGCAGAAGATATTGGCAATAAGCGTCCGCTTTTAGGGCAGATTTACGAAACTTATGCTAAACGCTGTTACAAAGCTGGCGCAATGGATTTTGATGATTTGTTGTTCAAAACCAACGTATTGCTTAGAAAACATCCAGAGGTACTGAACAAATACCAGCATAAGTTTAAATACATCATGGTAGATGAGTACCAGGATACGAACCATTCGCAATATACTATTGTAAAAAAACTGGCTGCAGCACACGAAAACCTATGTGTAGTAGGTGATGATGCACAAAGTATTTATGCTTTCCGTGGCGCTAACATTCAGAATATCCTAAATGTTGAACGCGATTATCCAGATTTGAAAGTTTACAAGTTGGAGCAAAATTACCGTTCTACACAAAACATTGTAGAGGTTGCCAATAGCATCATTGCTAATAATAAAAATCAGTTAGAGAAAAATGTTTTCTCTGCGAATGAGCAGGGCGATAAAATCAAGATATCAAGAGCTTTTACAGATAACGAAGAAGGTAAATTAGTAGCCGAAGCCATTGTGCAAGAACGCACTGGAAACGGTTTAAACTACACCGATTTCGCCATTCTTTACCGTACCAATGCACAAAGTAGAGCAATGGAGGAGGCCTTACGTAAACTCAATGTGCCTTATAAAATCTACGGTGGACTTTCCTTCTACCAACGTAAGGAGATTAAGGATTTAATTGCCTATTTCCGTTTAACATTTAATCCGGCGGATGAAGAGGCATTGAAACGTGTCATCAATTATCCTCGTCGTGGTTTAGGCGATACTACCTTAGAAAAAGTTGCTGTTGCAGCAAACGAGCACGGTATTACCATGTGGCAGGTCATCTGCAATCCGCATCAATATTTAGGTGGACGTGTACCTAACCAACTGAACGATTTTGCGATGATGATTAGGGCATTTGCAGCAGAGTCTACAAAGTTAGATGCTTACGAAACTGCTTTGTACATCGCTCAACATTCGGGTATTTTAAAAGAACTGCACAGCGATGATAGCGTAGAAGGCAGAGCTCGTTACGAAAACATCCAAGAGTTATTGGCTGGTATAAAAGAATTTGCGGAACGTGAAGATATTGAAGACCGCAGCTTGGCGATTTTCATGCAGGATGTAGCCCTGTTAACTAACGATGATAAAGACAAGGACAAAGATGCAGATACAGTTTCGTTAATGACCATACACTCGGCTAAAGGTTTAGAGTTTAAAAATGTGTTTGTAGTTGGTTTAGAGGAAAATTTGTTTCCATCGCAAATGTCATTAACTTCTAGAACCGATTTGGAGGAAGAACGTCGTTTATTCTACGTTGCCATTACTAGGGCAGAGAAAAAACTGACCTTAACTTACGCCACTTCTCGTTACCGTTGGGGTACTTTAACCTCTTGCGAACCTAGTCGTTTTATTAATGAGATTAGCCCCAAATATTTAGAGTTAGATGCGATTAAAGCTGCTAAACCTAGTTTTAGCAGCGGCGGATTTGATACTGAACGTAAAAGCTGGAGCCAACAAAGAGAATTACAACCGAAGCCTACTTCTCAGCAAACGGCATTTAAGCCCAAACCTACTACTTCCATTTTACCTAAAGCGCACGTACCAACGGCTGGCTTTACACCAAGTGCTGCAAGCGAGTTTCAAATGGGCATGGATGTAGAACACGAAAAATTTGGTTTCGGTAAAATTGTGCAACTAGAAGGAAGATTACCGGATGTAAAAGCAACGGTGTTTTTCCAAGGTTTAGGCAATAAGCAGTTATTGTTAAAATTTGCGAAGTTACGCATTGTTAGGTAGTTGTTTTTTTCAAAAAAGTTAATGCATTGACAAATGCATAAAAAATGAATAAAAATCAATTCATAGAAAAGTTCAAATTCAAATCTGACGAAGATTTATTAGAAATAGCAATAAATTCAAAGTCATTTGTTTTTGAGGCTCGGCATGCAGCTGTAACATTACTTAAAAGCCGAAATCATGCAACTACTATTATTAACAAAGTAGAGCAAGAAGGCAAAGAGCTTAAAAGGATTAAGGCTTACAAAACAGAAAAATTAAAACAACAAAAGCAATATTTGATAAGACGTATTCGCGAAATTCCAATCAGAGGAACTGGAAAATATAGGCTTGAAAATGGGAATGAACTACAAGTTAAAAGACTTAATGAAGACAGCTTTCAAGTGAGAATTGAAGATAATTACAGAAGTGTATTCGCAGCGGTTTTGATTTGTAAAATAAAAGGAGAGTCTTCTTACACTTGTTTCCCTTTCTTATATCTAAAATCAATTTTGATATATGGAATTGGCGGTATTGCTCTAGCAATCATTTTCTCTTTTTTTGGATATTTAGAAAATGACATATTGATTTTTTTTACACCTCTTATCTTTGTAATTGGCTTACAAATACTTTTAATGCCATTTACTCATTTTGTAATACTAAACTTTTTTAAACAAAGATTAAACGAAAAAAAATAATTTAATTTTTCTCTATATTTGCATCAACAAACCATTCCGGTGAATTTCATAATTGAAAACATCTTTGGAAGTTTAGGGTTTTCCCTTAGTCTACAACTTCTGTTTCAATTATTTCATAGTGGTTTTAGAAAATTAGATTATTTCAGTTGAACTTGAATAGGTAAGCACCTTGAACAGGCTTTTGTTAAATAAACCTGATGGCAGCGGTTATCTCCCGATTTTATCGGGAATAATAGTGTACAGCAGGGCTACATTAGCCATGAAAAGCAAACATTGATTTTCAAATTATTATACTGATTGCATTGAAATCATCTAGAACAATTAATTTTACATTTAGTATTTAAACATGAAGGAATGAAGAGCAATTAAGAAAACAAGCTTAATGAACCTTAAATTCTTAATGTTTAAAAAGACAAAGCATTTAAAAAATGAATTTCGATTATAATACCACCAGAAGCGAATTAATTCTGGCAGAATACGGGCGTAATGTGCAAAATATGGTAAAGTACATTATTACCTTGCCAACCAAAGAAGAACGCAATAAATATGCACAAGCCGTTATCGATTTAATGGGCTTTTTAAACCCGCACCTACGTGATGTGGCCGATTTTAAGCATAAACTTTGGGACCATCTACATATCATTTCCAATTATCAGATAGATGTAGATAGCCCCTACCCTAAGCCTACGCCAGAGAGCAAAGAATTTAAGCCAGAGCATATAGGTTATCCGCAACAAAGAATTAAATACAAACACTACGGCAAAACGGTAGAAAAAATGATTGCCAATGCCATTGAAGAGCAAAACCCTGAGCGCAAACAAGCAATGGTGCAGGGTATTGCCAATTTCATGAAAATGGCTTATGTGCAGTGGAACAAAGATAACGTGGCCGACGAAGTGATCCTTAAAAACTTAAGCGAACTGTCTGGCGGTGCTTTGGTATTGGAAGAAAACGTAAACTTGCAAAAGGTTGAGTTTAGAAACCAGAACAATAGGCAGAACAATAAAAACCGCCAAAATAATAACAAAAACCGTCAGAACAACAACAATCGTCAACGTAATAATAAACAAAGACATTAACCTTTATTGCAAGGCAAAAACCAAAATAGAATGAACGCATTTGAAATTATAGGCGGCAAGAAATTGAAAGGTGAAATTACCCCTCAAGGTGCCAAGAATGAAGCTTTACAGATTTTATCGGCAGTATTGCTTACCGAAGAAAAAATTACCATCAGCAATATCCCAGATATTAAGGATGTAAACAAACTGATTGAATTATTAGGCGATTTAGGCGTAACGGTAGAACGTATTAACAAAGACACTTACACTTTCGAAGCGAAGAATATCAACCTAGATTTCTTCTCTTCTGACGTTTTTAAAGCAAAAGGTGGCGGTTTAAGAGGTTCTATCATGATTGTAGGACCACTTTTGGCACGTTTCGGTAAAGCTGCTATTCCAAAACCTGGAGGTGATAAAATTGGTCGCCGCCGTTTAGATACGCACTTTTTAGGCTTCGAAAAACTAGGCGCAAAATTTGTTTACGATCAAAAGAAAGAGTTTTTCAATGTAGATGCAACTAATTTGCAGGGAACCTACATTTTATTGGACGAAGCATCTGTTACTGGAACAGCTAATATAGTAATGGCGGCCGTGTTGGCCAAAGGCACTACTACCATTTATAACGCAGCTTGCGAGCCCTATTTACAGCAGCTATGTAAAATGCTAAACAGAATGGGAGCGAAAATTAGCGGTATTGGCTCTAACCTTTTATCTATTGAAGGTGTAAAAAAATTGGGCGGTACCGAACACAGAATGTTGCCAGACATGATTGAAATTGGTTCTTTTATTGGTTTGGCCGCCATGACCGAATCAGAAATAACCATTAAAAACGTACAATACGATGAACTGGGCGTAATTCCGGAAGTTTTCAAAAAACTGGGGATCAAGTTAGAGCGCCGTGGCGACGATATTTACGTGCCTTCGCAAAAGCACTATCAAATAGACACTTTTATTGATGGATCTATCTTGACCATTGCCGATGCACCTTGGCCAGGCTTTACACCAGATTTACTCAGTATAGTATTGGTGGTTGCTACACAGGCGAAAGGAAACGTTTTGATACACCAAAAAATGTTCGAAAGCCGTTTGTTCTTTGTAGATAAACTGATAGATATGGGTGCTCAAATCATCCTTTGCGATCCACACCGTGCCACCGTGAATGGTATCGACAAGAAATATGCTTTGCGTGGTATCAGCATGACATCACCTGATATTAGAGCCGGCGTATCATTGTTAATCGCAGCTTTATCGGCAGAAGGTAAATCTACCATTTACAATATCGAGCAAATTGAGCGTGGCTACCAAGATATCGACACCCGTTTACGTGCCCTAGGTGCGCAGATTAGACGTGTAGATGCGACAGCACCAAGCCACTAGAATTTACGATTTAGAATTACGATTTTATTTGAAAGCAGGGTTATATAACGTAGCCCTGCTTTTTGCATTTAAAAAGTTTCGGAAATGTTCTTTTTGAAAAGCAAGGGCTATCGCTACTATTCATGTTAGTCCCGCTATTTGTTTTATCCCGATGAAAAATCGGGATGCCCACTACTATCGGGTTTATTTTAGAAAACACTTCTTAAATTGGGGCAAATATTTACCTAAGCATATATAACGCCAAGCTTATTAGCCATAATATCCAAAACCATATCCCTATTTATTTTCACAACAACCTAGCACTGATTTCTCGCTTTATAACACTAAAAGATGTCAAATGGAGCAGCACACTTCAAAAGATGGAATTGCTTCGTTAAGTGATACTATGCACTTATTGGAAATTGACACCGGCTTGTGGCACATACATACCTTACTTGGCCACAATAGTAGAATTATCGAGGTTTACACATACGCAAGTCAAAAGTCTTCATAAGATTATTGGTATAAATAGCGAATGAGATGATGGAAAGTAAAAATTTTCAAAAACTTCCAACTATATTTAGAAAACTTGAGATTTAGGCTCAACTTAAGCCTGCAAACCGTTAGGATTAAGCGTAACACTACGTTGCAATTTTAGGCTTTTAACAATGGATACCATACAATCGCTACAAAGACATGAAACTAGATACAAGAGCAGAAAATATCTTAAATCAAATTGATAGTAAAACCAAGCTAGGCGATTTACGGAAGCTTGCGAAGGAACTAAAAAAGGATCATGAACTGGCAATGGTACTTTGGTCATTTGGAAAACTGCTACCCAGACAGTTGGCCATCTTAATTATGGACAGCAAGTTACTATCTGAAGAGCTGATTAACCAACTAGACGAGGATATGCAAACGCATCCTTTAGACGAACGTAACCAGTTAGTGGATTGGCTAATGGCTAATCAACTAACAAAAGATAAGAAAACAACGGCACTCATTGGTTCTTGGGAAAACAGCTCCTCTGCATTGCAAAGGCGAGTTTTTTGGTATCACCAAGCAAGGTTAAGATGGGTTGGCCAAACACCACCAGACAACACGGAACACTTAATAAGCACCATTGAAGCCAAGATAGCTAAAGAAGAACCAGAGGTGCAATGGGCAATGAATTTTCTTGCTGGTTGGGTTGGCGTTTACGACAAAAAATACAGAGCACGCTGTATTGCCATTGGTGAAAAAACGGGGCTTTACAAAGGGGAAATGGTGTCGAAAGGTTGTACACCCGATTATTTGCCAGAATTCATAGCCATAGAAAGTAAAAAAAGGAACATTTAGCTATTTTACAGCATATCTAAAAACTACCAGATGAATAATTTCGACCTTAAAGTAGACACCTACATTGCAAATGCGGAGGACTTTGCAAAACCAATATTAGCGCATTGGCGTAAACTAGCGCACCAGCATTGCCCGCAAATTGTAGAAGCCATCAAATGGGGATATCCGCATTTAGATTACAAAGGCGATTTTATGTTTGTGCTAGCTGCTTATAAAAAGCATTGCTCTTTTACCTTTATTAAAGCAGAGCTGATGAGCGACAAGCGACTAAAGAACAGCAAAAATCTTAAACCTGCAGATAGATTTCTGGGCAAAATTACAAGCTTGGCAGATTTACCACCCGATGATGAATTTGTTGCATTACTTAAAGAAGCGATGATTTTAAACGAGAAAGGAATTAAAGTTCCTACTCAAAAATCGGAGAAGCCTACGGTGGTAGAAATGCCAGCATACTTTGCCGAGTGCTTAGCAATGGATCCCGTGGCCAAAGAAATATTCGAAAGCAAATCTCCCTCTTTTAGAAAAGACTATATCACTTGGATTGTAGACGCCAAAACCGAAGCAACAAGAGACAAGCGAATTGCCGAGGCCATTCAATGGATATCAGAAGGAAAAAGTAGGTTTTGGAAATATGCAAAGTAGGCGCTAACCTATAAGCAATTACTGCATAAAATTCTCGTTCAGCCATTTAAGCTGATTGTAACCTTTAATGAACTTCAAACGCAATTCTAAAATCTTCTCCTGTGCATCAATCAACTTATTTTCTCTGCTATTGATCAAGAACAAAGAACTTTCTCCAGCGTTGTACTTGGCTTCTTCTGCCTTTACCAAGCGCTCGTAGTTATCAATATTTTGCGTAGCGATATCTATCTGGTTGCGATAGTTGAGTACCTCGTTTTTATAGGTATTCAACTTAGTGTTAATTTCCTGTCTTTTGTAATCGATATCTAAAAGGTTTTGTTGCACTTTATTTTTCGCAATGCGATAATCGCCCCTGGCCTGCCTTAAAAAGATGGGTATTTCTAATTTTAAACCGTATTGATAGTTGTTTTGAAACAGCGGAAAAAACTCAGATCTGTAATTTTCCTTATTAAAGAAATTGTAGGTTAAATCTAATTTGGGCAAAAAGCTCTGAAATTTAAGCCGACGTTCGCTTTCTAAAAAATCTTGCTTTCGCAGGTAGAACATCACCGATGCGTGGTTAGCCAAAGGTTGGTTGCTTAGCTGAGCCAGTAATTGCGCATAATCTTGGTAAGCCACATTGCCCATCAAGGTTTCGCTTGGTAAAATACCTTCCAAAATATCGTAAGGTTGTTGGTTCTCTTTCCATAAAAACAAAGACAGTTCTTGAGTAGCTTTCACAAATTGCAGGTAAGCATCTTTTTGCTCTAGCTCGAAACTTTGTAATTGTGATAATGCTTCTGTGGTATCAATAGCTGCACGTTCGCCGTATTGGTAGGTTTTTCTGGTGAGTGCTAAACGATCTTGGTTGATAGTTACCGCCCTACTTTGTAGCAAGAAAATTTCGTACTCTTTTACCCAATTCCAGTAAGCATTATCGGCGGCCAAAAGCAAATCGTTGGTGAGCACAAGTTGTTCGGCCTCGGTCATCTGCAAGCCAATTCTCGCCTGGTCTAGCAACGCTCTTCGCCTATCGTAAACCAGATTTTTAGCTAGCGGAACCGTTAATCCAAATTGGTATAGACCACCACGGGTATCGCTGTTATTCAGCTTTTGTCCGTCGATATAGTTATAACTGCCATTTAATTCTATGCCATACCAAGTAGGAATACCCAAGCCAATGTTTGTTTCTTTGTAGTAATCGATGCCATCAATAGTTTTTTCACCTTTTTTACCTTCAACTACCGGATCAAAATTACCTCTAGCTCTTTGGATTTCTGCCCTCGCTATTTCATTTTGCAGTCGATATTTGAACGCTAATGGATGGTAGCTTTTAACGGCAGCTAAAAACTCCTGATGCGAAAGCCGCAGGGTATCTTGTCCAAAAACTGGCTGAACAACGCAAATCATTAAGAAAACTAAGACAAATCTATATCGCATTTTCATTTCTATTTGGTAGTTGTTTCAGTTTTGGCGATGTAATAGTCGGGTGGGAAACCGTTAATGTTTCGCCATAGCTCGTACCAAATAGGCACATCATTTAAAATAGCGATGCCTTGCACACCAGCGCCCATTTTTATTTGTGGCGGCCACGGTTTTTGCGTTTTATCTTCTACCACCAACGCTTTAAATAAACCATTAACGCTAATGTTATTTTCTATGGCTACTACTCTTCCAGTAAAAGTTCCGTAACTGGTATTTGGCCAACCAGAAAATACAATGGCAGGGAAGCCGTCGAAAATACACATTACCCGTTGCCCTTCTTTAAGCAATGGCAAATCCACAGGTTTTACATAAATCTCTACTGCGTAATCTACCTTTTTGGGCACAATGGTGCCAATGCTTTCGGTTTCTTTCAAAATTTCGCCAATACCAGCTTTGTTGAGCTGTACCACCTGCCCATCTTGTGATGCCACCACATAATACAAACCTCTCCTAGCTTGGTAATTTGCCGCCTGATTTTCGAGCTTGGCAATATCTCCAGTGCTGCCTTCAATCTGCCCCATGCTTTGGTAACGTTCGCCTTGAGTTTTGCTTAATTTTTCGGTGTAATCTTGTATGGTAGCGTTCTGTTCTATGTTAGTTGCTACAATTTCCTGCCTGGTTTGCGCCAACTTATTTTGTGCCGCAGTTTTTTTAGCCACTGCATTTTGATAACTCACGTTACGTTGTTGAAATTGTGTAAGCGACACCAAACCATCGTCGTACATCTTTTTCTGGCGATTGTATTGATCTTCACTTAACTTCAGTTCATTATCCGCAGCCAAAAGTTCTGCTTCTTCTGCTGCTAGTTTATTATTTAACTGACTGATCTTCACCTTCAGTTGGCTCAGTTTCAAATCTCTAGCCGCATTAAGCGCACTCAGCTGACTGTCCGTTGCCCCAACTTTGGCTTCGTAGTAACTTCTTACGCCCCTTTTTGCTTTCACTTGTTCTTGGGTGCGTTCTAACAAAAGTGGATCTAGGTAATCGTCCTTTACCTCTGTCAGTTGTAAAATGGTATCTCCTTTGTTAACGTAATCACCATTTTTTACGTACCATTTTATAATCTTACCCGGAATAGGCGAATTAAGTTGCTGTGGACGTTGATCTTGGTAGAGCGTACTCACGTTTCCCCTTACCTTGATATTTTGGGTCCAAGGTAAAAAGAGCACCACCACACAAAAACCTAAAAAGATAAAAAACCACCTTTTTACTCGTGAGTCTCTATTAATATGATAAATGTTATCGATAGATTTTAACTTCATTTCTTAATCTGCTTAGGTTAATTGCTGGTTACTCTACCATTTTGAAGATGTAGCTCTTGGTCTGCTATATTCATAATCTCACTAGCATCCGACACGATAATTACCGTTGCTTTCTTCTTAATTTCTTGTAAGTATTCGATCATCTTCAACTTAAATTCAGCATTCATACCATCTAATGGATCTTCTAAAAGTAGTAAACGATGATTGCCCAAAAGTGCTCTCAACAACAATATTTTCTTTTTCGAACTAAATGAAATTTCGGTATCTGTCTCACTTAGTTCAGTATAAAATCCATTGGTAAATTGACTTGATAAATGTTCTATGCCAATCAATTCTGATAATTCTAGGATATCTTCTGTGTTTACATCCTTCCTACCTAATAAAATATTGTCTTGCAGTGTACCTTTTATAATTTGCATATCTTCCATATAAAGGCCTATCAAATTTCTTAACGATATTTTATCCAAGTTCTTAAGCGGAACCTTGTCGAACAAAATTGCTCCAGAAGTTGGATCATAAAATCCAGCCATCATATTTAAAAGCAATGATTTACCAGCGCCCAACTTGCCAGATATCACCGTTAGGGTATTAGGTTGTATATTGAAATTCAAGCTCGACAGTATGTCTTTATTATCGTTAAATGAAAAACTTACATCTTTAAAACCTACTTCCATTCCACCATTTTTTTGCTCCAACACAATGTCAGCGTTATGTTCGTCGGTAAGTTCTGTTACTTTTTCCAGTTTCACTAACGATGCAATTACATCATAATAACTTTCCAAGCTTTTAATCAGCTTTTCAACAGCGGTCATCATGGTAAGTACCACAATTTCGGTAGCGATAAAAGCACCAATGTTTAGTTGTTGGGTAACGAGCAAGTAGGTCCCAATGGCAAGCATCACCAATGTCATAATTACTTTAAAGCCGATAATTGCCTTGTATTGAAATTCCAACACCTTAAAATGCGAAGTACGATGATCTAAATATTTCACCACTCGCTCATCGGTACCGGCAAGGTGAAGTTCGGTTTTAGAATTAATTTTGAAGGTTTTGATAGCACCAGCGATATCCTCCAACCAAGAAGCTACCTCATATTTTTTATCACTTTCTTCCACACTAGATTGAATGCCCGAGTCCATCGTATAACGGAAAATGAGCACTACAATGATAATTACGATTCCGCCAAAAACTAAAAACCAAGGGTGATAGAACGAAAGTAGAAGTATTCCAAAAACAATTTGGATAAGCGCAGTTGGAATTTCGAGCAATATCTTTGAAATTCCTTTTTGCAGATTTGGTGCTTCGAAGAAACGGTTCACCAGCTCTGGCAAATAGTATTTTTTAGTGGCCGATAAATTGATATTCGGGAGCTTTTCCGCAAAGGCAATAGCGTATTCTACAAAGATTTTCTGCTGAATTTTCTCAATAATCTGCATCACCTTAATTCTGAAAAAACCAGCTAAAAAAGTACCTAACACCACAAAACCAATCAGTAAATACAGTGATGTAACCATGGTAGCCCCCATTACAAAGCTTACAATTGCCTGTATGCCCAAGGGGATACTTAATTGCACCAAGCCACTTAATATGGCATAAACATAAATAGCAGTTACATCTTTCTTTTCTTTGGTGATGTATTTAAATAACGCCTTACTACTTTTTGTATAATCTTGATTTTGTGCCATATTATTTAATTACTGAGAAAGCCAAAGCATTTAGATATGCCAATACATAAGTTTTATGCTGCGTTCTACTTTTATTGTCTGTAAGTTTAGGTAAATGTTCACTAAAAAACTGTTGATCGTGTGCCGTTTCCATCAACGTGCTAGACAACGATTTGGGATAAGCAAATTTCGGGTTGATTTCCAAAACGATCTCCCCTATAAATTGGCACAAACTCTTAAGCGGATTAAACACAAGCTCTTTGTTAATTTCATCCACTTCTTTTACCAAGTAAGATTTACTGCTTTCTGATATCACGATACGATGCAGTTTCTGTAAATCATACTCTTGCATTTCTGAACTGTAGCCATCACTGTGCGTAATAATTTCTAAGATCAGCTTAAGTTTTGCAGTACTATCAGTTATTTGCTGCAAACGCATTTTTGCCACAAATTCTAAATAGTTCCAGTACCAATTAAGGATATAAGTCAGCAGCTTGTGTTTAGAAGAAAAATAACGATAAATAGTAGTTTCTGTAGAATCTATCTTTTGTGCTAGTTTTTTGAAGGTGAAACGCTCAAAGCCCACGTCATCAATTAAGTCAATTGCGTTGCTAACAATTGACTTTCCCAGTTCGCTACTTTCCGGATCCCGTAGATACAGATGATCACTCAGCTTAAATTTCAGCAAAAATTCCATAACAACTTATAACCTAATTGTTCTAAAAGTTGAACACTCACAAATGTAAGTAATACTATCATCACGATGTATATAACAACAACTGCTAGTTGTGGTTTTAATAACTTATGACAATGAGCAAACGCTTAAATTAAAGCACGATTAGAATTTAAAAAAGCGCTACTTATTGCACAAAATATTGAGTTGTAATTTTAGCTTTTAAAAGGCTGTACCAAACTTACAATGCAATGTTTGTTCAGCTTTTGTTAAAATATGTTAGAAATAGGTTCAACAATGGCTATACAACGTATCTTTGTACCAAACGCCATTTAAATCTTACCATCTTGAAGAAGTTTTTTAAAATTCTGGGCATCAGTATTGCCTCTTTGATAGCGCTTTTGTTCATCATTCCCTTTCTTATCCCAAAAACCATTAACCAACAAATCACCAAAACGATTAATCAGAATATAAAGGGAGAAGTTAGTTTTAAGGGAACTGGACTTTCGTTTTTTACACACTTTCCTTCGCTAACGCTAAATTTAGATGAATTTCTGCTTAAGGGTTCAGCACCTTTTAAAAACGATACTTTAATTTATGCCAAGCAGATGGGTTTGGGTATCAATTTGTTTTCGCTATTTGGCGACCAAATCAAGGTTGATGAATTTTACTTAGATAATGCCAAAATTAACATTCTTTCTGATGAGCAAGGCCATGCCAATTATAATGTATACGAAAGTAAAGACGATGGCAAGAAAACCACAGATACTGCTAGTACAGCTATCAAAATAGAAGGTATCTATATTAAAAACAGCGATTTAGTTTACAACGATAAATCGATCCCGATGATGATTGATGCAAAAGGCGTGAACTATAGCGGTACCGGAGATTTAAGCAAGGCGATTTTTGATTTAAAGAGTAAACTTTCTATTAAAGATGCCGATATTTATTACGCTGGCACGCCATACCTGCTGCACAAAGAATTAAATGCCAAGCTCATCACCAAAATCAATACCAACTCTTTGGATTTGCTGTTCGATGAAAACGACATTAAAATAAACTCTTTACCTATTCGCTTTGTAGGCCGTTTCTCTTTCTTAAAAGATGGTTACGACATGGATTTTAAGACGCAGGCTAAGGAAACCGATTTACAGAATATGTTTACTGCGTTACCTGCCGAAATTGCCGAAAAATTAGAAAAAACCAAAGTTAAAGGCTATGCAGAGATAGATGCTTCGCTAATTGGCAAATACATTGCAGAGAGCAATACGATGCCTAGCTTAACTTTCAATATGAAGGTTCGTGATGGTGAAATTAAAAATCCAAATGCTCCAGAGGCCATCAAAAACTTGTTCCTAAACCTACAAACCAAAATCCCAAGCTTAAATCCAGATAGTTTGGATTTGAATATGGATAGCTTGTATTTCAATATCGGCAACGACTATTTAGCTTCAGTGACCAAAATTAAAGGTTTGAAAGAACCACAAATCTATACCAAAACCCGTTCTAACATCGATTTAGAGAAATGGGCAAAAGTGGTAAACATGGATAGTCTAAATATTAAAGGAAGGCTGGTAATGAGCGTAAATGCTGATGGAAAATACAGTACAAAGGTTGTAAAGAGTGGTGTGAGGAAGGTGGATACTGTTATTGCTACCGTACCTACTTTTGACGCAAAAATTAAATTGAGCAATGGTTATTTTAAATATGCTTCGCTCCCTTCCCCTATCGATAAAATTAACTTCGATTTTGTAGGCAACAATGTTAATGGCGATTATAAAAACACCAAACTGGAAATCAGTAATATCGATATCAATGCGATGTCGAACTACATTAAAGGTTATTTGAAACTGCAAACCATTAACTATATCACGGTAGATTTAGGTCTGAAAACTGCTATTAATTTTGCAGAAATCAAAAATTTCTACCCTGTTAAGGGATTGATTTTAAATGGAAAATTAGCTGTTGATGTAACCAGTAAAGGTTCTTATGATAAAGCTCAAAAACTTTTCCCTGTGACCAATGCTTTGATTAAATTGGATAGAGGTTATATCAAAACTGCTCATTTTAGCGAAGCTTTAGAAAAGATTGATATTGATGCCGCAATTACCAACAAAAACGGGAGTTTAAAGGGCACTTTATTGAACATCAAACCTATTTCTTTTGAGATGTCTGGTCAGCCATTTTTGCTAAAAGCCAATGTGAGCAATTTAGAAAATGTATCGTACGATATTGCTTCTAGAGGGACTTTAGATATTGGAAAGCTGTACAAACTGTTCGCAGTTCCAGGCTACCAAGTTAAAGGCTTAATTTACACCAATGTAAACTTTAAAGGTTTACAGAGCGATGCCATGGCGGGTAGATATGGTCGTTTACAGAACAAAGGTTTTATGAGTATTAAGGATTTAAATATCCTAACAGATATGTTCCCTAATGCATTTATCATTAAAAATGGTAAGTTCTCGTTCACATCGTCTGCTTTAAAATTTGATGAGTTTAATGCCTCTTACGGAGGTTCGGATTTTAAATTGAATGGAAACTTGAACAACTATGTAAATTTTGTTTTTGATGAAAGAGAGAAACTTACGGGTAGTTTTGTACTGCACAGCAATAAAATTGTAGCCGATGAATTTATGGCCTACGCTGGCGATACCACCGCATCAACTAGCAGTTCAACAGCTAAAGGTGTCATCATTATTCCAGCTAACCTGAATGTGACTTTTGCCGCCAATGCCAACGATGTGGAGTATAACGGACTTAATCTTAAAAATGCAAAGGGCAAAATGACCATTAACAATGGTAAGCTTACTTTATCGCAAACTGGCTTTGACTTAGTTGGAGCAAAAGTGCTGATGGATGCGAGCTACCAAAGCACCAGTCCAACCGCTGCAAACTTCGATTTTAAGCTAAATGCAAAAGAATTTGATATCGCCAAAGCGTATAAAGAAATCAAATTGTTTAGAGAAATGGCTACTTCGGCATCGAAAGTGAAAGGTATTGTTGGTTTAGATTACCAATTAACTGGCAGACTGAATGATGAAATGTTTCCTGTATTACCATCGGTAAAAGGCGGCGGCACTTTGACTTTAAAAGATGTGAAATTGGCTGGTTTCAAAATGATGAACGCAGTGAGTAAAGAAACGAAGAGAGATAGCTTAACCAATCCGAATTTGAAAGATGTAGTGGTTAAAACAACTATCAAAAACAACATCTTGACGATTGAGCGTACCAAAATGAAAATCGCTGGTTTTAGGCCACGTTTTGAAGGCCAAGTAAGTTTAGATGGTCGTTTGAATTTAAAAGGCCGTTTAGGCTTACCTCCATTTGGATTAATTGGTATTCCATTAAGTGTTACAGGTACGCAAGAAAAACCAATTGTAAAGCTGAAACGTAATAAAGATGGTAAACTGGAAGAAACCGAAGATACGGATAGCAAGTAATTTGTTTTTTAAACATTATGGAATTAAGAGAGATAAGGCTAAGAGCATAAATTTCTTTGCGTGACTTTGCGAAAACTTCCAAAACCTTTGCGGTTTATTTAACGCAAAGAAATATAATCGTTTCCTGAATAATTAGGCCGAAATGCTAAAACTTACGAAGTTTTGAAACGGCGAAGCCCTCAACTTTACCATCTAGCACAACAAAAACATCAAAGTAAACTATCGTAAGTCTAGGCATAATAACATGTTTACGTACAGTTTTATATTCCCTAACCCGATTGAAGTCGAATTACTTTTTGTCATCCTGAACACAGTGAGGTATCTGTAAGTCCTTGCAATTCTAAAACAGATTCCTCGTTCCTCTAAATGACAAGGCGAAAACAGCGTAGAGCAAGACTACCCTAACCAATTAGCACTGGATTTGCTTTTCAAATTAAAAATCAACGAGAATAGCCAATCAACAATATAATTTAGAAGTTAAAATTTGTTAATCAGCACTGTAAACAAGTCCCCCTTTAGGGGATTTAGGGGTTTTATTTTTTACCTTTACACCATGAATACAGGAGAATTACTGCAACGAGCGTTAAATTTTGACTTTTTAACTAAGGAAGAAGGTATTTTTTTATATCACAACGCAAGTACAGCCGAATTGGCTTACACAGCGAATGAGCTAAGAAAAATACAGGTGCCGAGCGGTAAGGTAACTTGGCAAATTGACCGTAATGTGAATACCACTAACGTTTGTATTGCCAATTGTAAATTCTGTAATTTCTTTCGACGCCCAGGTCACGATGAAAGCTATATTACCGATATTGAGACTTACAAAGTTAAAATTGAGGAGACTTTCCGTTTAGGTGGCGACCAACTTTTACTGCAAGGCGGACATCATCCAGACTTAGGTTTGGAGTTTTATGCCAACTTATTTAAGCAGCTAAAAGAACTTTATCCGGATTTAAAATTGCACGCTTTAGGCCCACCAGAAATTGCTCACGTAGCTAAAATTGAAGGCTTATCTCACACCGAAGTATTAAGGGCATTAAAAGAAGCTGGAATGGATAGCTTGCCTGGCGCCGGTGCAGAAATTTTGAACGACCGTGTAAGAAGACTAATTTCTAAAGGTAAGTGCGGTGGACAAGAGTGGTTAGATGTAATGCGTGCTTGTCACCAATTAGACATTACCACCTCTGCAACAATGATGTTTGGTCACGTGGAGACTATTGAAGAACGTTTTGAGCATTTGGTTTGGATACGTGAAGTGCAAAGTGAAAAACCTGCCGAAGCAAATGGTTTCTTGGCATTTATTCCTTGGCCGTTTCAGGATGATGGAACCTTATTAAAACGTTTACGTGGAATTAGCAACAATGTAACTGGCGATGAGTATGTACGTATGATTGCGTTGAGCCGTATCATGCTCCCAAATGTAAAAAACATTCAGGCAAGTTGGTTAACGGTTGGTAAAGCGGTAGCACAATTGTGTTTACACGCTGGCGCTAATGATTTTGGTTCTATCATGATTGAAGAAAATGTGGTTTCTGCTGCTGGTGCGCCACATCGTTTTACGGCAAACGGTATACAAACTGCCATTAAAGAAGCTGGTTTTGAGCCGCAACTACGTGGCCAAAAATATAATTACAGAGAACTGCCAGCCGAACTAGAAGAGCAGGTGATTACTTATTAACCCCTAAATCCTCCCGAAAAATCGGGACTGGCTCTAAAAGGGACTTTTATTACAAGCCTAGCAAGCGGTCTATTTTTTAGTGTCAGTCTGAGCTTGTCGAAGACTTAGGCTTAAATACTCCGACAAATTTGCTCATAAATAAGATATAAGCGCAAATTAAAAACAGATAAAATGATGAAAAAAACCGCTTTAATTTGCTGCTTACTATTTATTTCCGTTGCTACGTTTGCGCAAAAGAATTGGGTTAAACAAAAAATAACCAATCGTTTAACGGTAGCTTTTCCAAGCGCTCCGGCAAAAACGGCAGGCACTACCTTTGCCTTAAAAGACACTACAAATACAGTTTTCACCGCGACTTATAGCTTTATTGCACAAAACTTAAAGATTGACGAAAAAGCCTTTGCCAAATTGGTTGCTACATCCGAATTTTCGGAAGAGTTTTTAAGTGGCTTGCAAACTACCTTAGCTGGCTATAATTTGCAGGAAATAAAAATAAAGCAGCATAAAAACTATATTAGCTACACTACAGAAGGCAAAAACGAGGAAGAAAAGAAATCTATTTTCTTGAATATTATTTTTGTAGATGGCATTTATTATAGCTTGTCTTGTGTTGTTCCTGATAGGCACAGTCTGCAGAACAAAGATATTTTCCTGAACAGCTTTCAGATTAAGAAGTAAAAGAGATAGGTTTCGCCACACGAGGTTTTAAATACCAATTTTGTAATTAAATCTGTTTATCTGTAGCTAATAACGATTATTCTTTTCCCTTTTGGTGTTATTTTTAATAAATTGAGCCAAACTAAAACATGGCAGCACTAAACACCATTATTGTTGATGATGAGGAATTTGCACGTTCTTCATTATATTTTTTACTGCAGGAAAACTGTCCTGATGTAAACATTTGTGGTATAGCAAAGTCTGTAAGCGAAGCAAGATCCTTACTACAAAGTCACGATATTGATCTGATTTTCTTGGATATTGCGATGCCCGGAGAAAATGGATTTTCGTTAATTCCACAGGCACAAGAAGCTAACTCCACTGTAATTTTTACAACTGCTTACGATCAATATGCACTAAAAGCAATTAAAGCAAATGCACTAGACTACTTGCTAAAACCCATAGATATTGATGAATTAATTGCTGCCGTAGAAAAAGCGGTAAAGCACCAGCAATTAAACAATGCCTTGACCAGAAACTTGAGCCTTAAAAACTTGGAGGAGGACTTGAAAGAGCAAAAAGGTGTAAATAGGATCACCTTACCTAGCGGGCAAGGTTATAGATTGGTTGATGTAGATGATATTATACACATTGAGGCAGATAGCAACTACTCTATCTTCCATTTAAAGAATGCCGAAAAGATCACGGTTTCTAAAGTACTTAAAGATTACGAAGAAATTTTGCCCGAAGAACGCTTCATGAGGATACATAAATCGAGCATTGTTAACTTAAAATATGTAAAGGAATACAACAATAAAAATGGACTGATGCTATCGCTTTCGAATGGAGAAAACATTATGGTTTCGAGACGAAGAGCTAGCGATTTTTTTGAAAAGATGAAAAACTACGGACAACTACAAAGTGAAAAATAGTTTATTCCTTATAGTAAGTTTTTATTTTTGGGTGATTTTTTGCCAAGGGACAAGCTATGCCCAAAGCGTTTATCTACCTCACTACACTATAAAAGATGGCTTACCAAGTAACAACTGCTACTATACTTTACAAGATCAAAAAGGCTTTATCTGGATTGCTACAGATGCCGGAGTAAGTAGATTTGACGGTAGTGTTTTTGAAAATTTCTCGGTAGATGATGGTTTGCCCGACAATCAGATTTTGCAGCTAAGGCAAGATAGTAGGGGCAGAATTTGGTTTATGGCACTTAACGGTCAGCTAAGCTACTTTTTGGATGGTAAGGTACACAACGAAAAAAACAATCCATCTTTAAAGGAACTAAACTTTAACGGTGTAGTAGTGTCTTTTTTGGAAGACAGCAAAGGCAGATTATGGTTTGGCACCAATAATAATGTAATTGGTCTTTGGGACGGCGGCAAAACAACCAAGATTGTTTCAAACAGCATCACACACAAATATCAAAATGTGTTTATCTACGAAGACCAACAAAAAAATATCCGTGCAGTAAACAACTCTGCCAATTTTATTTTTTCAAACGGACATTTCATCATGTCTAAGAACAACATCTCACCCATTTCGTATAAAACAATTAACCAAACCGATAGCAATCTTTATTTTTTAAACCAACAAGGCCTAAACACTACACGTAACGGTACAACTAGGGAAATTTTGAAACTAGACCCAAAATTGTTAGGCTCTGATATTGGTTATATTTTACTTGGAGAGAAAAAATTATGGTTCACCAATCAGAATGGTGTTAAAGGAATAAATCTTGATGGCACTGGAGAAAAAAACTTTCTGAACGGTATCAGTGTCAACCAATCTGTACGTGACAATGAAGGAAATTTATGGTTTACAACAAAAAATGGCATCTATAAACTACCAAAAATCAAAGATCAGCTGTATACCTTTACCAAACAAAACGGACTAACCAATGCCACGATAAAAAGTATCGTTAAAGATAAAAATAACCGCTTGTGGATGGGAAGTACCAATGGAATTATCAACATTCTCGATTTAAAAAGTAAGAAGATTGAGCAGATCAAGCTTCCCAACCCTGGCAATTACAACCTTATCAAACAGTTGGTATCCGATAAAAAAAACAACCGGATATTTTTTGCTTCCGACTACGGTTTGGGCTCTGTAAACAGCAGTTATCCTAAGGCGGCCAATTTTAAATTTCTTCGAGAAGTTAACAATCACATGTTTGTGGTAAAAAACTTCACCATAGATAGCACATCTAAACTTACGCTTTCTTTGTCCTCTGGTGTAGTAATTATAAACGATCGGGATGAACTCGCCTTTTCCTCACTAAAATACAAGGAGCTCGAAGATTTCTTCAAAGACCGCTCCTACCGCGTATTTTACGACAAGGAACAAAATCTGTGGTTTTCTAACCTAAGCGGACTATCAGAATTTAACCACAATAAACTCAACAAGCATTACCAAAAATATCCAATATTAACCAAAAGGATAAACGATATACGCCAACTGGCGGATGGCAGCATGGCCATGGCAACCGACGGTTATGGCATCGTCATTTTAAGAGATGGAAAAATTACGCACATTCTTAATCACAAAAAGGGACTGAACAATAACATTATCAATAAACTTTTTGTACGTGGCCATTACCTATGGGCAATAAGCAATACGGGTATCAACAGAATTGCAATTAAAAATGGTGAAGTAAACATTAGCAATTTCGACGACGTAAGCGGCGTACTTTCTGATGATTTAAACGACCTATATATAGACAAAGACACTGCATATTTTGCTACCAACAATGGTTTGGTTTACTTCGCATACAATCAATCGTTGCAGCATAGCGAGCCACCTAAAATCTATATCAATTCTATTCTAAAAAATAAGACCACATTAGACCTAAATAAACGCAGTTTCAATTTAGCTCCTAACGAACAAAATTTAACAATCAATTACAGCGCTATTGACTTTAAAAACAGAAATATCACTTACCGGTACCGTTTAAAAAGTAATGGAAGTTGGATAGAAACCAAAAATCGTAAGTTAGAGTTATCCTCTTTAGAACCTGGAGAGTATATTTTTGAAATCAGTGCAAAAAGTCAAAATAGCGATTGGAGCGAGCCAGCCAAAGTTAAACTAAACCTAGAGAAACGCTTTTACCAAACTTGGTGGTTCATTGCAGCCGTTTTGGCTGTTGGCGGTTATCTCATTTATTTAATTGGCGTGAGCATCACCAAAAGACAAAAAAATAAAGAGCAAGAGCAGTTATTACTTAAAAACAAAATTCTAATGTTAGAACAACAAGCTTTACAAGCTATGATGAACCCCCATTTTGTTTTTAATGTAATGAATTCTATACAGCATTTTATCAACACAAAAAACACCAGCTCGGCCAATAAAGTACTTACTGGCTTTGCAAGACTTATCAGGACAAATCTAGAAATATGCACACAGAGCTACATTTCTTTGGAAGAGGAAATCAATTACCTCAATTTATATCTAAGCCTAGAGAAAAACCGCTTTGGAGAGAAATTTCAGTTCGAAATCAACATCGATACAGCAATAGATACAGATGAAACCCGTATTCCATCAATGCTTCTGCAACCATTTATCGAAAATGCAATTTGGCATGGCATTATGCCAAAAGAAGATGGTGGCAAGGTTACTATACAAATTGGTAAAAAAACTGACAATCTGCTTATTACCATTACCGACGACGGTATAGGTATAGACAACTCTTTGGCTAGCAAAAAAGATGGTCATCAAAGCAAGGGAATGATGTTAACCAAAGAACGCATCAACCTTTTGAATAGAATTGAAGCAAAAGCTATACATCTGGATATAAAACAGAACGGAAAATCGGGCACAACTGTATCCATTACAGTACCGTTTACGTAACAATCTACCGTTTACTCAAATATTTATACCATTCACTAAATAGGTACACCCATTCGTATTTTTTGTATTAAACTTGTTATAAGAAATTAAGCAAACATTATTTGTTTGTTCTGAGAACGTTCTTATAGGATTGACAAAAGATATTATTTTAACCTAACCTAAAAGTATATCTCAATTCAGGTTTCATTTGTGTGTTAAAAGCGTCCCGATTTTCATAATTAGGACGCTTTTTTATTTTAAAAACTACCTATCACACTGATTATCAGTAGCTGAAAAATTTTTAAAAAAAATTCTCCAAAACTGGTTTTTATCCTATTTTTGGCTTCATAAAAATAAACAAACACAGCTATTTTCTATTTTAAAAAAGATTTTTGTAACTTTAAGTAGCGCATTTAACTTTCGAACTATTAAACATTTTTTGTGTAATGAAAACACCGAAAAAACCTATCCAAAACAAGCCAGCTGGAAAGCCGAATTCTAAAAAAGAAGAAACGGATGAAGAATTAGATGACATCCAAGATGAAAGAAATGTAGATGAGGATGAAGATGTTTTAGACATGCCTCTGGATGATATTGACACGTTCGACAGTTATGACGACGACGATGATGATGACTATTAAACAGTAAATTCATAAAGATTACCACAAAAGCCTCCAAATTCCGAGGCTTTTGTTATTTTAGCCCTCCACATGAAAGCTATAGCAGTTAACAACACCAAAACAAGACAACAGTTTCTTAATATCGTTAATAAGTTATATCAAGGCGATAACGCTTATATCAGACCCTTAGACCAAGATGTAGAAAAAGTATTCGATGTTAATCAAAACCCGTTTTTTAAACACGGGCAATGTATTAGGTGGATTTTGGTTGATGATCGAAATAAAGTTATCGGCAGAATTGCAGCTTTCGTAAATGAGAAAAAAGCCTATGGCTATGAAGTCCCTACAGGCGGAATTGGTTTCTTTGAATGTACAAATGACCAAGCTGCTGCCAACTTCCTTTTTGATACAGCTAAGGACTGGTTAATAGGAAAAGGTATGCAGGCCGTAGAAGGACCAATCAACTTTGGAGAGAATGATAGCTTTTGGGGCTTATTGGTAGAGGGCTTTAACTCGGCTTCTTACGGTATGAATTATCATCTACCCTATTACCATAAATTATTTAGCGACTACGGCTTTAACACTGCTTACGAACAAATCACTAATATTATAGATTTAACCATCCCATTTCCGGCACGATTTACAAAAATTGCAAACTGGGTAGCGGCTAAACCAGGTTATTCTTTTGAATATTTCAAGAAGAATAAAGCTGAAAAATACATCAACGATTTGATGGAAATATACAATGATGGATGGCAAGATTTTGAAAATTTTGTTCCTATCAAAAAAGAAGTGCTACAAGAAAGCTTTAAGCAAATGGAAGTAATAATGGACGAGAAGTTAATTTGGTTTTCTTACATAGATGGGGAACCGGCTTCATTTATCGTACTTATACCAGATGCGAACCAAATGATAAAAGACCTAAATGGAAAGCTGGGTTTATGGCAAAAGCTGAAGTTTGCTTACAGGCGTTGGATTGGCGTAAATAGAATGAGAGCAGTGGTTATGGGGACCAAGCAGAAATTTCAAAAGCACGGCCTGGAATCTGCCTTATTTATTAAGTTAGGAGAACATGTACTGCCTAAAAATCAGTATAAAGAGCTTGAACTCTCTTGGGTGGGAGATTTTAATGATAAGATGTTGTCGTTACACGAAGCTACTGGTGCTAAGTTTGGGAAAAAACATTTGACGATGAGGAAGAGGTTTTAAGACAACTTTTTTATCGGCGGCGTCATTGCGAGGTACGAAGCAATCTCAAAGTGATAGTTGACTATACCTAATGTTGTAAGATTGCTTCGTACCTCGCAATGACGAAATATCAAAGCCCTAACTTATCGTATAAATCAATAACTTTCTTCTGTAATTTCATTACTTCCGCATCTTTATTAGAAAGTTGTTGCTTTAATTCAGAAATTTCTTCTACAATATCTTGAGAGATGGAGGTTGGAGCTTCTTTAGAAATAATAGCAGATATCGAAACTTCGAAATACTTCGCAATTTGTGCTAACCTAGATAGATTAATATCAGTTTGTCCATTTTCTATTTTAGATAATGCGGCCACAGAAATATTTAGCGCATTTGCTACTTCAGTTTGACCTTTTGCTTTTGCCAAACGCAGCTGTTTAATATTCGCCCCTATTTCCGATATCAATTTCTGATTTGCCAAATTAAGGTTATTTTGTTGTTAATCCAGTAGCCAATGTAGGCAAATCTAAGCCAGCATAAGTACCGGAGCTCATCATTAACAAATTAGTGCTTTGGTAGTTTAAACGCTTTAAATAAGCTTCCAATTGCTCTGCATTATCAAAATACAAAAGCTTTTCATCTTCAAAAGCATCCTTAATATCTCGTTCTGTAAGCGGTTGCATTTTCTTTTGCTCAAAGGTTTTGGCATCGATATAAACAATAGCCAAATCTGCATCGCTCATGGCACCTTTATATTCTTTTAAAAACTCTTTATTTAAGCTACTGAAGGTGTGTAGTTCCATAAAAGCTACCAACTTTCTATCCGTAAATTGAGATTTTACCGCGTGAATAGTCGCTTTTAGCTTAGATGGCGAATGTGCAAAATCTTTGTAAACATTGGTTTGATTTACAGCGCTAATCAATTCCAATCTTTTAGCAGCACCAGCAAAAGAACCAATGGCAGCATTAAAACCTTCCTCATTAATTCCTAACTGAGCACAAACTTGTTTAGCTGCATTCAGGTTCATCAAATTATGGTCGCCAAACACATTTAGAGCAGTATGCTGAGGCAACAAATAAGTAATACCGTCCTCAACTTCATGGGCAGGTATTCCATAAGGTATTTTAACCACATTCGCAGTCGATTGCTCAACGGTTTTCTTTAACTCCTCATCTAACTCACAATAAATCAGCTTTCCATTTGGTGTGATAGTGTCTATAAACTTCGAAAACTGCTCCACATAATCTGCAAAGGTTGGAAAAACGTTGATATGGTCCCAAGCTATACCGCTAATTACAGCAATATTGGCATGATATAAATGGAATTTCGGTCTTCTATCAATCGGTGATGCCAGATATTCATCTCCTTCTATGACCATAATTGGTGCGGTATCGGTAATTTTTACCATGGTATCGAAACCAGCCAATTGCGCACCCACCAAATAATCGAACTCCTTTTGGTGATAATTCAGCACATGCAAAATCATCGAAGTAATGGTTGTTTTACCATGACTGCCGCCAATTACCACTCTGATTTTATCTTTAGACTGTTCGTAGATATAGGCAGGGTAAGAATAAATTTTCAGCCCCAACTCTTGCGCTTTTAATAACTCAGGATTATCAACTCGGGCATGCATCCCCAAAATAATGGCATCGATATCTGGAGTGATACGGCTTTCGTCCCAGCCCATTTCGGCAGGTAGTAAGCCATATTTATCCAATCGGCTTTTTGATGGCTCGTAAACTACATCGTCAGAACCTGTGACTGCAAAACCTTTTTTATGTAAAGCAATGGCCAAATTGTGCATTGCCGCACCACCGATGGCTATTAAGTGAATTTTCATATATGTTTAAAATTGGAAAGTTGAAATGTTGTAAAGTTTTGACACACCTAACAACATTTCAACTTTATAACATTTCAACTTTTCTAACTCTTAACAAACTTCGCCGAAACCCAATTATCTATTTTCTTGCGGTTTTGATACGTCAAACCAAACTTTTCACAATGCGATTTGATGATATCCAAATCTGGAGTTTCATAAAAACCGCTAAAGTAAATTAAACCATCCTTTTTAAGTACTGAAACATAAGTTTCAATTTGGTCTAAAAGGATATTTCTATTGATATTGGCTAAAATAATATCAAAAGTTTGTTGAGGAATAGCTTCCTTACTTCCATGCAATGAAACCAAATTATCAATATGGTTTAGTTTTGCATTTTCGATGGCACTTTCATAGCAAACTTCATCATAATCTATTGCAACAATGTCCTTCGCTCCTCTTTTCGCCGCCAAAATACCAAGAATAGCTGTACCAGCTCCCATGTCTAATACAGTAGTTCCTGTAAAATCAGTCTCGAGAATGTATTGCATCATCATGGTAGTAGTTTGATGATGTCCGGTACCGAAAGACATTTTCGGGTCAATAACGATTTCGTACTGATATTGCGGCTGTGCTTCGTGAAAAGTAGCTCTTACATAGCAATCATCACTAATAATTAATGGACTGAAATTACTCTCCCATTCTTTATTCCAGTTCTCAGAGACAACTTCTTCTATCTGATACTTTGCATTTAAAGCTTCGTTTTCAGCCAAAATGGCTTGAAGTTTAGTTTCTTCGAACGAACTCTTTTGCACAAAAGCATCAAAGCCATTTGCGGTATCTTCGAAAGTTTCAAAATCAATATCAGCCAAGTCTGCAACTAGCAAATCTTTCTGATATTCTTCAATTTCGCCAAAGGCAAAACTTACTTTTAGGTAGTCCATATTTTAAAAACCATTAAGGCATATAAGCTCATACAGATTATAACGGCCTGCTGTTGACTTAAAATTTGAGTTTGGTGAGGACACCAAACTCTAGCTTGATACCATAGGCGGGTGTCCTCACCCGCCTGTATAATGTTAAAGTACTTTTCTTTACTACTTTCTTGTCAGTCTGAGCTTGTCGAAGACTTTATAAAAAATGTTTCGACAACTTTCAGGTGCTTCGACAAGCTCAACATGACAACATTGCACTAAAATTCTCTTGAACTAAGAATTTAATGCTTTAACAATATCCGTGAAATCACGAGATTTTAAAGAAGCTCCACCAATTAAACCGCCATCAATATCTGCTTGTGAGAACAAATCGGGAGCATTTTTAGCGTTGCAGCTTCCACCGTACAAAATTGTCGTATCATCGGCAACGTTCATTCCGTATTTTGCATCTACTTTAGAACGGATAAAAGCGTGGATATCTTGTGCTTGCTCTGGTGTAGCTGTTAAACCTGTACCAATAGCCCAAACAGGCTCATAAGCCAATACAACTTTCTCAAAATCTGCTTGATTTAAACCGAAAACACCTTCTTCCAATTGTTGTTCAATCACTTGGAAATAGCTTCCGTTGTTCCTCTCGTCTAAAGTTTCGCCGATACAGAAAATTGGAGTTAGGTTGTTTGCCAATGCAGTGACAGTCTTCTCAGCCAATAACTGGTTGCTTTCCGCAAAATATTGTCTACGCTCAGAGTGACCAATAATTACGTACTCTGCACCTGTAGATTTAATCATTTTAGCAGAAGTTTCGCCAGTGTAAGCACCACTTTCATTTTGGTGGCAGTTTTGTGCACCTATTTTAACTACGCCTGAAGATAGCTGAGCCAAACTATTTAAATGAATAGCAGGAGCACAAATTACAGCAATTTGTTCGCCCTTTTTCTCGTCTCTAACCATGTTCACAATTTCAGAAAACAATGATACTCCTTCATTGTAATCGTTATTCATTTTCCAGTTTCCTGCTACTATTTGTTTTCTCATTTCTATTTTGGTTTTTATGTTGGAATGTTATAAAGTTTGAAGGTGGAATGTTGGAGAAGAACCTTTAAACGTTTCAACCTTCCAACTTTTCAACCTTCGCTAAAAATGTCTGTATTGTTGTGTTACTTCAAAAATATGAGAGATAATTTCTTTCTCTGTCTCATCTAAAACTAAATCTCTGCGGTCGTAAACCAAAGCAGCAGTTTCCAGCATTTTATCTAAAGCATAAATATCGAAACCATGTGCACCGCCCCAAGCAAAATCTGGAATAAAATTACGAGGAAAACCCGCTCCAAAAATATTAGCGCTTACTCCGGCTACAGTACCCGTATTGAACATGGTGTTAATGGCACATTTGGCATGATCTGCCATAATTAAACCGCAGAACTGTAGGCCCGTTTTCCTGAAGTTCTCTTTTTCATAGTCCCACAAACGAACTTCTCCGTAGTTATTTTTAAGGTTCGAATTATTGCTATCGGCGCCAATGTTACACCACTGCCCCATAACCGAATTACCTAAATAACCTTCGTGCCCTTTTGACGAATAGCCCCAAATTACTGCGTTGTTAATCTCGCCGCCAACCCTACTAAAAGGACCAATAGTAGTTTTACCATAAATTTTCGCACCCATTTTCACCTGCGAATTATCACACAAGGCAAAAGAACCACGAATATGGCAACCTTCCCAAACCTGACTATTTTTACCCAAGTAAATTGGTCCTTGCAAAGTGTTGAAAGTTGAGCATTCGGCTACGGCACCTTCCTCTACAAAAATGTTATCACCTAAAATGGTATTTGTACCGCTTAATTTACCCGAAGTTTTTCCTTTGGTAAGCAAAGCAAAATCTTTTTGCAGCTCTACATCGTTGAAACCAAAAATCTGTTCTGGATAATCTATCTTCACAAAACTAGAGAGATATGCTACACGCTCTAAATTGCTTAAAGCGTCTTGATAATTGAAAAAATTAGCATGATAAGCGATAATTACATCCGCCGCATGTAAAACTTCGCCTTCTTTCAACCTGCTTACCGCTTCTACAAGCTCATTATCTGGACAAATAGAGCCATTTATGAAAAGAGTAGAGTTAGCAAGTGCATATTTCTTATTAAGGTAGTCTTGGGTAAGATAACCAAAATCTGTATCGAGGTGCTTTGCCCATTTTTCAGCAATGGTTAAAATTCCTATCCGTAAATCTGCTACAGGGCGTGTAAAAGTAAGGGGTCTTAGCGAAAACCAAGATTTATCATCAAAGAGGTTGATTGCCATAAGCAACAAAAATAAAAAAAGCCCACGATTTAAATCGTGGGCTTTGAAAAAAATATGTTTTTAAGCTAAAATTATTTTTTAGCGTAACGGTTTTTGAATTTATCGATACGACCCGCTGTATCTACCAACTTCATTTTACCAGTATAAAAAGGGTGTGAAGTGTGAGAAATCTCTAATTTGTAAAGAGGATACTCGTTACCATCTTCCCATTTAATTGTTTCTTTAGTTTCAACACAAGATTTAGTTAAGAAAGAATATTCGTTAGACATATCTTTAAAAACAACGAATCTGTAGCTTGATGGATGCAAATCTTTTTTCATCTTTATTTATTTAATTTTATTTTGAAACCTCAGCGCAAGCTTTGCAATTTGCTGGCAAACGATGCTGATGAGTATCTCTTATCTTTTTATTTCTAATTTTAGAGGTGCAAATATCATGATAATTTTTGACATCTACAATAACACAAAAAAGATATTTTCAAATATTCGCTAACAAACATTCAAATATCTTTTACATTTTCAGAAGTTTTGAAGTTGACTCCCCATTTTCTAGAGCTATACAAAAGCCTTTATCCCTTCAAAGCTTGCAAAAAAGGGCTTTTTTCAATACCTTGCGAACTTACCTATTTCAAAAATCCTTAAATTTTATTCATGGAGTTATACTATTCTTTTTCCGTTCTCATCGTTCTTGCATCTTTTTTTTCGTACATTAACCTTAGGTATTTAAGGCTACCTTCTACCATCGGCATTATGATTATTGCCATGATATCGTCTATCATTTTGGTAATTACTGGACATTTATTCCCTGACACTTTCACGCATTTTTCTACCTTGCTACGGGATGTAGATTTTACGGAAGTTCTAATGGGCGCCATGCTAAACTTCCTCCTCTTTGCTGGAGCAATCCATATCAACCTTAAAGATTTGAGAGAACAACGGGGACCAATAGTGATATTCTCTACTGTAAGCGTAGTCATTTCTACCTTTGTAGTTGGCGGCATTGTTTTTTATGTTGCTCCGTTACTTGGCTTAGAGATGCCCTTTCTTTACTGTTTGTTATTTGGCGCTCTAATTTCTCCAACCGACCCAATTGCGGTAATGGGCGTATTAAAGGAAGCGAAAGTGAAGAAATCACTAGAAACTAAAGTTGCTGGCGAGTCACTTTTTAACGATGGTGTTGCGGTTGTAGTATTTGCAGTTATCCTGCAATTAACACAAAGAACTGACATGGACATTTCTTTCGGAAATATCTCTTGGCTACTAATTAAAGAAGCTGCTGGCGGTTTCATTGTTGGTGCATTATTAGGTTTAGGCGCATCAAACGCCATGCGCAAAATCGATGATTATAAAGTATCGGTGTTAATTACCTTATCTGTAGTAATGGGTGGATATTTAATTGCAAGAGCAATGCACATTTCAGGTCCGTTAACTATGGTTGCGGCAGGTATTGTGATTGGTAATTATGGCAAAAGAACGGCTATGTCGGCCACTACAAAAGATTATTTGAACAAGTTTTGGGAGCTGATTGATGAAATTTTGAATGCAATCCTATTCTTATTTATTGGTTTTGAATTATTGATTATCCCGAATATTACCAACTATTGGGTAATGGGCGGTCTTAGTATTTTAATTGTACTTTTCGCCAGATTTGTTTCGATTTACATTCCTGTTAAGGTAATTCCATTTAAGAAAAAATTTAGCAAAGGAACCATAAAAGTATTGGTTTGGGGAGGATTACGTGGAGGTGTTTCTATCGCTTTGGCACTATCAATTGATGAAGGGCCGCACAAGCCAGTAATTTTGGCTATTACTTACTTTATTGTGGTTTTCTCAATTATTGTACAGGGTTTGAGCGTTGGCAAAGTGGCCACAAGAGCACTTTCTAAAGAGGAAGAATAGTTTGTTTTGCCACAGATGCACAGATTTAACAATTAAATATTTGATTATTTGTGCATCTGTGGCTACTCTATCACTTCGAATACTTATTCCAAATCTCTAGTTTAGCTTTCTGCCTAGCAATATATGCATCAGCTATCACTTCTCCAGAGCTAGAATTTTCGGCGCTTTCCAATAGTTGCTTCAACTTATCTTGGTCTACATCGGCACGATAAAGAATTTGAACCAATTTAGAAAAATCATCTTCCACCAAATATTCAAAAGCCTTTACCAAAGCCTCTCGCAACTGGTTTTCAGCTATATCTTCTGGCAGTTCAAAATCTTTACCTACCATTTTTGCTAATGACATGCTCATCTAATTTCCTGACAAAGTTCAATTAATACCCCATTCGTCGTCTTCGGATGCACGAAGCAAATCAGCTTATTATCAGCACCTTTTTTGGGCTCTTCGTTTAACAGCACAAAACCTTCATTCCTCAACCTTTCCATTTCTGCATAAATATCATCCACATCAAAAGCAATATGATGTATACCCTCTCCCTTTTTAGCAATAAACTTAGCGATAGCACTATCATCAGCTGTGCTGGCCAGTAGTTCTATCTTATTTTCACCAGTTTTAAAAAAAGCTGTATCTACATTTTCACTCTCCACTCGTTCGGTTTTATAGCAGCTAACGCCCAATAATTGCTCGTACAAAGTCGAGGCTTTTTTCAAATCAGCCACCGCTATACCAATATGCTCTATCTTGTTCATAGATTTAAGGTTATCAGAATGTAAAAATGCAGGTTTTATCTATAGGTTCATAGCCATTATTTATAATTGTTCGCAAAGTTTTTTCGTATCTTTGTATTGTTAAAAGCTGAAAAGCGTTAAGCCCTCAGCTAAATTTTAAAAATTAAATATTAGATGGAACTTCCTATTTACTTAGATAATAACGCTACAACACCTCTAGACCCAAGAGTATTGGAAGCTATGTTGCCTTATTTCACTAACAAATTTGGTAATGCAGCTAGCCGTAACCACGCTTTTGGTTGGGTTGCTGAAGAAGGTGTAGACTATGCCCGCGAACAAGTTGCAAAATTGATTGGCTGTACAGAAAAAGAGATCATCTTTACTTCTGGCGCTACAGAGGCTGACAACTTGGCTATCAAAGGTGTTTTCGAAATGTATGCCGATAAAGGTAATCACATCATTACCGCTACTACAGAGCACAAAGCTGTGCTAGATACCTGCAAGCATTTAGAAAAACAAGGCGCAAAAGTTACTTATCTACAAGTAAAAGAAGATGGTTTAATTGATTTAGCTGAATTAGAAGCTGCAATGACACCAGAAACCATTTTGGTAACCATCATGTACGGAAATAACGAGATTGGTGTAATTCAACCAATTAAAGAAATTTCTGCTATTGCACACAAACACGGTGCTTTATTTTTTACTGATGCTACACAAGCAGTAGGTAAAATTCCTGTAGATGTAAACGCCGATGGAATTGACTTGATGGCTTTTAGTGCGCACAAAATGTACGGACCAAAAGGTGTTGGTGCTTTATATGTACGCAGAAAAAATCCAAGAGTTAAAGTAACTTCACAAATGGACGGCGGTGGTCATGAGCGTGGTATGCGTTCAGGAACATTAAACGTACCTGGTATTGTTGGTTTAGGTAAAGCTTGTGAACTTTGTCGTTTAGAAATGGACGAAGAAGCTAAACGTTTATCAGCTTTGCGTGATAAATTGGAAAGTGCTTTAACGGTATTGGAAGAAAGTTATGTAAATGGCAACGTACAACATCGTTTACCTCACGTAGCTAATATTTCTTTCAAATATGTTGAGGGTGAAGGTTTAATGATGGCCATGAAAGATTTAGCAGTTTCTTCAGGCTCTGCGTGTACTTCTGCTTCGTTAGAACCATCTTATGTGTTAAAATCTTTAGGTCTTTCTGATGATTTGGCACACTCTTCGATACGTTTTGGCTTAGGTAGATTTACTACCGAAGAAGAAGTTGATTATGCAATAGAAAATACCAAGAAGGCAGTTAACCATTTGAGAGATTTGTCTCCACTTTGGGAAATGTTTAAAGAAGGCATTGACTTGAGCAAAATTGAGTGGGCAGAACACTAAGGAGAGTTACGATTGTAGATTTACGAATTCCGATTTGAAATAGACAATCATTAAATAATTAAAGAATATAACTATTTACGGTGGCAGGCAATCTAAAATCGTAAATCTAAAATCTAAAATATTATGGCATATTCAGAAAAAGTAATTGACCACTATACCAACCCTAGAAACGTTGGCACTTTAAATAAAGACAATAAAAACGTAGGTACCGGTTTAGTAGGTGCTCCAGAGTGCGGCGACGTAATGCGTTTGCAAATTGAAGTTGATGATAACAACATGATTACCGATGCTAAATTCAAAACTTTTGGATGTGGTTCTGCAATCGCTTCATCATCTTTAGCTACAGAATGGTTAAAAGGTAAATCTATTGACGAGGCTTTGGCTATCGACAATATGGATTTAGTAGAAGAATTAGCTTTACCTCCTGTGAAAATCCACTGTTCGGTATTAGCTGAAGATGCTATCAAATCTGCAATTAACGATTACCGCGTTAAAAATGGAATGGAAGCATTAGAATTGCCTAAATCGCACCACTAATTAGAATTGAGTAATGCGTATTGAGTATTGAGAGATACTTCGACGATAAACTAATCGCAATACGCTATACTCACTACGCAATACTAAATATCATGATTACTATAACAGATAAAGCTAAAAGCAAAATAGATGAACTGATGCAGGACTCTGAAATGGGTTCTGATTACTTCTTACGTGTTTCGGTAAAAGGCGGTGGTTGTTCTGGTTTGTCTTATAACTTAGATTTCGATAACGAAGAGCAAAAAGGCGATCAGTTTTTCGAAGATCAAGGAATTAGAATTGCGTTGGACATGAAATCTTTCTTGTATCTAGCTGGTACTGAATTAGACTTCACTGACGGCTTGAATGGCAAAGGCTTTAACTTTGTAAATCCTAACGCTAGCCGTACTTGCGGTTGCGGAGAGAGTTTTTCTGTATAGCTTTTTAAAATTATTCTATAAAGGCACTGCTAATAGCAGTGCCTTCTTTATTTTCATCAATTAGAAACGAAAATTTTATTACCTGAACTGTCTATTTTATAGGTTCCAATTTTGTTTCCATTTCCATCTTCTACAATTTCATTACCAAAAAAATCTTTCTTAAACTTTCCAATCGTATTACCTTTTCCATCTTCTAGTATAGTGTCGCCAAAAATATCCTTCTTGCGTATCAACTGAACTTCGCCCTTCCCATTTTCGATAATCTGGTTACCAAAAATATCTTTCTTATATTTTGCGGTTACCTCTCCGCTACCATTTTCAACTACAGTATTTCCAAAAATATCCTTTCTATAGACTTCCTGTGTCCTCCCACTTCCATCTTCAACTATATCATTACCGAAAATATCTTTTCTAAACTTTTTAATTGTTCTTCCAGCGCCGTCTTCCACTATGGTATCACCGAAGATATCTTTTCTATATTTTGCTATCGTTCTACCATTGCCATCTTCGATAATTGTATTGCCAAAAATGTCTTTTCTTTGTTTAAGTTGTGTTCTTCCATTTCCATCTTCAATTATATCACTGCCAAAAATATCCTTTTTAAATTTAGCTATAGTCCTACCACTTCCATCTTCAACAACTGTATTTCCAAAAATATCTTTCTTGTAAATCCGCTGTCCTGTTTCCTTTTGATTTTTCAGCCAAACTCCCAATAGCAAATCTTGCGCAAAAAGCTGGTTAGTAAAAATAGTTAGCATGATAATTAAAGATAGGCGACCAAGCCTCGATACCTGCCTTTTAAAAAAGGAGAATATCCCTAGTTCATGAGTTTTCATAATTCAGTTTTTTATTTGTGTGTAACTAAAGCTAATCATTTTACCAATGAATTACTCATGCAGAACCTTTGTATCAATTATTTTATTAAATCACTATATCTCATTTTTTACCAACAATCATCATTTGATTTTGTATTATTAGTTACAATCTATTATCATTGTTAGCTAAAACATCACCAAACATAAATGTAACATGGTATCATTCAACGAATTTTCTACCGTACCTACGCTATTACGTAACGTTGTTAAAAATATACACCAACCAGAAGAAACCTTTTTAATCCATAAAAAAGGAGCTAACTGGGAAGAAATATCTTTTAAAGAAACGCTGGCAAAGGCTGATGCTGTTTCGGCTTTCTTTTTAGATAAGGGTATTGTAAAAGGCGATAGACTAGGTTTGATGATGGAAAATTCGCCAGAATATGTTTATTACGACCAAGGTATACAGCAGATTGGTGTCATCAATGTATCTATCTATCCTACCCTTTCTGAGCAAGAAGTAGCCTACATTATTAACGACTCTGGCATTAAAGCTATTTTGGTAGGCAATCCATTTTTATTTAAAAAAGTATTAAAAGTAGCTGATAACTGTCAAGAACTTAAATATATCATTCCAGCCTTTGCTGATTTTGGAAAAATCGCAATCCCAGAAGGTTTAAACATTGAAGTGATTGACTACAATGCCATTCTGAACAGGCCTGTATCTGCAGAAGAAACCGCTGAAATTGATAAGAGAAGAACCGAAGTTTTACCGCAGGATGTTTCCTCTTTAATTTATACCTCGGGGACTACAGGAACGCCGAAAGGTGTAATGCTTACCCATTATAACTTCGTGAAAAACGTGGAAGTTTGTTTACAGCAAATACCAGTAATTGACGAAACAGAAACGTTCTTATCATTTTTACCGTTATCACACGTTTTTGAACGTACCGCAACTTATCACGTATGTTGTGCACAGGGCTGTAAAATTGCATTTGCACAGAGTTTAGAGCTTTTAGCTAAAAACATGGGTGAAGTGAGACCTACGGTAATGTCTTGTGTCCCTCGTTTATTGGAACGTATCCATGATAAAGCCATTAAATCTGGTACGGCAGCAGGCGGAATGAAAGCTAAAATTTTCACTTGGGCTTTAGAAGTCGGAAACAACTATAGGGTTAAGAAAGAAGCAGGTAAAAACCCAGGATTGATTTTAGGAGCAAAAAAAGGTATTGCAGAGAAATTGGTTTTCAGCAAAATTAAAGAAAAAACTGGTGGACGTCTAAAATTTATGATTTCTGGCGGAGCAGCCCTACCTAAAAACGTAGGTGAGTTCTTTGGTGATTTGGGCATTAAAATATTGGAAGGATTTGGCTTAACGGAAACTTCTCCAGTAATGTCGGTTACAGAATACCACAGGCAAGTTTATGGCACTGTTGGTAGAGTTATCCCAGGCATTGAAATTGGTATTCAAAACGTAGATACGAAGCAGACTATCAACATTCAAACTCACGATACCTTTAATGAGAATTTTGAGTGCGAAGAAGGTGAAATTATTGTTCGTGGTCATTGTGTGATGAAAGGATATTTTAATAAACCAGCCGAAACTGCAGAAGCTATTGATAAAGATAAATGGTTCCACACGGGAGATATTGGTCGTTTTTACAAAGGCAACCTACAAATTACCGATAGGTTGAAAAACATGATTGTGAATGCTTATGGCAAGAATGTTTATCCAACGCCAGTAGAGAACATTTACTTGAAAAGCCCTAAGATTGACCAATTGTTTTTAATTGGCGACAAGAAGGAATACATCACGGCAATTATCATCCCTAATAAAGAAACTTTGCAGGAAACCTTTAATCTAAAAGAGGAGTTTTTCCAACGTGAAGGTGATTTTATTGAAGAGAAAGAAATTAATGATTGGATTGGTCAGGATATTAAAAAGATTTCTAACGAACTAGCCAAATTTGAGCGCATTAAGCATTTTATTGTAAAACGTAATCCATTTAGCATTGATGAAGGCGAGATTACCCCTACGCTAAAGGTGAAACGCAGAGTGGTAGAGAAGAAATATGCTCCTGCAATTGCGGAGATGTATGCGAAGGATAGTGCGGAAGCGGAGTAGTTAAGATGGTTGGTGATAACACCAACCAAAGGAAAAATGATCTTTGTTGTTCGACATTTGCAATGTCGAACCCCTATCATGGAATTTTTAATTCCATTTATTTTATTGCTTATAAAGTCTTATTTATTCGGATCATAGATTCTATGCTAAGGCTTCGGAGTACAGACTCCGAAGAGAGATATAAAAAGTATAACTAAAGAACAAATGTTAATGAAATATCTTCACTTCTACTTGTTTTATAGGCAATTCTGCCAATTTCGTTCAAAGATATTACTTTGGACACCGCTAAACTCATTTCGTTTTCAATTTTTCCAGACACAACTTTCAAATTCAAAGTTTGCACCTCGCCCTTATTAAATTCCACTTCCATTATATGAGTGTTTTTGATATTGTTTTGCGTTTCGATATTAGTTCCCGAAAGCTGCAAAACTAAAGGGGATGCTGTTAAATACAAACCTGGTTCGGCAATGATATACAACTTTACTTTTTCTTTAACTTCCTCAGTTTTTTCTTTTTCACATGAAATTGTTATTGAAAGTAGAAACAAGGCCAAAAGAACTAATTTAGATAGTTTCATAAGTTTTTTCAGTAAAAATATAAATTTTCATTGTTCGGTCAACCCTTGCTGTTCGACATTTGTAATGTCGAACCCCTATCTTGGAATTTTTAATTCCATTTAGTATTACCAAAAACTATAGCTCGGATTAAAAATCCTATGATAGACTTCGGAATTACAAATTCCAAAGAGCGATATTTCCTTCGTTATACTGCAGTCGAAATGACGGTTCTTACTGCTTAGTACAAGCTTTTGTTAACTAAACGGGATAGCAGCGGATACCGATTTTTCATCGGTAGAAGCGTAAAGCCCGACTAACGATAAAAAGCACTACGAAAACTGCTTTTCAAATTAAATTCAAACTACTATTTCTTTGCGCTTTCAGCTTTATGCTTTCGGCGTAAAAACCTATCTTTGCAGCAATTATGAGCGACAATAGGTACAACCAACGTGGCGTGTCTGCATCTAAAGAAGATGTACATGCAGCCATTAAAAACATCGACAAAGGAATTTTCCCAAAAGCATTCTGCAAAATCATTCCAGATATTTTGGGTAACGATCCAGATTTTTGCAATATCATGCATGCCGATGGCGCTGGTACCAAGTCTTCATTAGCTTATACTTATTGGAAAGAAACTGGCGATTTATCGGTTTGGAAAGGCATTGCGCAAGATGCCATCATCATGAACATCGACGATTTAATTTGCGTTGGTGCTACCGATCAAATCTTGCTGTCTTCTACCATTGGACGTAATAAAAACCTAATTCCTGGCGAAGTAATTGCAGCCATTATTAACGGAACCGAAGAAATTTTGGCTGAATTAAGAGAATTAGGTATTTCTATTTATTCAACAGGTGGCGAAACTGCAGATGTTGGCGATTTGGTACGCACTATTATCGTTGATAGTACTGTGACCTGCCGCATGAAACGTGACGAGGTAATTAGTAACGACAACATCAAAGCTGGCAACGTTGTAGTAGGCTTAGCCTCTTATGGAAAAGCTAGCTACGAAAAAGAATATAACGGTGGTATGGGATCCAATGGCTTAACTTCTGCTCGTCACGATGTTTTCGAAAAAACGGTGGCAAATAAATATCCAGAAAGTTTTGATCCAGGTGTTCCTTTTGACTTAGTATTTTCTGGTGGTAAGCAATTGACAGATTTAGTACAAATCAATGAAAATGAGAGTGTAACTGCGGGAAAATTGGTATTGTCGCCAACACGTACTTATGCGCCGGTAATTAAGCAAATACTTGATAAATACCGTAGCCAAATTGATGGCATTGTACATTGCAGCGGTGGTGCGCAAACTAAAGTATTACACTTCGTAAATGAAGATGTACACGTAATCAAAGACAATTTATTCTCAATTCCTCCCCTATTTAAACTGATACAAGAGCAGTCGGGTACTGATTGGAAAGAAATGTACAAGGTTTTTAACATGGGCCACCGTATGGAACTTTATGTGCCTGCAGAAATTGCGGAAGATATTATTTCCATTTCAAAAAGCTTTAATATCGATGCGCAGATTATTGGTCGCGTTGAAGCTAGCGAGCAAAAACAGGTTACAATAAAGAGTGAGTTTGGAGAGTTTGTTTATAACTAACGAACCCATAAAGATTGCTTCGTCGTTTCTCTTCTAGCAATGACGAAGATAGGAACGTCATCTCGACCGTAGCGGAGAGATCATTGAATATTTAATATTTGTAAATCCAAAGATTTCTCTCCCGTAGTTACGGGACTACGCTTCAGTCGAAATGACGAGAAGCATAGTTTACACCAACTTCTTCTTAAACAAATCTATAGTACGTTTCCAAGCTAGTTTAGCAGCCGCTTCATTATAACGAGTTGGCGCTGTATCGTTATTAAAAGCGTGGTTTACACCTTCGTAAACATAGAGTTGATAATCAATTTCATTTGCTTTTAATGCATCCTCATAAGCTGGAATACCTGCATTGATGCGTTCATCTAAACCTCCGTAATGTAGCAATAAACTTGCTTTAATCTTAGGAACATCTTCCGCTTTAGCTTGTGAACCGTAATAAGCCACTGCAGCATTTAACAACGGGTCGGCAACCGCCAGTTTATTTGCCATTGCACCGCCCCAACAAAAACCTACAACACCAGTTTTTCCATTGCCTAGCGGATGTGCCCTTAAAAAATCTAGCGCTTTTAAATAGTTCTGCAAGTTTTTCTCCGCATCTAGCTTACCAATCATTTCCCTGCCTTTGTTTTCATCTTCTGGCGTGCCGCCTATTGGAGACAATGCATCTACACCTAACGCCACAAAGCCAGCCAAAGCTACTCGTTTGGTTACATCTTTAATATGCGGTGTTAAACCTCTATTTTCGTGGATAACTACAACCGTACCCAGCTTCTTCTTGTTCCCTTTTGGCATTGCAAACAACCCTTGCATTTGTCCTTCGGCTCCCGGAAAAGTAATCTCTTCACTATGTACCTCATCATCTTTAACCGTAGCGGCAGAAGCATAATTGCTCTCTAAACTTGGCAAAATAGTTAAAGCTAAAGCAGTACTTCCAGTTAAGATAGCCAACTTCTTCATAAAGTCTTTACGACTAATTTGGCTATGTGTATAAGAATCGTACAGGTTAATAATTTTCTGATCCATCATTTTTGATTTATAGTTTTAACTAAGATAGCTATAAACAAAAAAATCCCCAAGCAATTGCTTGGGGATTTGAATTAATCTAAATATTAGATACTATTGAAAATTATAGCGTATACCGAATTGCATATAATAAGTAGCACCTATTGATTGATTAGGTCTATATGTAGACACTGGCAATTTTCCTTCTGCCAAAGCCATTCTAAATACAGGTTTTACAGTATTAGACACTAAATTTTGATTTTGCGGTTGCAAAATAGCTGAAGCATTTATTTGATCGAAACCACCCCAGTTTTTATTTAATAAATTACCGAAATTAAATATGTCTGCTGTAAACTGTACTGAATTTTTAGTATTCCCAACATTTCTAAACACTTCTTGTACAATCCTCAAATCGAATTGATTTCTCCAAGGCATAACTACACCATTACGCTCAGCATATTGGCCTTTACGCTTACTTAAATATTTGTCTTGATTAACAAACTGTAAGAAGGCCGCCTCTTGTTGAGCAGCTGTAAAAGTAACGCCGCCAGAAGCATATTGTTGGAACATACCAGCAATCTCGTTGTCATTAGGCACATAAATTAAATCATTAGACTGACCATCTCTGTTAAAGTCACTAGAATAAGTATAAGAGAAACGACCTTGTTGTGAACCTTCGTAGAAAACTGAAATAGATGTCGCTAAGTTTTTAAAGTATTCCTTCTTATATGACAATGATGCAATAAAACGATCTGGATTTAAATTGCCTGAATAACTTAAACTTGGCACGTTAGCTGAAAATGACGTTTGAGGAAGTGACCATAGGTTTTGAATTTGGTCACCAGCTTGATCTCCATAATTACGTTGATCAGTTTTAGTGTAAGCGATCATTGCTGATAACCCGTTAGAAAATTGTTTAGACAATTGAGCTGTAGCCATCCAATTATAACCACCTTTAACGTTCTCTATCTTAATAACATTAAAGCCCGCATTGTTTGTAGTACCAGGAGTTGTGGTAACTTGTCCAGCTTGTGTTAATGACACAATTTGACGAGCATAAACGTGATTTACTGAAGAGTTTGAAGTCGCCGAAGCATCATTAGGGAACATTGGTCTATTATCTCCATAACCGGTAATATTTAGAGCAGTTGGATTATTTAGATTTAAGTTTCTTCCAAATGCAACTCGTAAATCCTTAGTATAAATACCCTCTAAACTCGCAACTATACCTCCAGGTAACTTCGCGTCAATCGCTAAACTAGACTTCCAAGATTGAGGCATTTTCAAATTTTTATCCATGACACTTATACCTCCGGGAATTGAAGTACCTGCAGCACCTTTTGGAGTAGTTAAATTTGGCGCAATACTAGGATTGAAAAAAGGAGTATTATTACCAGAATAAGTCTGTGTAAATTGAAGCATACCTGCATCTCCAGATTGCGAAACCAACCAAACGTAAGGAATACGTCCAGTAAAGATACCTGTTCCACCTCTTAGCTGTAGGGTTCTATCGCCATTTAGGTTCCAATTAAAACCTAATCTTGGTGAGAATGAAATATTAGCTTCAGGCAATACACCTGTATCAACTTTTTCACCGTTTGCAAATGATAGTGCGGCAACCATCGGGTGCGTTTTAATCTCATCTACCATTGGGAAATTGGCATGTTCTAAGCGAATGCCTGCGGTTAATTTAAATCTATCAGAAACAGAAAACTCATCCTGTAAATAAGCTGAATATTGTCTAAAACTGAAGCTAGGATAAGCTTGAGAGCCATCAGCATTTAAAGAATAAGTAACGGAATACTGAGCTGGTCTTTGGTTAGTAATAAAATCATTCCAAGATCTAAAGGAGTAAAATCCTGTTCCAAAACGTTGAAACCCATTTTTAGTAGTACTGAACTCAGCTTGCACACCTAACAACAAGTTGTGCTTACCAAAGTTTGCACTTAACTCATCGCTATAGGTATAAGTTTTAACGTCACGCAAATTTCCATAAGTAAATGGCTCATAACCAAAAGTTGTCAAAATCATACCGATGTTAGACCCCGTCACGTTGCCATCAGAAATATCAACTAATGGGAAAGGAGCACTATCTGAACTTCTAGGATCATTTTGATTAGCGTACGCAAATCTCAAAGTATTTGAAAACTTGCTTCCAAACAGTGAATTTAACTCAGCAGTACCAGCATATAGATTTGCATCTTGATAATAATTGGCACTCGAGAAATTTAAAGCGGTAATGGCCGTTCTACTAGCTGCGTATGAATATGGACTAGCTACACCTGATCCAGTAGTAGATGCACTACCAAATAGTGGTGTTCTACTCTTTACCTGACTGTATCTAACGTTAAATTTATGGTTATTATTAATATTCCAATCTAAACGTGCAAATAGCTTATCATTATTGCTTTTAAATTTATAACCTTGGTATGAACCAGGATCGTAATCATAAGTATTTAACAAATAATTTTTAACCTCATCTAGAAATTGTGCGGTCGGTCTTGCTACTGTACTTGGTGTACCTGGCGCACCAAATACTTGACTCGGAGTTGAAGCAGTTCTTGTCGTTCCTGGTGCATCAGTCTTTTTGAATTCAGCATTCACGAAAAAGAACAATTTATCCTTAACTATCGGACCACCCAAACTAAATCCATAGTTTTTCTCATCTAATGCTTGGACACTTGTTCCTGGAATGGTATAGTCACCAATTTTTCTACCTTGATGATCCTGAGTACGCATGGTAAAAAATCCGCTGCCAAAAAAATTATTACTTCCTGATTTAGTAACAGCGTTTACCGAACCACCTGTAAAACCTGTTTGACGCACATCAAATGGAGTTACGTTGATTGAAATCTGTTCTAATGCATCAATTGAAATCGGTGAACCATTAGCAGGAATATTCTGACCGATACCAAATTGGTTATTGAAATTTGCACCATCTACCGAAAAATTATTTGAACGATAGTTACCACCACCAATGCTTGAGCCATTTGATTGTGGAGTTAATCTAGTAATATCATTAACACTTCTGCTAATTGTGGGCAAAGCTTGAATTTGTTGTGCAGAAACTACAGTATTTGCACCACTTTTTCTAGAGTTCATAATTGGATCTGCTCCAGAACCTACAATCGTCACTGTGTTCAGAGTTGAACTGTTGTCTTCTAAAGTAACGTTTAGCACGAATGCTTCACCAAGCTTGACGTAAACATCTTCAAGCTTTTTAGTTTTAAATCCCACAAAGCTAACTTCTACCGTATAAGGTCCTCCAACCCTCATGTTACCAATCGTGTAACGTCCGGCGCTATTAGTTATAACCGTGTAAACAGAACCAGTAGGCGTATGCACGGCCTTTATACTAGCTCCAGGAAGGGTCTCTTTCGAATCCCTAATTGTACCAACCATTGATGAGGTAGTTACCTGTGCGTTCACCGAACCCACAAAACCAACCACAACAAGAATAACCGATACGATTTTTAATAGTAAAGATTTTTTCATGCTCTTTGATAAATGAATTAATTGTGTTTTGTTAAGATATGTTAAAAATACCGCTGCAAATCTAGGTATTAATTTCATTACAGTTTCTATTCCAATGTTAAATTATTATTAACTATTTCAAAACTTATCAACACTTAACACACTTAAAATAAGCGAATAATATTACGGAACTATCAGCCACATACCAAATTATCAACCGCCAGCAAAAAGTTTTACAAAAATTTCAGCGCTTTAGCTATTTTATTGCAATTACGTTATTATGCAAACTATGGTTTAATCAACATTTTTTTTAATTTTGGCAGCAAATTATTACGTTAATTTCCCATTATAAAATAATATGAACTACGATTTAATTG
>NZ_JAVHXT010000018.1 GCF_031119335.1 Pedobacter sp.
CGCAATGTCATTATTTAAGGAAATCCGTAGGATTTTAATGTTTATAGCATAAGGTTAATGTGTTTTATGATGCGACCCCATCGGGGTCGAACGGGTAAAATAATGCTTTTCTATAAATATTGGACCCCCGTTGGGGTCTGCTACACACTTAACTTAATGACATTGGACGCAAGCGTCCGCTCATGCCAAGTATAAACAAAACAGCCACAGATGCGCAGAATTAATCTGTGTATCTGTGGCTAAATCTATGTTCCTATGTGGTTAAAAACTACAAACCGAAAGCGGCCTTCACTTGATCAACAAAATCTAGTTTCTCCCAAGTAAATAACTCAACACTTACAGTTTTTTCTTCACCATTTGGTGATTTGAAAGTTTTGGTAACTGTTTCCGCTTTGCGGCCCATGTGCCCATAAGCAGCAGTTTCGCTGTAAATTGGGTTTCTTAACTTCAAACGTTGCTCAATAAAGTAAGGGCGCATATCAAAAATGCTTTCTACTTTTTTGCTGATTTCTCCATCAGTTAAGTCAACTTTTGAAGTGCCATAAGTAACTACGTTAATAGAAGTTGGTTTGGCCACGCCGATAGCATAAGAAACCTGTACCAAAACTTCATCACATAAACCTGCAGCAACCAAGTTTTTAGCAATATGACGGGTAGCATAAGCCGCACTTCTATCTACTTTACTTGGATCTTTTCCAGAGAATGCACCACCACCGTGAGCACCTTTACCACCATAAGTATCTACAATAATTTTTCTGCCGGTTAAACCAGTATCACCATGTGGACCGCCAATTACAAAAACACCCGTTGGGTTAATGTGGTAAGTGATATCATCATTAAACAAATGAGCGTATTGCGGGTATTTTGCCTTAACTCTAGGAATTAAGATGGAAATCAAATCGCTTTTGATTTTAACCAACATCTCATCGTTAGCCGCGTTTTTGTCTTCTTTCGAATCAGATTTAGCTTTTACGAAATCATCATGCTGGGTAGAAATTACAATCGCATCAATTCTTTGTGGTTGGTTATCATCAGCATATTCTAAAGTAACTTGAGATTTCGCATCTGGGCGCAAATAAGTAATTTCAGTATTTTCCCTTCTCAAAACTGCTAATTCTCTTAACAAAGCATGAGATAAATCTAGCGCCAATGGCATATAGTTTTCAGTTTCGTTAGTAGCATAACCAAACATCATACCTTGGTCGCCAGCGCCTTGCTCTTCTTTGCTGCTTCTGTCTACACCTTGGTTAATATCTTGAGATTGCTCGTGAATGGCAGATAGTACCCCACAAGAATTGGCTTCAAACATGTACTCGCTTTTGGTGTAACCAATTTTCTTGATCACATCTCTAGCAATTTGTTGTACATCTAAATAGGTTTTTGATTTAACCTCGCCGGCCAAAATCACCTGGCCAGTAGTTACCAAAGTTTCGCAAGCTACTTTAGATTCTGGATCGAAAGCTAAGAAATTATCAATTAATGCGTCAGAAATTTGGTCAGCAATTTTATCTGGGTGACCTTCAGATACAGATTCTGATGTGAATAAGTACGACATTTTAAGTTTTTTATTAAAATAAACAAAACAATAAAGTTAAAATGAAAGACCCCTTTACAGGCTGTAAAACAGAAGTGTAGAAATACATTAGCACTTTTTTTTACGTGGTTGCAATCAGTCCCGATGTAATCGGGATTAGCAAATCGATCCACTCTAACGGCGCAAAACTACTATAATAAATTTTAATACTCAAAAATTATCAATTATTTTGTGCGCTAATAAATATGTCGTCGAGCAAGTCAAATATCCTTTTTATCATTAACCCTATTTCTGGCGGCAAGAAGAAAACTGACCTGCCGGTACTGATAGATCAATATCTTGATAAAGAGAAGTTTGCTCCCATATATGCTTTTACCGAATACGTTGGTCATGCCGCAGAACTTACTGAAGAAGCAGACAAGAAAAACTATGACATTATTGTGGCTGTGGGAGGCGATGGAACCATCAATGAAGTAGCCAGTAAATTGGTGCATAGCGATAAAGTATTGGCAGTTGTTCCGTTTGGTTCTGGCAATGGATTGGCGAGGTTTCTAAACATCCCCCTAAAAGCAAAAAAAGCAATTGAATTAATTAATATAGGAACAAGCCAAACCATAGACACTGCTGAGCTAAATGGAAAAAAGTTTTTTAACATGGCAGGAATGGGATTTGACGCACATCTGAGTTCGGTTTTTGCAGGAAATAAAAAACGCGGTTTAAAAAGCTACGTAGAGCTAGGCTTTAAGGAAATTACTACCTACAAAGCGCAATCCTACCATATAGAAATAGACGGTAAAGCTTACGACAAAGATGCTTTTGCTATCAGTATCGCTAATTCGTCGCAATACGGCAATAATGTATATATTTCGCCGAAATCTTCATTAACAGATGGTTATTTAGATGTCTGCATTATTCATCCGATATCATTGGTGAAGTTGCCGATCCTAGCTTTTCAAATGATTACCGCTAAAACGCACCAGTCTAGTTTGGTAAAAATCATAAGAGGTAAACATATTAATATCATAAGAAAAGCTCCAGATGCTGTTCATTTAGATGGCGAGCCTTTGCAATTAGGCGAACAACTTGAAATAAAGATAATTCCCGCATCGTTAAAAATATTAACCGGAGTTTAGGCAGCCAAGCAATTAACCAATTTAAACGATTAAACAATTAACCTAAAGCAAAAAAACAGGTAGACGATTTGAAAGGCAAACATTACAACCTTCCAATCTTCTAACTTTTCAACCTCCAAAATGAGTAAGCAAAAGAAAAATACATTCAACGATTTTAGCGGCATCATGTTCTCTACGGATCCCGATTTTGTGTACGAGGATCATTCGGCAGAAAAGCAGGAAACTTTGCCAAATGCCCAACAAGATTTGCGGGTAATGTTAGATCGCAAAAACCGTGGTGGTAAAACAGTAACCCTTATTACAGGTTTTGTAGGTGCCGATGCCGATTTGGAAAAATTGACTAAAACGCTTAAAACTAAATGTGGTGTTGGTGGTAGTACCAAAGACGGAGAAATTATCTTACAAGGTGACTTTAAGGAAAAGGCATTTTTATTCCTTCAAAAAGAGGGTTATAAAGTAAAAAAATCTGGCGGATAATTTCTGTTTAATTTATTGAAAATCAATTAGTTAATTCTTAGTGTAATTGCCACAATAAGTAAAATTTTTGTGGCAAAATGGTTGTTTTTTGGATAAATATCTCTTTAGCTTTGCGGGATATTTAAACCAAAAATATGACCAAATATAGTGTTCAAAAACCTCATTTAGATTATCTGGGAATGGGCTCGCTGAAGTTTAAATATCAGCTCAGCATCCCAGAACTTGTAGAAGATGCCGTCAATAACGGAGAAGGTACATTAGCCGATTCGGGAGCCTTGGCTATCGATACGGGGAAATTCAAGGGGCGTTCGCCTAAAGACAGATTTATTGTTGCCGACGATGTAACTAACGATACCGTTTGGTGGGGCGATGTCAATATCAAAATTAGTACCCAACATTTTGATCAGCTTTATCAAAAAATGCTTAGCTATATAGGTAATAAGGAACTATATGTAAGAGATGCTTATGCCTGTGCCAATAAAAACTATAGCACAAGTATCAGGGTAATTACAGAACATGCCTTCCAAAGTATTTTTGCTAATAATCTATTTTTAAGATATCAAGATGGCGAAGAATTGCCTCAACAGCCAGAGTGGACAATTATTGCTATTCCATCTTTTTTAGCAGATCCTACAACAGATGGTACTAGACAATCTAACTTCTCCATTCTTAATTTTTCTAAAAAGATAATTCTAATTGGCGGTACAGCTTATACTGGAGAAATCAAAAAGGGAATATTTTCGGTCTTGAACTTTGTTTTGCCTGAACAAAAGAACACACTTTCTATGCACTGTTCTGCCAATGTGGGTAAAGACGGAGACTCTGCTGTGTTTTTCGGTCTGTCTGGAACTGGAAAAACTACGCTTTCTGCCGATCCAAATAGAGCATTGGTTGGAGATGATGAGCATGGATGGGGCGAGGGCACTATTTTTAATTTCGAAGGTGGTTGTTATGCGAAGTGTGTAGATTTAACTGCTGAAAAAGAACCGCAAATTTACAACGCCATCAAATTTGGTGCGTTGCTAGAAAACATCAACTACTTTCCTGGTACACGTTCAGTAGATTTTGCCAATATTGATAAAACGGAAAACACGAGGGTAGCGTACCCATTACATCATATAGAAAATGCATTGGAACCCTCTGTAGCGCCAGTTCCTAAAAATATTTTCTTTTTAACAGCTGATGCTTTCGGTGTATTGCCGCCAATTTCGAAACTAACTCCCGGTCAAGCGATGTTCCATTTTATTTCTGGTTATACAGCTAAGGTAGCTGGTACAGAAACCGGGGTAACCGAGCCTCAGTTAACATTCTCGGCCTGCTTTGGTAAGGCCTTTCTGCCCCTACATCCAACTGCCTACGCAAAACTGTTAGGCGAAAAAATGAAAAAGCACCAAGTAAATGTATGGCTTGTAAATACCGGATGGAGCGGAGGCGCCTATGGCGTAGGTAACAGAATGAAGCTTTCGTATACCAGAGCAATGATTACAGCAGCTTTGAACGGAGAACTGGAAAATGCAGAATTTGTGCAGCACCCAGTTTTTGGTTTGGCAATGCCGCAAGCCTGTACTAATGTTCCTTCAGAGATATTAAATCCTAAAAATACTTGGAGCAATCCGCAAGAGTACGATACCAAAGCGAATGAACTGGCATTGGCATTTTTAAATAACTTTAAGGATTTTGAAGCTTTTGCTGACGAAGAAATGAAAAAAGGGATGCCTAAACTAGCGGAAATAGTCGCTTAACACTTTTTTTTCTTTCAAAAATTTGCATTTAATTAAATTTTTAGTTTTAATTGCGTTAAGATTGCCTCTGCGGCAATCTTTTTTAGTTATACACTTTTTATAAAAGCTTAAGTAACGAATTAATTGTGTAATGAATATTTAATTTGTAATTTAAATCAAAATTATAAATTTGCTTCCGCAACAATTCGGCCTAGGCTGCGTTGAGTGTATTAACTTATATTTATTTAGAAATTTTAAAAACAAGTACTAAAACTAAAAATCAAAAAAAATGGCAAACGCACCAAAACCTACACCAGCTAAAAAAGAGGGGAGCTCATCAGCATCTAACTTATTTGCAACGCTAGTTATTCCTATTTGTATCGTTATTGGTATTTTAATCTTCAAATTCGTTTTGGGTGATGCAAATAACTTTATCGATAACAATGTTGACAACCTACCTAAGCAAGGAAACTATGCTGGTATGGCTTACAAAGGTGGTCCAATCGTGGCAATCTTAATCGGATTATTATTAATGACAATCGTTTTCTCTGTAGAGCGTATGATCGTTATTGGTAAAGCAACTGGTAAAGGAAGTTTACAAGCTTTCGTTACTAAAATTCAAGGTTTCTTGAAAACTAACAACATTTCTGCTGCTATCGCTGAGTGTGATAAACAACAAGGTTCTGTAGCTAACGTAATTAAATCAGGTCTTAAAAAATATAGCGAAGTAGAAGGCGACGACAGATTAGATGTTGAGCAATCAGTATTAGCTATCCAAAAAGATATTGAAGAGGCAACTACTTTAGAGATGCCAATGTTAGAGCAAAACTTAACTGTAATTGCTACATTAGTATCTATCGGTACGTTAACAGGTCTATTAGGTACAGTAACAGGTATGATCAAGGCCTTCGCAGGTTTAGCAAACTCTGGTGCTCCAGATCAAGCAGCGTTAGCGGTAGGTATCTCTGAGGCCCTAATGTGTACAGCTACTGGTATCGGTACTTCTACATTAGCGATCATCATGTATAACATCCTTACTTCTAAAATTGATAAGTTAACTTATGCTATCGACGAAGCTGGATTTAGCATTGTTCAAACTTATGCTAGTACCCATAAATAAGAATTATTAAAAAATCTTTTCCCGGCTTTATGGAAAACCGGAACAATTAACATCATTAATAAAAAAAGATTTAAATAATTTATAAATTATGGCTAAAGCAAAAGTAAAAAGAACCAGTACCTCGATTGATATGACCGCTATGTGCGACGTATCCTTCTTGTTACTTACGTTCTTTATCTTAACGGCTACGGCTCGTCAGCCAGATCCGTTAGAAATTGCAACGCCTTCCTCTACAGTGCAATATAAATTGCCAGATAAAGGTGTTGTAATTGTAAGCGTTGGTAAAGGCAAAGTGTTTTTAGATATCGTTGGACAAGACGTTAAAAGAGCTACGCTTCAGAAAATGGGAGCTGCTTACAATGTTAATTTCACCGAGGAAGAATACAAACGTTTTTCTGTATTACCAGCATTTGGTGTTCCTTTTGGAAGCCTGAAGCAGTTCTTGGCAATGGATGGCCCAGCCCGTGAGAAATCTGGTTTGCAAAGTGGTATTCCGTTAGACTCTACAAAAAACAACGAACTTTTCAATTGGTTGAAAGAAGCTCGTATGGCAAATGGAGAGATTTATGGTATTGACTTGAACGCAGCCATTAAGGCAGATTCAAAAACAGAATATCCTGCAGTTCGTAAAGTGATTGAGGTGTTCCAGAACCAAAAAATTAACAAATTCAGTTTAATTACATCGTCGGAAGGCGGCGGAGAATAATTTTTAAGCTATGGCAGAATTAGACACCTCGTCCGGCGGAGGTAAAAAAGGCGGTAAGGTAAGAACCAAGAAGCAGGCTACCAAGGTAGATTTAACTGCGATGGTTGATTTAGCTTTCTTGTTAATTACGTTCTTCATGCTAACCACATCATTATCTAAGCCTGCTGCTATGGAAATAGCGAAGCCAGATAAAGATGCCAAAGATGAGAACAGATTAGAATTGAGGGAATCTCAAACTATGACCATTTTGTTAGGAAAAAATGATAAAATAGCATGGTATATGGGGCAGCCTTCAGCTACAAATGCTCCAACAATTGAAGGTTTTGGTGATATCAAAAGTTCATTGTTGAAGAACAAAAAGGAAGTTAAGGATAAAACAGGTCGTGATATTGTAATTATCATTAAACCAACAGATGGTTCTACTTATAAAAACTTTGTAGATATCATGGATGAAATTGCTATTACAAAAACCAACATCAGTGCGCCTGCTGTTGATGATGATCCTGCTCATATTTTGGATGGGGAGAGAGATTTCATGAAATCTAACGGAATTTGGTAGCGATTATTAACAAATTAAAAAATTGAACAATGTCTAAAATAGATTTATATAATAAGAAGTGGATCGACGTTGTGTTCGAAGACAAGAACAAAACTTACGGAGCATATAAGCTTCGTCAGGAGAATTCTTGGAACACAACCAAGTCATTGCTTATGGCTGGTTCGGTTTTCATTTTCCTTTTCTTTACACCGAAAATTTATGCGTTGTTAAAGGGAATGGCTCCAGAGCCACCAGAGGAAGTGATAACAGAAGTGGTTATGGCACCTCCACCACCAATTAACCCTGAGGTTCAAACACCTCCACCGGTTGAGCCACCACCACCAAAACAGGATCAAATTAAGTTCCCTCCTCCGATTGTAAAACCGGATAACCAGGTAACTGATGAGAAACCACCAACCGTTGAGGATTTGAAAAAAGCAGATCCTGGACAAAAAACAATGGAAGGTGACCCAACCGCAGATGTAGTGCAAATTACTGCTGCTGGTGAAGGACCTAAGCAAGCGGTTGTTGTAGAAGATAATACCGTATATAGCTTTGTTTCTATGGAAAACCCTCCAATGTTCCCAGGTGGTATCGATAAATTCTACAAGTTTTTGGGAGATAATATTAAATATCCTCCAATGGCTGCAGAAAACAATATCCAGGGTAACGTATTCGTTTCTTTCACTGTTGAGAAAGATGGTTCTTTAACCGATATCAAAATTGATAGAAAATTAGGATATGGAACAGACGAAGAAGCTATTCGTGTATTGAAATTGAGTAAACGTTGGAACCCGGGTATGCAAAATGGTAAGCCTGTGCGTGTTAAATATAACATTCCAATTAAATTTAGCTTAGCTAACTAGTTAAAGCATGTTTAATTCAGATTCTTCAAAGCAGAAATCGCCTCAACAGCGATTTCTGCTTATTTTAGGGGTTGCGATGATTATTCTCTTTTGTACCCTAGCTGTTGTGGTTGCTTTTTTTGGTGATTTGATTAACTTAGACCCACTGAAATTTCCACAAGAATATCGAGTAGCATTTGCTGTGGTATTGATGATTTATGCTGCAATCAGATTTTTCAGGATATTAAGAGATAATAGATAGATGAGAAGAATATCATTTTTAGCGCTCATTCTAATCTCTGTATTGGTATGGACTTCTTGTAATAGAAATGCAAAGGAAAATGTAGGCGAGAAAAGAACTTCTGGTAAAACAACAATATTGGTCGACGAAACGTATTCACGAATTTTGGATGATCAAATTTTAGTTTTTTCATCCGACTATCCAGATGCAAAAGTAGAAACCATTACTGGCAATGAGAGTGAGATCCTGACCAAGTTTAGAAGCGGTGAAGTAAAGATGATCGTGCTATCCAGAGTATTGAAGCCGGCTGAGGAAGCTTTCTACAAAAAAAGGGAAAGCGGTATTTATACAAGTAGATTTGCGATAGATGGCTTGGCATTGATTACAAATGTGGCCGACAAAGACTCTACAATAACAACAGAAGAAGCCTACAAAATTATGCAGGGAACTTCTACAAGCGGTAAAAAATTGGTATTTGATAATGCCTATTCTAGTACCATAAGATATTTTATAGACTCCGCACGTATACAGGAATTGCCTAAAACGGGAGTTTATACCTTAAAGACAACTAACGATGTGATTAAATATGTAGCTGACAATAATGGTTACATTGGTGTAATAGGGGTAAACTGGTTGTTAAAAAATGTTAAAGAGTCGTCGGCCTATTTGCCTAAGGTGAAAGTATTGGCAGTAAAGAATACGAAGGCAAAAGAGGGTGCTGACGCCTTCTACAAGCCTACTCAAGAGAATTTGATCAATGGAAAATATCCCTTTTTAAGGAATGTGTGCATTATCAACGCAGAAGGAACTAACGGTTTGGGCACGGGTTTTGCAAACTGGTTATTAAGCCCTAGAGGACAATTGATAGTACTGAAGTCGGGACTAGGTCCACACGAAGTAGCGAGCAGAGACATTAAATTAAGAACTAACAACAAAAACTAAAAACTAATTATCAACTAAAGAAGTAAAAACTGTATGATAAGTGCAGTGAAAGTTATTTCAAATTAACAAATGCAGACAATGAAAATGATTAAGAAGAACATAGCCTTGGCCACAGGCTTATTATTGATGGGTAGCACTGCCTCATTTGCTCAGAGTTTAGCTGATGCCAAGAAGGCAATTGATGCTGAACAATATCAAAAAGCAACATCTATGCTGAAAACTTTGGTGGCAAACCAAGCTAAATCTGGAGATAACTACTTTAACCTAGGTAAAGTTTATTTATTAACAGACGATATCGATTCAGCTAGAGCAGCTTTCACTAACGGAACAACTGCTGACCCTAAGAATGCATTGAATTTTGTAGGTTTAGGACAAGCTGATTTAGCACAAGGAAATGCAACAAATGCAAAAACCAACTTCGATAAAGCAATTAACCTAAGAGGTAAGGATCATACTACGTATTTAGCCATTGGTAGAGCGTACATCGATCAACCAAATGTTGATTATGCACAAGCATTGCCAAACTTGCAAAAGGCTGATGAATTGGATTCGAAAGATAAAGATCCAGAAACCTTCTTGGCTTTAGCTGACTATTACGCACAGCAAAGGAAAAATACTGAAGCTTATCCAATGTATTTAAGAGCTTTAGATATTACACCAAATCTGTCTAGAGCACACGTACAAATAGGTAAGATGTACAAAGATGCTTTCGCATTTCCAGAAGCCGAAGCAGAAGTGAAGAAAGTTGTAGAGACTGATCCTAACTATGGCCCTGCTTATAGAGAGTTAGCAGAAATTCAAATGCGTTGGTCAGATGCAGACCCTAAAAATGGTCCAGCTAAAAAAACGGAAGCGTTGGCTAACATGAGAAAATATCTAGATTTAACTGATAAATCTTTTGATTCTCGTTTACGTTATGCGCAGTTTTTAGTGTATGCAGGTGATTTTGCGACATTAGGACAAGAGGTTGCTACGTTGAATGCTCCAGATCCTAATAACCCTAAAAACTTTGTTGTAGCAAGGATGAGAGGTTATTCAGCTATCGAGAACAAAAATTATGAGCAAGGTGTAAAGTATATGAACGAGCTTTTTGGTAGAACGCAAGATGCTTCTCGTATCATCGGTTCAGATTATTTATACTTGGGTAAGGCACAACAGAATTTAGGACAAGATAGTCTTGCTGTTATTAACATTACTAAAGGTGTAGAGCTTGATTCGACTAAAGTAGAAGAATTAGCAGCAATTGGCTTGAAATATTTTACAGACAAAAAGTTTCCTAAATCAGCTCAGGTATATGATAAAGTGGTGAACATTAACTCTAAGAATCCTAACATAGCGATGAACTACTATTATTTAGGTGCTTCTCATTATTTCGCTTATGCTTTTGATGTTAGAGATAATAAAAACCCAACTAAAGATGCATTGGTAAAAGCGGATACAGCTTTTTCACGATTGATTAAGCTAGCTCCTGAATATGAAACAGCACATTTATTTAGAGCTCGTATCAATAAGAATTTAGATGATGCTGAAAGCACTCAAAAATTAGCTGTCCCATTTTACGAAAAATTCATTGAATTGGTAACTGTTACTAAGCCAGAGAAAGCAGCTGCTAATAAAACAGGATTAATTGAAGCTTATAACTATCTAGGTGCAATTTCAGCATCAACGGATAAAGAAAAAGCCAAAGAATATTTCAACAAAACTTTAGCACTAGATCCAGCTAATGCTTTAGCAACAGATAACTTAAAATATTTAGCTGGTCCGGCCACTCCAGTAAAAAAGGCTCCTATTAAGAAATAATCTTTATAAGCAATATCAAAAAGGCAGGATTTGTAATCCTGCCTTTTTATTTTAATTTTGCCACAAATCATTATTATTATGCAAGCACATAGTACAGCACAAGATTTCATTCCTATTATATTTCAGGTAATTGTAGCCTTAGGTTTCGTGGTAGTTACCTTACTTGCAACCCATTTGCTTGGCCCAAAAAGAAAAACAGATGATAAGTTAACTACTTTCGAATCTGGAGTTAAAGTAATAGGTAATGCTCGTCAGCCATTTTCTATTAAGTATTTTTTGGTGGCGATATTATTTGTGCTTTTTGATATAGAGGTAATCTTTATGTACCCTTGGGCGGTTAACTTTAGAGAACTGGGATGGAATGGTTTAATAGAGATGTTTATATTCATGGGTACACTCTTATTAGGTTTCATCTACATCTTAAAAAAGAAGGCATTAGATTGGCATTAGAAAGGTAAAAACAATTATTTAGATTGTTTCTAAATGATAAGGATGTGAGCTAAATCATCCTAAATATCGTAGATTTGCTGCTTGTCCTAATTATATTTGGACAAGCATTTTTGTTTATAAGCATGAGTGAAATCAAAATAGTTGAGGCGCCTCCAGGCATAGAAGGAAATGGCTTTTTTGCTACTTCTTTAGACAAGGCTATCGGTTTGGCCCGTTCACATTCGTTATGGCCTTTGCCCTTTGCAACCTCTTGTTGCGGTATCGAGTTTATGGCTACCATGGGGTCGCATTATGATTTTGGACGTTTTGGTGCAGAAAGGTTGAGTTTTTCTCCTCGTCAGGCCGATGTTTTAATGGTAATGGGAACTATTGCTAAGAAAATGGGGCCTGTATTGAAGCAAGTTTATCTTCAAATGGCCGAGCCTCGTTGGGTAATGGCAGTTGGAGCTTGTGCCTCTAGCGGTGGTATTTTCGATACCTATTCGGTATTGCAAGGTATAGATGAAATTATTCCTGTAGACGTTTACGTGCCGGGTTGCCCACCAAGACCAGAAGCAATTTTGGATGGTTTTCAGCGCATCCAAGATTTAGTGAAAAACGAATCTGGCAGAAAAAGACATTCTCCAGAGTATAAGGAACTTTTAGCAAGTTACGGAATACAATAATGGCTAAAGCAACAAATACAGAGTTAGTAGAACTTTTAGGCGATAAATTCGGCGAACAGCTTTTTGATGTTTCTGAACCTTATGGATTGCTTACATTTTCTGCTGTAAAAGATAAAGTAATTGAGGTGCTGTCTTTTTTGAAGGAGAACGGCAGGATTAACTTCAATTTTTTAACTGATATCACTGCGGTACATTATCCCGAAAAGGAGCAAATTGCAGTAGTTTATCACTTACATAGCATGGTAAGTGGTATTAGGGTAAGGTTAAAGGTTTTTTTGAACGAAAAAGATCCCCGTATTGCTACTGCTACAGTGTTATGGAACGGTGCTAACTGGATGGAAAGAGAAACCTACGATTTCTTTGGCGTTAAGTTCGAAGGGCATCCAGATTTGAGAAGAATATTAAACATGGACGACTTAGGTGTGCATCCAATGTTAAGACAATATCCGTTAGAAGATCCTAACAGGGTAGATAAAAAAGACGAATATTTTGGTAGATAATATGAGTGTAAATCAACCAGTATATACAGATAACGATCCGCAAAGCGAATTGGTAACCCTAAACTTAGGGCCTACGCATCCTGCAACACATGGTGTGTTCCAAAATGTTTTGCAAATGGATGGCGAGCGAATTGTAAGTGGTGTTTCTACCATTGGCTATATTCACAGAGCTTTTGAAAAGATTGCTGAGCACCGTCCATTCTATCAAATTACTCCATTAACCGACCGTTTAAACTACTGTTCGTCGCCTATCAATAATATGGGCTGGCACATGACAGTGGAGAAACTTTTAAATATCCAAATCCCCAAAAGGGTAGATTATTTAAGGGTGATCATTATGGAGCTTTCTCGTATTGCCGATCATATCATTTGTAATACCATCATTGCCCAAGATACCGGCGCAACAACTACTTTCCTTTATCTTTTCCAATACAGAGAACACATCTATGAGATTTTTGAGGAAATCTGCGGTGCTCGTTTAACAACTAATATTGGTCGTATTGGAGGTTTAGAAAGAGATTTTAATGAAGTAGCTTTTGCTAAAATCAATAAATTTCTAAAAGAGTTTCCTATTGCGTTAAAGGAGTTTGAAAGCTTGTTGAATCGTAATAGAATTTTTATTGATCGTACTAAAGGTGTGGCTGAAGTAACCGCAGAAAATGCATTAAGTTACAGCTGGACAGGACCTTTATTGCGTGCTACAGGTATTGATTATGATGTTCGAGTAAGCGAGCCATATTCGTCTTATCAAGATTTTGATTTTGAAGTTCCGGTAGGTACAAGTGGCGATGTTTTTGATCGCTATTTGGTACGTAACGAAGAAATGTGGCAAAGTGTGCGCATTATTGAGCAAGCTTTAGAAAAATTAAAATCAGAGCCAAAAGGGATATTCCACGCTGACGTTCCTGATTTTTACTTGCCAGGAAAAGAAGAAGTTTATAATAATATGGAAGCATTGATCTATCACTTTAAAATTGTGATGGGTGAAATTGATGCGCCAAAAGCAGAAGTTTACCACGCTGTAGAAGGTGGTAATGGTGAGCTTGGTTTCTATTTGATTAATGACGGGGGAAGAAGTCCTTATCGTTTGCACTTTAGAAGACCTAGTTTTATTAACTACCAAATGTACGCGAAAATGAGTGAAGGCATGCTGTTATCAGATGCCATCATTAACATGAGTAGTTTGAACATTATTGCAGGAGAATTAGATGCTTAAAGTAGAAGAAACACAGCCTGTAGAATTTTCATCAGCTTTGCTAGCTAAGTTTGATGAAATTATAAAACGCTATCCAGAAGGAAAGCAAAAATCAGCTTTGCTACCATTGTTACACTTGGTACAAGCAGAATTTGGATGGACGAGTGTACCAGCAATGGATAAAGTTGCGGAGTATTTAAACATTCAACCAATTGAAGTATATGAGGTGGCGAGTTTTTACACCATGTACTTTTTGCAACCAAAAGGAAAATATGTTTTGGAGGTTTGCCGTACTGGACCTTGTTGTTTAGTGGGTGCCGAAAAAATTATGGATCATCTAGAGAAAAAACTAGGTGTGAAGGAAGGCGAAGTAACTGAAGATGGCTTGTTTAGCTGGAGAGGTGTAGAGTGCTTAGCAGCGTGTGGTTTTGGTCCGGTTTTACAAATTGGCCCAGCATATACTTTCTACGAAAATTTAACCGAGCAATCGGTAGATCAATTAATTGACGATTTACGCAAAAAATAATGGCTCGTAAACTATTATTAGAACATATCAATGTGCCTGGCATCAATACGCTGGCGGTTTATCGTGAAAAAGGCGGTTACCGTGCGGTTGAAAAAGCATTGAAAACCTTAACTCCAGAAGAGATTGTAGAAGAGGTAAAGAAATCTGGATTGAGAGGTCGTGGTGGTGCAGGTTTCCCTACAGGCATGAAATGGAGCTTTTTGGCTAAGCCAGAAGGTGTGCCTCGTTATTTGGTTTGCAATGCAGACGAATCTGAACCAGGTACTTTTAAGGATAGATATTTAATGACACACATTCCTCATGCCTTAATTGAGGGAATGATTGTTTCTAGCTTTGCTTTGGGTGCAAATACTTCTTACATCTACGTAAGAGGTGAAATGATGCCGCAAATTAGAATATTAGAAAGAGCAATTGAAGAAGCGAAAGCTGCTGGCTTGTTAGGTAAAAATATCTTGGGAACAGGATATGACCTAGAACTTTATGTTCAACCAGGTGGTGGTGCTTATATCTGCGGTGAAGAAACTGCGCTTTTAGAATCGCTAGAAGGAAAAAGAGGAAATCCTCGTATTAAACCACCATTCCCAGCTATTGCGGGTTTGTATGGTTGTCCAACGGTTGTTAACAACGTAGAATCTATTGCAGCTGTAGTTCCAATTATCAATGATGGTGGTGATGAATACGCTAAAATCGGTATTGGAAGAAGTACAGGAACGAAATTAATATCAGCTTCTGGCAACTTGGTAAAACCAGGAGTTTACGAAATAGAATTAGGCTTACCGGTTGAAGAATTTATCTACTCTGATGAATACTGTGGTGGTATCGCCAATGGCAAAAGACTAAAAGCAACTGTTGCTGGAGGTTCATCGGTGCCAATTCTGCCTGCTAACTTAACCTTAAAATATGCTAATGGCGAGCCTCGTTTAATGAGTTACGAGTCGTTATCTGAAGGTGGTTTTGCTACAGGTACCATGTTGGGTTCAGGTGGTTTCATCGCTTTTGATGAAGATCAGTGTATCGTTCGCAACACTTGGAATTTCTCTCGTTTCTATCACCATGAAAGTTGCGGACAGTGTTCGCCTTGTAGAGAAGGAACGGGTTGGATGGAGAAAATCCTTCACAAAATTGAACACGGACATGGTTCGATGGAAGACATCGATCTTTTATGGGATGTACAACGTAAAATTGAAGGAAACACCATTTGTCCGCTAGGTGATGCGGCAGCTTGGCCGGTAGCTAGTGCAATCAGACATTTCAGAGATGAGTTTGAGTGGCATGTGAAAGAGCCTATGAAGAGCCAAAGCACCAATTACGGTTTAGCGAATTATGCTAATCCAATCGAAAAGAAAGAAGAAGTTAAACAGGAAAACCTTTAACCATGAGTGATTTAGTTAAAGTAACCATAGATGGAATAACAGTAGAGGTAGAAAATGGCACCACCATTTTAAATGCTGCCCGCCAAATTGGAGGAGACATTGTGCCTCCTGCAATGTGCTATTATTCTAAATTGAAGGGTAGTGGAGGTAAATGTCGTACCTGCATTGTGAAAGTGAGCAAAGGTTCTGAAAAAGATCCTCGACCGATGCCGAAATTAGTAGCCTCTTGCCGTACTACAGTAATGGATGGCATGGAAGTACTTAACATTACTTCTCCAGAAGTTTTGGAAGCTCGTGCTGGTGTTGTAGAGATTTTGTTGATTAACCACCCCTTAGATTGCCCTGTTTGTGACCAAGCTGGTGAGTGTGATTTGCAGAATTTAGGTTATGAGCACGGTTTACAAAAAACAAGATACGAGTTCGAGCGTAGAACGTTTGATAGAATTGATATTGGTGATAAGATCCAGTTGCATATGAACCGTTGCATTTTGTGCTACCGTTGTGTGTTTACTGCTGATCAAATCACAAACAAACGTGTTCACGGTATCTTAAATCGTGGAGATCATTCAGAAATCTCAACTTATATCCAAACAGCGGTTGATAACGATTTTTCAGGAAACGTAATTGATGTTTGTCCAGTTGGAGCTTTAACCGATAGAACTTTCCGTTTCAAAAACCGTGTTTGGTTTACAAAACCCGTGGATGCACATAGAAACTGCTCACACGAAAAATGCAATGGCAAAGTAACGTTGTGGTACAAAGGAGAGGATGTTTTACGTGTTACAGCAAGAAAAGATCAGTTTGGTGAAGTAGAAGAATTTATCTGTAACGAGTGTCGTTTCGATAAGAAGAAAACTTCAGATTGGACTTTAGAACATCCAACACACATCTCTGATACTTCGGTGATTGCATCAAATCATTACGAAACATTTAAGCCACTTCCTGTAATTAAGGAAAACCTGGCTTTACAAGAAGCAAATCAACGCGAATTAGAAAAAACCTTTAAAATCTAATGGAAATCGATTTCGTCATAGAGAAATTTATATTGGTTACTGCCATATTTGCGATTAGTTTGCTAATTGCAATGTATTCTACCTACGCTGAGCGTAAGGTGGCAGCTTTTTTACAAGATAGGCTTGGTCCAGATAGAGCTGGTCCTTTTGGTATTTTACAGCCTTTGGCCGATGGTGTAAAGATGTTCATGAAAGAGGAAGTTATTCCGGCAAATGCCAATAAATGGTTATTCATGTTTGGTCCTGGTTTAGCAATGCTTTGTGCTTGTATTGGTACAGCGGTTATTCCCTGGGGACAAGACATGATGATAGGGGATAGACTGGTAAAATTACAAGTGGCCGATATTAACGTTGGCTTACTTTATATTTTCGGTGTTATTGCTTTAGGTGTTTACGGTGTGATGATTGGTGGTTGGGCATCTAACAATAAGTATTCGTTGTTAAGTGCTATCCGTGCGGCGTCGCAAAATATCAGCTACGAAATTGCGATGGGTTTATCTATCATCGCTTTGCTATTGGTTACCAATTCGCTTAGTCTAAGAGAAATTGTAGCACAACAACACGGTTGGCATTGGAATGTGCTTTATCAGCCGCTAGGCTTTATCATTTTTATGGTATGTGCTTTTGCAGAAACTAACCGTGCACCATTCGATTTGCCTGAGTGTGAAGCCGAGCTAAACGGTGGATATACCATTGAATATTCGTCAATGAAATTGGGTTTCTACCTTTTCGCTGAGTATATCAACATGTTTGTGTCATCAACAATCATGGCGGCTTTATATTTTGGAGGTTACAATTATCCAGGGATGGATTACATGGCTGAGTTGCTAGGACCAACTTGGGCTCCACTTTTCGGTACTTTAATCTTCTTCCTAAAAATATTTGGATTCATCTTCTTCTTCATGTGGGTACGTTGGACCATCCCTCGTTTCCGTTACGATCAGTTGATGAATTTAGGATGGAAAGGTTTAATCCCTTTAGCTATCGCGAACATCATTATCACAGGTATCGTTATCGCTATCGTAAACAAATTTTAAGAGAGACATGGAATCATTAAGCAATAAGAAAAAAGTATTGGTTTCCAAGCCGCTTAATTTGGCAGAGAGACTGTATCTGCCTGCTATTGCAAGTGGCATGGCAACTACTATTGGTCACTTTTTTAAGAAACCAGCAACGATTAAATATCCAGAGCAAGTGCGTGAATTCTCTATCAACTGGAGAGGAATGCACTCGTTGAAAAGAGACGAGCAAGGTAGAGAGCGTTGTACTGCATGTGGTTTGTGTGCATTGTCTTGTCCGGCAGAAGCAATTACCATGATTGCTGCCGAACGTAAGAACGACGAGAAGCATTTGTATCGTGAAGAGAAATACGCATCGGTTTACGAAATCAACATGTTGCGTTGCATTTTCTGCGGTTTATGTGAGGAGGCTTGCCCTAAAGAGGCGATTTACTTAGATGGACCAATTGTGCCAGCAGATTATTTACGTAAAGATTTTATTTACGGTAAAGATAAATTGGTAGAAGCTCCTTTAGAGGTAAAATAGTTTGTCATTCTGAGCGCAGCGAAGAATCTCTATCAAAACAGATGCTTCCTTCGTCAGCATGACAGTTGAACAAATAACAACTAAATAAAAATTAATGGGTACATCAGTATTCTATTTCGTAGCAACACTAAGCGTAATTTGTGCGCTAATGGTGGTTTTTGCAAAAAATCCAATCCATAGTGTGCTATACTTAATTCTAACGTTCTTTACGTTTACAGTTCACTATGTGCTTTTAAACGCACAATTCTTAGCGGTAGTTAACTTCATCGTTTACATGGGAGCCATCATGGTACTTTTCCTTTTTGTACTGATGTTGCTTAACCTCAATAAAGAAAGTGAACCCAATAAATCGGTTTTCCTGAAAATTATTGGTGTAATTGCTGGCGGATGTTTAGCTGTAACCCTAATTGGGTCTTTAAAATCAGTAGCAATTACTAGTCCTTTGGTATTGAAAAACCCAAGTTTAGGTTTAGTAGAAAGCTTAGGTAAAGAGTTATTCGGTCCGTTTATGTTACCATTCGAGTTATCGTCATTACTATTGTTAAGTGCAATGGTTGGTGCGGTACTTTTAACCAAGAGGGAGGAAAAAACTAATGGGTAGTTTATTCGAAAATATGCAAGCTGTGCCATTGAACCATTATATTTGGTTCTGCGCACTTATTTTCACCATTGGTGTTATTGGTGTGTTGGTACGTAGAAATGCCATCATCATTTTCATGTCGGTAGAGTTGATGTTGAATGCAGTTAACTTGCTTTTAGCAGCATTCTCGGTTCATCACAATGATCCATCGGGACAAGTATTTGTGTTTTTCATTATGGCTTTGGCTGCTGCAGAGGTTGCAGTTGGTTTAAGTATCATTGTGATGGTTTACCGTAACACACAATCAGTAGATATTAATGTATTAAATCGCCTTAAGTGGTAATTCTAATAAAATAAAATGATTACAAGTTTACTTTGGTTAATTCCAGTTCTTCCGCTTTTAGGCTTCGTGATTAACGGTTTAGGCCGTAATACATTGAGCAAAGGTGCCGTTGGTTTCATCGGCAGCGGAGTGGTTTTAGCTTCATTTATCCTAAGCGTTTGTTTTTTCTTCGAATTAAATTCAAGTGTAGAAAAACAGTTTACCGTTAATTTCTTCGATTGGATTAGTGTTGGAGATCTAAAAATTCCTTTGTCGTTTTTATACGATCCATTGAGTGCAATTATGCTCTTGATCATCACTGGAATTGGCTTTTTAATCCACATCTACTCTACAGGCTATATGCACGAAGATGCTGGCTTTGGAAAGTTCTTCGCCTACTTAAACCTATTTATCTTCTTCATGTTGATTTTGGTTTTAGGATCAAACTACATCGTAATGTTTATTGGATGGGAAGGCGTAGGTTTATGTTCATACCTATTAATCGGTTTCTGGTTTACCAACAGCAGTTATGCAAGTGCAGCTAAAAAAGCATTTGTAATGAATCGTATTGGCGATTTAGGTTTCCTTTTAGGTGTGTTCTTAATGTTCCAAGTTTTTGGAAGTTTAGAGTTTGCAAAAGTATTCCCTCAAGCAGCTAACATGTTGCCAGGAAATGATACGATAACCATCATCGCGATATTGTTATTTATTGGTGCTTGTGGTAAATCTGCACAATTGCCTTTGTTTACTTGGTTGCCAGATGCAATGGCTGGACCAACTCCAGTTTCAGCGTTAATCCACGCAGCAACGATGGTAACTGCAGGTATCTACATGATTGCTCGTTCTAGCGTAGTGTTCGACTTGGCGCCAATTGCACAAAATATTATTGCTATTGTAGGTGCAGCGACTGCTTTGGTTGCGGCTTTAATTGCCTTAACACAAACAGACATCAAAAAAGTATTGGCTTATTCAACCGTATCTCAATTGGGATATATGTTTTTAGGCTTGGGCGTTGGTGCTTATACAGGTTCATTCTTCCACGTATTAACTCACGCATTCTTCAAAGCTTTGTTATTCTTAGGTGCTGGTGCGGTAATTCACTCTTTACACCACGAGCAAGATATGCGCCACATGGGTGGATTGAAAGTTAAGTTGAAAACTACTTTCGCAACCATGATGGTGGGTACCATTGCCATTGCGGGTTTACCTCCATTCTCTGGTTTCTTTTCAAAGGACGAAATTTTAGCCCATACTTATCAATTCAGTCCGGTACTTTGGGGCGTAGGTGTGTTGACAGCATTTTTAACTGCTTTCTATATGTTCCGTATGATGTTTTTGACTTTCTACGGGAAATTCAGGGGTTCTCACCATACAGAAGAACACATTCACGAATCACCAAAAGCTATGACTATTCCATTGGTGGTACTGGCAATTTTGGCTGCTGTTGGTGGTTTATTAAATATACCTCATGTATTCGGTGGAAACGAGTGGTTAGCACATTGGTTAACGGGAGCGAAGGTTACTCAGAACCATTTGGAGCTAGACCACACTACAGAATTTACTTTGATGACCGTTTCGGTATTGGCTGCAATTGTTGCAATACTTTTAGCTTACAGCAAATACGTTAAAAAGGCAGATATTCCGGTAGCGGATGAAGCACCTCGTACTGCTTTAGAAAAATTATCGTACAACAAATTCTATTTAGATGAGATTTACGATACCATTATTAGAAAACCTTTAGATGCATTCTCTAACTTCTTCTATAAAATCATCGATAACAAAGTAATTGATGGTTTGGTAAACGGTTTAGGCTGGACTGCCAATGAAGGGAGCAAGAGTTTACGATTATTGCAGTCGGGTAACGTTGGTTACTACATCATTATGATGGTTGTTGGTGTTGTGGCACTGTTGCTTTACACTTATTTGTCTATCGCTTAAAACTAGTTCAAATATCATAAATGGAACTTTTAATACTCATATTTCTACCCTTAGTTGGCGCAATTGCCACCGCTTTATTTGCCAAGCAAAACACAGCTAAGGTAGCAGCACTAGCTTTTTCACTTTTCTCATTGGCTATTGCCATTGGCGTATTGTGTAAATTTACTCCAGATGCAAGCACGCAGTTTGTTGTTAATTTCCCTTGGATTGAACAATTAGGCATTAACTTCCATGCAGGAATTGATGGAATTAGCATGATTACCGTTTTGCTAACGAATGTTTTAATGCCGTTAATTATTCTGGCTAGCTTTAAACATGAATATAAAAATGCGAATGCTTTTTATGCACTAGTATTATTTATGCAGACTGGTTTGTTATTGGTATTTACGGCTTTAGATGCTTTCTTGTTTTACATTGGATGGGAAGCTGCTTTAATTCCAATTTACTTTATTTGTGCTACTTGGGGAGGTAAAGACCGCATCAAGGTTAACATGAAGTTTTTCGTATACACCATTGCAGGTTCTCTATTCATGCTTTTGGGTATCATTTACTTATATCTACAAAACCCAGCTAACAATTTCGAGCTAGCTGAATTTTATAAAATTGAATTGGACGCTACACACCAAGGCTGGATTTTCTGGGCTTTCTTTATCGCTTTTGCTATTAAGATGCCAATTTTCCCATTCCACACTTGGCAGCCAGATACTTATACCACAGCACCAACGCCAGGAACAATGTTGTTATCAGGTATCATGTTAAAAATGGGTATTTACGGTGTCATCAGATGGTTGTTGCCAATTGTGCCTCAAGGTGTTCAAGACTGGAGTTGTTTAGTAATGATTTTGGCAATTATCGGCGTGGTTTATGCCGCTATCATTGCTTTCATGCAGAAAGATGCTAAACGTTTGGTTGCTTATTCATCAATCAGCCACGTTGGTTTAATTGCAGCAGGTATTTTCACTTTAAGTCACCAAGGCTTACAAGGTAGCATGATACAGATGTTAAGTCACGGTATCAATGTTATCGGTTTGTTTTTCGTATTGGATATCATTAACTCTCGTTTAGCAACTAACAAAGTTGATGAATTGGGTGGTTTAGCTAAAGGGGCCCCACAATTAGCAATCACTTTCTTAATCATCCTTTTAGGTACAGTAGCTTTACCAGGAACTAATGGATTTATTGGAGAGTTTTTATTGCTGATGAGCGTTTATAACTATAACGCTTGGTTAGGTGCAGTAGCAGGTTTAACCATCATCTTCGGAGCGGTTTATATGTTCAGAAGCTATCAAAAAATTATGCTAGGCGAAACGAATGCGCTTACCGCTAGCTTTAAAGATATCAACGGAACGGAGAAAGTAGTATTGTACACTATCTGTGCATTGATCATTGCAATTGGGGTTTATCCAAAACCATTGATGCAGATTTCAGACGCTTCGGTACAACACTTATTGGAACAGATTAATCATAAATTAACAGGGATTAACTAAGCATGAATATCATTATCACCATTGCCGTAACGGCATTAGTAGTACTTTATACAGGTTTATTTAAAGCTAAAAAAGCTTTGTTGCCTATCACCTTGCTTGGTCTTTTGGTTGCTTTAGGCTTCACTGTTTGCTCTTGGGATCAACCAACGGTTCACTTCCAAATGATGCAGATAGATAACTTTGCATTAGCTTTTGCAGCAATTTCTATTATAGGAACATTCTTAATTTTCCTTTTAACACAGCGCTATTTTGCTGAAAACAGCCCTAACACAGCAGAATATTTCACGTTGATACTTTTTGCTTTGTGCGGTATCATCATCATGGTTTCTTACAAGAACCTTTCTATGCTGTTTGTGGGTTTAGAAATCATGTCGGTATGTCTATATATCTTGGCGGGTATCAGAAAGCAAAATTTTGCCTCAAACGAAGCATCGTTGAAATACTTTTTAATGGGTGCTTTTTCAACAGGTTTCTTGTTGTTTGGTATCGCTTTAGTTTATGGCGCTACTGGCTCGTTTGATATCGATGTAATTCAGACCAATTTGGTAAATAACGTTACTAATGTATCGCCTTTATTTTATCCAGGTATTATTTTAATGATGGTAGGCTTGTGCTTTAAAGTTGGTGCGGCTCCTTTCCACTTCTGGACACCAGATGTGTACGAAGGCTCTCCTTCATTAATCACTGCTTTCATGTCTACGGTGGTTAAAACTGCAGGTTTTGCAGCTTTCTTAAGATTGTTTGCGGGTGCTTTTGAGCCACTACACGATTTCTGGATGCCAGCATTATTGGTAATTGTTATCATCACACTTTGCGTAGGGAATATTACAGCCTTGTTCCAAAGGAACTTCAAGAGGATGTTGGCTTACTCAAGTATTTCTCACGCAGGTTATCTGTTGTTCTCACTAATCGTATTAACAGCAAATTCTGCAAGTAATGTATTGGTTTATGCAGCGGCTTATACTTTTGCAAGTATTGTTGCGTTTGCAGTATTGATCAACGTAAAGCAGAAAACAGGTAGCGATGATATCGAAGCTTTTGATGGTTTAGCAAAACGTAATCCACTAGCTGCATTGGCTTTAACCATTGCTATGCTTTCATTGGCAGGTATTCCGCTAACAGCAGGTTTTATTGGTAAATATGTGATGTTTCTGAACGTTTTAGAAAACTATCAAGTTATTTTAGTAGTAATTGCTATCCTAAATGCTTTGATTGGCTTCTATTATTACTTCAGAGTAATTATAGCCGTTTACTTTAAGGAAGGTAAAGAAGTAGAGTTAGATACACCTATGCAGTACAAAGTGGTGCTGGTTGTTTCAACAATAGTGATCTTAGTTTTAGGTATTTATCCTTCGCTTATTTTAAACTTGATATAGCATAGCGATATAGAATTTTATTTGTAGTTTTACGAATAATCGGAACTATGCAACAATTCTGGAATCATCTACAACATCTCATAGATCCTGAGAAACTGCTGCACCAAGGCGGTTTCTATCTTGTTGTGTTCGTGATTTTCGCAGAGACCGGGCTGTTTTTCGGTTTCTTTTTACCTGGAGATTATCTACTCTTTTTGGCAGGAATGTTTGTTGCAACTGGTAAGCTAGATGTAAATATTTATGTATTAGTTTTCTCTTTGATCGTTGCCGCTATCTCTGGAAATTTCACAGGCTATTGGTTTGGAAGAAAAACAGGGCCAGTATTACATACCAGAAAAGATACTTTCTTCTTCAAGAAAAAATTCCTTAAAACCGCAGAAGAATATTATCGTAAGCAAGGTGCTTTTGCCTTAATCATGGGAAGGTTTGTGCCAATAGTAAGAACCTTTGCGCCAATTGTAGCTGGAATTATCAGAATGGATTTTAAGAAGTTTGTACTCTATAACGTTTCGGGTGCACTTTTATGGATTTGTTCCTTAACTTTGCTGGGCTATTTTTTAGGTAAAAGTTTTGCCAAACAGATTGAAGAATATTTGGGTTATATCATTTTTGGATTTATTGCAATAACAACTATCCCATTAGTGATTACCTTTGTAAAGAATAAAATAAAAAACAAGAATAATTTAGAAGAAACAGAGTTTCAAAAGAAAGATGATTAAAGAGGAAACCCATCCGTGGCACAGCGTATCTCCTGGTGAAAATTTACCAGAAACAGTAAATGCAATTATAGAAATCCCAAAAGGATCAAAAGCGAAATACGAAATAGATAAAGATTCTAACCTAATTAAGTTAGACAGAGTATTGTTCTCATCAGTAATGTATCCAGCAAACTATGGCTTTATTCCACAAACTTATTGTGATGATAAAGATCCATTGGATATATTGGTATTGTGTTCGGTAGATGTATATCCAATGACTATTATCGAAGCTAAAGTTATTGGTGTAATGCACATGATTGACAATGGGGAGCAAGATGATAAAATTATCGCGGTAGCTAAAAACGACCCATCAGTTAATTACATTAACGATTTGGCCGAGTTACCTCCACACACCATGAAAGAAATTGTAAAGTTCTTTCAAGATTATAAAGCGTTAGAGAATAAACAAGTTACCATTGAGCATCTTTTAGGCGTTAGATATGCCCACAAGGTGATTAATGAGAGCATTGAGCTCTATAATAATACATTTAGATAATTCTTAATGATTTACTCCGTCGGTACGCCCCTAGTGGCACTATTAAATGCATATTTTCCAACATCGGTATTGGCAGTGGTTACTCCTGCTGATAGCGATGGAGGATCGATTGGACTACGCGTTTTATTCGCGTTGTTTTTGGTGTTTTTGAACGGCTTCTTTGTCGCCGCCGAATTTGCAATTGTAAAGGTTAGAGCTTCCCAAATAGAAGTGAAGGCTAAATCAGGTAGCAGAATTGGTAAAATGGCAAAAAACATCGTTCATCATTTAGATGGCTATTTGGCGGCCACACAGTTAGGTATTACACTAGCTTCGCTAGGTTTGGGTTGGGTAGGTGAAGGTGTAATGCACACCATCTTTCTAAACATGTTTAATAGCTTCGGTATCGAAGTTAGCGATGCGGCTTTACATACAGCTGCCACAGTAGTTGCGTTTTCGGTTATTACGATTATGCACATCGTTTTTGGTGAGTTAGCGCCAAAATCATTAGCTATACAAAGGCCGGTTGCCACGACACTTTTTATTGCAGCTCCTTTGCAGGGCTTTTATATTCTGTTTAGGCCCTTTATTTGGGCATTGAACGGTTTAGCTGCCATTATTTTGAGACCTTTTGGGATAGATACCAGTGCTGGGCACGAATCTATCCATAGTAACGAGGAACTGCAATATATCTTAGACCAAGGAAAGGAAAGCGGCGCTTTAGAAGATAATGAACACGAATTGATTAAAAACGTATTTGATTTTAATGAGCGTGTAGTGAAGAATATCATGGTGCCACGTACCAAAATTTCGGGAATTGAAAAGAGCGCTCCTAAAAATGAAGTGGTAGAAAAAATCATTTCTGAAGGATATTCTAGAATGCCGGTGTATGATGAAATCATTGATAAGATTATCGGAATTATCCATGCTAAAGACGTACTTCCATTGTTAGCCAGTCAGAAAGATTGGACACTGGCAGATATCATCAGAAAACCCTATTTCGTTCCTGAAACAAAGAAAATCAATGATTTGTTAAGTGAACTGCAACAAAAGCGCATTCAAATTGCTATTGTTTTAGATGAGTTTGGTGGCACCGCAGGTATGGTTACACTAGAAGATATTGTAGAGGAAATTGTAGGTGAAATACAGGACGAGTACGATGAGGAAAAACCTATTGTTGAGAAAGTAACAGATACAGAGTTTATTGTAAATGCATACGCTACCGTTTATGATGTAAATGAGTATTTGCCACACGATTTGCCAGAAGATGAAGATTTTGATACCGTAGGGGGCTTAGTGTCCCATGCTTTCGGTAAAATTCCTGAAGTTGGCGATAATGAAGAATGTTATGGATATCTGTTCACCATCCTTAAAAAAACAGAGCAAAATATTGAAACCGTAAAGCTTGAAATTTTAATTAATAAGAGCGATATGGTCGACTTGCACTAGACGCCCCTCTAAATCTCCCCAAAGGGGAGACTTTTTTAGAAGTCTATAGATATTTTGTGCTCTTGGTTACTTTATTTTTACTATGTACTTATTCTATACTCCAGATATTACTTCAAATAGTTATACCTTAAATGAAGAGGAGAGTAACCATTGTAATAAGGTACTTCGCTTAAAGCAAGGTGACAAGGTGCATTTGATAGATGGTGTAGGAGGATTATATACGGCAGAAATTTCCGAAGTAACCAAAAAAGCTGTTCATTTAATCGTTATTGAAAAGCAAAGCGAATTTGGTAAACGTAACCACCACCTTCATATTGCTATTGCGCCTACGAAGAATAACGATAGGCTAGAGTGGTTCCTCGAAAAAGCAACCGAAATAGGAATTGACGAGATTACACCAATCATTTGCGAACGCTCGGAGCGAAAAATCGTTAAAGAAGAACGTTTGGAAAAGGTAGTTACTTCGGCGGTTAAACAATCGTTAACGGCGTATCATCCAAAAATAAACACAGCCATTTCTTTTAAAGATTTCATTAAACAGAGCAAAGCAGATGATAAGCTGATTGCACATTGTATTGATGAAGACGACAGAAAGGCAATTTCACAGCTCATCAAACCTCATCAACGATATTTAATTTTAATAGGTCCCGAAGGCGATTTTACTCCCAAAGAAATTGAACTTGCTTTGCAAAACGGATTTAAACCAGTAACTTTAGGCAACACCCGCCTACGTACAGAAACTGCTGGTTTGGCGGCTTGTTTTGAAGTTAATTATACCAATAGAGATTAAGTTGTCAGTTATCAGTTATCATTTGTCTGTTTTCAGGACTTTGGTCTTTAGGCCTTGGTGTTTGGTCTTTAGTCTTTTTGCTTTAGTCTTGCTCCTCTCTGCTTTTACCTGCCCGCCAACCTACAAGATGGGTAAACTGAAATATGCCGGTGGTGGCGATTGGTATGCCAACAGAACTGCTTTACCCAACCTTATCGCTTTTTGCAATAAAAATATTTCTACCAACTTTGCCGCAGATGAAGGTATCGTTGATGTGGGCAGTGCCGAGTTGTTCAATTATCCATTTGTGTATATGACTGGCCACGGAAATGTGACTTTTAATACGCAGGAAACGGCCAATCTTAGAAAGTATCTAATTGGCGGAGGCTTTCTTCATATCGATGATAATTATGGCTTAGATAAGTTCATTCGTCCGCAAATGAAGAAGGTATTTCCCGAGTTGGATTTTGTAGAATTGCCAGCTAACCATAAAATCTACCATCAAAAATTTAAGTTTGCTAACGGCTTACCAAAAATCCACGAACATGATAATAAACGTCCGCAGGGTTTTGCGTTAGTTTACAAAGGAAAGGTAGTTTGTTATTATTCGTATGAAACGGATTTGGGCAATGGCTGGGAAGATTATGGCACTTACCCTTCCGATACGCAAGAAAGTAGAACTAGTGCGCTTAAAATGGGTGCAAACCTAGTGCAGTATGCGCTAACCAATTAATAGCTTATGAACAAAGTTATCGTTAACGATCACTTCCAATTTGATATTGATATTGTGAACGACGTTTTACAAGTCAATCAGCAGTCCGTAACAATAGATAAACTAAAATTAAGTGGTAGTTCTAGCCATATTATCCATCAAAACCAATCTTACAACGTAGAGGTGGTTAATTTTGATGCTTCGGAAAAACTGGCTAAAATTAAAGTGAACGGAACCGAGTATGATGTTCAGGTTACTACCGAATTAGACCAATTGTTGAAGCATTTAGGTATGGATAATTTGAATGCCAATAAAATTGCCCAAATTAAAGCACCTATGCCGGGATTGGTGTTAAACCTTTTGGTTAAAGCGGGCGATGAAGTGAAAAAAGGAGATAGCTTAGTGATATTGGAAGCCATGAAGATGGAAAATATCATTAAAGCTCCAGTCGATGCTGTTGTTAAAAAAATAGAGGTTGCCAAAGGCGATAAAATAGAAAAGAATACTGTTTTAATTCAGTTTACTTAAAAAGATATTCCAAAAGAAAGGCCTTTGCAAACGCAAAGGCCTTTCTTTTTAAGTTAAACTATTTAACCTTGAAAGGTTTAGTAGGTTTATTTCTAAATTGTGCTTTTCCTGCAGATTTTACTTCAGAGGCACCTAACATGGTCATGGCACAACGGAAACCAATATCTGCTGTAGATTCGTCTTCTTGCAAATATCTTCTTGCAGCTGGGTTTAACCACATGGCCTGATCGTTCCAAGAACCACCTTTGTAAACTCTAGATTTATCATTGTACAGCGTTATTACCTCACCGCCTAAGTTTTTCTCTTCGTCTTTAAATCCACGTTGATCGGCCTTGTAAGCAGAATCTACATAATTAGCTTGTAGTTGTGCCCAAGTTTGTTTAACTCCAGATACAGCAGCTTTCATTACTGGACGGCCTTTGCCATCGATCTTAATTACATTAGATGCAGCATCTCTCTCCTTATCTGAATATTGATTACCTCTAAAAGGGTTTAAGCCTTCTGTCGCTTCAAACGTATTAGGACGATAAACATCGTTCACCCATTCGTTTACGTTTCCAGCCATGTTGTAAAGGCCGAAATCATTTGGTGTAAAGCTTTTAACTTCTGATGTAATACCAGCCTTGTCATTTAACGAGCCGCCAACACCCATATAATCGCCTTTGCCACGTTTAAAGTTGGCCAAAATCATCCCTCTGGTCGATTTTCTAGGAGATGTAATGCCCAAGCCGTTCCAAGGGTACACTTTTTTCTCGTTAATGTTAGCATACTGCGTATTGCCAATTAAACCCAAAGCTGCATATTCCCACTCTGCTTCTGTTGGTAAACGATATGGCTGAAAAATCTCTCCATCTTCCAATCTTACGTTTCTCAATGCTTTTCCTCTGTTTCCAGCAGCAGCTGCATCTGCACTTAAATCTACAGGTGCTTTTTTGCCTAAATCTTTAATCTGACCGTTTAAATAGATGTCTGTATTAAATACGGTATCTGATTTTTTTACTGGAGCACCACCTCTTGCAGTAGGTCTATTTAACTCCTTGAAGGGAGTCATAATACCTTTTTCTCTAAGGATAAACTCATTTACCCTATCGGTACGCCAAACAGCATAATCAGTAGCTTGTTGCCAAGTTACCCCAACAACCGGGTAGTCGCCATAGGCTGGGTGTCTTAAATAGTTATTTACGTAAGGTTCGTTATATGATAAAGGTCTTCTCCAAACTAAAGTGTCTGGCAATGCCGTATAATAATACTCTGCCAGTTCGGCTTTACCTTTAAATGTAGTTTTAATCCAATGAAGATATTCTAACCAGTCTGTATTCGAAACCTCAGTTTCGTCCATATAGAAAGAGCTTACGGTAACTTGTCTTTTATGATTGTAAGTGCTCATATCCTGCCCAGGAATTTCGATAGCACTGCCACCCATAATAAATTCACCACCTTCTATTTCGATTAAGCCAGGACCTGGACCTCTTTTATAACCCTTTTTTACCTCGAAACCGCCGTTTTCTCTTTTGTTGTACGCATAGCCAGTTTTTTCAGATACTGCGCTGCCTTTTTTAGAGCCACCGCAAGAGCTTAACGTTCCAACACCGATAAATGACACTAATGCGTATAAGTAAAATCTATTCATATATTGCAAATTGCACTTTAGTCGTTAAAATTACACAAAAAAAGAACGAGAAATAAAAAAATCTTTTTTAATCGACAAAAAACATTCAAAAAAGGAGTATTAAAAATGTTTAAGCCAATTCGGAACTTTCTCGTTTAAAGGTAGTAAACGTACAAATATTTGTAATATTGTTAGTATCTTTCTAAATAATCTTCTTGTGGAATATTTTCCCTATTTTGAGTGTGTGTTGGTATGTAATTCTGTTTTTTACTATCGCTTTTTGTAATTTTTTCTTCGCCGACGAGCCATTAGAATAATTAAATAATAAAGTATCGGTGTAGTCTTTGTGGTGGGGAACAATAATTTTCAAATTTTTACGTTTTGCAGCAAGAACTTAGCAGCAGAGGGAATACTTTTTTGAAATTACCAAACTCTATACTAAATTGCGCAGATTAACTATTTAATGATGAAATTAAACTACTTGAGTAGAACCTTATTGCTTTTATCCCTTTTTGTGTTTGTAAAACAAGATGCTTCTGCTCAAACAAGCACGGGAAGCAGTACTCGCCAAACAAATGGTGTATATCCAGATGTTCCATTTCTATTAATTACCCCAGATGCAAGGGCTGGAGCCATGGGCGAAGCTGGAGTTGCTGTAATGCCAGATGGAAATGCAATGAGCATTAACCCTGCAAAATTGGCTTTTTTGGATAAACCTTACGGTGTAAGTTTGTCTTACAGCCCTTGGTTGGCAAATTTGGTGCCTGATATTAATTTAGCTTATTTGAGTGGTTTTTATCAAGTAGATGATAGAACAGTAATTGGGGCTTCGTTAAGATATTTCTCATTGGGAGATATTTCATTGACAAATGATAACGGTGGTAACGAAGGCACTTTCAATCCTAATGAGCTAGCTTTTGACGCTACTTATTCTCGTAAATTTGGCGAAAATTTCTCTTTAGGCACATCGGCTCGTTTTATCCGTTCAAATCTTACATCAGCACAAATTGGTGGTAGCCAGCAAAAACCAGGAATGGCAGTAGCGGTAGATGTGTCAGCGTTTTTTAAAAAACCTACAGTTTTGTTTGGCAAGGATGCGATCTTGTCGGCAGGTTTGAATTTATCAAACATAGGGACGAAAATGAGTTATGCCGAAACTCAAAATAGAAGATTTTTGCCGGCAAATATGAAATTAGGTGGTGCTTCTACTTTTATTATTGATGATTACAACCAATTCACTTTCGCACTCGATTTTAACAAATTGATGGTGCCAACAGACCCTATTAGAGATATTAACGGAGAGATTGTTGCGGGAAAAGATCCATTTCGATCGGTACCTTCCGGAATATTGGGCTCATTTGGTGATGCGCCGGGAGGTTTTAAAGAAGAACTTAAGGAAATTGGTATTTCAACAGGTATCGAATACACCTACAACCAACAATTTGCAGTAAGAGCCGGTTATTTCTATGAAAATCCTGATAAGGGAGATAGAAGATATTTAACTGTAGGAGCTGGATTGAAATACAATGTTTTCAATCTTGATTTCTCGTATTTAATTGCCAATGCACAAAATAGCCCATTGGCAAATACTTTGAGGTTTACTTTGGCTTGGAATATCGATAAGGTAAGCAAATAAGAAATTTTAATGGGTATAAAAGTAGGTTTTGGCTTCGATGTTCATCAGCTAAAAGATAATCATCCGTTTGTAGTAGGTGGTGTAAATTTAGATCACCATAAAGGTGCATTTGGTCACTCTGATGCAGATGTGCTGCTTCATGCCATTTGTGATGCTTTGTTAGGCGCAGCAAACCTGCGTGATATTGGTTTTCATTTTAAGAATACCGATCCGCAATGGAAAGGCATTAGCAGTATTGTATTGCTTAAGGAAACAGTAAGACTGCTAAAGGAAAAAAACTACGAGATAGGAAACATTGATGCGATGCTTTGTTTAGAAGCGCCAAAAATTAATCCTCATATTCCGCAAATGCAAGAAAATATTGCTGCTGCAATGGGACTTTCTGTAGACGATATTTCTATTAAAGCAACCACGAACGAAACTATGGGTTTTATTGGTAGGGAAGAAGGTGTGGTTGCTTATGCAGTATGTTTGATAGAAAAGAAGCCCCTCTAAATCTCCCCAAAGGGGAGACTTAGCAAAGACTTTTAATAATTTTATATTCTCTCCCTTTTGGGGAGAGATGCCAACGGCAGAGAGGGGCTTACTCCTCCAAATACCCAAATTTTCCGGTGTTGTAATCTTCAATAGCTTGTTGCAGCTCTTCTGGTTTGTTCATTAAAAACGGACCGTATTGTGCAATTGGTTCATTAATCGGTTCCCCAGATAAAAACAACACAACCGAATTTTCGCTTGCTTCAATTGCTATATCTGTCCCTTCGTGGGCAAAATGCACCATCTGATTTACCGATGCCTTTTCTGTACCGTTTACAATTATAGCACCTTCAATCACAATCATTGCGGTATTGTAATTTGCAGGCGTGTTTAAACTTACTTTTGCACCAGCTTGTAGCTTTAAATTGTACAACTCAATGGGTGTAAAAGTAGATGCACTGCCTTTAGTACCATTGTATTCGCCTGCAATTATCTCTACAACTCCGTTTCCATTAGGCAGGTTGTATTTAGACATACCTTCGTTAGGCAGAGCCTGATATTTTGGTGTGCTCATTTTGTCTTTCGCGGGCAAGTTTACCCACAATTGTACCATTTGAAATAAGCCACCTTTCTTGCTAAACTCTTCTTCGTGGTATTCTTTGTGCAAAATTCCACTGGCAGCTGTCATCCATTGCACATCACCTGGATAAATTACACCACTGTTGCCTGCGCTATCATGATGCGCTACTGCCCCGTGGTAAGCAATGGTTACGGTTTCAAATCCGCGGTGTGGATGTACGCCAACACCTCTAAGCTTGTTGGTTGGTGAAAACTCAATTTTTGCATTATAATCGAGTAAGTAAAACGGATCCATTTTAATTTTATGTCCGCTTGGGAAGAAGTTGTGCACTCTAAACCCATCTCCAACCATGTGAGGCGCAGGTGGGTTTAGAATAGCCGCAACTTTTTTTAATGTAGGCATAGTAGCCTCCTTTCTAAATTATGCTTGTTTAACGAATTGTAGTTCGCCTAAGATTTTCACTTCTTCACTCACCATTACACCGCCAGTTTCCAAAGCTGCATTCCATGTTAATCCAAATTCTGTACGGTTAATTTTTCCGCTTAAAGTAAAGCCAGCTTTCGTATTTCCCCAAGGATCTGTTGCAATACCACCAAACTCTGCGTTTAATTTTACCGACTTAGTAACGTCTTTGATGGTTAAATCACCTTTTACGATATAGTCACTGCCATCTTTCTCAACGCTGGTAGACTTAAATGTAATTGCTGGATATTTCTCTGCATCGAAGAAATCACCGCTTTTTAAGTGGCCATCTCTGTCGCCGTTACCAGTGTCAATAGAATTGATATCACCAGAAAAAGAAATATCAGCATTAGTAAAATCATCACCTTCAGAAGCTAATTCTGCACTGAAAGACTTGATGTTTCCAGTTACAGTAGTGATCATTAAGTGTTTTACTTTAAACTGAAGTTCGCTGTGGGTTGGGTCTAAAGCCCATTTTGTAGTTGCCATAATATTTTAAATTTTGTGTTCTTTAATTTGATAACACAAAGTTATGGCGGCAGGTTTAGTTAAACGTTGATGTATGTTAAGAAAACCCCTAAATCCCCTGAAGGGGACTTTTGAACAGTTAACCTGTCTACTTAAAATGCTTTTTCGCTAGATCTTTACGTACTCGGCTTAAAGATTCGGGTGTGATGCCTAGATAAGATGCAATCATCCATTGTGGTACGCGTAAAGTTAAGTTTGGATATAGTTTGATGAAGTCTAGGTAGCGTTCTTCTGCTGTAGCGCTCAATAACATATTAATGCGTTTCTGCATAAAACGGATGGAATTGTGCAACATCAAGATATTCAATTCTAAGATATGTGGTAATAGTTTTTGGATATCTGCAAAGAAATGATTGGGAACAATAAGCACTTCGGTGTTTTCAATAGCATCGATAAAAAAGACAGATGGCTCGTTAAATACAGAACTGTTACGGTCAGAAATCATCCAGTTTTCTGGAGCGAATTGTAAAATGTGCTCTTTTCCCTTTTCATCTATAGAGAAGTAACGCAATAAACCATCGTTAATGAAATAATTTTCCGAACGCAAATCTCCTGGGCTCAACAGGATCGTTCCTTTTTTGAAGCTTTTGCTTTTTAGGCAGCTAGTTGCTTCTTGCGCTTGTTCATCGGTAATAGAAAGGCGCTCTTTTAAATATGCTTGAAATTTCTCTAGCATCAATTAAGATTTATTGTCAGGGACTTTGCTGAAATCTGCACTGCATTTACCACAACCAGTTGCGCATGAGTCTTTCTTCGCTGCAACACTGCGGTAGATAATTCTGCCGAGGTAAACTAATGCAAGAGCGAAGACTATAATCATTAAAACGAACTGGACATCCATACTTACAAATATAGGTTAATTGTTGTATCGCTAAATTGTTTGATTGTTGAGAGATTGTAAAAAGCCTCTCCCTTTTAAAGCAAGTGCTGAAATTAATTTCTGCTGTCCCTCTCCAAAGGAGAGGGAGTGAAAGATTGTGCTTTAATTTATGGCTAATCCTACTGTACGATAAATCCCTCTCTTTTGGCGAGGGAGAAACAAGCTGGAGTTGAAGCAGCGACTTTAATAGGGAGAGGCTTCCATCAACCCAACCGTACCACCAACCCAATCAAAATCTGCGTTGTAGCGTACCCCGATCATTTTACCCCGACTTAAACGTGCAAGGTTTACACAAAGTTTCGGATCCTCGCCGTCTGGCCATAAGTACATTAATCTAATTTCGGCTTTTACGCCGCCATCTGGAGCTTGCACCACAGGCTCGTAAGTTACCTTGCGTTGTAAAATCCAATTTTCTGGGTCACTAATTGCCGCAATATCACTTTCTTTTACATCGATAATTACACCCATGCCAGCGAAGGAGAACAGTGGTTTCAACACGTAGTTTTCTAGATCTGAAGGAATGGCTTCCACTTCGTTTAAGAACCTAGTTTCGGGAACAAATCTTCCGCTCAAAAATGGCATAGTGTATTTACTGATGCGATAGAACCAATTTGGATGGGTAATCCATTCCACTTCCAGCTCTTCACGTGGATCAAAACTGTTTTCAAAAACCGAAACATCATCAGCTATTTCGTCAAAAATTAATCGGTTGTAAATTCTTTTGATTTGGACTTTTTCATCGCCCTGCGTGTAAAATAACTTATTTCCTTCCCTTCGGATGTCTTCTAATGGAAGAATTTTAATACCGATTTTATTGGCCGTAACAAAGAAGTCGATTGCTGTTTTTTGGTTAAGCGCATCGATATCCATTAATACCACCTCATGAGGCTGATGGTTGCCAACAATTACTTTTTTTAGTAATTCGAAATAACCTTTTTCAGTTAGTTCGTTAAAAAATGGTGTAAGGTTCTCGTTTAACTCATAAGCAGATTTGTATTGCTTAGCTAAATGCGTTTGGAAACCATATAATGAAGGGAAGCCCTGCATTTCTATGAGCATAGGCGATATTGTTCCATCTGTGTCCTTACAAAGCCCGAAATCAAAAGTTAAAAAATGGGGGTGACTGTTTTCATTCGGTACTTCCCACTCTTTTGGAATGGCGTTTTTGGTAAGCTCTTTAAAATTATCTTGCTTAATTAGGGTAATAATTTCATCGCCGGCGGCAATTAATTTTTGCTTTAAATCTTCGGGAATGAAGATAGGAGATTCGGCTACTCTGAAAGTTATTTCTGGATATCCTTCACTCAATTGCTTTAAAAAATCTTGATATTTTTCTTGGCTGAAGTTTGCGTTGAAGGTTTGTCGGTGGTGTGGTGTCATAGGAAACGATTGAAGCCCCTCTCTGTCCTGTGGACATCTCTCCCCGAAAGGGAGAGAAATGTTTTTAGTAATGAAGGTGCGGTTTAAACTACTTGTAGCGCATTAATAGCCTGGTCTAGAAAATTCGGTAAAATCACACTTTGTGTAAGCATAATTCTATCCGGATTTTCTAAGCTATCAATCATATCATCGTACTTTTCTTGGCCGTGGTTTTTAATGATCAATTCTTTTTTCTCTTCTAGCAGCAGGTACATTTTCATCCCGATAGGATCTGCTTCTGGATGAAATTGTGTGCCAATCATGTAAGGTGAAAAGCGAATAGCCATCATACAGCGTTCTAAGTCTACATGCGGACGTTCTTTTTCTATTGCCAATAATTTAGCACCCATTTTTTTGAAAACACTTTCGTTAGGCTGTACCACTTGCCAATCTCTGCTGTCTACAGAAAAGAAAGGGTTGTAAAGTCCTTCGAAAACATGTTCATTTTCTCCAGCTTGGGTTAAGGTAATTGGAAAAATGCCAAAAGCGTTCGATTTACGCTGTGTCACTTCGCCCAAACCGTATTTTCTGCAACCCAATTGGAAGGAATGACAAATTAAGAAAACGTGTTTTTTGTCGTTATTGCTCAGGTTGAAATCATCAATCCTGTCTAATAAGTCGAAAAAATCTGCCTCCCATTTTTGTCCTTCACCATCGTAAGGATTGCCTGGGCCACCACTAGAAATGTAAATGTTGTAGCTTAAATCTGGTACTTCTCCTTTTTGCCTAATGTCGAAAACATCTACCGTTAGGTTAAGCTGATTGTAAATTTTGTATCGGTGTAAAATCTCTTGTATACCCCTCATTCCCTGGTTGGGGAACCCGTTATTCATATCTATAACGGCTACCTTTATGTTAATATCGTTCATTTTTTTATTTAGCACCGATTAATGTTTGCGTAGTAATGTAGTCTACTACTGATTCGTAACTTTTGGTTTGCTCGTAAACTGCTAGCTGTCTGTCGGCTCCGGTGCCATTAGCCAAGATGGTTTGTACATACTCGATTTCCTTTCTGCTGCCCAATTCATCTACCACATCATCTACAAAGTCTAACAATTCGAGCACCAAATTTCGGCAATTTACTTCCATTTCCTTGCCAAAGTCTATCAAATTTCCGTCAATTCCGTAGCGGGCAGCTCTCCACTTGTTCTCGTTGATGAGTGCTCTGCTGTAAGAAATGAAGTTCAAATTTTGTAAACGCAGCTTGTACAATTTGGCACATAAAGCTTGAAATAATGCTGTAAAAGCCATGGTTTCGTCAATCAGCATTGGGCAATCGCACACTCTAAATTCAATGGTTTCGAAGAAGGGATGAACACGAATGTCCCACCAGATTTTTTTTGCATTGTCGATACAGTTAGTCTTAATCAACAATTTCACGTAGTTATCGTAATCTTCGATACTGTTAAAAATATCGGGGATGCCGGTACGCGGAAACTTATCAAAAACCTTGGTACGGAACGATTTGTAGCCTGTGTTTCTGCCTTCCCAAAATGGAGAATTGGTTGAAAGCGCAAAAACGTGCGGCAAAAAATAACGTACCTGATTGGCTATATGTATCGCTAGTTCCCTAGATTGGAAACCCACGTGAACGTGCAAACCAAAAATAAGGTTCGATCTGGCCGCTTCCTGTAATTCGTTCACAATCTCATTATAGCGAGGATGCTCTGTAATTAACTGTTTTTCCCAATGCGAAAAAGGATGCGTGCCGGCAGCACCTATACGCAAGCCTTGTTCTCCAGCTAATTCGGCAACCGTTCTTCGCAACTGCGAGATTTCCTCCCTCGCTTCGTCGGTGTTTTTGCAAATGCCCGTGCCCACTTCCACCACAGCTTGATGCATTTCTGCCTTTACTTGGTCTTTATGGATTTTCTGCGCTGCCTCAACAATTTTCTGGTCATGAGAGGTTAATTCCCTTGTTACGGGATCAACGATCATGTACTCTTCTTCAATCCCTAAGGTGAATTCGTTCATAGATAGTTTAGGTTAACGTTGTTTATTTGGTTGATTTTTTTGTAGTTGATTTGGCTGCTGCTTTTGGTTTAGCTGCAGGCTTTTCCTTCACCGCTACGGGTTTTGCTGCAGGTTTGGCAACTGATTTCGAAGCTTTAGCAACAAGTGGCGTTCCAGCTGCACTAGATTTTACATAGGCACCCCAAGTAAGATTATCCTTGCCAAATTCTTGCGCTAATGCTTTTTCAATAGCGTAATTTGCAGCAGTTTCTACTACCCATTCAAAGTTTTCTTCGCCAACGCTTTCTAAAGCTGCATCTGGCGCAGGGTTGCAGAAATCAATAGCAATAGGTACGCCATTACGCACAGCAAATTCTACCGTGTTAAAATCGTAACCTAAGTACTGGTTCAGTTTTAAGGTGTATTCTTCTACCGTTTTTAAAAGTGCTGCACTTGGTTTAGGTCCATCAACTACGTAACGTAAATGGTGCGGGTTGCGAGGTTCGTACTGCATAATGCGCACATGTTTGCCACCAATGCAGTAACATCTAAAGTATTCGTCAAAAATGATTTCCTCTTGCAGCATCATTACCGTTTGTTTGGTTTCGCTGTGTTTTTCAAAGAATTCTTCTTTGCTACGCAGTTTGTAAACTTCTTTCCAACCACCACCATCAAAAGGTTTCATGTAAGCAGGGAAGCCTGTATATTCAAAAATCGCATCCCAATCAAAAGGCATAACCAAATTGCTGAACGAATTTTCGTTGGTATCATCTGGATGTTCTCTTGATGGAATTAAAGCTGTTTTAGGTACAGGAACACCAATATTTTCTGCCAGTGCATTGTTAAAGAATTTCTCGTCGGCGCTCCACCAAAATGGATTGTTAATTACTGCGGTACCACCCATAGCAGCGTTTTTCAAATAAGCACGGTAAAATGGTACATCTTGCGAAATACGGTCTACGATTACTGCATATTCAGGTTTTTCTGCTTGAAACACCTTATCGATTTTTACAAATTCTGCAGTAATTCCTTTTACTGCTTTTTGGTTAACTCTATCTACGAAAGCTTGCGGAAATGAACGCTCTTGGCCAAATAAAATTCCTATTTTCTTCATTGGTATATTATGTTTTTTAAGTATTTGAATTATGGTTAACCGTTTAAATTGTTTATATTAATGATTCCTAAAGTTGAATGTTAAATTTTTATTTTGTTGGTTAAGGATACATTTATTCATTCTCTCATTCAAAATTTAATCATTTTTTAAAGCTGATAAATATATTCAGGAAACATGTCTCTCCAAATTGGCCAATCATGGTCGGCATTTGGCCTAATATCTAGCCAATGCTGAATTCCCTTTTGGTGCAAAATGCCTGAAAGGTTTTCGTTATCTGCTCTGCAAATGTCTCTGTCCGATGTTCCCAAAACTATTTTCAGTTGCCAAAGTTCGGGATTTATGTTGTTAGGTAGGTAGTCTACGGGGTTGTTAAAGTAAACATCATCGTTGTAAAATCCATCTAGTTGACTTCTGATATCGAAAGCGCCGCTCATACTGAACAAATGACTAACCGCCCAAGGGTGGCGAAAGGCAAAATTTGCAGCGTGAAAACCACCAAAACTACATCCGGCAGTTACTACTTTATCTTTTCCTGTCTCGCTTTTAGCTAACGGAAGCAATTCTTCTAGCAAAAATTTATCGTACCAAATGTGGTTTCTAACTCTTTCTGCAGGGTGGATGTTTTTATTGTACCAGCTTAGCGAATCGATGCTGTCTGGACAATAAATCTTGATTTTTCCTTCGTTAATAAAGTTTTGTACAGAATCGATCAGTTTAAAATCTTTGTTTTCGTAATAACGGCCCATACTTGTTGGGAACAAGATGACAGGCGTACCACTATGTCCGAAAACAAGTGTTTCTATGTCCTTACTTAAACTGGGGCTGTACCATTTATGTAATTCTTCTCTCATTGGCATAATGTTTAGACCTCTTAAGTTAAGTAAATCATTCTCAACGACAAAAATATCTGCGAAATATTTTAACAAGTAAAAAGCAGCTGTAGATTTGCCTGTTTTTTAGGATATTGATAACTTTGCCCCAGAATTGAAGATTTTCTTCATCGAACTAATACCTCTGTTATTAAAACTACCTATCAAATAAAGTCTAAATTTCTTCAACGAAGCGTTGATGTAGATATCTATGTGCCCGAAAATTTGCTGGGAAATGAAACCGTGAATCTCCTTTTGGTAAATGATGGTCAAGATTTAGCCCAAATGGAGATTGAGCAGTCCCTTTCATCTTTGTACACAAAGTGGAAAATAGAACCCGTAGTTGTGGTAGGTATGAAGGCTAATGAAGAGCGTTTGTTAGAGTATGGTATTGCCCACAGACCAGATTTTAAAAATCGCGGAAGCAAAGCGCATCTTCATACCAGTTTTGTAATTAATGAGCTTTTGCCTTTCGTAAAAAAGGAAACTGGAATTAACATCAATGGAAAGAAAGCATTTGCAGGTTTTTCTCTAGGAGGATTGACCGCTTTTGACATAGCTTGGCATAATAGTGCCGTTTTTGATTTAGTTGGGGTGTTTTCAGGTTCGTTTTGGTGGCGTAAAAAGGATTTAAGTGACGGCTATACTGATGATGACCGCATTTTGCATGAAATGGTGAGGAAAACCGCTACCAAACCAGATTTGAAGTTCTGGTTAATGACCGGTACCGAAGATGAAAAAGCCGATCGTAACCAAAATTTTATTATCGATTCTATTGATGATACCATTGATGTGGTGAAGGAGCTAGTGAGCAAAGGATACCATCGTCCGTCGGAAGTTTTTTACTACGAAATGGTAGGCGGTAAGCATGATGTACCTACTTGGGGCAAAGCGTTCCCTAAGTTTTTGGAGTGGGCTTTTGGGAAATGATTGAGTGAAGGTTGAAGGTAGGAGGGATGAAGGTTGGAAGTTGAGCGTAGCGATATCTCAATACTAGGTAAAAAACCAAAGCGATTTAATTCGTTAAAAAAATCTAAAAAAAATACAACACCTATACAATAAACTAAAAGTTTGCGAGTTTATATATTCGAGAGCGTTAATTTAGATGGCGGGGACAAGGCGGTATGCTAAGTCCCCGTTTCTTTTTAAGGTAAATTTCATTCATAGATTTTCTTGATGGTCGGATTGAAAGAAGTGATTTTCTTTGCGCCAATCTCTGGCGTAACTTCACCACATGATTAAAGGATTATTTGAAACGCATATTTTTGTGGAAGACTTAGAAAGGTCTATTAATTTCTATAAAAATGTATTAGGTTTAATCGACTGCGGTTACAACGAGGCCAGAAGGGTAGCTTTCTTTTGGATTGGCGAACCCAAAGGGGCGATGTTAGGTTTGTGGGAAAAACCAAAGAGCGAGATTGATGTTCGTCATTTTGCATTTAGATGTGATGTAGATGACGTGTTGAACAAATCTGTAGCTTTCTTGAAAGAGCGCAACTTAAAGCCTTACAATTTCCTTAAAGATGGTAATGAAGAACCAATGGTGTTTGCTTGGATGCCAGCAATTGCAATTTATTTTAAAGATCCTGATGGGCACGAATTAGAATTTATTGCTATGCTAGAAGGAGACGGCAAACCAGAATTGGGAGTGCTTAGCTACAAAAAATGGTTAGCATTGCGATAGGTTTTGTTTATGGTTTCTTAAATAGGTTGATGGTATAATCTAATAATTTGGCATTGCCACATTCGCACTTTCCTGGTTTTAAGTGTTCCAATGGATCACTTAAAACTAAGATGAAAATCAAGGTCTCTAGACCGAAATAGGTTTCGGTTAATTGAATTAATCGAACCTCCATTTTGCTCATGGCTCTATAGTGGATTATTTCCAGACAAAGTCTTTGGTTTTCTGTATTAATTTAAGTGACCGCTGAAATAGCGAACACTTAAACTAGTTACGTTCAATTGTCTCTGTTTGGTGCCATTTTTATATTTTTATTTTACACTTGTAAATCTTGCTTAACCCATTTTCGCTACCTGTAATCTTTTCAAGATATTGCTTTATATTCTTAAATTTTTTAGGAGAAAGATTGGCTCTTCTGCTCGTAAAGTATAGCGTATTTGTTTTGCTGTTATAAAACGGGCAGTATTCCATGTATTTGGTATTAATGGCGTTGCCCATATTTTCTGCAGATTTCCATTCACCATTTTCATCTTTTTTGGAAATATATAAGTCTCCACTGCCTAAGCCACCTTTTGCATTATATTTTGTATAAATGATAAAACTTTCATCTTTAGAAATGAAAGCATTAAACTCATAACCATCGCTATTGATATTATTATTTAGTAATATGGGTTTGGTATATTCGATTCCGTTCCATTTACAATAATAGATGTCGTCTTTTCCTAAACCAGTTTTGGCGTCCATTGTAAAATATAAATTGCCATTGTTTGCAAGTGTTGGGTAAAACTCATCATTCTCAGAATTAACTTGAGGACCTAAGTTTATAGGTTTTGACCATTTGCTTTTTTTGTTTTCTCTTTCTACATACCAAATATCAAAGTCACTTTTTATGGTGTCGGTTTCATTCTTGGGTCTATTAGATGCAAAGTAAAGCCTTTTACCATCGCTCGATAAGAATGGCTCCAAATAAGAATAGCCATCACAAAACGGAAGTAATGAGGGGTTTTCCCATCTATTGTTCTCTACCCTTACGATTTGTGATAAATCCTGATTGGGACTTTGAATGGTGAAATATGCTTCATCTTCATTGTCCGAGATACAAAAGTCTCGGATATTGGGAAATTTATTTAATTCTGAACTAAGGATTGTAACCTCTTGCCCAAAAATAAAATTTGGGATAAAGAGTGCTAATAAAATAAGGATTTGTATTCTCATTGTTTTGTTTTTTAAAAAAGGTTACTGCTTGTTACTATTGTCTGTTGTTGTATACTATGCTACAAATGCTTCCTGCGTAAGTGCTATAATTCCGCTAAATAACTAAAATTGTACATTGAACCAACCACAATAAAATTCTTTGTCTCAATTAAGTTGTGATGCAATTGCCAATTTACATATATTTCTGTAAGATATATTTTCCATATGGAAGTCCAGCCGCAAAAGCAACAATAACCGTTGTCATAATTGATTAATTGTTGAATAAAACATTAGTTTATTATATTAATGAATCAAGTCTTACAAGTCCAAGAGTTAGCCGAAAGGAAAGTCCCATCCACCAAGTTGCAAAGAAAATCAACTATCGAAACTTCCTTTTCTGTTTTAAGTGTTCCAAAGGACCATTTAAATTAAGGATGAAAACCAAGGTCTCCAGACCGAAATGAGCTTATGTTGTTTGAGTTAAACGAACTTCCACTTTGCCCATAGCTCTATAGTGGATTATTTCCAGACAAAGTCTTTGGTTTTCTATATTAAATTTAAGTGACCGCTGAAGTAGCGAACACTTAAGCTAGTTGGGCTATACTAAAATGAAGAGGACAAAGTGTTGTTGCTAAGTCCTCTTCATTTTACATCTATTATTCTTTTACAGAGATAAAGGTTTCCACTTCGGCATTGTTTCCGTCGTAATACTTTTTCCCGTGTATCGTGAAGTCTGCTCTGTATGCTCGCTTTGTATTTAATTCTTCATTTCTCCATATTTCTAACCAGGTGTTAACTACGGCTTCGGGCATTTTACCTTTAGAAACAAATTTCTGGTAGTTATCCGTCTCAATAGTTAAGCCAACAAAGCCTTCTGGAATGGTTGCTAATGAACTTACCGGTAAACCGATGATGGTGGTGTAGTATCCAGTAAAATCTGTTTCGTAGTCTGTATAAACTGCATAAATTTCGTCGCTAACCTTATTTGGAATTTGCTCTTGGATGTTTTGGTCCCAAAATTTAAGCCACAATGCTTCGATGTCTTGAGCAGCTTGCCCATTGTTGTTCGTGGTTCTTATTGAGATCCCGATGATGTCAAATTTTTGAATGTTTTGGTTCTTCATTTTTTTAAAATTAAGCAGCAAATATGTGTCACCGTTGTGACAACCCTATGTCAGTGCTGTATGAAGATTTTTAAAAAGTAGCGTGCACGCAAATTCAGTTAATCAAGTTCAACCAACGGCTCGGGTATTGGCGTAGTGGCGGATTTTAGCACAGAAGTTGAATAGAATTACTACCGTTCAATCTTGCACAAATGTCCAATCAAGGCCGTTCAGCCGCCATTACGCCAATACCTTGTTATCTGCTGCCCCTTTTCTCGGTTGCTTTTGTTGTCGGTTGGCTGAACGTTGGAACGAAGCACACTCTTTTGCAAGCTTTGGTCTGTGCGTTGGCTTTGTGCGGCTTGCAAATGTGTGTGCTTGTGTGGTGGCTTATGTCTTGGATTGTTTACGAAGTCCAACTACTGCATTTTTAATATCTTGTTTAGCACCTTTATTGCTCCATTCTTTCCAAAATTTAATGGTTGCACTATCAGGCTTGATTGTCGGCTCCGAAATCAGCACCCTTGTTGGAAGTAATGAAGCATCTCCAACTATCAATGCTTCTCCAATGTCTAAGATTGGAAGAACTTCTGTCAATCCTGTAAGATTGTCTGGTAAAAGTTTTTTGATAACAGCTTGGTCTTCTGCATTGGCAAGTCGTAACGAAATAAAATTGTTGCACTGACTTAAAACAGTTCGGTTTACTTCGGCTGGTCGTTGGCTGATTACAGTTAAGCTTACGCCATATTTTCTGCCTTCTTTTGCAATTCTTTCAAAACTTTTTAATCCAAGTTCGGAAGCACTGTCCTGATTGGTTCTTTCAGGAATATACAAATGAGCCTCATCACACATCAAACAAATTGGATGTTGATTTTCTTTTGCAGTCCACTGTTGAACGGTAAAAACAATTCTTGCAACCAACCCAATTACTAAGGGTAAAACATCTGATGGTACTTCTGAAAAATCTATAATTTTTACACCCGATTTTTTGCCGTTAAGTTCAGAACCGTGCATCAATGCACTACAAAAATCGTTTAACCAATCTAATTGCAATTCATCTTCGGATATTTGAAATAAAAAACCTAAGCGTTTATCCTCTTTCTTTGCTTCAAGACGCTGAATAAAACGGGATAGCTTGCCGTTAAAATCTCCATTCTTACCTGCTGCCGTTGAACCTGCAACACGTTCTGTGTCTAATCGTTTAAGTTCATCTAAAACAGCATCCAATTTATAAGGTATTGGACTGTCAATCGTTAAGTTATCGATAAATACGGTATCTCTAATTGAAGTAAGGTAATTTTTCTTTTCTGTATATACTGTTCTTGAAAAAACCATTGCTTGATTTGGTGCATTACTGTCGCTTCTATCAAGAAGCATAGCCAACATTTCTTCATAAGTCAATAGCCAATAAGGTAACATCAAAACACCGTTGGCAAGATTTCCCTTTTTGCCTAAATCAGAAGGATTTGCAATTCTGAAATGTTGTATTCCGTCAGCTTTAAAATTTGCTCCGCTGTATTCTCCGTGTATGTCAAACAAAATAGAATTTGCCATTGGCAATTTGGCTATCTGTTCAATAATTTTTGCTACACACCAAGATTTTCCTGAACCTGTACTACCTACAATTACAGCGTGGCGTTGAAAAAGTTTATCTCCGTCCAAAAATGCTTCTGCATTTTCATCTATTGAATATTTTCCGATTGAAAGCGGAATTTCATAATTCTCTTTGGTGGAAATAGTTTGCATAAACTTGGTAATATTCTCTCCGTCTATCGGATAACATTTAGCTTCGATTTCGGGAACAGTATCCAGTGTTCTTTTGAAAACATTTTCTTTTTCTCCGTGTTTATTCAACAAAGTGCCAATCAAATTCACTTTCAAAATATTTTCAGTGAAAAGGAAATTGTTTAATCCTAAATCATCTCCTGCTGGTTGTTCTTCATCGGAAGCTTTCCGAGTTATACGATTTATAATTCCGATTAAGTGTTGTCCCGCTTTTGAACTTTGAACTGCTACCAAATGATTGACTTGTAACTTTCTTAGTTTTTCAAGTTCATCAACTTTTATGATTAATGTTGCTGTATCAACACTAAACACTGTTCCGATAGAAGAATTGTCTTCAAAAGTGAATATTGCCATATTTTGTTATTGTATTCGTTTTAGGTATTCCGTCAAGTTCCAATAGCTAACATTTTCAATGATATGATCTCCTTGACTTGATGAATATATTTTGGTGTCTTTATCGTTGCTTTCTTCTATTAAGATATAATTTTTACAGCCTCCATCAATTATTGTTTCTTTTGTTTTTGGTGTTAATTCTTTTGTGATAACAATGATTGGCTTGGTCTTTATTTGCTGAATGAGTTTTGGTTGTACGTGAACATCATTAAAGCCGTATCCAATGCACAAATAGCCATTTGCATTTTGGATTTCCGTATCTGCTTGTGCGAAAATGGTTCTATAAGGTTCATTATGCGTTTCGGCATATTTACTAAGTCCTGGCGTTACAATCAGTGGTTTGTAATCTTGTGGAATGTTTCTACGTAAGGGCAAATGAATATTTTCTTTTACTGGTGTTTCAAACCAATCTAATGAACCGTGAACTTTCCAAATATTGACTTGTCCGCTATATCCTTTTATGTTTGATAAAGCATTAGTGTGAATGCTGTCTGAAAAATGTCCAATATAGTTTTGAGCATATCCTGTACAAATAAATGCTTCCGCAGTACTTGCACTATATTCAGCAATGCGGTCGTAGTTGGTTGTAACGATGGAAAGTTTTCTATTCGTTGTTGAAAGCAGGTGTTTCATCAATATTACCAGTGGCACTTCTTTTCCGTTCAAAACAAATTGTTCGTATGCTTGTAAATCTGCTTCTGCAATCAATCTCCACGTAGCTTCAATTACTGCTCTTAGAACATTGTCATTGAGTTGTATTCCTAACAAGGCTTTTTCTAAATCTTTGTTATCTTCAAGACTTTTCTTAAATGCTTCAAGTTGAGCATTATCAATATCATTGTCAAAATGCAATGTGTTTTTCAAATATTCCCCAAGTTTCCACATTGATGGTAAGCCAAAAGGAACGGAAGCTCCACTGCCTAATATAATCAATGGAACTTTATTTGTCCAATCTTGAAGTTGTTTTAATAATGCGTCAAAATCCATTTATATCGTTATTTCATATTTCTCTATCAAAAATTTATCTACTTCTTCTTTTGTAGCTCCATTCGATAAAAAATATCTGTCTTGTTCGTTTAATTCACAAATTCCAAAATTTTTCACATAGTTTTTAGCGTATGAAAAAAATCCTCCTGAATATGGTTTACTTGTATTTTCCATATAGTATTCAAATACCTTTGATTCCAAAATTCGTTTCAGTATTTTAAGTTCCTGATGTGATTCGTTAAAAATTGCATATCCGCAATAAATCAACATATCTTTTTGGTCTGTAAAAACGAAGTGTGGATTTTTTGTCATATAAGGAAAAAGTAGTTTGTAGCCTTTATCGGACAATGCTTGCGTTCGCCCAAAAGCATACCAAGCTCCGTAATCTCCATTTCCTTTATCCCTTGATAGTAAAGTTTTCTTATTGTCCGACAAATATTTATAGGTTTTTGGGAAGTTGTTTTTTAGATACTTTTCATTCATTAGAGTAAGCGGACTTATTCCGTTTGTGTACGGATAAATCAGTTTCTCTTTTACAGCTTCAATTTCGTGTTCGTGCTTGAGAATATTCGGTTTGATTATATCTCTACAAATCCCTTTTTCTATTTCATATTTCTTTCCATTTTGTTCAAGTATGAAATGCTCTTCCGTTTCAGAAACAGGTTTGAAAATATAAATGTTATTACTTAGAGTCGCTATACCATTTCTTATTTTGTATTTTTCACCTAATGGCTTTCCTGCACTTTCAATTCGTTTGATGTTTTCAATAATTGCATTGTCATTAAGTAACCAACCCTTATGAGAATCCAAATCTTGGTAAGGAATTTTATTGAAAGATTTAAGTCCGTTTGGGGTTAATGTAGAACTACTTTCTTTCTTGAAAGATACTGTTGTTGATTGTTTTTTAGATATTAAACAAATACAAGTATATGCGGACTTCTTTCCAAATAATTTTTCGTGTCCAAAATCTATAATACTCAAATCATATTCCTTTTCTTGCAGGTATTTTCTTAGTTGTCTTGCATTTACACTTTTGTAGAATGAATTTACGGTTATGTAACCCAAAACACCACTGTCGTTTAGTTGCGTTAATCCAATTTCAAAAAATGGAATATACAAATCTGGGTTTCCTGATTTTGTAACCGTCCAATTTGATAAAAGTAATTTAGAAGCTATGTCTATATTTTTGGCTCTTACATAAGGTGGATTTCCTATAATTAAATCAAATCCATTATTTGCTTTAATTCTTGTTTCATTTTTAAACCAATCAAATGAAAGAGCGTCACCACAATGCAAATTAAATTTAAACTCTTTTCTATCTTCATCATTCGCCAAAGCCAAAAGTGAAAGCAAAATTTCTGTTCTTCTGATGCTACTTTTACTAATATCTAAACCAAATATGTTTTCACTGAATATCTGATAATAAGTCTTGTTGGTTTCCAATTTTAATTTTTTGGAAACAGTATATAAAAATGCTCCGCAACCACAAGCAATATCTGCAACTAAAGCATCTTGATGTGGTTTTTCAATTTTTGAAAATGAATTTTCTATAATAAAAATTTTGATATAGTTTGGCGTATAAATGGCTCCGTTAATGACTTGTTCATTTTTAGGAATAGCCAGCTCAAACGCTTCAATCAGGTCATCAAAAGTAAGTTTAACGTCTAATTGAGTGTATTGGCTCAAAGGCGAATTATCTGAAATAGTCAGTGATTTAATTAAGGTATTATTTCTGACTTTTAGAGTATTTGCTTTAATAAAAGCAGAAACAATAATCTTATTCAGAGAAGTTTCATCTTCGCTGAATTGATTAATGATATTTTTAAATTCTTTCTGCATTTTATCAATTTAAAATTTGAATTCGGTCAATGTTTCTACCTCTGTCGCTAAAGAATACTTTTTCTTCATCAGTTAATCCATATAGCTGATAACATAATTCATCTAATGTATTCCATTGTGTTGAAAGTAATCTTGAAATACTTCTTTGCTGTGTAGGTGAAGATGATTTATAGTTGGTCTGTAATTCGTCAATTCGTTTGGCAACTACTGCCAAATCAGACTTTAATTGCTCATTTTCTCTGAAATTTGAAACAGGGAAAGGAACAGGTTCAAGAAATTGTTTATTGAATTTGAAATATCCGTTTGATTGTGGATTAGCTATTGACCTTGCTAAAACAGAATATACGGTTGAGTTGATGACAGCCGATAAAGCATAAAGACTGTTTTCGTCTTTTTGAGGAATGTCTATAAAAAAGACATTTGCATTGTCGCAATAAGTTCTAACGGAAAATGTAACGGTAGCGAAAGTGTCCAAAGCCGTCATTGGTACTAATATTTTAGGATATGTAGCACCGTGATTTTGCACTCTTGTAAACAAGTGCCAATTGTTATCATCGTATTTTTCAGGAAATTTCTTTGGTAATGTTTCGACAGTAGATTCAATTGTAGCCTTGTTCCTTTGTAAATATTCAGAAGCAAGCGGAAACCTTTCTCTGAAATCAGAGAATTTTATTTCAGTTACAATTCCGTCTGTAACATCATAAGGGAATATGACAAATACATCTGCATTATCTTTCCTGTATGGATAGAAGTTTTCATTGCAGATAAGTGGTCTGCAAGCCTCGAACTCAATTTCAAAATCTTCTTCAATGTGCGATTTTCCTCTGATAATTCCATTTTCAACAGAAATCGGTCTTATGTGATAAGCTCTATCCCAAAGCACCTGAACACCAACACGTACTTTTGCATAATCTCCTAAACTGCCATTTTCCAATAATCTTGTTTTGATTTCAATAAGTTGGTTGTCATCAAAACTCCAAGGATTAGCTGATACGGCAGATGCTGGTATAATAGAATATTGTTCGGGTGCAATATCTGGTGTTTCTGTTTCTCTTAATTGTGAGGGAAGTGTTTCAGGGGTTCCGTCATATAATTTGAAACTAAAATTATCGGAAGATGATTTGTCCAATAGGAGTACTGCTACATAAGTAATACGGTCTTTAAATATACTCGTTGCTTCAAAATCAATAACAGACGAAAGATAGTTAGATGTTGTAATTATTTCTCTAATTTTCTTTCCGTATTCTGTTTTGAAAAACCTTTTTTGAACAATATATCCAAGTCTCCCTGTCGGATTTAACAATTCTATCCCTCTTTCAATGAAAGGAATGGCTAAATCAACTTTCCCATTTTTTGAAGATGGAAACCTTGTTTTGATATATAGGTGCATATAAGGCAAATCAATATTATAATGTTTTACCTCAACATAAGGCGGATTACCAACGATATAATCAAAACCTCTTTTTTCCTCAAATATTTTACTAAAGCCCTGCTCACTTTCCCAATCAAAGATATTTGTATTTAAAAACTCATCTTCATTATGTTCGAGTGCTGGAAATTTTTCAAGAATATCGGATTCAACTAAAGAATTACCACAACGAATATTGTTCCCAACTCCGTTTAATATTTTGTTGCCAAAAAGCCCAATTTCATTGTATGATTCAAGATATTCAGAGGTGTCAATTATCTTTAAAGATAAGGACATTTTAGCAACTTCTACAGCTTCGGGGTCAATATCAATACCGAAAATGCAATTATCCATAATGGCTTTCTTACCCAATACATTGACAATCACATCATCATTTGTAGCAACAAAATATTTTTGGAAATCGGGGTGATTTGAAATGAAAAATAATTCTCGAAAAATCTCCTCGATATAATCATACACCTCAATAGCAAAAACGCCACTTCCACAAGCTATGTCTAAAATCTTTTTATCAAAAAGAGCTTCAATTCCTTCTTCCAAAAGTTTTTGTTTAGGAATTGTTCTTCTGATAATTTCTTGAACGATGTATTGAGGTGTACTTACCGCACCTTTAGTTTTTAAATATTCGCTTTTGATTTCGTCTTTTACCTCATTGTTTTCAATTAGAAGTTTTTTAGACAAGAAAATCTCATAAATATCGCTAAGTACCTTTGTTGGGATTACATCAAAACGATAAGGGGACGGATAGTAAATAACTTGGAGTAGTTGGTCGAAAACTTCGTTTGAAATCTCAATTTCGTGAATTGCATTTATTCGATCAAATAAAGGTCCGTCATAATGTTCAAAGAAATCGAAATAAGAAGAATTTTTAAATTCATTCCAAAATCCTTTTTCTTTGAATGATAACAATAGTCCCTCTTCTTCAATTTTGCGAGCTTCACAAACCCGAATAAATAATATTCTGTTTATGATGATTTGAACAATGTAGCTAAGGTTTGCTGAATTGTTTCTTATATAATCTGCATTGTTGTTCAGAATGTCCGTAGCTAAAGCTAAACGAAAATCAGAAAGTTGTTGGGCAAATTTAAAATCGGGAGTTGTTTTTTCAACATAACGATTTCCTTGAAAAGAAGATGAATAAATCTCGTCAAGTTTGCCTTTGTAAATATTTTCTTTAAGAAGATGTGCTTCTAAAATTTCAAATTTTTCAATGTAGTCGTCAAGGGTAAAATACAATCTTCCTAAATTGGCGTTTTGTTCTCTTTTAGGTGTATAAGTACAATCGTAAATTGCAAATTCTTCAAAATTTGAAATGAAAGCACAAGGTGCTAAAATTGACCAACCGTAAGATTTTATTTGAAAAGCGGCTTCTGTATCGTCAAGAATTTTTACAGAAATATCTTTTGCATCAAGAAATGTCAATTTCTGTCTTGCGACTTTGAATGTATAATCAGGTCGTGTATTTTGCGAGCCAATTCCTTTTAGTTTTTCTTTTTCAGCTTTTGATAAAACTTTTTCTTGAAGAATTTGAGAAGTATCCCGAACGTCCCAATCAAATATGGCTAATAATTCATTTAGCCAAGTTCTGATTGTTTCTTCCGAAGTTAAATCAAGTTTGCCTTGCTCTTTGAACTTATTGTATTCAGTAATGAGTTCAGCTAATTTTTGTTTACGTTGTTCTGAACTCATTTTCTATTCTTTTTTGTTTGATATTTGATTTCTTCTTCTGCTGCTATTAAAATGTCTTTGGCATATTTTTCATCTGCAAGTTGATACGCAACTTGTCTACTCATAAATGCAATAACAAGTTCTTTCTCGTCCACGTTGAAAGTCTTAGCAATTATCGGGAGCATTTGCCTATTTACAGGTCTTTCTCCACGTTCTAATTTACTTAATGTGCTTTGGTCTATATCGAGTAAAGCAGCAAGTTTTCGTAAAGGCATTTCTGCCTTTTCTCTAAGTTGTCTGATATGGTCGCCTAAGTTTTCTATTTGCATCTTGAAAAATATTTCTTGACATTCTTGTCAAATTTATTTTAAAATTTCATTCTACCAAAATTTTTAGCAACGTTTTTCTGTCGGGGTGGTGGGTGGGCTTGGGTGCGTAGGCAAAATTGCAGCTCTTTTGCAAGCTTGGGTCTGTGCGTTGGCTTTGTGCGGCTTGCAAATGTGCTGCAATGTGCGGTGGGTTGTTGAGGTTTTTGTCTGTCAGTTGATTGTTGTATGGTCGCTCGGTTGGGGTTGCAGATAACTTATTTATACCGGAATCTTTTTCTTGAAAAACTTCCTCAAGCCCGCGGTTTTATAAATATAGGAGGAAGTTTTTGAATAATATTTGTCCACTATCATTTTATTCCTAATTTATCTAAGGGGCTAACAATCTTTTGCAGAGATTTTTGACTAACATGCGTGTAGATTTCGGTAGTCCTGCTACTCTTGTGCCCAAGCAGGGCCTGTATGTAGCGTAGGTCGGTGCCAGCTTCGAGTAGGTGCGTGGCATAGCTATGTCGCAGCATATGCAGATTTACCGCTTTTTTTATTCCCGCTATGGCACAGGCCTTTTTTAGTACTAGCGCCAAGCTTCTCTCGCTGTATCTGCCATGGTTTAGACCCTCAAATAGATACGTTTTGGGCTTGTAATCTTTATAATAATTGCGCAATAGTATTAGGGCGGTATTGCTTAAGGGTATATTTCGGTCTTTTCTGCCTTTGGCATTTTTAATTAAAATTTGCATCCTTTTGCTGTCTATATCTGTAAGCTTTAAATTTAGTAATTCGCTGCGCCTAAGTCCTGCGGCATAAATTAAGCTAATCATACATTTATGTTTGCTGTTGGTTAAAGCGTTAATTATGGCCGCTACTTCTTCAATTGCCAATACTTTTGGCAGCGCATTGTATTTTTTAGGCCGCTGTATAACGCTGATATCTATTTTGGTTTGCTCAATTTGAGCAAAAAATAATTTGATGGCATTAACGATTTGGTTTTGGTAGGAAGCGCTTAGTTTTTTTTGGAGTATATAATCGTTATTGAAATTGTCGATATCGTTGCTTGTTATTTCCGCTACTTCTTTATGTTTATAAAAATTTAGGAAGGTTAAGAGCGCTTCGCTATAGGTTTTGACGGTGTTTTGGCTATATCTTTTTGTACTGAGGTAAAGGATAAACTGTTCAAGTTTTATCTTCGTGTCTGCGGCTAGGCTAGCAACGTTGCTGTTGGTTGTTTTAATTTTAAACTTCTGAAGGTTTGCTGGGCTTGCTGGCAAGTGCCAAACTTTAAGGCTGGCACTCCATTTAGCGCCGGCCAGCTTTTTAAAGCGTGCAATAAGGTCGGGTTTGTTATCAAAATAAACCGCAATACGATTTAGCCCCTTGTGTTTAATGAGTTTGGCTTTGTACATAGATAGTAAGGCTGATGCTAATTTAAATGTAGTAAAATTTGGTTAATAAACCCGATTGAGCGGATTAGCCCGCAAGCGAGTGTAACGAAGCTGAGGACTATGAGCGAAAGCGGGGCCACAGCAACCAACTAGCAATGCAATTGATTTACAAAAACTTAACACATTTTACAAGTCGGTTTTCTTTCGGTTTTAAGGATTTTTCACTACCTTTGCGCCCTAAAATACAATCGCATACAATGCAAAAGATAAGAAACATAGCTATTATAGCCCACGTAGACCACGGTAAAACTACTACGGTAGACAAAATTTTACATGCCTGTTCTATTTTTCGTGACAACGAGCAAACTGGAGATTTAATTCTTGATAACAACGATTTAGAGCGTGAGCGTGGTATTACCATCGTGTCTAAAAACGTGTCGGTTAAATACAAAGATGTTAAAATCAACATTATTGATACTCCTGGTCACGCCGATTTTGGTGGTGAGGTAGAGCGTGTATTGAAAATGGCTGATGGTGTACTTTTGTTATGTGATGCTTTTGAAGGTGCGATGCCTCAAACTCGTTTCGTTACGCAAAAGGCTTTGGCTTTAGGCTTAAAACCAATTGTGGTTGTAAACAAAGTTGATAAAGAGAACTGTCGCCCAGAAGAGGTTTATGAGCAAATTTTTGAGTTGTTCTTTAACTTAGAGGCTACAGAAGAGCAGTTAGATTTTCCTGTAATTTACGGTTCGTCTAAAAATGGTTGGATGAGCACTGATTACACTAAACCAACTGATAACTTCTTCCCATTGTTAGATGCAATTGTAGAACACATTCCTGCAGCGCCAATTAACGATGGTACGTTGCAGATGCAAATTACTTCGTTAGATTATTCTTCTTTTGTAGGCCGTATTGCAATTGGACGTGTACACAGAGGCACTATTAAAGAAAACCAACCTGTTACTTTAATTAAACGTGACGGTAAATTGGTTAAATCTAGAGTAAAGGAACTATACACTTTTGAAGGTTTAGGTAAGGTTAGAACCACTGAGGTTAAATCTGGAGATATTTGTGCTGTTGTTGGTATTGATGGTTTTGATATTGGTGATACTATCGCTGATTTTGAGTCACCAGAACAATTACCAGTAATTAGCATTGATGAGCCAACAATGAACATGTTGTTCACCATCAATAACTCACCTTTCTTCGGTAAAGAAGGTAAATTGGTTACTTCACAACGTATCAAAGATCGTTTGATGAAGGAGATGGAGAAAAACTTGGCATTAAAAGTTGTTGAAACTCAAGGTGCAGATTCGTGGTTGGTTTACGGTCGTGGTATTCTTCACTTATCTGTATTGATCGAGACAATGCGTCGTGAAGGTTATGAGTTACAAGTAGGTCAGCCGCAGGTTATTGTTAAAGAAATTGACGGTAAAAAACATGAGCCGGTTGAGACATTAATTGTTGATGTACCTGGTGATGTTGCTGGTAAGGTAATTGAATTGGTAACTCAGCGTAAAGGTGAGTTGTTAATTATGGAGCCAAAAGGTGATTTACAACACTTAGAATTCGAAATTCCTTCTCGTGGTATTATTGGTTTACGTAACAACGTATTAACGGCTACTGCTGGTGAGGCAATTATGGCGCACCGTTTTAAAGCTTACGAGCCTTGGAAAGGTACAATTCCTGGTCGTTTAAATGGTGTATTAATCTCTATGGATAAAGGTACAACTACCGCTTATTCTATTGATAAATTACAAGATAGAGGTCGTTTCTTTGTAGATCCAGGTGTGGATATTTACGAAGGACAGATTTTAGGTGAGCATATTCGTGATAACGATTTAGTGATTAACATTGTTAAAGGAAAAGCATTGACTAACATGCGTGCTTCTGGTACAGATGATAACACTCGTATTGCACCAGCAATTAAATTCTCGTTAGAAGAATGTATGGAATATATCCAAGCTGACGAATATATTGAGGTTACGCCAGCGAGCATCCGTTTACGTAAAATTTTCTTAACTGAGAACGAGCGTAAAGTAAAAGGCAAGATCTTCCAATCTTAATTGGTTGAAGGTTAAAAACCTTAACTTGATACTAAAAGCCCTCTTTATATTTTTAGATGAAGAGGGCTTTTTATTTAAATGTGAATCAATACCCTCTCTGGTTACACCATCTCTCCCAAAGGGAGAGAATTGCATAATCTATTTTCTCTTCCTTTGGGAGACGCCCAACAGGCAGAGAGGGAGCTTGTAAATAGTTGTATGCTAGCATAATAAATTCGGAAAATTGAAATTAATTGTTTAACTTTAGTTTGTCCGAGACATAGGAGAATTACAAGGCCCTTCCGATTTTTTGTCGAGAGGGCTTTTGTCTTTTTAAGGATTGAACTTTACTGGAATTGCTATCTGCGTTCTTGTAGGTATGCCGTTTTCCATTCCGGGGTTCCAGCGTTTTAGCTTAGATACCACCCGCAAAGCTTCCTTTTTTGTGCCATAACCTAGGTTATCAATCGCTTTTAATTGACTCAAGCTGCCATCCATTTCTATCACAGCACTAATTACTACTATACCTTTAATTTGTTTGTTGGTTAAATTTGAGTAATTGATATTGGTTTTAATAAACTCAATTAACCTTTCTTCCCCTCCCGGATATTGGGGTGGATATTTTAATTGCTTTAGCTGATAGATCTTTATTGGTTTTGGGTTTTTAAAAGGGCGATCTGGCTGAAACGAGATATGGGTTCGATAGATTGTTCTTACTGGTTTGCCATTTTCATACCCAGGCTTCCATTTTTGACTTAGTTTCAAAACTCTGATGGCTTCTTCGTCAGTACCATATCCTAACGATCGTTCTACCTTTGCACTGCTTAAACTGCCGTCTTTTTCTATTACGAAAGAAACGTAAACATTTCCCTGCACTTGGTTTTCAATGGCCGCTTTTGGATAGTTAACGTTTGCTTTGATAAATTTGATAAAGCCTCTGTAATCGTCGTTTGGATAAACTGGAGGGATTTGTAATTCATAAGGAGCGTGTAAGGTATTTGGTTTGCAATAGAGATGAGGTGCACCTGGATCACAGCTTGGAATACCTAGTAAAATTTCTAAGTAAGGTAAATCGATGTAACTTTTATGAACAGCAATTTCTGCGTTATGAATTTTTGTGACCACATTAGCGATCCTGAAATTAATCGGCAAACCATAAAATCCATTTTTCAAATCGTTGGTTTCGAAATTTTTAAAGGCTTTGATGATTTCGTTTTTAAAATCTATAGTGAGTTTTGGCGCTACAGAAAGTAAGGTGATTTTGCGGTTGTAAACTTTAAAATACGCAATGGTATTTCCTTGGGTGTAAGAGTGTTCAGCTTTATTGGGGTATTTTATACTGTTGAATAAATGCCTTTGCAAATCTATCGGATAGGTTTTTTCTAATTTACGGCCATAATGTTTGGGAAGTTGACCAATAGCGCTTATTCCAATAAGTAAAATTGCGAAGGTAAGTTGAAATATTTTGTAGTTCCTAAAAAGCATTATTAGTTTTTGAGAGAATGATGTCATTAGCAGCACCATTCCATAAAAAAATCCGCAGTGTTAGTTGCGGATTTAGAATTTAATGCGTTTGTTTATTAAGACTAAACTTGATGGGGATATTATACTTAACTCTAACCGTTTTTCCATTTTGAGTGCCAGCTATCCAATTCGGACTAAGATTTAAAACTCTTACGGCTTCTTCATCTGTTCCATGACCCAATTTTCTGTCGACTTTTACGTTAGAAATACTGCCATCTTTTTCTACCACAAAAGAAACAAAAACATTTCCTTGAATTTTCTCTTGTTTGGCCTGCTCTGGGTAGTTGATGTTTTCTCCCAAAAATTTGTAGAACTCTGCTATGCCACCTGGAAACTTTGGTGGGTTCTCCATAGCAACAAAGGAATATATCTTATCGTCTGCTGTAGCCGTTGTTTGAGCTTTGCTTACACTAAAACCTAATAGTGTAACTAATACAATGAGTGCGATTTTTTTCATTTCTTTAATTTTTTGGTTGTATGATTAATGATTTATCTTTTTTGGTCGTAATTAATACCACACCGTTTTTCCCTTTTTCACCATATAGAGAAGTGGAAGAAATATCTTTAAGAACACTAATGGACTCTATTTTTTTTGGGTCTAGTTCCGATAATTTTTCTTCATAAATCTTCCCGTCGAGTATTACAAGTGGCGTTTTTTCGAGATATTCAGAATCTTTGGCAAAAAAACTTTCAGGGCTAATTCGCTCACTAGGCACCATTCTGTAAGTTTTTTGCTCATTTGCTGATTTCTTTAATGCAAATTTGATAGGGATATTATATTTAACTCTTACAGCCTTCCCATTTTGCATTCCTGGGTTCCACTTTTTGCTTAGTTGTAATACCCTTACTGCTTCTTCATCGGTTCCGTAGCCAAGTCGTCTATCAATTTTAATATCCGATATCGAACCATCTTTTTCTACTGTAAAAGACACAAATACATTTCCCTGAATTTCCGATTTTTTGGCATCTTCTGGATATTTGATGTTCTCGCTTAGAAACTTATAAAATTCAGTTATCCCGCCAGGATATGATGGAGGAGTTTCCATCGATACAAAGCTATAAACTGTATTGTCTTCGTCGTCTGCGCCTTTTTGCTTAGGAGCATAGCCCGTTATGGTGATGGTATTTAAATTTTTATGCCCTTTTTTTACAGTAGCATTGTCATTAATCAATGCGGTATTTGCACCGTTTAGTCTGTACTCAATTCGCATACTGTATTTACCGTCGTTAAGTACCTTGCCATCATATTTTGATAAGGCTATCATCACTTCTTCATCGGCGCCGTAACCCATTTTTGGTTCAATTACAATATTTTCTGGCTTACCACTTTTTACTGAAAAGTTCACTACCAAGTTACCTTGTACATGATTGTCGGCAGCAGTAGAAGGGTATTTGATATGATTTCCCAAGAACTTGTAAAATTTGCTCAAGTCGTCGTCTTTTTCGGTTTTAGGTGCTGGCAAACTTACCTTGGTTGTAATAGCTGCCTCAGTTGCTGGATCTGCGAGGTCTAGCACTTCGGCAACAGCGGCCTTTACTTCTGCAATTTGGATTTTTTCTGATGCCACTAAAAGTTGGTTATTCTTTTTGATGGTTGCAGAAGATAGGAGTAGTGCTGCTGCGAAAAGCGGCACAAATATGCCATATTTAAGAATGGCAGTTTTGCGAGATCTTTCTTTGTACAGCATAAAAATCCGTTTTTTAATCATCGATTTTTTAAAGAAACCGTTGGTTAATGTGTTTACGTTTACCCCGAAGGCTTGGTTGAGCAGTAACATAGAATACAGTTCTTTGTCGCCCTGAAACTTAGCAGCAGCCTCGTCTGCCAAATATTCGTGGATGTTTTTTACTGTTTCTTTGTACAAATAGATGATGGGGTTAAACCAGGTAAAAATTCCTAAGAGCTCGAAAAAAATTACATCTGCGGTGTGCAGTTGTTTGATATGGATATCTTCGTGATGGTTTACGGTCGCAGCTTCGGGCAAGTTTTGGCTTACTATTTTTTTGTTCCAAAACGAAAATGCCAGTCCGCTTCTTATACCTTTAAACATTTGTCGCACTGCTAATAATTTTATCGCAAAGCGGATGAAGAAAAAGACTATGCCCAATAAATACACAGCCACAATTAATGCTCCCCAACTGAACTGTGGCGCAATTGCCTTTACGGTATCTTGCACTACAAATTGGTTCAATTGTTCTACCTGCACATAAATTTGCTGACTAATTTCTCGTTTGCTAAACCAATCAATTTGCATAAAAGGAATGGCAAGCGAAAAAATACCTGAAGAAATTAAATATATCCTGTTAAGAACAAAATAGGTTTCTTTTGCTAGTAAAAGCCTGTAAAAGGCGTAAAAAACTATTAAATAGATATTTACCTGTAATAAATAATGCGACCAACTCATTTCGGTTTGTTTTTAAATTTGTTAATCATTTTCAAGATCTCATCAACATCGCTTAAATCGAGTTTTTCTTCTTTTACAAAGAATGAAAACATGCTTTCTACAGAATTTTCGAAATAGCCACCTAACAGCTTTTCCGTCGCATGCCTTTTATACTCTTCCTTAGAAATTAACGGGTGATATTTGTGCGCCTTTCCGAAAGCTTCGTGGCCAATAAAACCTTTAACTTCCAATATTCTGATAATGGTAGAAACGGTATTATAGGCTGGTTTAGGCTCTGGCAATTCATCAATTACTTCCTTTACAAAAGCGCTTTCTAATTGCCATAGAATTTGCATTAATTGTTCTTCTGCTTTTGTTAAATCTTTAATTTCCATTTTAACGTTGTTTTGAAACAGCGCCTTGCAATGCGCCGATTACTAATTAGATATCTAAGACTAATTTATAACTAATATTTTAGTTTTCAAAATTTTTTGTCTTTTTATTTTAATTAAGCCACAGATACACAAGTGATTTTTTATTAGCTGAATTAGATTTTAAACTAATAATCTGTACCTCCCGAAAACTGGGATAAGTACTATGGCTTTATTTTAATGTTTTGAAACAATTTTCTTATCATTGAATAAATAACCTATAAATGAAAATAGCTTTTCACGGTGCCGCTAGAAATGTAACTGGTAGCAAACATTTGCTTACGTTAGCTAATGGAACTCGAATTTTGTTAGACTGTGGTATGTTCCAAGGAATGGGGCAGGAGACAGAAGCCCTAAACGAAAATTTTGGCTTTAACGCCGCCGAAGTAGATATTTTGGTGCTTTCACATGCACATATTGATCATAGTGGTTTAATTCCACGTTTGGTAGCTCAAGGTTTTAGGGGGAAGATTTACGGAACTTCGGCTACGAAAGAATTAGCAAAGATTTTATTACTAGATTCTGCAAAAATTCAGGCTGGAGATTTAAGATACAAAAACAAAAAGCTTGCAAAGCGTGGTTTGCCATTAGAGGAAGCTTTGTACGAAGAAGATGATGTGCTAAAAGCAATGTCTTTTTTTGAGGTGGTGCCTTATCAAAAGGAAATATCGATTACCAACGATGTTACTTTGCAGTTTTTCGATGCTGGTCATATTATCGGCAGTGCATCTGTGCATCTAGCCATTACAGAAAACGGAAAAACGACGCGTTTAAGCTTTAGTGGCGATGTAGGGCAGTACGGTGATTTGTTGTTGCGACCACCAGCATCGTTCCCGCAAGCTGATTACATTTTACTAGAATCTACTTACGGCGATAAGCTACATAAAGATGCGCAACCAACAGCACAGGCTTTGTTAGATGTTGTGGTGCGAACTTGCGTAGAGAAAAAAGGTAAAGTGATTATCCCTGCGTTTAGTGTGGGCAGAACGCAGGAAATTTTGTATGTGCTTAACAATTTAGATTTGGAAGGTCGCTTGCCGAAAGTTCATGTTTATGTAGATAGCCCGCTTTCGGCTAAAGCTACGGCCATTGTAGAAAATCATGCAGAAGGTTTTAATGATGAAGTTTTGGATATCATGAAAATTGATGACAACCCTTTTGACTTTGAACGGTTGCATTACGTAGAAACTGCGGAAGATTCGATTGCCCTGAACGCCAATCCAGAACCTTGTATCATCATTTCTGCCTCGGGTATGGCAGAAGCTGGCCGAGTAAAACATCATATTAAAAATTGCATTGGCGATGCTAAACATACCATCTTGTTGGTTGGTTACTGCGAGCCGAATTCATTAGGCGGAAGGTTAAAAGCAGGCGTTCAGGAAGTTGGAATTTTTGGAGACAGGTTTGCAGTTCATGCAGAAGTTAGCAGTATCCAATCTATGAGTGCGCATGGCGATTATAACGATTTGTTGCAGTTTCTTTCTTGTCAGGATGCGAGTAAGGTAAAGCAAGTGTTTTTGGTGCACGGCGAATATGAAGTGCAATTAACTTTTAAAGAGAAATTGCATGCCGCAGGTTTTAAGAATGTAGAAATTCCTGATAGGCACCAGTCATTTGATTTACGATAGTTGTTGAAATTTTCAGTTTGCTGATCCCTCAAATGTGCTAACCTGAGTTCGGTTTTCGCTTCGATATAGGTAACGACGCTAATTAAGTGGTTCCGTCATGCTAATTTATTTACTTCGTAGCTTTTCGCTCCGCTACAGGTCAGCATCAGCTTTAACAGTCTGTTTAAGTATATCTAAATAATCGAACGTCATGTTGTTGCTAGATCTCTCCTCGTTCCTCGTCGAGATGACGACTTATCTAAATATGTCATTTCGATACGAAGCTTAGCGTAGTGAGAAATCTAGCTATTTGTTAAAAATAGAATATGCTAAATTTAGGATTTGTTCAGTTAACCGATTTCAACAATTAACCGATTAACCCAAACTAAATTTTTATCAAATCATTCTTAATGCCATAAACCACCAAGCCTGTTCTAGACTTTATATTGAGTTTGGCGAAAAGCGATTCTCTGTAATTATCTACCGTTCGTGGACTAACGTTCATTAAACTTGCAATTTCTTTGTAGGTTAGTTCGCTGGCACAATGTTGTAAGAAGGTTAATTCTTTATCTGTCAGGATGTTTTTTGGCTCTTCGTTTTTTACGGAAACCAGTAAGCGCCCAGATACCAATTCGTTCACATAAAAACCTTTTTCAATCATGGTTTTAATAGCGATGAGCAGCTCCGAAGATTTCGATTCCTTTAGCATATATCCATTTGCTCCCGCCTTAATCATATTGATGATAGATTTTTCATCTTCGAACATACTTAAAGCCAAGATGTAAACCTGGGGATAGTTTTCTTTCATCCACTTTGTGGTAGCAAAGCCATCCATTACCGGCATATTGATGTCCATTAAGATGAGCTGTACATCTTCATGCTTTTTAATTTTCGATTGTAGGTCGGCACCGTTAGTTGCCTCGAAAACAATTTCTAATTCTTCAAATTCGGTCAGCAGGCTTGCCAAGCCAGACCTAAATAAAGTATGATCGTCTACCAAGGCTATTTTAAACCCCAAACCCCTAAACGGACTTTCCTTATAATCGCTCATATTATATCGGTATTATTTTATGTATAATTTCCATCAGCCATGCCGTTAAATAACACTTTAGATAGCTAAGGGTAAGGTATCTGTATCACAATTTCAGTTCCTTTGTTCGGGCTCGACTGTATATCGAAAGATCCATTAACAAGCTGTGCCTTTTTTTCAATTGAATTTAACCCTAAGCCTTGGCCGTTATTTTTTGCAGTTTGATAATCGAAACCTATACCATTTTCCTTAATGCTTAAAAAGAGCTGATTTTCTTCTTGATGAAGCTGTATGACGATTTTTGTGGCTTGTGCATGTTTAATGATATTGTTCGAAATTTCTTGGAACAGACGGAGTACCACCAAGTCGGTTTGTGGCGAAGCGCTTGCTTGCTCAAGCATGCCGTTTTCAAAAACGACTTCGTAGGCCTCTGTTTTTCTCAGCCAATTCACCTCTTGTTCAATTGCATAACCAATTCCATTTTGTAGTAATTGTTCCCCTTGTAACAGCTTTGCCAATTCACGCAGTTCTTTGATAGATTTATTCACTAGCTCTACCGAGGTATTGATTTTGGTCTCGGCTTTTTCAGCATTGCTGATGTCGATAGAACCCAAAGTGATATTGGTTAAACTCAGCAGCTGGCCAATATTGTCGTGCAAGTTACTTGCAATGGTCTGCATGGTTTGCTCCTGTACTTCTATCTGGGTTTTGAGCAGTTCCGATTCAAATTTTTGGTTGAGTTCTCTTTTTTCAATCAAGTGTATTTTCTTTTTCCGATAGTAGGATGTAACTAAAATAATAAGCCCTACTACAATGACAAGAAAAATAACAGAAATAAGAATTATGCTCGTGTATAAATCTGTTTGTTCCTTAGGCATAGAAATGATTTAATCCAACAGCTGTACATAATGATGTTAAATATATTGATAATAACATATCGTAATGAAACTTGTCCTTTTATTCTAATACGTACCAATTCTTCAAAAAAGGCATTGATGGCGGTGGTTGTTCCATAGAAAATTAAACATCCCGTTACGAACCAAAATGCCGCATCTTTTAACAGATCGTGATATTCATCTTGTTTAAAAAGGCCGATATAATAGATAATACTCAAAAGTACCATACAACCACCTGCGAATGTATCAGTACGGTATAGATAACTATTAAAACCAAAACTAAACCATTCAAAAAAATAGCTAATTAATACTGCAATTGTTATTATTAAGCATAAAAAGTTAGCACTTTTTAAAAGGATTACTTTGCTAAAGATGTAAAAATGAAATATAGGCCATATCAAAAGAAAACTATTATACAAAATGTGTTTGTTAAGGTCTATTTGAATTACTCTGCCTATTAAATAACTAAAGGTTTCTAACGTAGCGACGATTAATAAATATGGAATAAAACATCTCCAATGTTTTTGGATGAGATTTTTAGGGATAAATAAAATGGATGCGATAAGACACATCCATTCTATAATCACTGAAAAAGGGATTTTTGCTATAATCATCCTTGGTCTTCTAGTTTTTCATCACCAATGTCGTAATATTCACCTACCTCTCCATCATGATAAGGCGGTTCAATTTCAGCTCTATCTAAGCCTTGACCTTCTTCCTTGAAACCTGGTATCAATACAAAATGCTCCTCAGATGATTTAGGGAGGGTCAACATATCTCTAAATCCTTTTTTCTTGTCACCTGGTATCTTTTCTAGATTTGTTGTCAAGATGATAGTTGTAGCTCGGTGGAGATAGTCCGCTGAAGTTAAAGTTCCAGATGGTTTAGGACAAGTTTCTGGCTTGGCGTGTCTACCAAGATATATTTTTACTCCGTGATTGTTGATTTTTGGAGAATCTATAACTTCACTCAGTAACTTTCCAATAGTTTCGGGTAGTACTTTGTTGTTAATAAAGAGTTGTAAAATTTCTTTAAGCTTGAAATGAGCATACTTTAGATCTTTTGGGTTCTTTTCCAGTCTGTGGTGTTGAACCATTTCCCAAATATCTTTTCTTCCTAGCTCTCCATCTTTCAGGTCTTTCTCATCCTTGTTAGTTACTTTAACAATCATAGTTTAAAAGTTTAAGGTTTATTTCTTCAAAGTAAAGCGTTTTTAAAGTTGGTCAATACCGTAAAAACACCCTGTAAGTTAGGGTAATATCTCTTGAAATAAAACATTTAGCTCTAAATAATTTTGGATAAAACTAAGAGCTATGACAATCGAAATTAATGAAGAATATGTACAGAATAATATCAGTACCAGAGAAGTTGAGGTGCTACACCTGATATCTTTAGGCTATAGCAATAAAGAAATTGCGGATACGCTTTTTATCAGTAGGCTTACGGTAGAAACCCATAGAAGGAATATGGTAAAGAAGATGGGGTTTAAAAATGCTTACCAATTGGTGGTTTGGGCATTTAAGGAGAGGGTTTTTGCATGAAAAAACCACATAGACACATAGTAAAATTCTATGTGTCTATGTGGTTAAATATTAAGTGTCTTAGTTTCTCGGAGCTACTGGTTTCGGCAACTCTTTACGAGGGATCTTTTCAGCACGCTCTGAAGTGTGGTACACAAAAGAAGCAATGATAGTAGCAGATTTCTTCAAATCATCCTCTACTAATCTATCATAAGTATCTTGATTGGTATGGTGCGTACGAGTGTTGTAATCCATTGGGTCTTGGATAAACTGGAAGCCTGGTAATCCAACTGCATCATAAGCTTGGTGGTCGGTACCGCCAGTGTTACTAATGGTTACCGTTTTAGCACCTAAATCTGCAAATGGGTTGAGCCAAGCTTGGAAAATATCCCTCGCACCAGCATTACCTTGCAAATAAATGCCACGAACAGCGCCAGTACCATTATCTAGGTTGTAATAGGCGCTTAACTTGCTGTGTTCAGGCAATAACTCCATTTTGGTAGGGTCGGCGAAGTGTTGTTTTACATAACCTCTCGAACCATGCAAACCTTGTTCTTCAGCATCCCAAAGTGCAATTCTAATTGTTCTTTTTGGTTGAAAGCCGATAGCTTTTAGAATACGTACAGCCTCAATCATCACGATAGAACCAGCAGCGTTATCTGTAGCGCCAGTTCCCGAGTGCCACGAATCGAAGTGCGCACCTAACATTACAATTTCTTCTTTTAGCTTTTTATCAGTACCCGGAATTTCGGCAATTACATTGTAGCCTTTAGGATCTTCTGGATAGAAAGTAGTTTTCACTTCTGCTTCAACTTCCACTTTTTGTCCGCCACGTAGCAAACGCAAAATATGCAAGAAATCTTCTGCCGAAACCTCTAACTCTGGTGCAACTGGTTTAGCATCTACAGCATAAGAAGCACCGTTGCTAGTGAAGAAAGTGCCATAATTACCACGAGCGTAGGTTAAAATTAAACCAACTTTCTCTTGAAGTAACATTTCATTAATTGCCACTCGGTTTTGACGCATACGCATCATCATGGCCATTTGGTTGTTGCCACCACGACCGCCCGGACGACCTTGACCTGGAACTGCAGGTTCGGCAGCAGCCATTTCAGCTAGTTTTTCATCAGTATGACGAACAACATCCGGTGTATAAGAATTCTTTAATGGTTGTACCATTACCGACTCAATCACCACGATTTTGCCAGCCAACTTACCTTTGTATTTATCTAAATCGGTTACAGTATCCGCTTTAATTAAAACCACTTCAGATTTAATTGGGCCGTTTGTGCCTGGCGTCCAAGCTTTAGGATAACCAATAATTGGTCTGTAAAAAGGTGCGGTGGTAGCAGCATAATATTTCTCTACCGACCAGCCTTTACCGAAATTGCCCCAGCTCTCTTGCTTAGCATTTTTTAAACCTAATTCTGTTAGGTACTTCACTGCCCAGTCTCTTCCCTTTTTAATACCCGGAGAGTTGGCTAAACGAGGACCGATCACATCGGTAATTTGGAAAGCAATATCCATTACCTTCGAATTTTCTAATCCCTCTTTTCTGATTTTTTGTACAGCTTCGTTATTAACGGCTTCTTGCGCAAATGCATTAAAACTGCTAAATGAAACGGCTATGGCTAATGCACCAATTGTAAATTTTTTTAACATAAATGTTGTGTTAGGTTAAGTAACAATATGGTGTGAATTTACAGCTAAAGAGAAATAGTTGTAACTTTCTATTAAGAATTTTACAACGTTTAAAAAAGATGAGAAATTACTTATTACTCCTATTGTTTTGCCTTTCTTTTGGTCTGCCTAAATCTTCATTTTCCCAAAAAATAGAAGTGAAAGATCCAGAAATTACTACTATGCTAAACGAAGTGTCTGCGGCTAATTTGGAAGCCTTAGTGCGGAAAATGGTTTCTTTTCACACCAGACATACATTAAGCGACACGCTGAGTAAAACCAAAGGAATTGGTGCGGCAAGAACTTGGATTAAAAGTGAGTTTGAAAAATATTCGGCAGAAAGTGGTGGACGTTTACAGGTGTCTTACGATACTTTCACCCAACCAGCAGATGGTAGAAGAATTAAGGAAGCGGCGGTTTTAAAGAACGTGATGGCTATATTACCGGGAACAGATCCATCTGATAAGCGAATGTTAATGGTTTCTGGTCACTACGACTCGAGAGTAACCGATGTGATGAACGTTAAAGACTTTGCGCCAGGTGCTAATGATGATGCTTCTGGCGTGGCTGCCGTAATGGAAATGGCTCGTGTAATGAGCAAATATAAATTCAGTAGTACTTTGGTGTTTGTGGCTTTTGTTGGCGAAGAGCAAGGTTTATACGGCGCTGCTAACTTGGCTAAAAGAGCAAAAGAGGAGGGCTGGAATGTTCATCTATTGATGAATAACGACATTGTGGGTAATTCTTACGGCATGGAAACCGATATTAAAGACAATAAAAGTGTCCGTGTATTTAGCGAAGGTGTTGCTGCAAACGAAACAAAAGAACAAGCTGCTGCCAGACAGTCGGCAGGCACAGAAAATGATGGTAAAGCAAGGCAGGCTGCACGTTATATCAAAGAAGTAGCCGAAAGGTATGTGGATCAGTTAGAGGTGAAGTTGATTTACAGAAGAGACAGGTATTTACGTGGTGGAGATCATACGCCGTTTTCGCAACAAGGTTTTGCTGCGGTTAGGCTTACAGAAATGAACGAGGATTTTAATCGCCAACATCAAGATGTAAGAACAGAAAACGGTTTTAAATTCGGTGATTTGCCCGAATATGTAGATTATACCTATCTGCAAAAAGTAACGAGAATGAACATGGCGGTGATGGCAAACCTAGGTTTAGCTACGCAAGAGCCAGAAAATGTGGTGGTGCTTACTTCGGGTCTAACCAATAAAACAACTTTGAAATGGGATGCTCCAAAAGGAAAATCGCCTTATGGTTATTATGTGCTGATGCGAGAAACCACCAGCCCATTTTGGGAGCGCAAATTTTTTGTGAAGGAAAATCAAGCTACGCTAAACTATTCTAAAGATAACTACTTTTTCGCAGTGCAATCTGTGGATGAAAAAGGCCACGAAAGCTTAATGGTTGTTCCGAAGCCTGGGAGGTAGTTTTTGCTTTACCATCCCTTTTGTAACAATTCGACAGCTTTTTCTAATAATTCATCTCTACCATTTCTAATACTGGCAACAGTAGGTTTTATAGGATAGTCAATTTTAACCCCAACTCTCTGTGTAGGTTTTCCGTCTGGATAAAAAACACCCAACCCAGAAATAGCAGTACTAATTCCTCCAGGTAAAATTATACTTGTTACATTGCCATCTGCTCCAGCAGTTTGACTACCAATAACCTTTACATTAGGAGAACTCTGAAAAGCCATTGTTGTGTACTCTGCTTGGCTTTGAGTAGAGGAGTTGACAATTACAATTACTTTCCCCAAGTATGTGTCTCCACTGCTAACTCCATTAGAGGCGGAATCTGCAAGGATAAATTTTCCTGGAACAGAATAATCCGGTCTAGAAAATCGAGAAAAAAGCGTATTTTGTGATTTTATGTAGTTGCCAAAAGTAAAGGGCATAAAATCTGAAGGATAGCATCTCAAATCGACAATAATTCCTTTGGTTGTTTTAAATAATTTCTTTATTTCTGGCAAATCAGAATTTTTATACTTGCCAGCATAAACATAACCTATCTTTTCATTTTGCAAGTAATAACCTTTAGGTTTTGTGTAATCGATATCTTGGTACATCAGTTCTGAATTTACAGTAGGGATTGATATCTCAACATCTTTTCCACCTTTACTTATCACAACTCTGATTTGTTTATTATTACTTTTTAACAAATAATTTGTTGGCATATCTCTAAGTTGAGTGTCATAATTGGAGGCTGGAGTTATTGGAAGATATTTATCCACAAGATCTTTAACCTTGGTTCCGTTAATAGATACAATAACATCTCCAACATTAACAAGTTGTTTTATATTCAATGTATCTTTGTAAAATCCCGTAACAACTAATTTTTCTTGGATAAATTTTGCCTGGAATGGTGTAATGTAATGCCCTTTTATATTTTCTAAAATCTTGTTCATGCCCCATATATTTGCATGAGTATCATTTATCATTCTTATCAGTTTAAGAGTTGTTAATGTATACTCTTGTTCATTTTTTGCCAATATGAATTTTGGAATAAAATCATTTAATACATCGTTCCAGTTCTTTTCAGCAAGATTTTTGTAAGGATAATAGTAGTTGATAATACCCCAATATCTGTATAAAGCCAGGAGCCTGTAACCCGCATCAGGATATGTCATTTCTTCATATCCTTTTTCATTGTAAAATCTTGGCACCCCAATCATATCTCCTTTAACCCAATAATTATCCTTTATATCTGCATTTTGTTGAATAAATTTAAGTTTTTGTATAAGTGCTTTGCTTAAACCACCTGTCGTTAACAACCCACCGTAATCAGGATTAAGTAATACTTCAGAGTTAGATGTAGTGTTACATCCCACGCAGCTTTTTACCTTAGGCAAAGAGTCTACGTAATTCTCTAAGACATCACTTAAATCTTTATAGTTAGATTTACTTGTTTTGTGTAAAATTTTAAAAAGCTCAGCATCCCAATTTATATTGCCGCTAGCAACATAGGGGTGATGATATTTCAGGAACGCCCAGAATTGCCCGATGATTTTTAAATTATTAATGCTATTTTGGTCGACTAAAATTTGTGAAATTCCTGAACCTTTTTTAAAAGAAGTGTCAGTCAGCGCTTTTGGTTGTTGAACAGGAATTATATTTTTAACAAGTTTACCATCTATATATAGACGAAAGTCATCAAACCATACTTTTCCAGAACCACTAAAAACACCACCAAGCCTAATTTTCTCTACTTCATTAGAGTATGGCAAACTAATACTGTATTCTGTCCAATCGTTAGTCCCTCTTATAGGTTGTTCTTGTACATTGTTAAAGGCTAATATTTTATCTGCTCCCTCTAGCTTCATCATTAGTCCAGCAAAACCATTATTAATTTTGTCCGTTTTCACAAAACCTTTTAGTTCTATCAACTTTCCATCTTGCTTAACAGCAATGACATTTTCAATTGTTCGAAGTATCTTGCTCGTAGAAGTGCTCTCGATTAAAAGGCTGTAATTTCCTAGCTTTTTTATCGATTTATCTATTTTAATATTAGCAGAATTTAAAGGTTTGTATAACCAACCTTTAGGAGTTTTACTTACTTCATCTAAGATTTCAAATCCTCCATTTAAGCTGTAACTGGATTTGCAACTTATTGATAAAATAGAAAAGAAAACATAGGTCAAAATTTTACTTAGCATTTTTTTCATAGGGCTCGATTTAATTACCTTCTAAGGTATTGAAGCACCTAAAATACTGTTTTTATATAGGTCAACTCCTATTTAGCACTTCTAAGAATAAATATTTTTTGCAGTGCAATCTGTGGATGAAAAAGGCCACGAAAGTTTAATGGTTATTCCAAAACCGGGAAGGTAAAAAAGGAAGGTTAAAGTTTTTCTTGTCGGTTATCCCAAAAATAGAGTAACCATATTTCCTCTTCACGAACTTCATAGAATACGCTCGACTGTGATGTAATTACTGCTTTTCTAACGTTAGAGAATGTTGTTTCGGGGAACATCTCAGGCATCAAAGCTATTGATACTAAAAGTTTCTTCGTTTTTCTGATAAACTATTTGAGGTTGAGATACCCCAATTGTCGATGATAAAACTGATGATAGAATCGAAAGTTTCCTCTGCCTCTGGAGACCAAACTGTTTGCATTGCAATTATTTGTCGTATTTCTTAAATACTTCCTCCGATGTTTTCCCCAACCCCTTTTTGAGTTGCTCTTGACCTCTTCTAATTCCATCTAAAACATGTGCAGGAAGTGGTTCTTCTTTCCTTATTTCGTAAGGAACAGCCAAAGCCTTTAAAAATGCCTTCAGTGCTTTTTCCTGTGATTTATCGGGATGTACGAGATAAGTTTCCATATTCAGCTTTTGATGATAAACAAATTTAACAAAATTTCGATTGAAATAAAACCGGCTAAACTTGTCGGCATGCCTAATGGTTTAAAAACAAGAAAAGGCGGTAACCAGCCGCCTTCTCCAAATTAACTAAAACTAAACTAAGATCTTTATTTGATATTTCTTTTCGAGAGAATGAAATAACCAGCAACGAACAGTACTCCTGCGTAGGCTAAACTCACCCAAATGTCTTGCGTAAAAATCGGTAGGTCTTCTGGTCTGCCATTTTTGGTGCCGCTGGCTGCCCTTAAAGCTAAAGTTGGCGCACTATAAGGTATAAGAAAGGCATACTTCCACCCAACATTTGCAGTGATAATACCAGCAATGGTGCCTATAAAACCAATGCCCATTGGCTTAAGAAAGTCGCTCCAAATTAAACTTAAAATAAATTGTATTGATAAGATCCCTAATGAAGCTAAAAACAGCTTCCCATAAAACCTTGATAGTATGATTGCTGGGTCGTAGTCGGCAAAGGTGTATTTAGGGACTAAGAACTGCAAGAGATAGCCAGACGTGTAGGTTAAGAAAGCGAATAGAAATATGCAGAGCAATAAAAGCACTAGTGCATAAAGATATTTTGCAGCATATATCGAAAACTTGTTTAATGGCTGCGAAAATAGGGTTTTCCAAGTATCATTTTTGTGCTCGATGTTGTTAACAGAAAATGCCATAAACATCACATAAAATGGTAATATCAGCATTCCCATTACGCCAAGTGCAGCACTGCTGTACTGGAACCAAAGCATCATGCCAGGATAGTTGTATTTTAATATTTTAGCTGAGGAGGTATAGTAGCCAAAAGCAATCAGTCCGCAAATAACTAGCGGAAGTATAATGGCAGCCCAAAAAGCTAAAGTTTTACGAGATTTATAAAACTCTGAAATGAATGATATGTATAAAGACCGCATAATGTTGATTGTTTGGGATTTTGGGTTAATCGTTTAATCTGCTGATTTGTTTAATTGAAATTAACAGTTGGCTAATTGGATTTTGATTTTTGATAATTAACCCTTCGAGGTGATATCTAAGAACAAATTTTCTAAATCTTTCTTTTCGGTGCCAATGCTGTAAACGGTTACACCATTTTTAACCAAAAGGCTATTGTAATTGCCCATTTCGGCTTTGCCAGTATAGTTGATATGGATACGACCACTTTCTTCGCTCAGAATTTCTGCACCATTGCCACTTAAGATGTTAACTGCAGCAGCTTGGTCATCTACTTCTATTTTAATAGATGGTTTGCTCAATTCGTGCAGTTCGTTAATGGTTCCTTGAAAAAGCAAGGCTCCTTTGTTAATGATACCAACGTGTGTGGCTGTTCTTTCTATTTCCGCCAGTAAATGGCTAGAAACTAAAATAGTTTTACCATGTTTGCTGGTCAGTTCAAGCATCAAGTTTCTTATTTCGATAATCCCGTTAGGATCTAAGCCATTAGTAGGTTCATCTAGTAGGAGCAATTCCGGATCTCCAATTAAAGCCAAAGCAATACCCAAGCGCTGTTTCATCCCTAGCGAATATTTGCCAGCTTTCTTATTGGCGGCATCGGTTAAGCCCACCAATGCTAGCATCTCGCTTGCTTTATTTTTATTTATGCCTAAAAGGATGCATCTATTAATCAGATTTTCTTTGCCTGTAAGGTGGGCGTAAATTGCGGGTTGTTCTACCAGCGAACCCATTTGCTTTAAACAAGCAGTACGGTTGTTGTTGAGTTCTTTACCAAAGATAAAAACGGTATCGGCTGGCGACTGTAGCAGGTTCAGTAAAATTTTGATGGTAGTGGTTTTACCAGCACCATTTGGGCCTAGAAATCCATAAATACTGCCTTTAGGTACTTGTAATGATAAATTTTTTACTACAGCTTGCGAACCAAATTGATGGTTAAGCCCTACGGTTTCTATGGCAAATCTGCTCATCCTTATTTTAAGATTACAGTGGCGGCTTTAACAATAGTAGTGGTCTTAGAAGTAGTTTTCACTAAGCCTTCTTCGCCGTTGGTATTGTTGCCGTTTGTAGTAAAAGCAAATAACATAACCATAAATACAGGTACTAATAAAAGTAAGAAAGGCGATACGTTGGTTAACTTTTTCATAATCTGTCGTTTTTAATTTAATGGTCATGAAGCTATCGAGAGTTTTTCTTGAGTTATTTCTTAGTAAACTCTCGATGGTTTCATGTTTGTAATATTTAAGGTTTAATACTCTTTTCGTTTTCGTTGAACAAATAGAATAATTCTTAAAAACCTGTGAAAATGTTTTAGACCAAGTGCAAAATATCCTAGATAAACGGTAAAAATGCCAGTTTGTCGAATAAATCGGCTAAATTGCCCATTCGTAGAAAAAAAATGCCCGTTGGTCGAAAGTGCTTGCTTGCAAATAGGCTTATAGGTAGTTTAGAAGATTATGTTTCTACAAATTTATGAAGAATAGCAGCAGAGCATCGTTAATATTAAATTGTATTTTTTGGGGAATTCTAGGGCTAATTACCCTTGCCGCTATCGTTTTTTCTTCAAGAGAGCATTCTATAAAAGAATACATTATCGATTATGTGTTCTTTGCGGCAATTAATGTCGGCGTATTTTATATCAATTACATTGTTCTAATTCCTGAGCTAATCAAAAAGCGTAAAAAATACCTTTGGTATACCGTATGTTTTATATTACTTATTGGAGTTAGTGCAGGTATAAAAATAGGTGTAGCATTGCTAAATCCAGAGGATGTTTTGCAAACGGTTAATAATAAGGGTGTTGTGCAGCGTATTCCCTTGGTTAACTACATTATAGCTGTAGTTTTCATATCTGGATTTTTTCTGGTTTCTAGCTGCATCATCAAATTTGCCGTAGATTGGTTTTCTAACGAACGCATTCAACGTAATCTCGAAAGTGAGAAGAAAGATATGGAGTTGCAGTTTTTGAAATCGCAGTTAAATCCGCACTTTCTCTTCAATTCTTTAAATAACATCTATTCGTTGGCTTACCAAAAGTCTGATAAAACTGCCGATGCTATTTTGAAGCTTTCTGAGATGATGCGCTACATGATTTACGAAAGTAACGATAGCTGGGTGAGCTTAGATAAAGAAGTACATTATGTAGAAAGCTATGTAGAACTACAAAAACTGCGTTTTAAAGACGGGGCTGCGGTAGAAATTAGCATCAATGGTGTAATAGATGGACAAAAAATTGTACCACTAATTTTAATGTCTTTCGTAGAAAATGCCTTTAAGCACGGCGTAGCAAACGATAAGGGAGATCCAATTAAAATAAACATCATTGCTAACCAAAAGATTTTGCACTTTAGTGTAACTAATAAAAAGAGTACGGCCAACAAAGACGCCATTGGCGGGGTTGGCCTAAACAACGTAGAACGAAGGCTGCAGTTACTTTATCCCGATAGGTATAAACTGAATATTGTAAATACGCCAGACCACTACACCACAGAACTAATGCTTGATTTATGATTTTAAAATGTATTGCCGTAGATGATGAGCCTTTAGCGCTTGATATTATTGCTGATTATGTAGCAAAAGTCCCGTTTTTAGAGCTGGTTAAACGTACCGAAAGTGCTATCGAAGCCATGCAATTGGTGCAAGAAGGCAACATCGATCTCGTGTTTTTAGATATTCAGATGCCAGAATTAACGGGTATTCAGTTTTTAAAAATTGCCGGAAACAAAGCGAGCTACATTTTAACTACAGCATATTCGCAGTACGCCTTAGAAAGCTACGATTTAAACGTTTCTGACTATCTGTTAAAGCCAATTGCTTTCGATAGGTTCTACAAAGCCGTAGAAAAGGTTCGCAATCAGCATCAAAAACAAGATAATGGAACTACCGTTGCCGCACCGGCACCAGAGCCTATAGCTGCACCAACTGCTTCACCAATACAAGATTTTATTTTCGTAAAAACGGAACACAAAATCCAAAAAATTGAGCTAGATGATATTCTGTACATCGAAGGATTAAAAGATTACATTTCCATCTTCACCAAAAACGAGCGAGTAATTACCTTGCAGAACATGAAAAAGATGGAAGAAACCTTGCCAAAAGGCGAATTCATCAGGGTGCACAAATCGTATATTATTTCGGTAGATAAGATTGAAAGCATAGAGCGCAGCCGAATTGCTATTGCTGGTAAAACCATCCCGGTAGGAGATACGTACAGAGATGCTTTCTTTAAACTGATCGATAGCAGGAACGTTTAAGGGGAATCAGGGTATTTATCATTTTTACTAAACGCTTTATTTGAAGCCCATTTTTGGTGCTGCTATTTTCGGCAGTCCCGCTTTTCGTTTCTCCCGATGAAAAATCGGGATCAACTCAATCGGGGCTAGATGGCAAAAACAGAACTTTTCGGGAGGCTTTTTAGTCTAGCTATTGCCTTAGTCCTTAAAATCTATTAAGCGCTGCAGGGAGTTAAGGTGCAATTATATTAATAATAAATGAGTTTGGGTATTAGCTCGTCATTGCGATGCACGAAGCAATCTTAAATCATAAGTTTTGTTCCCTACCCATAGTTGTAGGATTGCTTCGTCGTTCCTCCTCGCAATGACGATACGTTTAACATAGCGGACTGATGATTAGAGGATACAGGGCACATTAATTCAATTAGTCAATCTTATCTTTATACTTTAAGATTGCCAATAATAGAAAGCTTAAGATGCCAATGGCTAGCAATGTGATGCCAATATACTTGTCTATGCTTCCTCTTTTAAAATATGGAACTTCATTTTTGAATATAAATTGAACCAGCCTGTTGATGTTTTCCGTTTCAGATGGATCTATATCAAAATAGATATTTATTGTATCATCTACTTTAAGGCCATCTATTTTTTCGAATGAAGGTTTGAAGTCTCCGAAATCTTTCCCAATAAATATTTCGAATATTTGCTCTGACACATCAAGTTTTATATACCTATATTTACCAAAATTTCGATTTGGGAGTTCTTTATAGTGTTTTCCTATATACGTTATTTTTCCACTAACTTTATCAAATTCCTTCTCTGTTTTAGTGCCACGAATAATACCAAAGCAACTCAGAACTATTACGGTAATAATCCCATAAATAGTTTTAAAGAATATCACTGGTTTTTTGTTGTACATAATCTAACCAGACCATTTAATTTCAATACTCCAACGGATGTAAAGCTACTGCCCAATCTGCTGCTTAATCGCATTTTCAGCCTGTAGAACCAACTCTTCTGCATTTTTCTCACCTCTTTCTATTGGCGTTAAAACCGTCCACTTTAAAGGTAGCAACGCATTTAATGGGTAAGTGCCATTGCGAACAATTTTCCATGAGTTTTCTATAGCCACGGGAACAATAATCGCAGTAGGCACAATCTTTAACAACGTTGCAATGCCACCAACCTGGAAAGGTTTCATCTTGCCATCCTTCGCTCTGGTGCCTTCGGCAAAAATAACCGTACTCCAATTGTTTTCGTTCATTCGTCTACCTAACTTGATAATCTCGCTAATAGATTGCTTGCTATCCTTTCTATCAATATTAGCACCACCACCATATTTCAAGTTAAACGAAATAGAAGGTATCCCTTTGGTGAGCTCAATTTTTGAGATAAACTTTGGATGATGTTTGCGCAAAAACCAAATTAAGCTCGGAATATCGTACATGCTTTGGTGGTTGGCCACAAAAATAATTGGTCGGTCTGTTGGCAATTTTTGGCTGTTTTTAAAACTGATGCCGTTAAGTAACGTAATTTGAGAATAAGTAAGGAAAAAGTTGAGCACATCTACCGACCATTTATGTGCCGAGTAACCGAAAATTTTATAGCAAATCCACTGTATAGGGTGAAAAATGGCTAGAAATAAACCGAAAGAAAGATAAAATATTGGAGTTAGGATATAGCCAATAAGTTTGCTCATTTTATTTTTTATAAGGTGTATACTTAAACGAATTTACGTATGCAAAGGTAGGAAGTTTTGCGTGTTTTATGCTACCTGCCCAGCTTTCAGATTTAGTAGCCCACAAGTTAAAAACCACCTGCATAGGTTTGTCGGGTACAGCAGTGGTGGTGCTATGGATAACTTTACCATCTATTTCCCACACTATACTGTTTGGTTGCCAATGGATAACATAAGTATGGAAGTCTTTGGTGCTGTCGAAATCTAGCGGTGTTTCTTTGTCGTGCGATCGTCTATCTACCCAATGGTTTGTTGTAATTACCTTGGGATATTTACCGCTAATTTCGAAATCTATTTCGGTGTTGTGTGCCGCATTTGGTCGGTACAGAAAAAATGCCGTGATACAGCCAAGCGCATCAGATGCTTTTAATTCTGCTTCGAAACGACCATAGAGAAACATTTTTTTGGTACGAAGTTCGGCTGCGCTATAGTTTTTTTCTCGATGCTTTTTATTTTCTAATTTTAATACAATTTGCTTGTCTTGTACAGAAACATTGTTCTCTGAAAAGTGAGCTAGATTATTATCGAAAGTATGGTTTTCTGCCTGCCAATGTTCATGGTAACCGTTGCTAAAATTTTCTTTGAACGTAGTTTTCTGTCTTGCTTCACGTTGTGTCTTACACGACAGAAACAGCGAAATTAGTATTAAAACATAGCAGAAACGCATTTACAATGTTCCTTTCGCTAACAAAAGTTGCACTTTCAAAATTGCAGCTACACTTATGCTGTCGGTAATTTCTCCATCCATTACCATTTGATAAGCCTTGGCAAAAGGTACTTTTATAATTTGAAGGTCTTCTGTTTCTTCGGGTTCGGCTTCGCCCTGCGTTAAATCTTGAGCGAGGTAAATAATGGCTAATTCATCGCTCACAGAGTTAGAAAGATGCATGCGCTGTATTTCGATAATCTTATTGGCAACCAAGCCTGTTTCTTCAACCAATTCTCTTTTTGCGCTTAACTCTGGGTCGCTGCCTAATGGTCCGCCACCTTCGGGAATTTCCCAACTATAAGCTTTCAGCGGAAAACGATATTGCCCAACCAGCCAAGTATTGTTTTCTTCATCTAACGGAAGCACGCCGATAGCAATGTTCTTGAAATGTACTTCGCCATAAATTCCTTTGCCGCCAGAAGGGTTAATTACCTGATGCTCGGTAACCTTTATCCAATTGTTATCGTATTTTTCTTCGCTGCTAAGGGTTTGCCAAGGGTTTTCGGTGCTCATAGGCAGGCAATATACACAAAATCCTAATTAGCTTTGGTTACCACTTTTGGCGCTGGCGGTACCGTAACCTTGTTGGTTTTAATTCGGGTAAACCTGTAATTGATATTCAAATTGAAATTATTGGTGTTGTTTCTGCTAAAAGAGTCGGCGAAGAAATTAGTGCCTTCGTTAAAAGAATAACTATGACGACCTCTAAATGGATCGTTCGCAGAAATTCTGGCAGATAATCTATTTTTCAGGAAGTTTTGTCTAATGCCGATGGTGGTATTCATCGAGCTTCTGTTTCTGCCCTGCGCTACCAAATTATTGGCGTAGTTTAAACTTCCTTCTGCTGCGGTTCTATTGCTTATCTGGAACGACATGCCTACCCGAGATCTAACACTCCAACCACCGCGATTAAGAGATTGGTTCATGGCAGATTTGTAATCGCTTTGTATCAAAGTAAAGTTACCATTGAAAGATGTTTTCTTCGTAGGCCTATAATTACCAATAAGGATGTATGAGATATAATAGTTGCTGCCAACATTATCGAAAGTAGACTCCGAAACCCCGTTCGGATGCACAAATCTATATCGTTCTATCACGCCAGTGGCTCTAGAATAAGTAATGCGAGGATTAAACGACCAATCTCGTCCGTACATGCCCATGTTTAGTGCAATTTGATGGGTATACGAAGGCATAAGATTTGGATTTCCGTAAGAAATATTTAAAGTATCTGCATTATTAACCTGCGGATTTAGCGTGTTTTCTCTCGGTCTATTTACCCTAACACCGTAACTAAGGCCCACGTTATATTTCTTTTTAATGAATTTGCTTACAGATAGGGACGGGAACATACTGAAGTACGGATTTACGGCATAACTTTGCGCAGTGTTCAAGTCAAAATCTACGTTGGTATATTCGGCTCTCATAGCACCTCTTACTGTCCAGCCATCTTTTCTGTAATTGTATGAACCGTAAGCTGCATATATCTTCTCGTTGTAGATAAAATCGCTGCTTAACTTATCGTTCTTGTTGAATACGTTATTTCTGAAATTATAATTTTCTACCAATAAATCACTTTGGTTTTCGCGAATGCCAATAGCTACTCCAACTTCTATACGATCTCTCTTGTTAAATAAAGGCTTTTCGTAATCTAGGTTAAAATTTAGCCCGTTGTTACTTATATCATTATTGTTTTGCTGTAAAGAAGGCGATAAATTTGTTGGGAAAATATAGCTTCTGTCAAAATTCCTGAACGAATAGTTGCTGTTGGTGTTTAGCGTTAAGCCCATCGAAAGCGTATTGCCAGAAGTGTCAATTCTATAGCTGTAATCTGCACTAAAAACCAGCGTTTTATTGTCGCCGTTAGAACCATTTAATTGGTTTCTTAATCGCTTTTCGGTAAGTTCTTCGGTAATGTAATAGAAGTTGTTGGTGGTAAGCCCTTCATTATGGTTCTCTGCATAACTTGCAGAGGTTTTTAGGTTTTGTTTTTTGTTGATATCCCAATCAAAACCTACTCTGAAATTGGTGCCTCCGTTGTCACTTTCGCTGTTGTTATATTGATTGTAATAGTACGTGGTGTCGGGAAATACGTTGGTTCTAAAATTCTCATTATAACCTCTTCCAATGCTCGATCTAATAGAACCACCACCATTTATGCTGTAGTTTTTGCCTTTGTAAGAAGCATTGGCGTTGGCGTTTTTGTTGCCTTGCAAACCTGCCCCAACACCCACGTTGCCGTTAAAACCAACTTTAAAATCTTTTCGTAAAACGATGTTGATGATACCCTCGCCATCGGCAGAATATTTCGCTGGCGGATTGGTCATTACTTCAATCTTCTCTACTGCATCTGATGGCAGTACGTTCAGTAGATCTGCAATGTTGGAGGTCATGTAATCAGATGGACGGCCATTGATAAAAACACGGGTACTTCTCATGCCAGAAATTGTGGGCTTGCCATCAATGTCTACTTCAACCATTGGTACATCTTTTAGAATATCTACGGCAGAACTTCCTTCGGCATGGATACTAGCGCCAACGTTGTAGGTAATCATGTCCCCATCACTTTCAATTAAAGGCTTCTCGCCAGTAATTACTACTTCTGACAGGCTGTTTTGAGATTGCCCGAGCTTAATGGTTCCGATATTCTTCTCAACATCTGTTGCGCTAACATAAATGTCGTTAATAACAACCTGACTAAAACCAACAAAACTCACCTTCACTTTGTAAATGCCAAGTTTAAGGTTTTGAAACTTGAAGTAGCCATTTTCATCTGTTTGGAAAGTTGCCGTTGGCGATTCTGAAGTGCTTTCCGTTACCGAAACTACAGCATAAGGAATTGGCAAACCTCCAATTTCTTCTACAACTTTACCTCTAATAGCACCTTTATTTGTCGTTTGCGAGCTTGCTAAAAAAGGAAATAAGAATAAGGCGGTGGTTATAACGGCAAGTAAATTTTTCAACGTCTAGTTTGCTAAATCAAGTGTTTGGTTATGCTAATATATTAAGAAACAGCGTTAAATTCAATTATATTGGTTGGTGAAAACACGGTATTTAGCATTAGTAAATATCTAAACTTCAGTTTTCGTATCGCAAAATACGCCAATTACGCATTTAGACAATAAAAAGCCCTTAAGGTTTAATTTTCTTAAGGGCTTTTTATATTTTTTTAAATTAAGTTAAATTTCGTTTAAAAAGTCTCTTCGTCAGATCTTGGTGTTTCTGGTGCTTTTTTCTTACGCTGGCTAAAATCGGTTTTACCAAAACGATAAGAGAAAGTCAATGAACCCATATTTCCTGCCCTCATTCTGCTAAAGTCAATTGTAGAACCTGTGTTTTGGAACTCCATCTGGAATTTACGAGCGTTAAACAAGTTTCTGATGTTAAAACTTAAGCTTGCTTTCTTATTCATCAAATCCATTCTTGCACCGGCGTCAAATCCGTACATTGCTTTGAAAGTTCCTTGGGCAGTTACTTCGTTTGAGCGGTAATCGGCTCTTAGTTGTAATGTGATGTTAGCTGGTAAAGTAATGTTGTTGGTAATGTTGGCATTGTAAGCCATTCCATCAACATCAGAGGTGCCAAATTCTGCTACACCTTCTATCTTTCTGTGGAATAGGTTAAAGTTAGATGTTAAATTCCATTTTTTAGAAATATCGAACTTTCCAATTAACTCAACTCCGCTATTTTTAGCACTGGTAAGATTTCGAGGCGTGGTTAAATTGATACCATCACCAATTTCTTCCCTAATACGTTGTATCACATCATTTGTTTGACGGAAATACACCGATGATACCAAAGAAAATTTATTGAAAAATCTGCTGTAGCTAAATTCGAATGCATGAACATCTTCTGGCATTAAATTCACATTACCCTGACGGTAGTTAATTGGGTCAGAAACATCTAAGAAAGGGTTCGTATCCCAACCTCTTGGGCGGTTAACACGACGGCTGTAGCTTAATTGAAGCTGTTGTTCATTTTTCAGTTTCTGAGTTAAGAAAACACTAGGGTACAAGCGGGTATATGCTACTCTTCCAGGCGTATAGCTAATGTTTCTGTTTGCATCGTAAGCACCCATTTCAGTTTCTAAAGCCGCATCTTCACCTCTTAAACCAACTTGGTAACCAAAGTTTTTGATCTGGTTTTGATAGTTCAAATAGATCGCATGCACGTAATCGTCACTATTAAAATCATTACTCAAAGCACGGCTAAATTCATACACATTATTAATTAACGAGTCTGCTATTGTTCTGCTGTTGGCAACACGGAATTGGGTTCTATAACCTGCCTCAATACGAGAAGTTTCTGTTAGTGGCAAGGTGTAGTCCAACTGGATGTTGTAATTCTTATTGTCGCTTGGTCGATCGGTACGTTGTAAAAAATAGCCGGCAGTTGGCAAATACTGATCTGTGTTAAACAACTGGTAAGTATCATTATTTCCTGTGGCATAACTTGCGTTAAAGGTTAGTTCTTCGCCTTTTTTCTTCAGTTTTTGCACAAAGTCTAAGCTTACATCATAGCTGTTGCCTTTACGATCTCTGGTGTTCAATCGGTCAGATCCATTTACCAACACATTGCCTGAGCTAAAGCTGTTCAGGTAGATAAATTCTTCATCAGTGCTGTTTCTTGAGTTAAAACCACCAGAAAGGCTTACCGTACTTTTTTCGGTTAAGTTATAATCTACACCCAATTTAATATTGTGGCCTTGTTCTAAATCGTTAGAAACATTACGCTGGCCAACAAATCCAACTCCATTAACTTCGTTCCTATAAGAAGTGTTGTTAAACCCACTTCCTGGTCTGTTACCGTAACGATAACTGTAATTTGCGTAAAGGTTTATGTTTTTATTCTGGAAGGCAAGGTTGGTAGAAGCATTGTAGTTATCTCTATTTCCTGCGGTTAAGGCAACATTACCGTTCAAACCTAATTTCTTGTTTTTCTTTAAAACAATGTTGATGATACCGGTTTGTCCCTCAGCGTCGTATTTTGATGAAGGGTTGGTAATCACCTCGATGGTTTCGATAGAACTAGCCGGAATAGATGCCAAAATTTGCGCTACATCTCCACCGCCAATTAACGATTGTTTTCCATCAATCAAAACTCTTGCATTAGAACCCCTCAAAGATATACCACCATTCATGTCTGTTTGTACAGACGGTACGTTTTGCAAAACATCGGTAGCAGAACCCCCTTCGCTAACCACACTTTGATCTACCGAGAAAACCTTCTTATCAATGCCTAACTGCATAGTAGGTCTTTGTGCAGTTACGGTAACTTCATTTAAAATGTTTCCTTTGCCAGTTTTCATTTTAATTGTACCCAAATTGATGCTTTTCAAGGCACCAGTGATAGAGATTGAATCTCTCACCATAGTTTGATAGCCTACATAACTAGCTTTAAAGGTATATACGCCATTAGCAAGGTTTGGAATGCTGAAATTTCCGTCTAAATCAGACTGTACAATTCTAACTTGCGCTTTTGTTTTTCTGTCGGTAAGTACGGCAGAAGCATAAGGTATGGTCTCGTTGGTTTGGGCATCTACAATTCGTCCGCTAATTTTTCCGGTATTCCCCGTCTGGGCATAAATTTTTACAGTTGCAATACAAATAAAAGCGACTAATAAAAGAACTTTGCACTTAATCCTATCCATTTAAATTCGGTGAGTTTAATGTAATTTTAATGAGGGGGCAAATCTCGCTCAATAAAAGAATTAAAAGAAGGGAGTAACCATTTTATTACAGCTATTTTATGCTCAATTACAGTAATATTTTTGATAAAGAAGCGCTAGACTACACTAGCTACAGAAACTTAGTTGATGAACTTTTGGCCAAAGGCGAAACAACTGGTCCAGATAATTCGGAAGATATGCTGCACTACACCAAAATGAATGTGCAACGTATGAACAGAGTTGATAAAACGACTGTTTTAACCGAAGAGCTCTTATCAACCCTACAGCAAATTCAAGGTAAGTACCGCTTTTTAATTATTACTGAAGGCTGGTGTGGTGATGCCGCTCAAATTGTACCCGTTTTCAATAAAATTGCTTCAGCAGCGGCTGATAAATTCGAACTGAAACTAACTTTAAGAGACAAAAACCTTTCGTTAATTGATGCACACCTTACCAATGGCGGAAGAGCAATTCCAGTTTTATTAATATTAGATGAAGCTGGAAACTTAGTACTACCTAAATGGGGACCAAGACCAATTGCTTTGCAAAATTTAATGTTGGAGTGGAAAAATGAAGGCATAGTAATGCCCGAATTAGCAGAAAAACTTCATTCGTGGTACGCAAAAGATAAAACCGCCACAACTCAGCAAGAGCTAAATCAGCTATTAAAACAGCTAAAATAAGCCGACTAAAATTTGCGTAAAGTTAGGTCATCTTTATCGATGTCGTTACAATTGGTTTGGACGTTTGCGCAAGCAATAAAAATGACCTAACTTGAGCTTACTAACTTATAAGCCGAGATGCAAATCAAAAAACAAAGCAAACATTACGATGCGGTAATTGTAGGTTCGGGTGCTGGAGGCGGTATGGCAGCTTATACGCTTGCCAAAGCTGGACTAAAAGTGTGCCTTTTAGAAGCCGGCGCCATGTACGACCCGCAAAAAAACATTACGCAGTTAAAAAATCCTTGGGAATCGCCACGTAGAGGGGCAAGTACAAAATTCCGTCCATTTGGTGATTTTGATGCATGCTACTACGGTTGGGATGTAGAAGGAGAACCTTATACAAAAGAAGCTGGCACCGAATGGGATTGGTGGCGTGCCCGTATGTTGGGTGGTAGAACCAATCACTGGGGACGTATTTCTTTGCGTTTCGGCCCAAAAGATTTTAAAAGAAAAGACATTGATGGTTTAGGTGAAAATTGGCCTATCGGTTACGACGATATCAAACCTTTTTACGATAGGGTAGATAAGCTGATTGGTATTTTTGGCACTAACGAAGGCTTGGAAGATCATCCCGATGGTTTTTTCTTGAAACCACCGAAACCACGTTTGCACGAGCTTTTCATTCAAAAAGGAGCTGCGGTTTCTGGTGTGAAGGTTATTCCATCAAGATTATCTATCCTTACCCAAAAGTTAAATGACGATAGAGGAGTTTGCTTTTTCTGCGGACAATGTAACAGAAACTGTAGCATGGCAAAAGCCGATTTCTCTTCTACCAACGTACTCATTTATCCAGCTATAGAAACCGGAAATGTTGATGTGATCCCAAATGCAATGGCAAGGGAAGTATTGACCAACACAGAAGGTTTGGCAACAGGTGTTTCCTACATCAACAAAGATGATATGATGGAATACCAAGTTACTGGTCGTACGGTAATTTTGGCGGCTAGTGCCTGCGAATCATCTCGTTTATTACTCAACTCGAAATCGAAACGCCATCCGAATGGTTTGGCAAACAGCAGCGATGTTGTTGGTCGTTATCTGCACGATTCTACCGGTGCTGCTTTAGGTGGTGTGCTTCCTCAATTGTTTGATAGAAAACGTTACAACGAAGATGGTGTAGGCGGTATGCATATTTATTCACCTTGGTGGTTAGACAATAAGAAACTCGATTTTCCTCGTGGTTACCATATTGAATATTGGGGTGGAATGAGCCAGCCAGCTTATGGTTTTGGAGGCGGAATTGAAGGGATGAATGGTAAATTTGCTGTTCGTGGTCAACAAAAAGAGGCAGGCGGTTATGGTAAATCCTTAAAAGAAGATTACCGTTATTTCTATGGTGCAAGTGTGGGTATGGCAGGTCGTGGCGAGGCAATTCCTTTATACAATAATCGTTGTGAAATTGACCCAAGCGTAGTAGATAAATTCGGCATTCCGGTGCTAAAATTCAATGTGAAATGGAGTGAGCACGAAATTTTGCAAGCCAAGCACATGAAAGAAACTTTCGATGAAATGATGCACAACATGGGGGCTATTGTAACTTGGGGTGGCGATTATAATAAGGATAACAACTACGGTTTAGAATCGCCGGGTAAAATTATTCATGAGGCAGGTACTGCTCGTATGTGTAATGATCCAAAAACATCAGCCTTGAATAAGTACAATCAAGCCCACGATTGTAAAAATCTATTTGTAGTAGATGGTGCTGCATTTACATCGCAAGCAGATAAAAACATCACGTGGACCATTTTAGCGCTGTCTATGAGAGCAAGCGAATACATTATTTCTGAAATGAAAAAACAAAACTTATAAGCCATGAACAGAAGAGAAACCTTAAAAATGTTGGGCGTTGGTGCCATTTCTGCTACTGCCTTGGTAAGTGGCTGTAAACCTAGCGAAGAAAAAAAGGAAGTAGCAACTGGCGATCCAGAATTTACCTACGACCGAGCCAAAGAGGAAATTGCCAGAGAGAAGGAACTGTTGGCGCAAGGAAAGTTTTTCAGTAAAGAAGAAATGGCAACGATTACTATTCTGTCGGATATCATTATCCCTAAGGATGAAGTGAGTGGCAGTGCATCAGATGCTAAAGTGCCAGACTTTATAGAGTTTATTGTGAAGGATATGCCTTACCATCAAATCCCAATGCGAGGTGGTTTGCGTTGGGTAGATATACAATGTTTAAATCGCTTTCGAAAACCTTTTCGCGAATGCAGTGAGATGCAGCAAATAGAGTTGGTAGATTTAATTGCCTACCCTAACAAGGCTCCAAAAGAAATGAGCCAAGGTGTGGCGTTTTTTAACCGCTTGCGCAATTTGGTAGCTTCTGGTTTTTATACCTCAGAAATTGGCGTAGCCGATATTGGTTATGCTGGTAATGCCCCAAACCAATGGAACGGCGTACCTGATGATGTATTGAAACAATATAAACTTTCGTATACGGAAAAGCAGTTAAAGGAATGTGTGAGTTTTGATAGCTAGCAATATTTTGTTCTTGCCGCCATTGCAATTACAATAATAGCACCGTCATTTCGATGAGTGTAACGAAGAGAAATCTAGCATGATGATGTAGATGCAGGTTGTTAGATTTCTCTCTACGTTCGAAATGACGGCAAGAAAACCTACAACTCCCCAACAAACTCTTCCATCGCCAAACCTGGGTTTTCCGTTTTCATAAAGTTCTCGCCAATTAAGAAGCCTTGAAAACCAACTTGCTTTAAATCTCTAATGGTTTGAGTATTGCTAATCGCACTTTCCGAAATCTTCAAAAACTCGTTTGGAATTTTATCCACTAAATCGAAAGAGGTTTGAATGTTCACCGTAAAATCTCCTAAATTTCTATTGTTTACGCCAATAGCATCTAAATGCGGACAAATACTTCTTTCTAGCTCTGCCAAATCATGAACTTCTAACAATACATTTAAGCCCAAGCTTTGTGCTAATTTTCCATAATCAGCAATTTGCTGCGGCGTTAAAATAGCGGCGATTAATAAAATGATATCAGCTCCCCAAGCTTTGGCCTCTAAGATTTGATATTCATCAATCATAAAATCCTTCCTTAAAATAGGAATTTCATTTACGCTGCGGGCTTGCAGTAAATCTTCTTTTTTGCCTCCAAAAAAATCAGTGTCAGTTAATACAGAAAGTGCCGAAGCACCAGCCAAATTGTAACCTTGCGTAATTGCTTTTACATCGGCATTGCCATTAATTATACCTTTAGAAGGAGATTGCTTTTTGAACTCCGCAATAATGCCAGTTCTATCTTCGGCTAATAAAAAATCCTTAAAACGATAAGGCGTTCTACCAAATACAGGATTATTTTCTAAGTTTTTTACGCTTACCTGCTGTTTTGCAATTGCAACTTCTTCTTTTTTTCGTAGAACGATTTTGTCTAAAATATTTTGGCTCATGGTTTTTATCTCGGTCGTCATTGCGAGGTACGAAGCAATCTTAAGTGTTATCATTCCGACTATAGGAGGAATCTGCTTGTTTAGTATTGGCTTACAGATCCGTCGACTACTTGTCCAGACACGTCGGGAAGCTCAGGGTGACAGGTGTTTAAAGATTGCTTCGTACCTCGCAATGACGGTATATTTATTGTCTTTGCTTTTAGATTTGGCTTTCTACTTTTAACTTCCTTCCAGCCAATTTTTCATCATTTGCTTTCCTTCAGGCGTTAGTACGCTTTCGGGATGGAACTGTACGCCACAAACATCCAGCTCCTTATGACGTACCGACATAATCTGTCCATCGGTATCTACAGAGGTAATCTCTAGGCTATCTGGCAAATGAGCAGGGTCTACCACCCAACTGTGGTAACGGCCAACTTCAAAAGGAGCATCAATATCTCTGAAAAGTAATTCATCGTCAACAGTTTTGGTTACTGGCGTAGCAATGCCGTGCATCGGTCTGCCTAAATTTAGCAAACTGCCACCAAAAGCTTCGGCAATTGCCTGCTGACCTAAACAAACCCCCATGATACTTTTTGTTGGAGCATAAGTTTTAATCACATCCAATAATAAACCTGCTTCTTCGGGTATTCCTGGTCCAGGCGAAAGTAAAATCTTGTCGTACTTAGCTACGTCAGCCAGTTCAAATTTATCGTTTCGCCAAACTTCTGTATCGTAACCTAGCTCGTTAATTAAATGTACCAAGTTATAGGTAAAACTATCGTAGTTGTCTATGACTAAAACCACTCCTTCATTCCCGTTATGGGAAATATTTTCATTACTCATATTTTTAATTTTACCACGAAGGCGCTAAGAACACCAAGTTTTTTCTTTGTGTAATTTGTGTCTTTGTGGTTATTTCTAAATTTCAGTTGCCATTGCAATTGCTTTACGCAAAGCGGCAATTTTATTATTTACCTCGTTTAACTCTGTTTCGGCAACAGAATCTGCCACTATGCCAGCACCGGCCCGGTAATGCAGTTTGTTGTTTTTGCTCATAAAAGTCCTGATCATAATGGCATGGTTAAAATCATCGTTGAAACCCATGTAGCCAATGGCACCGGCATAAAAATTTCGGCCTAAATTCTCATTTTCGTCAATCAGCTGCATGGCTCTGTATTTTGGTGCGCCACTCAAAGTTCCGGCAGGGTAAGTGTCTGCTACCACTTTGAACGAGCTTCCCTTGTCTTGCAGCTGTCCGCTCACTTTAGATACCAAATGGATTAAATGCGAATAATATTGCACTTCCTTAAATGATTTCACTTCCACTTGGTTACAATGACGGCTCAAATCGTTTCTAGCTAAATCTACCAACATCACATGTTCTGCACTTTCTTTGGGGTCATTCTCTAAAGCTTTGGCGATTTTCGCATCCTCTTCATCGTTGCCACTACGTTTAAAAGTTCCAGCAATTGGGAAAATGTTTGCAGTTTCGTTTTTAATGGTAATCTGTGCTTCGGGCGATGACCCAAAAAGTTTAAAACTGCCATAATCGAAATAGAACAAATATGGAGATGGATTAATAGAGCGTAGACAACGGTAAACGTTAAATTCATCTCCCAAAAATCCCTGTTGGAAAGCTCTTGAAGGCACAATTTGAAAAACATCGCCACGGTAGATGTGCTTTTTCAGTTTCTCCACCATATCGATAAAATCTTCGTCTTTCAGATTTGAACTTTCTTCACCATTAATACTAAAACCATATTCTGGGAAGTTTTTGTTTTGGATGATGTATTCCATCTTGCTCAAATCATCGCTATCATCATTGTTAAAAGTGTTTTTAAACAAAGTGATTTCGTTTTTAAAGTGGTCGATAGCGATGATATACCTGTAAATATGGTATTGCATTTCAGGAATTTTGTCTTCTTCTGGCGTGGCCGATGAAAATTGGATGTCCTCAAAATATTGGACGGTATTCCAAGTGAAGTAACCAAATAAACCGCTAGAAATGTGCTTCGAATCTGGAGAGGAAACTCTTTCAAAACTTCCTTTAAAAGCAATAATTTCTTCCGATAGGTTAAATTCTTTCTTGGTTTCCTTTTTTCCATCTGGATAGCTAATGCTTAGTTCGCCATCTTTAAGGATTATTCCTGCTACTGGCTCTGCACAAACGTAGCTGGTTGCATTTTCACGGCTATGATAATCGGAACTTTCTAGTAGTATCGTGTTTGTAAAAACATCTCTCAAACGAAGATAAATGCTAACAGGTGTGGTAGTGTCTGCTAGTCTTTTCTTGTTGTAGGTATTTATGGTGTATGTAGTCATTTCTATATCGTTATCGTCATTGCGAGGCCCTGTTCCGACTGCTCGGAAAGGTATGACGAAGCAATCTTTTAAATATTCGTTTTTAGATTGCTTCGTTCCTCGCAATGACGGAGAATCTAAAAATAAAAAACCCGACGTGTGGTTCCGTCGGGTTTAAATGTGGTTTAAGTTTAGGTTTAAATTGATAAACTATATCTTGCACAAGCCATTGACGAAACTTTCTTTCGAATTACCACGCCATTGCCAAGTGTTTGTTTTGTTAATCATTGTAAAGCAAATTTATACAAAATGTTAAATAATCAAAATATTTTGAAAAATTTTATTGTTTTAGCCACAGATGCACAGATAAACATTTAAATTTCATTATTAAGATTTATCTGTGCATCTGTGGCAATTATAGGATTTAAGAAACTCCAAAAAAAGTTCTCGACGGATCATTCTTTACCATCATTGCAATAGAAGCAATAATTAAAATCAAGGCAATACCGAAGAAGATAGCAATGGTTTTATGCTTTGCTACCCCATCAGCAATTTTCTTAGATTTAGAATTACCAATCGTGATTAAAACTACAGCTATAAGCATAATGGCAATGTGCTCCATTTTCCAATAGCGGTACAAAGCTTCGCTAGTTGGGCCTTTAGTAAACGGACTTAAAAAATAAAGCACTAAACCAAAAAGAAACTGAATATGTGCACTAATTAAAGTAAATACATTAAGTTTTCTGTTACCTTCGGTATAACTTTTTTTGCCAAGCCATCCAGCCAGTGCTTGTAAAAGGGCAACCACTAATAAAATTAAAACGATGTAGCGCCAGCCAGAGTGCGCACTTTTTAATATTCCGTATAAGTTCATGTCTTGTTGTTTTATTTTTTCAAACTTAGATAAAATTGCTTTTGTATGCAATTTATCGTTCTCTCCTCCACCATCGAAAACATCTTTTCAATGAGGAAAAATAGGAATTTAATTGACCTGTTATATTAGGAGCAGATTTAGAGATTAATTTATAATCGTTTTAAGTTGCTTTATTCAAGTTAACCTATGGTTGGTGTTATCACCAACTGGTGCTCTTCTTTTTAAAAATGGGACTTTGTGTGGTTGGTGACAACACCAACCATGGGAAAATTTATAATCGTTTAAGTTACCGCTTTGCGTTCTTCGTGTAGCTCTTTTCAACCTTTGGTTGGTGTTATCACCAACTAATGCTTTTCTTTTTAAAATAGAACTTTAATGTTTGGTGATAAAACCCAACATAGGGTAATCGTTCTAAGTTACAGTTTTGCTTCTTTTGGGAAAAATTATGGTTAAATAACCGCGAAGAAAAGAAGAGTTACGCAAAGAACGTAAAGGCTTCTTTAAGTAAAAAATATGTTAGTTATTTAAAACCATTGGAATTATAAATAGCTTTAAGCCATAATTCTAAACTTTAACTAACATGAAGAAAATTTTACTAGCGTTAGCGTTGGTGTTTTCTACTGTATTTGCATTTGCGCAACAAACTTATCCAGTAAATGGTTCTTATGATGTGCGGTCGGGGCAATACGCCTTTACCAATGCAACTATTGTGGTAAACGCTAACCAAACCATTAGCAATGGCGTGTTGCTAATCAAAAATCAGGTCATTCAATCTGTAGGTGCGGGTACCGCAATCCCGAAAGGATATGTAGTGATCGATTTAAAAGGAAAGTATATCTATCCATCATTAATTGATGCCTTTACCAGCTATGGTATTACCGTAGACCCAGCGGCACAACGTAGTTTCGGTGGTCAACGTCAATCCATCTTCACTTCACAAAAAAAGGGCCCTTACAACTGGAACGCGGCTATTCGCCCAGAAACGGAAGTAAGAACTATCTTTTCTATCGATACAAAAAAAGCGGATGAATTGCGTAAAGCTGGTTTCGGTAGTGTAAACGTGATTAACCGTGATGGCATTGCCCGTGGTACTTCGGCTGCGGTGACATTAAACGATGAGTTTGAACACAAAGTTTACCTAAAAGACCAAACTGCTGCTAACTATTCGTTTAGCAAAGGTTCGTCAACAAACGATTATCCAACATCATTGATGGGTTCTATCGCGTTGTTACGCCAAACTTATTTAGATGCAACTTGGTATAAGGGCCAAAAAGAAGAGTACAACATCTCGTTGGAAGAATTTAATAAGCAACAAAACTTACCTCAAATTTTTGAAGCCGATGGATGGCAAAACATCTTACGTGTAGATAAAATTGGGAAGGAATTTGGCAAGCAGTTCATCATCAAATCTAATGGCGATGAGTACCAACGTATAGATGCGGTAAAAGCAACAGGCGCTAGTTTAATCATCCCAATTGCTTATCCAAAAGCTTATGATGTAGAAGACCCAGCAGAAGCTAGAAACGTTACTTTGGCGCAAATGAAAGCTTGGGAAATGGCATCGTCAAATCCTGGAATTTTAGAAAAAGCTGGCATTAACTTCGCACTTACTGCTTTCGGTTTAGATAACACTCGTGAGTTTTGGGCAAATATCCGCACTGCGATAGAAAACGGATTAACCGAGAAACAAGCATTATTAGCAGTGACTGAAACGCCTGCGAAATTATTAGGCATTAGTGACAAAGTAGGTTCGTTAGAGAAAGGCAAAGTGGCCAATTTCTTAATCACTTCAGATAATTTATTCAAAAGCACTAACATCATCCACGAAAACTGGGTGCAAGGCAAACGCTACGTAGTAAATAAAATGGATGTGAGCGATTTAAAAGGCGTTTACAACTTAAATGTTGACGGTGTTGGTGCGTTAACCTTAAAAATTACTGGTCCAACGGCAGCTTCAATTGAAAGAAGCGGTGCTGATAGTGTTAAAACTACTGCAACTTTAGGTCGCAACGGCGATTGGATTACTTTAAGCTTCAACTTAAAGAAAAATCCAAAAGGCGATGTTCGTTTAACGGGATATATTTCTTCTGAATCGCCAATTGCCATGAAAGGCGAGTCTGCTTTAAGTGATGGTTCGGAAGGTAAATGGACGGCTACTTTTAAAGAAGCTGGAAAAGAAGCTCCTAAGCGTGAAGAACCAAAACCTGCAATTGCTGCAAATGCGCCTTTAATTTATCCTTTTCAGTCTTTTGGCAACGAAGTACTACCGAAAGCGGAAAGCGTATTGCTAAAAAATGCTACGGTTTGGACTAATGAAAAGGAAGGCATCCTCCAAAATGCGGATGTACTTTTAGAAGGTGGAAAAATCAAGGCTGTTGGTAAGAATTTATCGGCTGGTGCCGCAAAAGTAATTGATGCTACAGGCAAACACGTAACCACAGGTATTATCGATGAGCACTCGCACATTACTGGAACTGGTGGTATCAACGAAGGTGCGCAATCAGTTTCTTCTGAGGTTCGCATTGGCGATATCATCAATTCTGAAGACGTAAACATTTATCGCCAGTTGGCTGGAGGTGTAACTACATCGCAAATTCTACACGGTTCGGCAAATCCAATCGGTGGTCAATCTCAACTAATTAAACTACGTTGGGGTAAATTACCCGAAGAATTGAAATTTGCAGGTGCAGATCCATTCATCAAATTTGCATTGGGAGAAAACGTAAAACAAAGTAATTTCGGTTCTGGTCAGCGTTTTCCGGTAACTCGTATGGGTGTAGAGCAAACATTTGTTGATGCCTTTACTCGTGCTAAAGATTACGAAACTGCTTTAAAAGTAAAAGGCAATAATGTACGTAGAGATTTAGAATTAGATGCTTTGGTAGAAATTCTGAACAACAAACGTTTCATCACTTGTCACTCTTACGTACAGTCGGAAATTAACATGTTAATCCACGTTGCCGATAGTTTAGGTTTCAAAATCAACACTTTTACCCACATTTTAGAAG
>NZ_JAVHXT010000004.1:0-46673 GCF_031119335.1 Pedobacter sp.
TGGCCCGTTCGTCTAGGGGTTAGGACGCCAGATTTTCATTCTGGAAACAGGGGTTCGATTCCCCTACGGGCTACTAAATCCTGCTCTACTTTAAGGTAAAGCAGGATTTTTAGTTTTTGACCAATCCTATTAGCCAAATTTCCTACCTTTAAAGGATGCGTTTAAAGCTATATCAAATCTATCCGTTATTGCAACCTTACATTAAGCTCATTTGCACTATGGATTGTGATGAAAATGTTGACACCCATCAAATAAGAGTGCTTCCCGATACTTGTGTTGAAGTTTTCTTGAATTATACCGAAACTCCACTGGCTATCATTGGAAATGAACTGCATCAGCATAGTATAGTAACTTCTAGGATGAATTGTTCTATGGACGTAAGGATGCGTAAAGGTGCTGGTTGCATTGCAATTTGTTTTCAACCTGGCATGGCATATCACTTCTTTAATACGTCAATGGATTTACTCAGCAACAAGACAATTCCGTTAACTAATTTTTGGGGACAAACAACATTTCATCTTGAAGAGAAACTTTCGACAGCTAAAAGCAACTACATTCGTGTAGAAATTGTACAACAATATTTATTAGAACTGCTCAACAAAAACAAAGTAACAGTACCGATGGTAAATGCTTTAGCAAACATTAATTTTTCTGCAGGTTTGACTGCAAGCGGGCTCAATCATAACTTTAGCATCAGTCAACGACAATTTAACAGAAAGTTTCTACAACAAGTAGGCTTATCACCAAAGGCATATTTAAACGCCAACCGATTTATCAATTCTTTAGCATATTTAAAAAGGTATCCAAGTCTATCGCTTACTGAAATTGCTTATAGAAATGGCTATTACGACCAAGCGCATTTTATACGAGATTGTAAAGTTTATACGGGCTACACACCCAGCCAGGTGGCTCGTGATAAGAGTATTTTATATTGATGTCTATTTTATACAATTATTGTTCGATAAACCTGGCCAATTTGCAGTCTAAATAAATAGTTATGCGAAAATTAATATTAGGATTAGCAATTACCTTGGATGGTTACATTGAAGGGCCAAATGGCGAATACGATTGGTGCTTTACCGATCAAGATTATGGTTTAAATGAATTTTTTGAACGTATCGATTCAATGTTCATCGGCAGAAAAAGTTACGAGATAGCACAGCAACATGCTGAAAACAATAATGGCGAGGTCACCCCCGGCATGCCAGCACTTACCGAGTATGTCTTTTCAAGAACATTGAAATCTGTAAAAAAAGGAGCAGTTTTGATTGCTGAAGATGGAATTTCCGAAGCTCGGAAAATTAAACTACTGCCAGGCAAAGATATTTGGCTATTTGGTGGGGCTTCGCTCACCGAACAGCTGATGGAAGCGAAGCTAGTAGACGAATTATGGTTATCCGTACATCCTATTTTATTAGGAAACGGCAAATTGTTGTTTCAAAAGAATGACCAACGCACCAAACTAACCTTATTAGAAAGCAAAAATTATGAAACTGGTTTGGTATCGTTGAGGTATCAAATTACCGATCACGATTAATAAACCTAAATCTCATCTAAATAGATTTGTAAAATTTTCATCCTTTTACTTTGAAATACAAAGTAAAATTAATTAACTTTGAATTTCAAAGCACTTTATAAAATGAAAACAACCATTAACTCTGCTGATAAACGCTCCAATTTAATAGCCAAACGTATGCTTCTAGGCGCCGCCATTGCATTAGTCATCATCTCTGTTTTTCTCTATGGCGTTGATAATGTAAAGCCAGAGTGGGGCAAGCTTTGGATGTTACGTCCACTAATAGTCGTACCCCTAGCTGGATCAATGGGTGGTCTATTCTATCACATGATGGACATATTACGTGTACGTGGAGGATGGAATACCATCGTCGCCAACACCATTAGTTTCGTCGTTTTTATCATCGCATTATGGATGGGCACAGTTTTAGGTTTGGCTGGTACTCTTTGGGATTAATTGCGATAGAGTAACAGCCCATTTTTTTTAATTTTTAGTTTCTTGCGCTCTAACTTAGGTTAGGACGCATTTTTTTTATGCTTTGTAGGGGTTTTGAGAAGGTGGGTTTTTCGTATTTCAATCCTTTAAAATTGATATTTGGCATTTGCATCAACCGAATATTTTACAAATACACAAAAACCTAATCAACCCGAATTAGTATGAACAAAAAATTTCTAACTATCCCGCTCCTAGCCCTATCGCTCTTGGCAACTGCCCAGCAGAAAACAGATCAAGCTATCGACCAAAAAGTAAAAACCTTACTAGGTAAAATGACCCTAGAAGAAAAGGTTGGACAAATGGCACAAATTACCATGGATGTAATTACCAATGGTAAAGACAGGTTCAGTAGTTACGAACCCGTGGCTTTAAATCAGCAACAATTAGAACACGCCTTAGTGAAATACAAAGTTGGTTCAGTGCTAAATACGGCTAACAACAGAGCTCGTACGCCGCAAGTTTGGCATCAAATCATCAATAAAATACAAGAAACAGGTAAAGGACGACTAAAAATCCCAGTACTATATGGTATTGATGCTATACATGGCACTACTTATACTGCTGGGGCTACTATGTTTCCACAACAAATTGGCCAAGCGGCAGCTCGAAACAGAAACTTGGTTTACAAAGGAGCTGAAATTACAGCTTACGAAACCAGAGCTAGTGCTATTCCTTGGAATTTTTCACCAGTATTAGATTTAGCTCCAGACCCTCGTTTTCCTCGTCAATGGGAAACATTTGGCGAAGATCCATTTCTGATAAGCGAGCTAGGTGTGCAAATGATTAAAGGTTTCGAAGGAAATAATATTGCAGACCCTTATCGCGTTGCCTCTTGTTTAAAACACTTCATCGGGTACCAAGTATCAGCTTCTGGTAAGGATAGAACTCCAGCCTACATTCCAGATCACGTATTGAGAGATCATCACCTCCCTCCTTTTAAAGCGGCTATTGAAGCTGGCGCACACAGTATCATGATTAATTCTGGTGTAATCAATGGAGTTCCGGTTCATGCCAACTATCACTTACTAACTAAACTGCTAAGGGAAGAACTTGGCTTTAAAGGCTTGATTGTAACCGATTGGGGAGATATCGAAAACTTGCATACTCGAGACAAAGTGGCTAAAGATCATAAAGAAGCTATTATGCTTGCCATAAATGCTGGTATCGATATGTCGATGATTGCTTACGATTACGAAAGGTTTTGCGATAATTTAATTGCATTGGTTAAAGAAGGAAAAGTGAAAGAATCTAGAATAGACGATGCCGTTACAAACATCCTTACCTTAAAATATAAATTAGGCCTCTTCGAAAAAGCAGTGTATGATTTAAAACAATATCCAAAATTTGGAAGCAAGGAGTTTGAACAGGCTGCTTATCAAAGTGCTGCCGAATCTATCACTCTGCTAAAGAACAAAGGCGATATTTTACCTTTAAAGAAAGGCATAAAACTATTAGTTACTGGCCCAAATGCAAATTCTATGCGTACACTTAACGGTGGCTGGACCTATTCTTGGCAAGGCGAAAAAGTGGAAGAATTTGCTGCGAAATACAATACCATTTTAGAAGCGGTTTCGGCAAAAGCCGGAAAAGAGAATGTAACTTTTGTTGAGGGCGTGAGCTATAAAATGGATGGCAAGTACTACGAAGAATTTGAAAATGGCATGGACAAAGCGGTAACGGCCGCAAAGGATGCTGATGCAATTGTACTTTGTTTAGGAGAAAATTCCTACACCGAAAGTCCGGGTAATTTAAGCGACCTTTACATTTCGGACCTACAGACACAATTAGCTCAGAAGCTGGGTGCAACTGGCAAACCTATAATCTTAGTACTTAACGAAGGTAGACCGAGGTTAATCAGCAAATTTGAAGCTCAAATGGCGGGCGTTTTGCAAACCTACTTGCCTGGAAATTTTGGTGGCGATGCCTTAGCTGATATCCTTTTTGGTGATATAAACCCTTCTGGCAAATTACCTTACAATTATCCTAAGTTTCCTAACTCTTTGGTAGGTTACAACCACAAACCATCTGAAAACAGAACCGTAATGGAGGGTGTTTACAATTACGATGCAGAATACAATCCTCAATATGAATTCGGCTTTGGCTTAAGCTACACTACTTTCAAGTACGATAACTTAAAGTTAAGTGCAGAAAAAATTAATTCCGACCAAGAGTTGACCGTTTCTGTAGAAGTTAGCAATACTGGAAACAGAGAAGGCAAAGAAGTAGTTGAGCTTTACTTAAGCGATTTGTATGCTACTTTAACCCCAGATTCTAAGAGACTTCGTGGCTTCGAAAAAATCAACCTTAAGCCCGGCGAAAAGCAAACCGTAATTTTTAAACTCGGCAAAAAAGATTTTTCTTTTACACACCTTGATGGAAAATCTGTAGTTGAACCAGGCGAGTTCAGCATAAAAATTGGATCGCTCAAAAAGAATTTCAATATCAACTAAGTAAATCTTTTATTAGATTTTAAACGTAAATACCATTCTAACCAAATAGAATGGTATTTTTGTTTTCAAATAGCTACAATGAGTAATAATAAAGCCAAAGATTTAATAGATTCGATAAAGAAAAAAGGTCAAACTTTAGAGGCAGAGATGTCTTTTTTTGACCATTTAGATGTGCTTCGCAAGCACTTGCTAAGGGCGTTAGCAGTAATTGTTCTGTTAGTTTGTGTGGCTTTTTATTTTACAGACTTTATTTGGCATGATGTGATTATGGCTCCTAAAAATGCTGATTTTTGGACCTACCGCATGATGTGCAAGTTAGTAGAAGCCTTCCCTTCAATCGGTAACGAGTTTTGCATAACCGACATCAAAGCTAAAATCATCAACACAGAAATGTCTGGACAATTTACCTTACAAATGAACTCCTGCGTAATGGCTGGTGTTATTTTAGGTGTGCCGTATTTGTTGTTTGAAGTTTGGTTGTTTATTAAACCTGCCTTATTAGAAAACGAACGTAAATCTGCCAGTGGTTTTGTAGCATTTGCTTCGTTTTTATTTGCGTTAGGATTATTGTTCGGATATTACATCATTTGTCCGTTATCTATCAACTTCTTAATTAATTACACTGTAGATGCAAGTATTGAGAACACCTTCACTATTTCGAGTTACCTATCTACTGTTTTAACGCTAACCCTAGGTTCGGGAATTATCTTTCAGCTACCGGTAATCATCTACATTTTGTCTAAACTAGGTATCATGACGCCAAAATTCATGCGTTCTACCAGAAGATATGCGGCAGTTTTAATATTAATTGTAGCAGCTGTTGTAACGCCAACGGCAGATCCATACACCATGCTAATTGTTGCGTTCCCATTGTTCTTATTGTATGAATTAAGTATTTTGATATCAGCCAATATCGAAAAGAAAAGACAAAAAGCGGAGTTAGCTTTTTATGGTAAAGGTTAACAAATAGATTCTTCGTTATACTCAAAAAATGACAACGGTAGAAGCAACAAAATATTTACTAGATACATTACATAATTCTATATAACTTTGAATATGTCGACAGCAACCCCATTAAAAATAGCCATTGGTGCAGATCACGCAGGCTTCGAGTACAAAGAAATCTTGAAGGACTTTTTAAGTACTTACGAAGGTATTTCAGAAGTAAAAGACTTCGGTACCCATTCACTAGATTCTGTAGATTATCCTGATTTTGCACACCCAACAGCAAGCGCAGTTGAAAAAGGCGAAGCAGATTTTGGAATTCTAGTTTGCGGCAGTGCTCAAGGTGTGGCCATTACGGCCAACAAACATCAAGGAATTAGAGCTGCGGTAACTTGGTTAACAGAAATCGCAAAACTTTCAAGACAACACAACAATGCCAATGTAATCTGTATTCCAGCTCGTTTCGTTTCCGAAGAATTGGCTAAAGAAATGGTGACCGCATTTTTAGAAACACCTTTTGAAGGTGGCCGACATGCCAATAGAGTAGACAAGATTTCTTGCTAGACGGAAAGAACAAAGTTTAAAGACTAAAAAAGAAAGCTTAAAGACCAAAGCTTGAAGAGCAAAAAACCAAAAAGACTAACTATAACAACATATAAAAATGAATAAAAAATTTGTTTACACCTCACTAGCACTTGCGCTTAGTTTTGGTGCAATGGCGCAAGACAAAAACGCCATCAAATTTAGTGCTCCAGTTAATAAGGAGAGAGCTTTCGAGCATCTTTCTATATTAGCTTCAGATGAGTACGAAGGTCGTGAAACGGGCAAAAAAGGTGCTTGGATGGCCGCAGATTATATCAAAAAGCAATTCCAAAGCTTCGGTTTAACAGGCCCAGTAAAAGGCAGTGCAGATCCTTATTTTCAACCGGTAGGCATCGTTTCCAAAAAATTAACTGGCATAAATTTAAGTGTTGCTTCACAAACCAAAGAAAACCTTAAAGATTACTATATCTTGGCTCAAACAACACCTGCAGCTGGTTTCGATGTTAAAGCAAATTCCATCATCTTTGCAGGTTACGGTTTAAGTAAAGATGACTTTAATGAATACGCAGGCATAGACGTAGCTGGTAAAGTGGTAATAATTTTCGCTACTGGCGATCCTACTGCAAAAACTCCTGCACAACCGGCTCAAGGCCGCAGACCACAAAGCAGTGTGGGTAGCCAACAAGCGAAAATCAAGTATTTAACAGATCACAAAGCGGCTGGTGTATTGGTTATTAACGAGAGAGTAGATAACCTAACCGATGCTGCAAAAGCTTATTTAACAGAAGGTGCTGCTGGCTTGAAAAGAGCTGAAGCTGATCAAAACAACAATTCTTTACCTGTTGTAACTGTAGGCACAGCTGTTGCCAACCAAATTTTAGCAGCTGCAAATACTAACCTTGCCGATGTAAAGAAAAAAATTACAGAAACCTTAAAACCTGCTACAGTGGTAATTAACACACCTGTTGCTTTCTCAGCTAAATTGGCAGAAGAAAACATTAAAGCAGATAACGTTTTAGGTTTTCTAGAAGGTTCTGATCCGAAATTAAAGAACGAAGTACTGGTTGTTACTGGTCACTATGATCACATTGGCTTAGTAGATGATCCAAACGCTACCGACAAGGTAAACAACGGTGCAGATGACGACGGTTCTGGAACTACTGGTGTTTTAATGCTTGCAGAGGCTTTCGCCAAAGCTAAAAAAGCTGGAAAAGGCCCTAAACGTAGTATTTTATTTATGACTGTAGTAGGCGAAGAGAAAGGCCTATGGGGTTCTGAATGGTATTCAGATTATCCTGTGTTTCCTTTAGCAAACACTATTGCAAACTTAAATATCGACATGATTGGCCGTGGCGATGATGACCGTCCAGGCGACAACAATTTTGTTTACATCATTGGTTCTAACATGCTAAGTGATGATTTAGATAGAATCGGCAAAAAAGCAAATACCGATTATGTGAACATCGTGTTAGACGAGAAGTACAATAACCGTACAGATCCGAACCGTTTTTACTACCGTTCAGATCATTACAACTTTGCAAAACACGGCATTCCGGTAATTTTCTACTTTAATGGTGTACACAAAGATTACCACCAACCTGGCGACGAAGTAAGCAAAATCGACTTCCCAATGTTGGCGAAAAGAGCACAATTAGTTTATTATACGGCTTGGGAATTGGCAAACGCAGCCAACCGTCCAGTAGTGAATAAAAACGAAGATGGTTCTTTAAAAACTAAATAAACCATTTCAAAATATTCAATCCCGTTAGGCAACTAGCGGGATTTTTTTTGTTTTTAGAAGAGCAGTTTCTGTGCTACTATTTCGAGAAAGTCCCGCTTGGTTTCTCCCGATTTTTCATCGGGATAGCTCCAACTTCTCGGCTGCGCTACGCTTGCCTGCGGGGTTTCCGTTTCCATCGGGTCTAGCAGTCAAGTGCATGCAAAACTAAACCTTACCTAAACAATGCAAAACTAAATCAGTAATTCACAAGACTTACGAAGTTTTAAAAACTTCGTAAGTCTCTATATCAAAACCGTAATTTTGTACAATGAAAAACATTTCGATCTTCAATATTTTTTTCACTTCATTGCTGTTGGTTGGTATCTCCTCTTTTGCACAACACAACAATAATAATAGCCAATTACTTTCCCAAGAACCTAATTTTCTTAAAACACGCTTAAAAGCAAGCGATTCTCTTTTTATTAAAGATATTTCTGTCCTTCAAAAATTTGTGGTGCTAGACAGCGTAGACTTAGAAATATTGAAACCTCAAATTTTATATACTATACTGAGCGAAAGCAATGTAGATACCGTAGTTACCTATAAAAAATTAGTTGAAGCCGTACGAGCATTTAAACAAAACATTGGTTACACCGAATTTAGAAAGGGTATTTTACTTTATAAACAAATGGCAGCTATAAAGGTAAACCCAAGTAACTGGGAAAATGACCAATTACTTTTTAGGAAACTTGGTTTTACCGAAGCCGATTTAGAAGATTTTCTACTCTTTATATCTAAGCCCCAGCACAAAGAACTTAACTACAAAGAAGCCTATTTGGCTTACATGAAAGAGATTGATAGTTTGCAGTAGTGTAAAACTCCAGTCATTCCCGCATTATGCGGGAATCGTAAAGCGATGTATTTAACCATCTAACGCATTACGATTGCCAGTCTAGCTGGCAATGACGAGTGTATTAACATTCATCCTTTGGTTGGTGTTATCACCAATCCAACCACAATCTATCCAACCGTCCAAAAATTACTTATCGTGGTTGGTGACAACACCAACCAAAGGAAAATGACCAATTACTCTTTAGGAAAATAGGTTTTGCCGAAGCCGACTTAGAAGATTTTCTGGTATTTATATCTAAGCCCGAACACAAAGAACTTAATTACAAAGAAGCCTATTTGGCTTACATGAAAGAGATTGATAGCTTGCAGTAGTGTAAAAATCCAGTCATTCCCGCGTTATGCGGGAATCGTAAAGCGATGTATTTAACCATCTAACGCATTACGATTGCCAGTCTAGCTGGCAATGACGAGTGTATTAACATTCATCCTTTGGTTGGTGTTATCACCAATCCAACCACAATCTATCCAACCGTCCAAAAATTACTTATCGTGGTTGGTGACAACACCAATCAAAGGGAAAAATATTAGCAAATGTCATTTTCCTCCCCCTGCCCCCTCGAAGAGGGGGATTCAAGGGGGAGGAACGAGATGTGTCCACACGATAGGATGAAAATCGGGAGGGTTCGGGAGAGGTTTCTTCTTACCACTAAACTTTCTAAAATAAACCCGAACGAAGCGGTTAGCCCGCATCCCGATTTAAGCATCTTTATCTATTGTTTTAAAGTTATGCTTGCATGTTGCACAGGTTTCATCGGGAGAGGACTAATAGCGAAGTGCGGGACTTTCGGTACAAATGGAACACTGAAACTGCTTTTCAAATAAAAAAATTAACGATTAGGACTTGCAGAATTCATAATTATATCAACAACCTGCCGTTAAATTTTAAAGCCCTAGCGTATTTAACTATATTTGAACACTTATGAAGGTTGCCGAAGAATTTCTTGTAAAAGCCGATGAAAAAGCGTTCGACCAGTCGCACCGCAATACGATCAATTACAATATTGGGAAGTATAATGTGGCGGTGTCTCGTGGCCTGTCGAAATTTGAGAATTTGGAAGCTTCGAAACGTAAGGCGCACGTTGTAAAATGGCGTGTGATGGAGAATTTGGACAAACTTTTACCCGAGTTCGAATCTAATTTCCAAAAGCGTGGGGGAAAGGTAATTTGGGCAAATGATGCTGAAGAAGCCCAAAAGGAAATTCTTCAAATTATTCAGCGTGTTGGGGGTAAGTCGGTCATCAAATCTAAATCGATGACTACCGAGGAAATTCATTTGAATGAGTTTTTGGAGAAGAACGGTATTGAGTCTTTAGAAAGCGATTTGGGCGAGTACATTGTGCAATTGTTGGGGCAAGCGCCTTACCATATTGTTACGCCGGCCATGCACCTTAGCAAGGAAGATATTGCCAAGTTATTTAACGAAAAGTTTGGCACTCCGATAGATGCTACACCAGAGCAATTAACGCAAAAAGCTCGCGAATTGCTTCGTGACAAATATTTAACTGCAGATATTGGTATTACTGGTGGCAATTTCCTCATTGCAGATAGTGGCAGTATTGCGCTTACTGAAAACGAAGGTAACGCTAGGTTAACAACCACTTTCCCGAAAATACACATCGCCATTGTTGGTATAGAGAAGTTAGTGCCATCTATTACAGATTTGGATTTATTTTGGCCTCTGCTTTCTAGCCACGGCACAGGGCAAAACTTAACGGTTTACAATACCATTTTAAGTGGCCCGAGGCAAGCTGGCGAAACTGATGGCCCAGAAGAAATGTACGTTATTTTACTGGACAATGGTCGAACCAACCTATTGGCACAAAAAGACCAGCGCCAGGCTTTGTATTGCATTCGTTGCGGGGCTTGTTTAAACGCTTGCCCTGTTTATAAAAATATTGGTGGTCACACGTATAACACCACTTACAGCGGACCAATTGGTTCTATCATTACCCCGCATTTTAAAGGGATGGAAGATTTCAAGCATTTGAGCTATGCATCTAGTTTGTGCGGTAAATGTTCTGAAGTTTGTCCGGTTAAGATTGATATCCATAAAATGTTGTTGCTAAACCGTAGAGATGCGGCGGCCAGCAATATTAACACCGCTGCTGAAAATATGGGATGGAACTTGTGGAAGCGAGGCATGAAAAAGCGTTCGCTGATGGATTTCTTCGGTGGAAAAATGAAGAACTTCTTCCTTAAAACTTTCTTCAAAAAAGGTTGGGGCAAGTATCGCGAAATGCCAGAGGTAGCGCCTAAATCTTTTGCCAAACGTTGGGAAGAGCATCAGAAAAAGAAGGATATTGATTAGTTGTTGGAGAATTGGGCAATAGTTTAAAAACTGTCCTTGTTTCTTATCCACTGATAACTTAATTATTATCTTTACTGCAAACCAATATCAACCCTTATGCAGTTCGACCGTAAGAAAAAAACCAACTCAGAGTTATTGGATATCTACAAGCGCTTGGTTTATCCACGCATGGTAGAAGAAAAAATGCTGATTTTGTTGCGCCAAGGTAGAATTGGCAAATGGTTTTCGGGTATTGGGCAAGAAGCAATCGCCGTGGGCAGCACCTTAGCTATGCAGAGCGATGAATATATCCTACCCATGCATCGCAATTTGGGAGTTTTTACTACCCGAGATATTCCTTTAAAAAGATTGATGGCGCAATGGCAAGGCAAACTGACTGGCTTTACCAAAGGTCGAGATCGCTCCTTCCATTTTGGTACGCAGGAATATAAAATTATTGGCATGATTTCGCATCTTGGGCCACAAATGGCATTGGCAGATGGTATTGCACTTGCTGATTTGATTGCTGAAAAACCAAAAGCAACTTTAGTGTTTACTGGCGAAGGCGCTACCAGTGAAGGCGATTTTCACGAAGCCATTAACGTGGCCGCCGTTTGGAATTTACCTGTAATTTTCCTGATCGAAAACAACGGTTACGGTTTATCTACCCCAATTAACGAACAATTTAAATGCAAGCACTTAGTAGATAGAGCAATTGGTTACGGCATTGAAGGCGTGCAGCTGGATGGCAATAACATCCTAGAAGTTTACGATAAATTAAGTGCATTGACTGAAGATATTCGTCAAAACCCTCGACCTGTTTTAGTAGAGTGCCTAACTTTTAGGATGCGTGGCCATGAGGAAGCATCTGGTACGAAATACGTTCCGCAGCATTTGTTTGATGAATGGGCACAGAAAGATCCGGTAAAAAACTTTGAGGACTACCTGTTAGACGAAGGTGTTTTAACAGAAAGTGCGATATCAGAAATTAGAAGCAGCTTTAAAAAACAAATTGACGGTGAAGTTGAAGCAGCCTTTGCAGAACCTGAACCACAAGCAAATTCGGCGCAGGAATTAAGTGATATGTATTATCCTTATGATGTAGCAGCATTTGCACCATCCTCGTCTACTACCGAAAAAAGATATTTGGATGCCATTAGCGACGGGTTAAAAGTCGCCATGCAACGTCATCAAAATTTAGTGTTGATGGGACAAGATATTGCAGAATACGGTGGTGCTTTTAAAATTACAGATGGTTTTGTAGCTGAATTTGGCAAAGCTAGGGTTCGGAATACACCTATTTGCGAATCTGCCATTGTTGGCGCAGGTTTGGGTTTATCTATCAATGGATGCAAGGCTGTGGTAGAAATGCAGTTTGCAGATTTTGTTACGGTTGGCTTCAACCAGATTGTAAATAACCTGGCCAAAACACATTACCGCTGGGGTGAAAAAGCAGATGTAGTTGTACGCATGCCTACAGGTGCAGGTACAGGTGCCGGGCCATTCCACTCGCAAAGCAACGAAGCTTGGTTTACTAAAACACCTGGGCTAAAAATCGTTTATCCTGCTTTTCCTTACGATGCGAAAGGTTTGTTACTTGCCGCCATCGAAGACCCAAATCCAGTAATTTATTTCGAACATAAATATTTGTACAGAAGTTTAAGTGGCCTTGTTCCAGAGGGATTTTATACCATGGAAATTGGTAAGGCAAACATTTTACAGAAGGGCGAACAAATAAGCATTATTACCTACGGCTTAGGCGTTCACTGGGCGCTAGATTATTTAAAAGCTAATCCAGAGATTTCAGCTACTTTGGTAGATTTGGTTAGTTTGCAACCTTGGGACAAAGAAGCTGTTGCAGCATCCGTTAAAGCAACGGGAAAGGTCATTGTTTTGCATGAAGATACACTTACCAATGGTTTCGGATCAGAAATAGCTGCCTGGATTAATGAAAACTGCTTTGAACACCTTGATGCGCCAGTGATGCGTTGCGCCAGCCTAGATACTGCAATTCCAATGAGCAAAGTATTAGAAGACGATTTTTTAGCAAAGGCTAGATTGGGAGAAACCGTTGAAAAACTACTTAAATATTAAGAGACTATATAAAAAAGCAAAGTATCTTGCAATCATTTTAGCAGAAATAGCAAACTCTAGCAACCTTATAAAATAAAATTGCCCTAACACATGGAAACGATGAGCGTTAATCCAGATGATGGGCAATAATAATTGAGCGTTATTAAAATGACGGATTTAATATGGTTGTAAAAATATTCATTTACAACATTTAAGCATAAAATGTGACTTTTTTTCACATTTTCGCATTTGATGAAATTGTATCTTTAGTCGATTCACTATGATACGCTTTTATGAATATTGGTAAAATCTTAAGGAAACTTAGAAAGTACAAAGGGGTTACGCAAGAGAATATTGCCACATTTTTAAATTTGGAGCGTACCGCCTATGCCAAATTAGAAAAAGATAAAACCATGCTAAGGCTTGATACTGCTAGGCTAATTGCTGTTTTTTACGGGTTTGAACTACATTACCTTATTCTATGCTTAGAGTACGAGCATTATGTTAACAGCAGTACAACGCAACGTTTAATTAAAGCTCAAAAAGATAAAGAAATGTTGTTCGATAACAAATCTTCTAACCAAATGAACTATTCGGCGTAAACTTCCGCCAGTGGATTAAATAGGTAAATTTTTCCATTATCTAAGCAAGTGCAACGAAAACGCTTTCTCACCCGCTCTCCCTTCTGAAATCGCCTTCCATCTTTTAAGCTAAAAATAGTATTCAATGGCAATTGTTCTACATGCTGGGTTTCTTCCTGCTGATCGTATTTCTTCAACGCTCTTGCTAATCGCAAATCGGTACAACTAGATGCTGCCGGATTATTTAAATAGGCAATAATACTTTGGTTAACATCAGGCGGAAAAACTTCTAAATCAAAGAATGGCTTCATCATCCTTTTGAAATTGATCTTCCACTCTGTGCCATGGGGCTTTACTTTGTTTTTATGATCGTTCCAAGTAAGCAAATGTGCAAACTCATGCACTGTTGTGACCAAAAAAGCGTAAGGATTTAAATCGTTATTAACAGATATCTTATGCCCATTTCCCTTAAATGGATGCCGGTAATCTCCTAGTTTAGTCGTTCTATTTTTTGATATCTTAAACTCACACTGGAAATAATCTATCCACTTAGCGATAATAGGCGCCGCCGATGGAGGCATATATTGTGCTAAAACATCCTTCTTATCCAAAGCTTAATCGGTTAATTGTTTAAATTGTTTAACTGACATCAACAATTTAACAATAAGGCAATATAACAATTTACTTCAATAGCTGATATGCAATTAATGCAGCAACATAAGCCATTACGGTCATGTAAACCAACTGTATCATTGGCCATTTCCATGACTTAGTTTCTCTATACACAATGGCAACGGTACTCATACATTGCATCGCAAATGCGTAAAACAACATCAATGAAAATGCTGTAGCGAGTGTAAATATCGGCAAGCCAGTTTCTGGATCTTTCGCTGCAGCAATTTTATCACGTAATCGCAATTCTCCATCTTCATCATCAGCCCCTTCTACACTGTAAATTGTAGCCATGGTACCCACAAAAGCTTCACGAGCAGCAAAAGATGTAATTAAAGCAATGCCAATTTTCCAATCGTAACCTAAAGGTTTAATAGCTGGTTCAATGGTTTTACCTATAATCCCGGCATAAGAATTTTCTAGCTTCTCTGCAGACCTATCTCTTTCTAAGGTAGCCAATCTTACAGTGTCTGTCGCATTAGCTTCAATAGCATCGTATTTCTTATCTATCGCATCAAAACGATCGCCAGGGCCGTAAGTAGACATCACCCACAAAATGATTGAAATAGCAATAATCACTTTACCGGCTTCAACCACGAAAGTTTTCGATTTTTCATACATCGTAAACAACACATTTTTCCAGCGTGGCATACGATAAACAGGTAACTCCATAATAAAATATGAACGCTCTTTTGCTTTGATGATGAATTTGAAAATTAAAGCCACCAAAACTGCCGCCACAATACTAATGAGGTACATACCCATCAAGGTTAAACCTTGTAGATTTAATACGCCTAAAACCTTCTCATCGGGTACTACCAAAGAAATTAACAAGGTGTAAACCGGTAATCTGGCCGAGCAACTTACCAAAGGCGTAACCATAATGGTGATGATCCTGTCTTTCCAACTTTCGATGTTACGAGCACTCATGATGGAAGGAACTGCACAGGCAATACCACCAATCATAGGTACTACAGATTTACCGCTAAGCCCAAATTTACGCATGATCTTATCCATCATGAAGGTAACACGAGCCATGTATCCGGTATCTTCTAAAATAGAGATCAGTGCAAAAAGTATCGCAATTTGAGGGATAAATATCACAATACCACCTAAACCAGCTATTACACCATCTAACAATAAGTCGGTAAATACACCTGCCGGAAGATTTTCATGCCCCCATTCTGTTAACCATGCAAATCCGCCCTCTATTAAATCCATCGGTACAGACGACCAAGAGAAAATAGCGTTGAAGATGAAGAAGAGGATAAAGAAGAAAATGATGAAACCCCAAATCTTGTGGGTTAATATCGTATCAAGCTTATCTGTTAACGTGAATTTTTTCGCAGCTCCAGTATCAGTAACTACATCGGCTAGTATTTTACTTAAATGTTTGTATCTCGCTACAGTTTCCTCTCCTTGCAATTTTACAGTGTCGAAGCCATTGTTAATTTCTATGGTTTCAATTTCTTGCTGCTCTTTTTCAGTAAAGAAACCTAAATGCTCATGCTGATGCAATACTTGTAATGCGTAGTAATCGTTATCTGTACCGATTTTTTGCTTCACAGCTTCAATAGCAGTTGGAGCAAAATCGCTAGCATTAATGGTATTGTTTTGAGTGGCAATGTTTGTAGTTTGTGCTATCGCATCTTTCAGCACATTTATACCCTCTCCTTTTCTGGCAGATATATTAACTACCTGTACACCCAAACGTTCAGCAAGCTTGTTAGCATCTACATTGATACCTTCTTTCTTGGCCATGTCTGCCATGTTGAGCACCAATAACATTGGAATACCCAAATCTGCCACTTGCGAAAAAAGCAACAAATTACGACGCAAGTTGGTCGAATCTGCCACCAACACAATTACATCTGGATAGCTTTTGTTGTTCCTATCTGCCAGTACCTGGAAAACGATACTTTCATCCTTACTTTTTGGATACAAGCTATAAGTTCCAGGCAAATCAATAATTTCTGCTGTTTTGCCCGAGGGCAATTTGCAGAAACCAGTTTTCTTATCAACGGTAATACCTGGAAAATTTCCGATTTTTTGATTTAATCCTGTCAGAAGGTTAAATAGGGTAGATTTTCCGGTATTCGGATTCCCAACTAGAGCAACTTTTAAATCAGCCAAAATACTATTGAATTATAATTACAGCTGCCTCTGCTTTACGTAAACAAAGTTGATATCCGGCTACGCGAATAGCAATAGGACAACCTAGAGGAGCACATCTTTCCACTTCAACAACTTCGCCAGGAAGGCAACCCATTTCCATTAATTTTACTGCCATTTCAGTATCTGTGAAAGAAACAATGGTTGCTTTTTGGCCTGGGCTTAATTGCGAAAGTGTCATACAAAAATCTTTACTTACACGCTTAAAAATACAATTTTATGCGCTGTTTAAACTGTCGCAAGTTAACCCTTATTTATAATAAATCAAAATAAGCAAGTGTAACAATAAGGTAAAGAGATACTATTGTAAAACGACGCAATTCTTGCCCAAACCAGCTTTAATTATTACCTTTGCATCTTATACACAACCACTTATGAATTTAGCACAAAAATTATCGACCTCATGCTTACTCCTAATCGTTGTTTGTTGTTTCAGCTGTAAAAAGGATAAATTAGTTACCAACGTTAAATTTCTAGGTCATAAAGGGGCGGGAAGCAATTTTTTTAATGATGATCACATGGAAAATACCATCCCTTCTTTTGCACAAGCCATAGAAACCCTTGATGGTGTTGAAACAGATGTTGCTATGAGCTTAGACGGCACCATTTGGATGTATCATAACCAAGATGTAAACGATTACGCCTGTGATGAAGCACCCGAGCGTTTTATTCCTGCAATGCGTGACGAGGAGTTAGAGCAAGTTATGCTATGCCACGAAAGTAAAAAAGACAGGGTATATAAGTTCGCTGAATTGGTAGCTTTTTGGGAAAGCAGAGGCAAAAGTTTTTACATTTCCTTAGATGTTAAGCCAACTTTTCCTTCTTGGGTATTTGAATTGGCCGGGGGGCGCTCGAATTATTATGATAGGTTTGCAGCTAGTTTAGCTAGTCTACCTACTTCTGCAGATGGAACAGAGAAAATATTTCTAGAGTTTGATAGCCCACGTTTTCTTTCACAGCTTAAGCTACAGGAAAAAACGCAAAAAATGGTAAGGTATTATACTGGTGACGGAGGCATGGAAGCCCATATTGCTACTGCCTTGGCCAGAGGTTACGATGGTGTTAGTGTAGAAGGAATTAAGGCTACGGCCGAAGAAGTACAAAAAGCAAAAGCTGCTGGTCTTAAGGTACAGCTTTGGACTCCATATTTTAGGGATGAACTAAGACCAGTTGTTGCCAAGGATCCAGATTTTATTCATACAGATAATATCCACGCCAAAAAAGCATTGAATATTGCAAAATAAAAAGGCTATCTAAAAACTTAGACCATCATTTCCTTAAAAGGAGATCTCAATACGCAAAGCATTTTTTACCGCATTAAGATTGCCAGTCGAGCTGGCAATGACGACCGTTTTAGACAGCCTCTATTATTTATTTTAAAAACCTTACATTCTTCCCGGGCCACCCATTCTGAAGTTCCCCTGCCCTCTTCCTTGCTGTTGTTGCGGGTTCATACCTGCAATAGTACTTAAAGAGTAAGTGAACGAGAACATAAAGTAACGTTTTAGCACGTTAAAGTTTTGATCGACAATTGAGTTAGCGCTCGCAGTACGAACAATTCCAATATTTTCGTTAAACAAATCGTAAACTGAAAGCTTGAAGGTCCCTTTATTTTTGAAGAACTGACGGCTGATGTAACCGTTTACTTGAGTAAACGAGGTGTTAAAGCCTTCACCTCTACCAGATAATCTATTATGTGTAACATCTGTTTGCAAACGGATATTGCCAGGAAACATATAACTGATATCGATATTTGGAGAAAATGTATAAAAATTGGTTTCTTCGCCAACGGTATAAGTTCCATGATCCCATCTACCAGAAACACCGGCAATCAAATCAAGCTTATCCATATTAGAAACTAGTTTGTAACCATTTCTTACTCCGAAATTTTTTGTTACGTTCTCAGCACCAGTGAAAGTTATATTAGTACCTCTGCTATTAGACAAACCACCATCTATTTGTAGGTTTAGCTTATTTCCTTTGATGATTGGAATGCCAAGGTTACCGAAAATATTTGCGTTATAATTACCCTTAACGTTCACAAATCTATTTTCAATTTTTCCAGCATCAGCTCCAGTTTCTATTTCTCTCTGCTGATTACCAAAATCGTTAAAAGTTTGTGTGATAAAAGCACCAATAAATAAAGTACGGTAAGTTGCAAAATCAAAATTATTATAGAAAATTCTCAAATTATTCACGAACGACGGTTTCAAATCTGGATTACCTACTGGAGCTGATAGATTATTTGTATTATCTACAACTGGCTGTATTTGATCGATACTTGGTTGGTTTGTTCTTCCATCATATCGTATATTTAATCGCTTATTGTTACTAAAGTTATACCTGAATTGAGCGGTGGGTGTAATATTTACAAAATCTTGCTTTAGTATCTTGCCCGATGTTATGTTTTCATTTTTTCTATTAGTAAGCTGTCCGGCAACACCAACATTCCAGTTATACTTTTTCTCATTTTTGTTTAAGCTAAAGCCAACTGCATTTGTCCATGTAGTATTTTCGAAATCGTTACTATAAAGTGTGTTTACGATATCGTATTGTTGGCTTAAAGAATTAAATTCATAAACATTTCGTTGTCTGTTATCCTGAAAATAACCATTTTGGAAATTAAGTTCCAAACTTAAAACTTTTGAAAGAGGCTCAGTATACACCAATCTAGAAGTATTACTAAAAGAACCTACATTATTATCATTTAGCTGATCTAGATCTTGATTTTTGACTATTACACCTCCCGAGTTTGTTACCACCTCAGGGTTCTTATTGTTCGTACTTGACTCACTATCATTAATGTTTGTATTGATATTTAATGAAAGTGTACGCCCGCGACGAAGGAACTTTCTCCTTAACAATATATTATTGCTAATAGATGGTGTGGTAGAATTAGTAATCAAATTTTGAGAACCAACTGCATTTCCAATAATATTATTACGTACATAATTACTTAAACTGTTTGCCGAGTTTTCTGTGTACGATATGTTAGGCTGTATCCTGATCGAAGTAGCAGAATCCAACTTTGTATCAATCATAAAGTTTAAACGATGGTTTAAACGCTCTGTATCACTTTCCAAATTACTATTGTTGGTTACAGTATTGTTATTGATAAAGTTTTGCGAGCTTGTTGTGTTAGTGTTGAACAACGATGTTTTATTGAAGAAGTAACTTCCATTAAACTGCATACCATCATCAAAAGTATCTGCAAAATCTATACCCGCTGCACTTGTAGTGGTAATACCTTGTTGCTGCTGACCGCCACCGCCGCCGCCAAACATCATTCCACGGCCACCGCCGCCACCGCCAATACCACCACCAAAATTCTGTTTGTTTACGTTGTTGAACTGACCCAGCAATGAAATTCTTTGTGAACCATCAAAGCGGTTAACGTTGATATTCACATCATGACGCTCATCGGTACCATAACCAAAAGTACTGTTGCCAATGTATCCTTTATTTTTAACGCCGTTTTTGGTAACGATGTTTAAGATCTTCTCACGATTACCGTCATCAACCCCTGAGAATTTAGACTGCTCAGACATATCGTCAATAATCTGAATTTTATCTACCATATCAGCAGGTAAATTTCTGGTAGCTAGCAATGGGTCGTTACCCATAAAGTCTTTACCATCTACTCGTACCCTCTTAATGGTCTCGCCTTGGGTAGTCACCGTACCATCTTTAGAAACCTCTACTCCTGGCACTTTCTTTAACAAATCTTCCACTACCGAGTTTTCTTTAACTTTTAAAGTAGCTGCATTAATTTCTAAGGTATCCTTTTTAACTACTACTGGAGGTGTCTCTCCTTTAATTTCAACACCTTTAAGGGTAACGCCAGTATCTTCCATTAACAATTCGCCAAGGTTAATACTAGGTTTTGCAGCAGTTAATTCGAAATCTTTATTGATAGTTTTTAAACCAAGATACACTACGTACAAACGGTACTTACCAGCAGCAATATTGGCTAAAGAAAATGTACCGTTTGCATTGGTAGAACCTGCGCCAACTACGGTAGAGTCTGCACTTAATTTTTTAATAGCTACAGATGCGTAGTCTATTGGTTGTTTATCTTTTTGATTGAGCACCTTTCCACTCACAGTTCCCTGCGCCTGTGCAAAGGCTAAATTAGCTAGGCAAAGCATAGCTACAAATAATAATCTTTGTAAATGTTTATTCATTGATGTTCTAGAAAAATATTTTTTTGAAATTACCTAATCAGACTATACAAATGCGAAAAGGTTTGGCAGTGAACATGAAAAGCGTGGTAACAATTTAAATACAACTAACTTTATCGTTACAAAACAAAAGTAAAGGTTCACAGTATGATATGATTATACTGCTTTAAAGCTAGTTTGACTTACTTTAGGACATTTACAGCTAGGTTTAAAAATGCTGCAAGAATTGAGCAGAATTAAAATAAAAAAAATCCAAATTAAATTAAACCTTCTCTTAATCATATCATTTTGCATTAACAGCGCTGTTTTCATTGTAATTTGAAAGGTGCAACAACACGTAGCTAAATACTGCCATTAAGCAACCAATCATGTCGCAAGCAAAATCCCACCACTCTGCAGAACGATAAGTGAATACTTTCCATTGCAGCAATTCTATTCCTCCACCAATTATTACCGAAATCATGATAACTTTAAAGATGGTTAGGGAACGGAAACTATAGTTATGTTGGTATTTGATTTTCCCGTAGAAAAGTAAAATGGTTAGAACGTAGAAAAAGCCCAAATGGGCTAACTTATCAAAACCTACAAAGAAAAAGCCTGAATTGCTACCACTAGATAGATCAATATTACAAAGCACTAAAGTTAGTACAGTCCACAATATGGCCCAACGTTGGTACTTTAGTGCTTTGAAACCGGCCATTTTTATGCGCCAATTAACGCTTTGTACTCGTCAGCACTTAACAAACCGTCAACGTCAGCAGCATTAGCCAAAGTAACTTTAACCATCCAGCCTTCGCCGTAAGGATCAGAATTTACCAACTCAGGATTATCATTTAATGCAGCGTTAAATTCATCTACCGCTCCAGCAACGGGCATAAAAAGATCAGACACGGTCTTAACCGCCTCAACTGTACCGAATACTTCTTCTGCGGCAACTTCAGAACCCACAGTATTGATATCGATATAAACAATATCACCTAATTCTCTTTGAGCAAAATCGGTGATACCAATAGTTGCAACGTTACCAGATACCGAAACCCATTCGTGGTCTTTAGTGTACTTTAATTCTGATGGAAAGTTCATTTTTATATGATTAAGTTTTATTTCTACTATTTTGTTAACGAAAATGCTAAGCTTTTCAACTCATTTGTTCCCGATTAATTGATAATGTCAAAGTTAATAATTTTTGTTGGCGAAATAGTTGGGGCGAAAAAAAATTCACCCTTACAATATCTACTCAGCCTACCTAGTTTAAAGTTGCCCTTAAGCTAAAACCAAAGTTACTAAACGATGTATTGAACGATTGAGAAGTGTAAGGCTTGGTGATATTAGAATCATAGAACAATCTTACATTAAAACGTTGGTTAAGCACATAATCTACACTTGGGCGTAAAGTAATGTTTTTTGCACCAGACGATACTTCGGCTTCTGTAATATCAGCTCTATAAATTACCGTCTTATTATCTCTAACCGAAACATCAAGTTTGAAATCCATGTTGTTATCCATCTTCAGATCTTTAAATAATCCGAAAGGAAATCTGAATTTAGTGGTACGATATCCCAAACCAAACACCAAGTTATTCTCAGAAAGATGTGCCAATTGGCTATTCGCCAAACTTAAACCTAACAACCTCGTTTTATTGATTTCGAAATTCAAAGTCATGTTATTTTTTAAGCGGGTATCAATACCAACTAATGGTGCAAATTGCTCTGAAATAGCGACCTGAGCAAATTGATACATCGGCAAGAAGTTACCGTTCACGTCTGTGCTACTTACTGCCCCATTAGTTTCTTCATATTTTAATAAGGTGTTAAAGCCATTAACGTTGTACGTAGAACGATAACCATGTCTTAAGCTTACTTCAGAAAAACGGTCGGCAATGAAAGGATATTTCGTTAATCCTGCGTAAGTTAAACGCCAGTTTGGCAAAGGTATTCTTGGCAAGCTATTCAAACTTGATGACCCAGGATCTTTACCTCTGTAAGCCGCCAAAAATGCTAACACCACCACGTCTTGCGAACTTTTATCGTAACCTGCAGCATAACCATTCACAACACCTCCAGAATTAGGATTTTGAGCCCCTAACCTGCGGGAGATCACCTGTCTGTTGCTCATAAATTCGTTAAACACGCTAGACAATGTTGCACCGCTCTTATCTCTAAATGCTGTACCAAAGGTGATGGTAGAAACGCTATAATCACCCGTTGTATTTGGGCTTAGGTTGGTAAATCCACCAGTTGGTGTATCATATTTGAAATTGGTAGAATAGTTAAGTGTTCTATTTTTAGTTGCCGTTAGTGTTACTTTTAAATCACGTAACGGCTCTATGGTACTGGTTAACTGGAAATCTTCACGCATGGTATTTACGTACAATTGCATTTGCTGTTCATCTAAGGTAATCCAGCCGTTATTAATTGCCATTAACCTAATATCTCGCTGACTACCAAACACAAATCCCAAACCTGGCGCACCCATTTGATCCATACCAAAGAACCTTGTTTGAGGTAAATATCCTGGTAAGAAAGTACCTTTGGTTTGCGTAAATGCTACGTTTACATTTTTAACGCTGGTAAGCAAACCAACCATAAAATTCGAGAGCTTAAACGTTGTATCTCTGTTGTTCAATGTTCGTCTAATAAAACCAAACTTATTGTACAAAGAAACCATGTTCAAGGTTGGATTTACCTGTATGGTCCTAGAGTTTTGCACTGTATTTCCTAGATCGATGGTTGGATCGTTCAAAGTAGCCAAAGCCTCCGTTTGCCAAGTAAAGGTTGTACCGTAAGTAGTAGCAACGGTCATCCAATCCATGTAAGGTATTTTGCCAATTGGCCAATTGTACCTTACGTTTAAGCTATGGTTGTAATCTGTAGTACGACCTAAGTTCTTCAAGTTGTTCCAAACAATATCTCTCTTAATGCCATCAATACGACCATCAGGTTCATCGATAATTGAGTAATTGGTAGCATCGAAATCTAAACTTAATGATTTGGTTAAATCCCAAGCAATACCGTAAACCCTAGTCATCAAGAAGTTTTTGTTGAAAGTGGTATTGATAGGAATATAGGTATTCGGATCGTTGTTCCTTAACGTATTTTCAGAGTAAAAACGATCTAAATCTACCCTAAAATTGATTGAATTTGGCACCAAAGTGAAGTTGAAATCCTTCAATAACTTTAAAGTGTTAGACTTAATGAGCTTATCGAACGGCTGATAATTCTTAGAATTATAGCTGTAGTTGTATGCTAACGAAGCTTTGTAAGTGTTCTGTATGGTAACTTCATTGATAAAATCGCGGTGCGAAATTTTACTCTGTGCATAAGAAACGTTGAAGTTCTCGATATCCCACAACCTTACCTTCGCATCTTCTCCTACTCTATCCTTACGCACGTTCGTAAATGCCAAACTGCTACGAGTGGTATAATCTTGGGCAAAGTTTAAGATCGAATCACGCTGTGATTTAGATGCATTATCTAGCGCTTTAGACAACTCAATATCTGGTGTACGAGGATCGAATTGAGGTGTAGCAACTTGCTTAGAGTAGCTTACGTACATTGGTATTTTAACACCACTTTTTTGCGGTAAAAACTTACCGAGCTCCATATTAGATGATAAATCAAACGACTGATTTTCTGACCTGCTACGTTCGCTCACTTTGCTATCGATAGAACCGAAACCAATGGTAGATTTTGTTCCAGACACGTTAACATCTGCAAAATCAGCCAATTTCATACTCATTCTGCCGGTAGCTGCCCATCCGCCTCGTTCATCAAACTCTGTTAAACGCAATTCATTGAACCAAACCTGACCGAATTTTTCTAATCCATCATCATTTGCTGGCGAACCAACAGCACCTCTCAACGGATTTTTCAAACCAAGCATGTAAACGCGAACCTTACTCATGTCTGGCTGCCCTTTTACGATAATCGTATTCACTCCGTCCGTATAACGGAAAGGTTGATTAACTGGCCAACCGCTCTGGTTACGAGCAATTTTAGCTCTCTGGAACAGCTCCAGTTCAATATCAATTTTATTGTCTTCTGGCCAAATGGCGTAAGGATCGCTCGTACCTGGATTGGTAACTCGCAACGGTTTGTTGTATTCGTAATAGTTATCGTTATTATCGGTACCAATTCTTATAAACGCATTAAGGTCATTGTTTTCTAGCGGATGAATTCCATCTCCCTCTAAATGGACGTACATTTCCAATCGTTTGTAAGATCGGAAATCGTTGACTGCGGTTTTAAATGCTGCCCTGCCATATCCATCTCGTAAATTTTTAACGATTAATGATAAAGACTGCTCATTTTGGCGAGTATCACCTCGGTAGTTACTAAAATCTCTTTCTCTCTCGATACCAGGAGGCACAACATAAGGTATTGGCGTTCTTCTTCCATTTTCTTCGATGTTTACCGTTCCCAATTCCAAAACAGAATTATCAGCCGATGGTGTTAAACCCAAACTTGGATCTGCAATTACTTTGTTGCTCTCGTTCTTTACGTTGTACTGTCTCCACTCACCCCTTACAAATTGGATTTTTGCAAATCTCAATACCGCAGTATCAGCGAAATCGGTCATGAACATTCTTACAAAACGGATAGATTTAAAATCTTGGATAGACCCAAAAGCTCTTTCATATTGTGCTATTGGTACCCTGATTTGATACCAAGTCGCATTCTGCGTTTGTCCGTTAGCCAACTTCACTGCAGAAACCACTTTGTCGGTTACAAAACCTTGTCCAACCTGCAAATCACCCGGACGAATAGATACTTTGTACTGAAAATATTCATCAGATGGGGTCATGTTGTTATCACGATTTACATCCTCTGCGTCTGGTAAAGCGGTTGAAGCAGAGTTTTCTAAACCTAGCTCTTCTTGCGATTGTTGAGAAGTTTTCGAGTTGCCTTCTAAACCGTTAAAGTTCATGTAACGCTTTAAAATACCCGCACCTTCTTGGTCAAGTGCTCCACCTCTAAAATAAGAATAATCATCTGATGAAGGGTCATTATCGAACGCCGCAGCAGCGTCTGGATTTAATAAGGCTTTAATTTGAGCAATGGCAGATTGATAGTGAACAAATGTTCTTTCATCTGCGTTTGATAATCCATCTAAACCAACATCTTGCGCTCTACGAACATTAGGATCGTTATCAAAAACCTGAATAACTGGTTGCAACTTCGCTACCCTACCCCACTGTGTTTCATCATATTTAGAGGCATCGCCGTTTCCTGGCAAAGCATTCTCCATAGATTTTCTACCGTCTTTAAGAATATCCTCAGAAATATTACCAAGGTTGAAATACAAATCTCCACCCTGTGAACCTGGCTTGTACATAAACGGATCTAACAACCAAAGTTCAATATATTCGATATTGTTAGCTTCGAAATCGTTTACATCTACCCTACGCATTAAACCGCCCCATCTGCTACGTGGATTTTGTAACGTACCATTCGGATTAAAGCCCGTAGTGGTGAAGTTATATGGTCCACGTAATGTTGGGTAGTAAGCTAAATCTAAAGTTTGCAAAGTAATTGCTTGACCAGTACTGATCTGTTTGAAAGGGAAAACTTCGGTTTCTAAAATTTCTCTCACATAGTGATTAGACAGCTCGTTCTTGTTGTTACGCAAATTAGCTGGCAGTTGTCCTTGCCCACCTCTTCCGTAAAAAATTGGGTCGATGTTGTAGAAAGCAATTTTTGCACGGTTGTAGCCATAAGCCAAATCATTATTTAAAGCCGATTCTGGAAACATTTGAGGTGTTCCAGAAATTTGCCAAGCAATAGCGCTTTTTAAATCGATTACTGAACGTGAGGCTTCAAAATCATCGATGAAACTGGTACCACCTCTACTACCGCCCATATTTAATGCTGAAGGATGACCAGGAACTAATTGAGCAAACTCTCCATAGAAGGTGATGTTAGACTTCTCTTTTGTTGAAATGAAAGGAAGTTTATCTACCATCTTAGTTAAAAACCTAGACGAAGAAGTGTAGTTTACGTCCATTCCCCAAATAGAATTGGATATTGGTTCTTCACCGAAATTTACTTTTGGTGTAATTGGGCGTTCGGTGAGGTTCATAAACGTACCCCCGATGTTTAACTTATTGTTTACACGATAATCGCCACGAATACCAAATAAAGAGCGCTGTTGCAAGCCAAAAAGCTCGTTATTTTCTGTAGAAATACGGATAGACTGGCCGGAGCTTAACAAAGCAGTGTTCAGGATTTTCACTCGACCGCTCATGTAATCAACGGTGTAATCATTACCTTCTATTAAAGGAATACTACCCATAAAAACTTTTACAGAACCTTCTGGTACGTTGATAGAGTTTAAGCTAAATTCTGATGAAATCTCTGATTGATAGTGCCCTTTGATGATATATCTGTCTTTACCCGGAAAATTTTGTTGCGCTACCACTTTTGTAGAATCGTACAATTGCGGATAAGTATATTTTTCTATCAAGTTGGTTTCTCCAGCGTTAAACTGCGCTGCTAAAGACTCTCCAAATGGCTCAACAAATGGGAAAATGATACGCCCATTTTGTGGATCGATGGTGATGTAACCACTAATACTATTTGTTAACGATGTAGCAGAAACACCGCTACCAAAATTCGGGTTATTGGTAGTTCCGATATTGCTTTGTGCCGAAGCAAATGGACTATTTTGCGATTCAAAATCAAAAACACCATCTGGCTTAGCTTCTCTTTGCGGATTTAAGCGATCTAAACCAACTGCCTGTACCCAGATTTTATTTTGTGTATTTGCACCTTCGGTAATTACGGCACGCTCAACGCCAGAAGTTTCATCTAACCTAAAAACATCTAACCTAAAGTTTTGGTTACTGATTTGATAACCACCAATGTTATAGATGTTTTTCATCATCAAATCCCAAATTGGCAATTGAGGTTTGGTGGTTTCGTTTTTCAGTAACTTGGCAAATAAAACATTTGGCGTATTCTGGTCAAAAGGTACATCCGTAGAAAACTCACCTACTTGGTATTCTCTCCCGTTTTCAGTGTAACGATAAGCTACAGCCAATAATTCGTCGGTATTAAGCTGCACGTTTAAGGAAATATAACCTAATTGCGGATGTATCGTAAATTCTCTATCAGTTAATCTACGAGCGTAGGTAATTTTCGCAAAGTTATCTGTAGCTCCTGTAGTCTGAAAATATTGTAACAAGTCGTTATTGTTAGACAATCTAGCCCCAGCAGGTAAGTTAGCCAATAGATTATTAGAATGCGGAGGAAAACTAGGGTTGGCAAAAGCAGATGGAGATGCAGTTGGCCCTGGGCTAACCAAAGTGGTATTGTAAGGTGTTTGCTCACCCAAATCCATAAAACCAACAACATCTCTCGAGTCTGATGTGTTACCTGTTTTGTTGGTGATCCAAACTTCAATTTTGGTAATATTAACGCCCGATAAAATTGCTGGCGCTTTGCTTAATGCAGTATTGTACCGATTACGGAAGTATTGAGCTAAAAAGTAGTGCTTGTTCGCTTCGTACTCGCTACCACTAATGCGATAATCGTTTTGCTGCGCTCCGTTACTAATTTCTATCTGCTTAGATTGAGATTTCTGCTGCGTAAAAACGGTGGTTAAACCCAATTTACCGAATTGCAACTGCGTTTTTATACCGAATAATGCCTGCGTACCTGTAATGAGCGATGTATTTAATGGCAAACTAACATTACCTGCTTCAATTTTTTTAATGATATCGTCTGGTCCGCCGGTGTAATCTAACTTGATCTGGTTTTCAAAATCGAACTGCGCCTCGGTGTTGTAGTTCATTTTGATTTTCATCTTGGTACCGATGTTACCTACCACATCCATTTGGATACGCTGTGTAAAATCAAAATTGCTTTGTACCCTTTGGCGTTCGTTAAAAAGTGGATTTTCGTTTTTATTTACCCGACCTAAGAAAGTCAATTCTGCCTCGCCGCTAGGTTGAATATCAATTGTAGTTCCTCCGAAAATCTTTTCGAACATCCTACTGTTGATTTTTACCTCTGGAATAATTCCAGTTTTACGGATATCATCAATCTCTTGGTTAGAGAACAAACGCCAGTTTTCACGTTTGATATCACTATTTACCATACGCAGATATTGCTCTACAGTAAGGTATTGTGGCGGTGTATAGAGTTTATCGCCAATGCGCTCTGTAATTACATAGCGATTATTAGCGGCATCGTATTCTACCTCTCGCTTAATATTCTCCGGAAGTTTAAAAAATGGATTGCTAAAGTTGCGCAATCCCATCCATTGTTTTTCTTTTGGGGTAAATGTGTTCTTCGCAGAGTCTATCCTAGACCCAGCAGTATTTACTTGCGAGAACGATTTTTGGCCCACACATAGGCCTACCAATAAAACAAAATAGGTAAGTTTGTTTTTCAAATATGGTTTGGTTTATTATAAATTCTTCAAAGCTTGTTTGATCATTTGCTCGACAGTCAGTTCACTATCAGCCTTCTTCATCACACTATCCAAAGCTTTCTCTGCCACCTGTTTGCCAAAGCCAAGCATGATCAAAGCAGATAACGCTTCATCTTTAATTGTATTGTGAATTGGCATAGAAATTAATGATTCTATACCTTCTTTTTTTAGTTTGTCTTGTAATTCTAATACTATACGTTGTGCCGATTTAGCTCCAATACCTTTAATTTTTTGTATCAGCGCAACATCTGCATTTACAATAGCTTGTTGTATTTCTGCCGGAGTTATTGACGACAACATCATTCGGCAGGTGGTTGGGCCAATGCCCGAAACAGAAATCAAATGAAGAAACAATTTTCTTTCGCCTTCATCTGCAAATCCGTAAAGTGTATGCGCATCTTCCTTAACGTGTAGCCAAGTGTAGATTTTACATCGCTCTGCGCTACCTAAAGCAGCATAAGTATTTAATGATATATTGATGTGATAACCAACGCCACCCGCTTCTACAACAATAAAAGTAGGCCCTTTAAAAGTTAGTTTGCCATCTATATAAGCGTACATAATCCCGTCTTAAATTAAAAAGCTAAAAGTAACAGAAACTTTTAGCTTTTTAACTCATTAAATGAAGTTTTTTACCACTTATCTATCTAAAGAAGAAGAAACTGCTTAGAAATGTCACCATATTTTTTTGGCATTAACTAAACATCTAAAATTGTTGGCGAGGACGCCAACAACAGCGTATCAAGCGTTGGCGTCCTCGTCAATGCTTAAATAGTTTCCTCTTATTTCTTTTTAAACAGACCTTTCTTTTTAGGTTCTGCTTCCTCTTCCTTAGCTTGCGAATCTAATACGGCAATGGTAACCATATTTACAATTTCCCTTACAGAGCTACCTAATTGTACAATGTGAACAGGTTTTTTTAAACCTAAAAGAATTGGTCCAACAGCTTCGGCACCGCCAAGTTCCTGTAATAATTTATAAGCAATATTACCCGATTCTAAGTTAGGGAACACCAAAGTATTTGCTGGTGCATCTGCCAATCTACTAAAAGGAAAATTGTCTTTTAACATTGCATTGTTAATGGCAAAGTTTCCTTGCATCTCGCCGTCAACAATAATATCTGGATGTTTTTCGTGAAGAATTTTAACAGCTTTTCTAGTTTTTTCTGGAATAACGCCATCATTAGAACCGAAGTTAGAATAAGAAAGCATCGCAATACGAGGCGTGATGTTAAACTTACGCACCGATTTTTCTAACAACAAAGTTAAATCTACCAATTCTTCTGCAGTTGGATCTACATTTACCGTGGTATCACCAAAGAAAACTGGGCCTTTTTCGGTCATCATCATGTACATACCCGCCACACGACTTACGCCAGGCTCTGTACCGATAATCTGCAAAGCAGGTTTAATGGTTGTTGCATAGTTTTTAGTCAAACCAGAAATCATCGCATCAGCTTCGCCAAACTCTACCATCGACGAACCGAAGTAGTTTCTATCACGCATCATTTTTGCAGCTTCGGCTACCGAAGTAACGCCTCTTCTCTGTCTTTTTTCGTATAACGATTGCGCATATTTCTGAGTTCTTGCAGGCTCTAAAGCTGGATCGATGATTTGAACGCCATCCAACTCTAATGCACTTTCCTCAATAATTTGTTGGATTTTCTCTTTGTTACCCAATAAAATTGGAATAGCAATGTTATCATCCTTAACAATTTGAGCTGCTTTTAAGATTTTGTAGTTATCCGCCTCTGCGAAAACCACACGCTTAGGATCAGATTTAGCTTTGTTGGTGATAGCACGCATAATGGCATCATCTGTACCTAAACGCTTTCTCAATTCTTCCGCATAAGCATCCCAATCGGTAATGGTTTTACGAGCTACACCACTTTCAATTGCCGCTTTTGCCACCGCCATAGAAACGTTGGTCATTAAACGGAAGTCCATTGGTTTAGGGATGATATAATCTTTACCAAATTTGATGTTTTTGGCATTGTAAGCCATATTCACCGCTTCTGGAACTGTCTTTTTAGCCAATTCTGCGATAGCACGAACGGCAGCAATTTTCATTTCTTCGTTAATTGCTGTAGCTCTTACGTCTAAAGCACCTCTAAAAATGTAAGGGAAACCCAAAACGTTGTTCACTTGGTTAGGATAATCAGAACGGCCAGTTGCCATAATGATATCCTTACGTGAGTTAATAGCTAAATCGTAAGCAATTTCTGGGTTTGGATTAGCCATTGCCATTACAATCGGGTTTTTAGCCATCGATTTTAGCATATCTACCGAAACGCAATCTGCCGAAGAAAGACCGATGAAAACATCAGAATCTTTCATTGCTTCTTCAAGCGTATGTAAATCTCTTTTGGTTACAAACTCAGCCTTAATTGGATCTATTTTCTCACGATCAGCACGAATTACTCCGCTTCTGTCGCACATTACAATATTCTCTTTCTTAGCACCCAACGCCACGTACAAACGCGAACAAGAAATAGCGGCAGCACCAGCGCCGTTCACTACAATCTTGATTTTATCCATTTTCTTTTTCTGCAACTCACAAGCGTTCAATAACGCTGCTGCAGAAATAATAGCCGTACCGTGTTGGTCATCATGCATTACCGGAATATTCATTTCTTCTTTAAGCCTACGCTCAATTTCGAAACACTCTGGCGCTTTGATATCTTCTAAGTTTACACCACCAAAAGTTGGCTCTAAAGCCTTAACGATATTTACAAACTCATCAACGTTTTTAGTATCCAATTCTAAGTCAAAAACGTCTATATCGGCAAAAATCTTAAATAAAAGGCCTTTACCTTCCATTACTGGCTTACCAGCTTCGGCTCCAATATCTCCTAGGCCAAGTACAGCCGTACCGTTACTTATTACCGCTACTAAGTTTCCTTTTGCGGTATACTTATAAACGTCGTCTTTATTTTCTGCAATTTTTAAACAAGGCTCTGCCACACCTGGCGAGTAAGCCAAAGTTAAATCTCTCTGTGATGAATATGGTTTTGTTGGAATTACTTCAATTTTGCCAGGTCTTCCCTGCGAGTGATAATCTAAAGCGTCTTGTTTTCTATTAGTCTTGCTCATTTTTCAATCTTTTGTAGCGGTCAAAGTTACAATCTTTTTTTAGGGATACAATGTGAACCGCAATTAAGCGGTTACAGGCCTACAGAAACTTCTAAAATTAGTCGCTATAATTGAGGGAAGGGACCGAAAAAGTATTTTTTTTGAAAAGCAATTTACAGCTGCGATCAACAGAAAGTCCCTCTTTCGGCTGTAGTCCTCGCTCTCCGCCAAAGGCGGATCACTGTGGGCTGCCGCCTCAATAGGGTTTAGAAAACGAAGGTTTTTGCACAAAAATGGATATAGAACATAGTTATATAAGCCCTTCAGGCTATTGATGTTTATGTGCCTCATAAGCCCAAAGCGATGCGTTGGGCTTAAATATGCATCCCTTTCAAGGAACCTAAATTTGGCCCTTCGGCTTAATCAACATAATCATCCTTATCAAAAACAAAAGCGCAATGCAGAAGGCTGTAAGCCTTAAATCCACTAGCCAAAGCCAACAGCTTTGGTGACGAATATAAATGCTAATCAAACGCCCTGAAAGGGCAATATTAGTTTTTGGCAATAAGGTTTCCTTCAGACTAATGCGCCATCAGCAACAGATTATTAAAAATCGTGAGATTTCTCTTCGTTGCTTCATCGAAATGACGAGAAAGTGTTTAATCTACATCACCTTCAAAACCATACCTTCGGTAATTTTTGCAGATTTCAAGCCATTAGCAGCCTTCAAACTAGCTACGGTAATGCCATCAAATTTCTCAGCAATGCTCGACAAAGTATCACCTTGCTTTACCTTATAACTCACAAAACTAGCTTTGGCTTTTGGTATAATCTTAGATGGAATTGTATCTCGGTAAATTTTCAACTTTTGTCCTGGAATAATTGTGGTCACATTTAACTTATTCCAAACTTTTAAATCTTGAACTTCTACGCCATACTTGTTAGCAATAGCCGTTAAACTCTGACCCGGAAGGACCTTATGCAACAAAACGTTCGAAACTGACGCTTCTTTTTTAGGCAAAGCTTTCTTTCTTAAATCTCTAACATCATCTGTTGATGCCAAAATAATTTCTCTGTCTGTTTCTATATCATTATTCAAAACCTCAAAAAGCGGTTCATAATACTGATGATCTGGTCTTGGAATAACAATACGCTTTGGCGAAATATCAGTTCCGTTGATGATCTTCTTTTTATAACTCGGATTTAAGGCCACCAATGTTTCCTCTTTATGGTTGATAGCTTGCGCAACATCTCCTAACGCTACAAAATTTCGAACCTGTACCGTATCGGTCTTAAAAGCAAAAGCGTTTGGTTTAGCCACAATTTGATGACTTGGTGCATATTTCATCACATAAACAGCTGCAATAAAAGCAGGTACATAGTTGCTCGTTTCTTTCGGCAAAAACTTTCTGATATCCCAGAAATTACGTGAGCCTGCTTTGTCAATGGCTCTATTTACATTCCCTTTACCACAATTATAAGCAGCTATTGCCAGCAACCAATCGCCTAATTCTTCGTAAGCATCTCTGAAATATGCCGCAGCTGCATAGCTAGCTTGTATTGGATCTTTGCGCTCATCTACAAAGTTATCCATATTTAAGCCGTAGGCTTTGGCTGTACCGAACATAAACTGCCACAAACCTGTTGCCCCAACTCTAGAAACCGCATGAGGATTTAAAGAAGATTCTACTATCGATAAGTATTTAATTTCTGTTGGAATGTTATAAGTTTTTAACGCTTTTTCAAAAATCGGAAAATAGTAGGTTGAAAGCCCAAGCATATCTCCGTACATCGCTTTTCGTTTGGTATAAATATCGATGTAGCTTTGTACGTATTCGTTATAATCTAACGGAACAGTTTGTTGTATAGAATCTAATCGCATTTTATACAATAAACTTTGACCAAAAAGTAGAGGTTGTTCAATTATAGGCATCGCCACCGTGTCTGTTATAGGCGCAGTAGTTAACCTTTTTAAGATTGTATCACTTTGGATTTTAACTGGAATTTGAGCTTGAGCGCTGAAAGCAATTACAAAACTCAAAATAGTAAGTATCAATTTCCTCATAAGCTATTTTTTTAACCACATAGAAACATAGGTTAAATTTTCAAAAAACATCGAGCAACTTTTTTATCGAAACAGTTTAAAACCTAATATTTCTATGTGTCTATGTGTTTTAATTTTGCGATGATTATGCCTTTTCTAAAAAACTATGCGACAATGAGAGCAAAGCCTGCTCATTAAAATGCTTGGTCATTAATTGGATACTTAACGGCAAACCAGCCTTATTATTGCCCAAAGGCAATGCTACTGCCGGAATACCAGCCAAGGAAGCCAATACGGTATAAATATCTGCCATGTACATCACTAATGGATCTTGTACATTTTCGCCAATTTTAAAAGCTGGTGTAGGTGCAACTGGACTTACCAGCACATCGTGATTTTTTAGCAGCTCTTCTATTCTCTCTCTAATTAGGCGGCGTACCTTTTGCGCTTTTTGGTAGTAAGCATCATAATATCCGGCACTTAAAACAAATGCGCCTAACATGATACGACGTTTTACTTCTTCACCAAAACCTTCTGCTCTTGAACTCTTGTACAGCTGGTTTAAGCTTTGTGCTTGGGTGTTACGGTAACCGTAGTGCACACCATCATATCTAGATAAATTTGAAGATGCTTCTGCAGTAGTGAGGATATAGTAAGTTGGCACCAAGTACTCCAATAAATCGAAAGATACTTCGGTTACTTCGTGTCCATCTTGTTTAAACTTTTCGATAGCAACTAGTATCGCCTCCTTAGTTTCTGGATCTAGCGCATCGCTTTCTATCGTTTCTTTTAGTACAGCTATTTTGCAAGCGTTTGGCGTTTGGCGTTTGGCGTGAGGGGGGAGGTGGGAGCTATAAGACGGCACAGGTAGTTGCGAAACTGTACTATCATTTTCATCGGCTCCTGCTAAAACTTCTAATAATAAAGCCGCATCAGCAACTGATGAAGTAATTGTACCAACTTGATCAAAAGATGAAGCATAAGCAATTACGCCATAACGAGAAATACGCCCGTAAGTTGGTTTAAAGCCTATGTTGCCACAAAACGCCGCTGGTTGACGAACAGAACCACCCGTATCAGTTCCTAGAGCAGCCAAACACATATCTGCCTGTACTGCAACTGCCGACCCCCCAGATGAACCGCCTGCAACACGTTCTTCATCTGCGGCATTTTTTACAGGGCCGAAGTAAGAAGTTTCGTTAGAGCCGCCCATCGCAAATTCATCGCAGTTTAAGCGACCAATAATGATGGCATCTTCGGCGAGTAATCGCTTAACTACTGTTGAAGAATAAGGAGAAACAAAGTTCTCTAACATTTTAGATGATGCGGTAACCACATGACCTTCGTAGCAGATATTGTCTTTAATGCCGATAACCATGCCCGCCAACTTTCCTGCCGAGCCATTTTCTAGCTTAGCTTGAATCTCTTCGGCTTGCTTTGTTGCAGAATCAAAAAACACCTCATTGAACGCATTGAGGTGTTGATGCTGCTCTATTTGCTTAAAATAGTAGGCAATTAGTTCTTTTAAAGTTAGTTGCTTTTGCGCAAGTTCTCCCTGTATCTCCGTTAACGAGGTGTATTTCTTCAAAATCTAAAATAAAGCGTTTAAAAAGCTACTTATTGAGGCTTGTTAGTGTTATCAGTAGTGGTTGTAGAAGAATCAACTCCGTCTTTACCATCTTTAAACTCCTTCATACCCTTACCTAAACCACGCATTAATTCAGGAATTTTTTTACCTCCGAAAAGCAATAAAATTGCCACAATAATTAAGATGATTTCGGTTGTTCCTAGCGCTGCTAGCATTGTTGATTGTAACATGACTGTTTTTTTATTTATTCAATTTCTTTTAAAACGCTCCTCTTAAAAACGTTCTCAAACCGAGCTTTTCGATTCTTTATCTTCTTTTGTATCTACGGTAGATGTTTCGTTTTGGTTTTCTGAGGCTGCTTGTTCGGGAGCATCATCATGAATAGAATGCGAGTGATCCTCTTCTGGTTCTCGGTATCTTCTGTTTTCGTCAGCTTTTCGGTCCTCTTCATCTACATCGAACGAGTTGATGTTACGATGAATTTCTCTCTTTACACCTTCTGAAGCATCTTTAAACTCACGTATGCCCTTACCTAAGCCCCTTGCTAATTCAGGTAATTTTTTACCTCCAAATAACAAAAGTACGGCAATCATGATGATAATCATCTCGCCTCCCCCCATATTCAAAAACTCTAATAACGGCGTGTTGTACATTTTAAGCTAATTTTATACAAATATAGGGTTTATTTAGCCAAATATCCACTTTTAACGAGCTAACCAGCTTTCTGGGTTTTGAGGAACACGACCTCTATGGATCTGGAAGCCGACTTCTGGAACACCGCCTTCTATTCCTGCTACCCCAATTGACTGCTTTGTAGAAACTTTATCGCCTTTACTTACGCTCACATCCTTCAATCCTTCATAAACGGTAAAGTATTCTCCATGATTAATAATCACATAATACTTTCCAAAATTTGGAAATACATTTGAAACCGTGCCGTTGAATACTGCTCTAACAGCAGCACCTTCACTAGTTTGAAAAACAACGCCATTACGCATTGCGGTTGCTTGGTCTACTTTATAAGCTCCAAAACGACCTGTTATGTAGCCCGAAGCTACTGGCGAAGGTAAACTACCTCTATTTGCTTCAAAAGCATCAGACAGCTTTGCGGCTTCTGGTGTAGACCTCAACGCCTCATTTGCAGACTTAGGCTTTGATGGTGCTGTAGCTGCAGGTGCCGGCTTATTTTCTGCTTTCGCTTTTGCTGCTGCAATTCTCTCACGCTCCCTTGCTTCTTCCTCGGCTTTCCTTCTTGCAGCTTCGATCTCTCTAGCAATAGCGGCTTGAATTTGTCTATCAATGGTAGCTTGTTGCTGTCTTTTCTTTCTGATATCTTGTTGGTAAGTTTTCTCCTGCTTGCTTAACTTATTGAGCACTACCGTCTGCTCGCTTCTATTTTTATCTAGCTTGCTCTTCTCGGTTTCTTCTTCCTTTAACAAACTACTCTTGTTTTTCAAGGTTTTATCTAGCACAACAATTTGATTGCTCAACTGCTTCTCTGTACCCTGAATATAAGCTGCCTGCTTTTTACGATATTGACCAAATTGCTGCAGATATTTGATGCGCTTGTAGGCTTGGTTAAAGTCGTTTGCTGCAAAAATAAACATCATCTTATCGTATGAGTTTTTATTGCGTTGCGCAAAGCGGATCATACCTGCATATTCCTTTTTCAGATCGGCCAATCGTCCTTTTAGGTTTTGAACCTTATTGGCGTTCTCGTGAATTTGATGATCGAGGTTTTTAATCTCAGAATTGATGGTAGAAATTTTCTCTTGTCGTAACCTGATCTGCGCTTTAATGGTGTTGATTTGCCCTAAGGTTAGTTTTTTACCACTTGCCGCTTTTTTCAAATTACGTTCGGCTAGTTCAATTTCTCTTTGTAAAGCTTCTTTTTTACGCTTTAATTCTTTACTAGATTGCGCAAAAGCATTAGCGCAAAGACATATAGCAACAATTACAAGGAGGACTTTGTTTAACTTCATTAACCAAAAGTATAAAAAAATTAATTGATTAGCTCAAAACTCTTTGGAACCGTAAAAGGGAATTCTACAGCAACATTAGCATCGATTTTTACAAACTCAACGGCTACACTTATTTTTTTATTGCCTACTGCAGAGTTAATTTTCATTACAGATGGAAAAAGTCCGTTGTTTACTGGCGTGTGCTTATCGTAGGTTACTTTAAGTCCTTGGGCAGCTTTAGCATCGTTTAAGGTTAACTCTACCGATTTCAACAAGGTATTAAAAAGTGTTCTATACGCTAAATTCTGCTCAGTTCCATTTACCACCCAAACGCCATTCTCCTGCTTCAAATCAGATTTTTCTGCCATAAAATCTTTAATCGTATTACCAGTTAAAATTGACTGTAACCAACCGAAATTTACTTGCTTATTGGTATAAGCATGAACGTAAGAGAAAGGCTTTCGCAAAACAGTTTTCTGTAGTCGGTTCATAAGTAAAATACTGTCTGGCGTAATTACACCACGGGCGGCTTCTAAAGCTCCGCCTAAAGCAGTAACACTGAACCATATTTTTTCATCTTTTTTGATACGTAGGTTTAGCGTCACGTTATTCGTGTTTCCATCAATATCTAAATCAGCTTTTCCTCTTAACGATAGGGTATTATATTGTAAATCTTTGCCAAGTAAAATAGCTAAGTTTTCAGATTTATTATCTTTAACTGGAGCAGTTTCTGCCACTGGTGGAGCTTTTACAATTTCCTTTTTTGGTCTACAGCTTACCATAAACAAGGCAATAAACAACGTTGCAAAATACGGGGATTGCCTTCCCGAAAAATGGAGGTAAAAGATACCTCGAAATGGCGATAATACGGGCGTCATTGCGAGCTTACGAAGCAATCTTAAAGCGATAGTTCCACTATTAATTAGCCATCGTTGTAAGATTGATTCGTTCCTCGCAATGACGGCATAAGTTCTATTTAATATATTTCTTTTCATTTATCTTTCTATTTAACTTCTCCGATTGATTTCCTGCAGCTTTTGCCCTTTGCCACTGCATTACAGCATTTTCTTTATCACCTTTTAAAAACAAAATATCACCGTAATGTTCCAAATAAACAGGATTATTGGCTTCGTTGTTTTGTAAAGCCTTTTGGATGTAAACTAATGCGTCATCAACCTTGTTTAATTTTAAAAGTACGATAGCATAGGTATCTAAAATTGAAGAATTTTGTGGCATAGCCGATGCTGCCTTAGATGCCAATTTCTCAGCCTTTGGCAAATCGTGATTACGCAAAGCGAGGTAATATGCATAATTGCTCAAAGTGAGATAATTATTTGGCGCTAATGATACTGCTTTGTCGAAAGCTAAATCAGCCTCTTTTAACTTCCCTTGGTCTATCAGCACTTCTGCCTGCAAAGCCAAGATCATAGCCTTTAAATTAGCATCTTCCGGCTCCAATTGCAGAGCGTTTTTTAGTTCAAAGCCTGCCTCAGCGTTTTGTCCGTTACGATGCAGCGCAAATGCTCGGTAATAATATAAAATGGCTTGGTTGGGATAAATCTGCAAGGCTTCTTCTCCAGATTTAATTGCCTCTGCATAACTCCCCATCAACGTTTGTACGCCAAGCAGTTTTTCCCATGCAATATAAAGTTGTTCAGACTGCTTAATTGCAGCTAAGTACTGCTCCTTAGCGCCACTTAAATTTCCTTGCTGGTATAAAATATCGCCATAAAGCAGCACTATTTTAGCATCGTTTTTATGTTCGTTTAGCGTGATTAAACCTAGTTCTGTCGCATTTTTTACTACTTCCGGCTTGTTGAAACGCAATAACATTTGGCTCAAAATCTTCACTTTATTTGGTAACGGCATTTCGGCATTTGTGAATGCAGCTTTAAGCGAACTAAAAGCTTCTTCCGGCTTTTTAAGTGCATAATATACATCAGCCAATGCTAAGTTCAATTCATAGTTATCGGCATCTAGCTGTTTAGCTTTTAATAGCGTTGCCAAAGCTTCATCATTTTGGTTTTTCTCTAACAACGTACCACTTAGGTCTAGGTAGTTTTTAAGGTCACTAGGATTATCGTTAATCTGTTTTTGCAGGTCGTTGCTTTTTGTAGGATCATTTACACTTTTGAAACGCTGCTTGGCTGTGGTCGATGCTTTTGATACACCGAATTTATCTTCGAGTAAATCATAAGCTTTTTTTGATTCATCTACCTTACCCGCAATGTACAATGCGTTTGCTCTATCAAAATAGAAGCTTTCTGTTTCTGGCTCTAGCTTAATGAGTTGATCGAAAATTTGAACTAAGGCATCCATGTTACCGCTACGCTTGTAGATTTCGCTTTGTAGCTTCAAATACCAAACATTGTTGGGTTGTCCCGCTAACGCCTTTTTGATAGAAACTTCTGCATCGAGCAGTTTATTTTGGCGTAGTTGGATATTAGCAATCTCGAAATGGGCGGCGCTGTTATCTGGGTCTATGATTAAAATCTTCGAAAAGCTGTTGCTGGCATTTACATAATTTTCGCTCAGCTTTTCCTTTAAACCTGCGAAGTAAAATTCTTTTATAGCATTGCTATCTTTTACGGCAAGAGGCTTCTGTTGCGCTTTTAATGAAAAGCACGAACTTATAAATACTGCTGCAAAAAATAGTTTATTCATTGATTTTACCTCAAATTAGTCTTCGACAAGCTCAGACTGACAACATTTGTAACGCCGTATATTAACCCTTGCCTGTATGTCCGTAGCCACCGGCGCCTCTATCAGTGTTACTTAACTCTTCTGTAGTTTCCCAAACCACAGTTTCGTGTTTAGCTATTACCATTTGAGCAATACGCTCGCCATTGTTCACTACAAAATCGGTATCCGACAAATTTACCAAAAGCACTTTTAACTCTCCACGGTAATCTGCATCAATGGTACCAGGCGAATTTAATACGGTAACACCATGTTTATAAGCCAAACCACTACGTGGTCTAATTTGCGCTTCGTAGCCTATAGGCAATTCTATAAACAAACCCGTTGGAATTAAAGAACGCTGTAAAGGTTTAATTATGATTTGCTCTTCTATATTGGCTCTTAAATCCATACCTGCAGCGTGCGCAGTTTCATAAGCTGGTAATTGATGGGCAGATTTATTGATGATTTTGATTTGCATATTAGATTTGAGTATTGAGATTTGAAACTAGGCTTTCCTAAAAAATTGCTTCAGTTCGTTCTTTTCCAAGAAGTATACTAATGCCAAAAATAAAATTAACAGGCCATTACCAATGAATATATTTTTATTGAATAGGAAAAATGAACTAAAACCGATAACTATCGAGATAACTAGATAGAGTAAAATTCTTTTGAGATTGTACGGAATTGGATAGTGCTTTTGACCTAAAACATAAGAAATTACCATCATGGTGAAGTAAGTAATCATGCTTACCCAAGCCGAGCCCATGTACCCAAATTTAGGAATAAGTAGCGGATTAAAAACGATGGTAATTATTGCACCAACTAACGAGATATACAAGCCGAATTTAGTTTGATCAGACAATCTATACCAAATAGATAAATTCATGTAAACACCTAAGCAAACGTAACCTAACAATAAAAATGGAACAGCTGGTAAGCCTACCCAATAATCTTGATTTCGGATAAAATATTTAAGGATCTCGATATTCGCTATTAGCGCTACAAACAAAATAGCCAAAGCAACTACAAAGTATTGAAGTATAATGGCATAAATTTTCTTTGCATTCTCCTGCTTTGCATAGCTGAAAAAGAAAGGTTCGGCACCTAACCTAAAAGCGGTAATAAAAATACTGATGAAAACTGCAATCTTGCAAACTGCGCCATAAATCCCAACCTCACTGGCTGCAATGTCTTCTGGCAGTAACTTGTTCAGCACAATTTTATCTAAACTTTCGTTGATGGTAAATGAAAGGTTAGCAACTAAAACCGGCCAGCTGTAAGCGTACATCTGCTTGAATAAAGCTTTGTCGAATTTCAATTGGATTTTAGCAAACTCTGGTAAAAGCATCACCAGCGTTGCTGCACTTGCAATTAGATTAGAAATAAAAACATAGCCAATCCACTGGGTTCTGTACCAACTTTCTACCCATTGTGCACCAATCCATTGGTGTTTGATCATAGCTGGAAGCACAAACAAAAACACTAAGTTAAACCCAACGAAAAAACCAATGTTAAGAAATTTGACAGCACTGTATTTTATCGGCCTTTCATCTGCCCTGATTTTAGCAAAAGGGATAACACTAATGGCGTCTAAAAATAGGATCAACAAAAAGTAAATTGTGTATTTTTTATAATCACCAACATCTTCGGGAGAACTTGCTAGGTAATTGGCAATTGGATCAAGAAATATCAACCCTGTTACCAAAAACAAAGTTGATATAAATGCAATACACCAAAATGAGTTATTGTAAACCTCTTGTTTCTTGTCTTCGTGTTTATTTAGGTATCTGAAAAATGTACTTTCCATACCAAATGCCAATACCGCATTGATGATGGAAGCATTGGCGTACATATTTGTAAAAATCCCATATACACCCGTTTTGTAAACTCCGGTGTAAATTGGAGTTAGAATGAAATTGAACAAGCGTGAGAATACAGTGCTCAATCCATATATTGCTGTTTGCCCTAGGAATTTTTTTAAAACCATTAAGATGTGCGTATTGAGATATGAGATAGGTGACAAATCTCAACAATAAAACAATTTAACAATTGAGCCATCTTTACCAAAGCAAGTTCTTTTTAATTACCACAAAGTTCGTATAACCTTGTAACTCTCCTTCTTCTACAACCACTTGCTCCACGATTGATTTCTCAGGCCCTTTATTGCACCACTCTACAAACATCTCTAAAGTAATCTCGTCAGCTTCTGCTTCAATTAAAACCGAACCATCTTTTTCATTCTTCACTTTTCCTTTCACGCCCATTTGGTCGGCTACGGCTTTGGTGCTGGCCCTAAAAAAAACGCCCTGTACCTTGCCTACTACTTTTATTTTGATGTGTTTCATTTTAGTATTGAGATATGAGTATCGAGTATTAAGACTACCCGAAACTTATTTGCCTACAAAAGTAATTATTTTGAACCACCTAAGACACCTAAGCGCATTTAAGATGATAAATCGATGAAAATATAATCTGTAATAATTTTTCTGCCACCCTATGCAGGCAATTACATTTCGTAAAAAACTTGGATTTTCTAAAATGTCTAAGGTGGTAAAACTTAAAACTCTAGGGTGTTCAACTTATGCTTTTCTACTAAAAACTCTTCCCAAATTTCATTTAAAATTGTTGCAGCTGGTTTAATTTCATTAAGCATAGCTGAGACCTGTCCTATTTCCAATTCTCCTTCTTCCATATCTCCTTCGAACATCCCGAGTTTTGCTCTTGCTCTACCTAATAAAGCAGCAAGTTCTGCGGTACTTGCGCCATTAGCTTCAGCATGTGCAACTGCATCAGCAAATTCATTTTTGAGCAACCGCACAGGTACCAGTTTTTTCATCCTTAGTTTGGTATCGCCTTCGGCGGATGAAATAATGCGTTCCTTAAAATTTGGATGTGCGGATGACTCCTCGGCTACTGCAAATGCTGAACCTATTTGCACGGCATCTGCTCCTAAAGCAAAAGCCGCCAACATCGATTTTCCGCTAGCAATGCCACCCGCAGCAATTACTGGAATATTTACTGCTGCTTTAATCATTGGGATGAGACAAAGTGTAGTAGTTTCTTCCCTTCCATTGTGACCTCCAGCTTCAAAACCTTCGGCAACTATTGCATCTACCCCACTTTGTTGTGCCTTTAAAGCAAATTTGGTATTGGCAATTACGTGAACAACAATCATTCCTTTATCCTTCAAAAAACTAGTCCACGTTGCTGGGTTGCCCGCAGAAGTAAATACAATCTTGATATCTTCTTCTACTAAGATATCCATTATTTCTTGAATGTTTGGATATAGCAATGGCACATTTACGGCAAATGGCTGATTTGTGGCTTCTTTGCATTTTTGAATATGCTCACGTAAAACGGCTGGATACATGGAACCTGCACCAATAATACCTAAACCACCAGCGTTAGAAACGGCAGCAGCTAAGCGCCAACCACTGCACCAAACCATACCAGCCTGAATAATGGGGTATTTGATATTAAAAAGGGAAGTTATGGGGTTGCTCATCTGTTCACAGACTTTTAGTTTTTCTTATCAATTTTCTTTTTCTCGGGTAAATAATTTTGTTCCGACACTACTTTTTGCCCCGTTTTGCTTTCTAATTCCTTTCTTGCATTTCCTGCAACTGCCCCACCCTGTTTAGCCACTTTTTGGTTCTCTTTAAAGCCAATAGGATTTTGTGTTTTAACAATAGCTGTAGTGGATGCTTCACCTAACATCGAGAAAATCAATTCAAGGTCGGTCATGTGATCTCGCAAGTTTTGGCTCTTTAATCCTTTAACTTTTTTGTATTCGGATGGCGTAAGTCCAAAAGTAGCTTTGGATATTTCGGCTGTTAAAATTGCGTACTCCTTTTGCTCCTTTACCTCTCTACTCTTCCATTCGTCGGTAAGTTCTTCACGAATAGCAATGCTGCGCATGCGCTTTTCAATCCAATCGTCCGAATAGCCTTTAAGTTTGTAGAGCTCTCTTGTTCGCTGTGTGGCCAGCTCCGGATTTTCTATTTCTTCTAAACGATCGGAACCTACCTGCGCCAACCAAAGTTTAAAAGGTTCTGCTTTAGGGGAAGGTATAGATTGGATAATGCGTAGAAGACCTTTAGTATCGGCAGCTTGTATTTTCCTTTTTTTACCATCCGCTGCTACCATTTCAACCGGGGTACAAATTGTACCCCAGTTGCTTTTAAGCTGACCGTCTCGGCTCAACATTCTTTTAATATACTGCTTTACATCAGAGCTGTCAGTAAGTGTTTCAACAACATCCTGCACAGAAAAATACCACTTCTCATCTGTCTCGTTCCATACGGAACGTATTTGCTTGCTTTCAAATAGTTTAATGTTTGCCATAGGATAATTTTTAATAATTGTAGATAGATAATTCTTAAATATCCGAAAGAAAAACCACCAAACCTAAATACATTAAACTAATCTTTTCACATCGTTAGACTTGATAATTTTACCCGCACTAAGCTCTATCAAATTTACGCCAGGTGTTTTACCAACTTCAAAGCTTCCATATTGGTTATCGATACCTAAAAACTCCGCACCGTTAATTGTTGCCCATTTCAACAGTTCATCAAAAGGTATTCTTTTCTTCTGTTGTAAGGTTTGCATCTCTGCCAAAATAGATAGCTGGTGATTGCTCGCCAAACTATCAGTACCTAAAGTTACTTTAATACGTGGGTCGATGAAAAGCGTAACATCCGGCAGGTTATTTTCTATGTACAAATTTGCATTTGGACATAAGCACCAATACAAATCTTTATGCTGTGCAGTAGCAAAATCGATATCAGCTTTGCTGGTAAAAGTATTGTGTACTAATAAACTTTTGTTCGATGGCATTTTTGGCAAGTGATATCGCAGTGAATTTTCTCCAGTGCCATGTGCTTCGCTCTTCGGCACTCCCATGCGTTGGTACATCACTTCAAAATCTCCAGTACCTCTTTCAAAAAATTCGCTTTCGGCAGCTGTTTCCTGATTATGAATACTCAGTATATCTTGCGGTCGGGTGTTCCTTTCAATATATTGGAACAACTCATTGGATACTGAGTAAGGCGCATGTGGCACAATTGAAGCCTTAAGTGGCCAATAGCTATCTCTAATTTTCAACGCCTCATCTATAATAGGTTGCGAAGGCCAATTAAATCCAAAAACTTCCACAAAAGTATGGTAATGTAATGTGCTGTGCTGCTTTACCTCCTTAGAAAGTAGCTGGTTTGAAATATCGCCCACGGCAACAATTCCATTTTCAAGCATTTGCTTATCGGCGGCATCCATTGCGGCAATAACCACTTCATCTGCTGCTGCACGCTGTGCTACAATTTCTCTCACGAAAGCTGGCAATCCAGTTTGTTCGGGAATTTTTTCAAATAGATGCGAAAGTTCCAAATGGCAATGCGTATTTACAAACCCAGGCACCAACACACCTTCAAACTGTTCTATCCCTTCAATATTTTGCTGTATTGTTTCTTCCTGCTTTAATATGGCGGTGATCTCACCCGTGTCAGCAACTTCTATTACACCATTGGCTATAGGCTCGCTGGTTACAGGATATATCCAATTAGCTGATAAGTATCTTTGCATAGTACAAATTAAGCGGAATGCACCTTAAATTCGAAATTTAAAACTTTTTTGCCGCCTTAGGTAACAAGTTGTAGAGAAATTCTACAATATTAAATTCAGCAAAAAACACATAAATGACTTACTTTTAACCATTTACATTTTGGCACGATGCAATAACAGCCTCTGGCATCATTATGTAGCATTAGGTTAGTATAATTCACAAAATGTATTAAACTTAAAAAAATAGATATTATGAAAAAGTTATTTGTAGCAGCTATCGTAGCATTCGCAGGTTTTACAGCAACTCAAGCTCAGGCTTCAATCAATAAAGTAGAAATTGTTTCGGTTCAAGACAGCGTAGTGAAAACTCCTATCGAAATATCAGCTTTACCAGATGCAATTAAAACAGTATTGGCAACAGATCCATATAAAGATTGGACACCAACAGCAGCATTCAGCGTTAAAGATGGTGATAAAAACTACTTCCAAGTTGACGTGAAGAAAGAAGAAGAAACAGCTTCATTAAAATTTGACGCTGATGGTAAACCAGTAGATTTTGCTGGAACTAACCTAACACAAGCAACTGCTTCGATTGCTAACGAAGAAAATGTGTCGGTACAAGACAGTGTAGTAAAAACTCCAATTGAAATATCGGCATTACCTGACGCTATTAAAACAGTATTAGGAACAGATCCATACAAAGATTGGACGCCAACAGCAGCTTTCAGTGTAAAAGATGGTGATAAAAACTACTTCCAAGTTGACGTGAAGAAAGAAGAAGAAACAG